>NZ_AP019720.1:1345864-2018796 GCF_006739205.1 Streptococcus mutans
ATGAATTAGAAAAAATGATGGAAAATTTTGCTAAACTCCCTGAAGGCTTAGAAAAAGTTGAATTCCCAAATGATAAAGAAAAGAAAGCTGACAAGAAAGTCAAGAAATAGATTTTATGGCGATTTTTAATCATTTACCAAGCAGTGTTCTGCAATGCTTGGCAATCTTCCTTTCTATTATCATCGAAGCTCTGCCATTTATTCTGCTAGGTGCTATTTTGTCGGGTTTTATTGAAGTTTATCTGACACCTGATATTGTTCAAAAATATCTTCCTAAAAATAAAATAGGCCGTATTCTTTTTGGAACTTTTGTTGGTTTCATCTTTCCTTCTTGTGAATGTGGGATTGTCCCTATTGTTAATCGTTTTTTGGAAAAAAAGGTACCTAGCTACACTGCCATTCCTTTTTTAGCAACAGCTCCTATTATCAATCCTATCGTTCTTTTTGCGACGTTTTCAGCCTTCGGTAATTCTTGGCGTTTTGTTTTTTTGAGGCTGTTTGGAGCTGTTATTGTAGCTATTTCTCTAGGAATTTTACTTGGCTTTATAGTGGATGAACATATCATCAAGGAAAGCGCCAAACCTTGTCATTTCCACGATTATTCTCATAAAAAAACGTATCAAAAGATTTTTTATGCATTAGCTCATGCAGTAGACGAACTTTTTGACACAGGACGTTACCTTATCTTTGGGAGTTTTGTGGCTGCTAGCATGCAAATTTATGTACCAACGCGTATTTTGACCTCTATTGGTCACAATCCACTGACGGCTATCTTAATCATGATGCTCCTAGCCTTTATCCTTTCGCTGTGCAGTGAAGCCGATGCTTTCATTGGAACTTCTTTGTTGGCGACCTTTGGTGTGGCTCCCGTTGTTGCATTTCTTCTTATTGGACCCATGGTTGATATCAAAAATCTAATGATGATGAAAAATGCTTTTAAAACGAAGTTTATTCTGCAATTTGTTGGCACATCAAGTCTTATCATTATCATTTATTGCTTGATTGTGGGGGTGATGCAATGATTCGTTTTCTCATTTTAGCGGGTTACTTTGAATTGGGCATGTACTTACAATTATCTGGGAAATTAGATCGCTATATTAACAGTCACTATTCTTACTTAGCTTATATTTCCATGGCTTTATCCTTTATTCTGGCCCTTGTGCAGTTAACCATTTGGATGAAAAGGTTAAAAATGCACTCTCACTTATCTGGAAAAGCCGCTAAATTTTTTAGTCCTATTATTCTAGCTATCCCCGTTTTTATTGGACTTTTAGTCCCAACAGTGCCGCTTGATTCAACAACCGTCTCTGCCAAAGGCTATCATTTCCCATTGGCTGCAGGATCAACTACTTCAGGAACTAGCTCAGATGGAACTCGCGTTCAATACTTAAAACCTGATACTAGTCTTTATTTCACAAAATCAGCTTATCAAAAAGAGATGCGAGCAACTTTAAAAAAATATAAAGGATCTGGAAAACTGCAAATTACAACGCAAAATTACATGGAAGTGATGGAGATTATCTACCTCTTTCCTGATGAATTCAAAAACCGTCAAATTGAATATGTCGGCTTTATTTACAATGATCCCAAAGATAAGAACAGTCAATTTCTCTTTCGCTTTGGCATCATTCACTGTATTGCTGATTCGGGTGTCTATGGTTTGTTAACGACAGGTGGACAAACGCATTATCAAAACAACACTTGGGTTACGGTTAGTGGAAAACTTGCTATTGAATACAATCAAAACCTGAAACAAACTCTGCCTGTTCTTCATATTTCTCAGAGTTCACAGACAATGCAACCCAAAAATCCATATGTTTATCGTGTGTTTTAAGAATAATATCTCAATTAAAAGAAGTCTAACAAGGTTCATTTCTAAAAAATCAGCTTTGTTGTACTTCTTTTTTGTGTTACAATAATGAGAAGTAAGAAGAGGAGAAAACATGATTAGTACACAACAGACAGATAAAGTCTCTCGTAAAATTCAGCTTTCTATCATAGCAACTGCTTTGGTTGGTTTTTCTGGTATTCTATCAGAAACAAGCATGAATGTGACTTTCACCAAATTAATGACTATTTTCCATTTGCCTTTAAGTAGTCTGCAATGGATTACAACCGTTTATCTCTTGGCGGTCGCCATTTCTATGACACTGAGCGCCACATTACAACAAAATGTTAAAGAGCGTCTACAATTCACAATAGCAGTCTTGCTCTTTCTTCTAGGTACAGTAACATGTATCATCTCTGCTCATTTTGGCTTGATGATTATTGGCAGAGCTCTGCAAGGGGCTGGTACGGGAATTGCTATGCCTTTGATGTTTAACCTTATTATTGAGCGCATTCCTATCAACAAAATTGGAACCTATATGGGAATTGGCGGACTTATCATGAGTTTAGCTCCTGCTTTTGGACCTACTTATGGCGGTTTCATGATTGCCCATTTTTCTTGGCAATGGATTTTTTTACTAACACTGCCAGTTCCTGTAATTGCTTTAATTATCAGTTATTTTTCTTTGGAAAATTCACCTAAAACTAGTAAACGTCCCTTTGATTTCATCAGTTTTCTTTTATTAGCGATAGCTTTGTCCTTCTTTTTAATCCTTATTTCCGGACTTGAATCAGGTTCCCTTAATTGGTTGGCTTTAATCATTTTTGGCTTTGCTCTTATTTTCTTTGTGTTTAGAAGTCTCAAATTGCAGACGCCTTTTTTAGATATTCGAATCTTAAAACAAGCTCCTGTTCTTTTAGGCTTAATCCCTTTTTTCATCTATCAATTTTCAAATTTAGCTTCTAACTTTGTTATTCCTAATTTTCTTGTTCAAGCAGAGCACATCTCAACTACAATCGCCGGTTTTGTGTTACTGCCAGGAACACTTTTAGGTGGGATCTTAGCACCATTTTTTGGAAAACTTTATGACTTAAAGGGCCCTAAATTATCTCTTTATTGGGGAAATACTCTTTTTGCTGTTAGCCTTGGTATCTTCGCTTTATGGATAAACTCTTTAACCATTATGTTAATGATCCTTGTCTACATCATTTTCACTTTCGGACGTAATATGGCTTTTAACAACACTATGGCAGTTGCTATTTCACAATTACCCAAAAATAAAACAGCGGATGCTACTGCTATTTTCCAAATGATGCAGCAATTTGCCGGTGCCTTAGGAACAGCTCTATCATCAGTTGCCCTCCAATTAGCCCCAAATATGACCAGTAGTGTGAAATTTATCTTTTCAACTTTATTTATCTTGGTTATCCTTATTTTCTTTTGTTTCAAAATGCTCTTTGCTTCCTTGAAAAAGTATTAACCATTAAAAAAACGCCTTGATATATCATACTTGTGACATACAAGCTGATATCAGAGCGTTTTTTTTATATTGTGATCATAGCAATCCTTCTAAAAGTCCTCTCATGAAGTCTTCAGAATGAAATTCACCAATATCATCAATTTTTTCACCAAAACCAATAAATTTAACAGGAATCGCAAGTTCTTGCCGAATAGCAAGCACCACACCGCCTTTGGCAGTTCCATCAATTTTTGTTAAAATCAGACCGGTCAAAGGTGTGATTTTTGAAAATTCCTTAGCCTGAACAAGGGCATTTTGTCCCGTTGAAGCATCAAGAGTAAGCAACGTTTCATGAGGAGCATCTGGAATAACACGTTTCACAACACGGCCAATCTTTTCCAATTCCGCCATGAGATTATCCTTATTTTGCAGGCGACCTGCTGTATCAATCATAAGAATATCAACATCTGCTGCAACTGCCCTTTCAACACCATCATAGACAACACTAGCTGGATCAGCATCTTTTGGACCTGTAACAACTGGAACATCAACACGGCGGCCCCATTCAGCTAACTGAGCAACGGCTCCCGCACGAAAAGTATCAGCTGCAACCAGCATAACTTTCTTGCCTTGATGTTTATATTTATAGGCCAATTTCCCAATGGAAGTCGTTTTACCAACACCATTAACTCCTACAAAGAGCATAACAGTAAGATCGTTCTGAAAATTAATTTTTTCATTAAACTGACCGTCTTTGTCATAAATATCAACTAGTTTTTCAATAATGACACGGCGAAGAGCTTCAGGTTTCTTGGCCTTTTCTAATTTAGCTTCATAGCGTAAATCTTCTGTCAAGGTTGACGCAACCTGAACACCGACATCAGAAAGAATGAGCATCTCTTCCAAGTCTTCAAAGAATTCTTCATCAACATTACGAAAATTAGCCAAGAAAGCATTAAGTCTCGCACCAAAGCCAGTACGGGTTTTTTTCAGACTGCGATTGTACTTTTCTTCCTCGCTTTCAACAGATTCTGCTATTTGACTGGAAGCTTCTTCTTCAGACTGATTGACAGCTGTATCAGTCTCCCTTTGGTCCGAGAGTGTCGTTTGGCTTTCTTGCTCAGCAGTCTCTGCTGGTTTTTGGCTTTCCACTTTTTGAGCTAATTCAGCCTTACGTGCATAGTATTCTGCCATGAAATCCGGCGATTGATTTGGCTTTTCGTCTTCTTTTTGCTGCGAAGGCATAGTCTCAGTATTATTTTGTACAGCGGCTACAGAACTTTCAGAATGAAACACTTCTTGTTGGTGTTGGACAGACTGTTGCTTATGTTCTTGGACGGAATGCCCACTAGCTGCTGGTTCTTTCGAATTCTGTCCGTCTTCAATTATTCGTGCATCTGATACTTGTTCAGCTTGACTTTCTGTCACATCTTTTTCATAAACAGACTGCTGACTCTCTGCTGTTTCAGCAGTTTCTGCCGACAGTGCTGGCTTTTCTTGTGCGACTTCTTGTTCAGCGGTTTCTTCAATAGAATCCGTTGTTGGCTTTTCTTCTTGTCTTTTCTTACCAAATAAGCGATTAAATAAACCCATTTCAATCCTCGTTTAATATATATTTTTTAATAGCTTCGGCAACACCAGACTCATCATTAGTCTTTTTTGTTACCGCATCAGCTGTTTCCTTGGCAATAGGTGCACCATTTGCCATTGCAACACCCAAACCGGCCCACTCTAACATACTTAAGTCATTTTCTTCATCTCCCATAGCCATAACTTCGCTTTGATCAATAGCTAAATGTTTGGTGAGAAGATTAAGCCCCACAGCCTTATGAACCCCTTTAGGCATGATTTCTAAAATAATATCACGTGATTTGAAGACTTCAAATTTCTCATAAAAATAAGCAGGGATTTTTTCAATCTGCTGATCTAAAAAATCAGCATCACAAACAATAACGACCTTATTATAAATAATATCCAAAGGCAGTTGCGGCAATCCATCAATTTCACGAAATGTCAGCATAGGATTGGCAATAGGATAAAGCGAATGGTTATTTTGATTACTAATACTATAGACGATACCATCACTGAGAACATCCACTGGCAAGGCTAGATGTTCCATTTCTGTCTGAATCGTTTCAACCTGTTTTCTGCTTAGAGCACTCTTTTCTAAAATTTCACCTGTCGTCTTTTGAACAAGTCCGCCATTAAAAGTAATCAGGTAATTATCTTTTGATAGCAAATCAAGCTCCTCAAGTAAATGTTCGATAGCTTTAAGAGGGCGGCCTGTTGTAATAACTACTTTAATACCTTTTTCGCGAACTGCCTTAAGAGCTTCTTTATTTTCTAAACTAACCTCTTTTTTTGTATTAAAGAGGGTGCCGTCTAGATCCAAAGCTAGTAATTTAATCTCAGTCATTCCTTTATCATACCTTCCATATAAGTTATTACTGATTGTTCCTGATGATGAGGGATGACTTCATCTGCAAGCTCTTTAATTTCCACACGCGCATTTTCAGGTGCAATAGCAACGTCTGCAAAATCCATCATTTCAAAGTCGTTTAAATTATCACCAAAAGCTAAAACATGTTCAGATTTTAACTTTAAAACTTGGCAGAGATGGCTAAGACCAAATCCCTTATTGGCTCCCCGTAAAATAATATCAATAGACTCGAATCCTGTTGTTACAGCTTGAATATGCGGGAGTCTTTCATTTAACCAAGCAGCTCCTTTATGAACATATTCCGCTGGAAATTGAGTTGTGATTTTAAAAATAGCATCATCCAACTGTTCAAAATTCTCAACTAACTGAATATTTTCGTAATACCCTTTCATGAAATCAATATAACTCTGAGGACTCTCCGCCAAAATATAAGCGGCCTTTTTACCGGATAAGAGTAATTCAACACCTTGGTTATATGGATTTTCCAAAATTTTAGCCGTTAAATCCAGATACTGAGAGGGAGTCATTAACTGTTCAAACAGCACTTGATTTTTATATTGAATCAAACTTCCATTTTCAGCTATAATTGCAATACGATCTGTAAAATCCTTGAACAATTTTTCTAAAGTCAATAGCGAACGGCCACTGGCAATAGTGAAAATAAGATTTTTTGCCTCAAATTTTTTCAACAAATTATCTAAGCGCTGATGATCAAACTGACCGGAAGCATCTAAAAAAGTACCATCCATATCTGTTGCAATCAAGCGTATTTTTTCTGTCATGAAATTTCTTTTAGTAACCATCTTACTTCCTATTTTATCAAAATTATTAATTTTTGGGGGATTATTGACTAAAATAGCTTACTTTCAATTTTTTGTCCACTTCAGTTTAAAAAGTTCTTTTTTGAATTGTCGGATCAAATGCTTAACTGCTTTAAAATTGCTCTTGCATCCACTAGCATAGAGTCCTTTTTTATTAAAATAACTTTTTTGCCAATCCTCTTCTGATGCTGCTTCGATTTTTTTCAGGATATATTTAGGTGCCGTAAAACGCAAATCCTTAGTGGCAATAACCGCGTCTCTAAAGAGAGGATCATGTGATTTGGTCGGATTAACATCTAATTCCCAATGACGTTGATTGCCACTGTTAGCATAATTAAAACTGGCACCATTAATAATCCCATTTTGCGTGATATGTTCAGCATCAATTTCATTCAAGAAATGTCCTTCATTATCAAGAATAAATTCCGTATGAAAATTTAATAACACCTTAAAATTAAGGCGATAAGAATCATCTGGATAAATCGTCTGCCCATCCTTAAAAGCAACCTTATTATGCAGACGGGCAGAATCATAAAGTGTGTAATCATAGGTTGAATGATACCAGACTTTTCTCTTTTTCTTTCTTAAAAATCGCGCCAAAGCCTGAGCATCAGTCATTTTTTCATTTCTCAAATGGTCACGGATCCACTGCGCCTGCTGACTGGAAATGACATAGCGAAATTGATGGATACGTTTGGCAAAATTAGTCTTAGCACTGAGTGTGTCTTTTGGAAAAATCTCTTGAACCAGAAGTGAAAACTCATGCCAAAAAGTATTGTCTGGTGCTAAATCGTCAGAAAAACGATGAACTAACTCTTGATTTTCTTGTAAATCACCAGATAATTCTTCCGGCATAGCAGACATATCTAGAACAATAGACAGCAGTTTTTGCGGCTCTTTATTACCATAAGCAGCTTGCCATAAGAAATTAAAAGCCTGTGAGCCAATGCGAAAGTCCGAAGGCTGCAAATCCTTTTTAGCTAGTTGCTTTACATCTTCCCTAGTCCATCCTACACTTTCCCATAAAAGCAGTTGCTTTGCTTCTTGATAACGTTTGCGCAGACCCGTTCGGGAAAATGAAGAGTTTCCTAAAATGCGCCACATAGACTTTCTCCTTTCAAAACCTTATTATAACAAAAAAGAGATGAGACAACAGAAAAAACGAGATTATTAAATAAAATCACTGTTTTCATTTCCTTGTCAGTAGAGCATAGTCACTTTAAAATAATAGGGCATTACTGATACATTGAATGGCACCCAATGAATATCTTTTTTAAGATCAGAATTTTCACATAACTTTCTTACAAAATGATTGTAAAATCTGATTTTAGTCCAAGGCCAAATTTTTTCTTAAGTTAAAATTAAGTTCTTCTGGTTACAATCTGAAAAAATAATGATAGAAGAGGAAATATTATGCGCTATTCACAAATTTGTCGTAAAAGTTTGGCTTTGCTGGCTACAGGAATGATTTTAACTACCTCAACCTTGCCTAGTATAAGTATTCTAGCTGAGGACAGTACTGGAGCACCTGCTAGGCCAGATGGACAAGCTCCTGCTGAAGGTGGTGCTAACACCACAACTTATGACTACAGCGGAATCAACAGTGGTGTTCTAGTTGCTAATGGTAGCAAGGTCACTTCCAGTTCCAAAACCAAATCAACTACTTCCGCTCAAAATACAGCTCTTGTTCAAAACGGTGGTAGTTTAACACTGCATAAAGCGAATTTAATAAAATCCGGTGATGATAATAATGGTGACAATGATAATTTTTACGGTATTAATTCTATTTTACTAGCAGTCAATGAAAGGTCAAAAGCTTATGTTTCGAATTCCAAACTAAAAGCTAGTAGCTCTGGCAGTAATGGGATTTTTGCAATTGATAAGGCAACCATCTACGCTAATAAAACAAGCATTGCGACTACAGCTGATAATTCACGGGGACTTGATGCCACTTACAATGGCAATATTATTGCTAATAAGATGGCCATTTCTACAAAAGGTGCTCACAGCGCTGCTATTGCAACTGACCGTGGTGGCGGCAATATTTCCACCACTAATTCCAGTTTAAATACTAGTGGCTCTGGCTCACCTCTTCTTTATTCAACAGGCAATATTCAAGTTAATCACGTTACAGGAACATCTAGTAACAGCCAAATTGCTGGTATGGAAGGTCTTAATACCATTCTTATTCATAATTCTAATTTAACTAGTACCATGACAAACAAAACTGCCAGTGACCCGATTGCCAATGGCGTTATCATCTATCAGTCACAATCCGGTGATGCCGAAGCAACAACGGGGCAAAGTGCCCACTTCGAGCTTAGCAAGTCTAAATTAACTTCTTCCATTGCTTCAGGTTCTATGTTCTACCTGACGAATACCTCTGCAAACATTATCCTTAATCAATCCACCTTGAATTTTGATGCAAATAAGGCTAAACTTTTGACTGTAGCAGGCAATAGTGCCAATAATTGGGGAACCCCCGGTAGTAATGGGGCAACAGTTAACTTTACTGGCCATAAGCAGACACTTAAAGGGGATGTTGATGTGGATAGTATTTCGACCTTAAATATGTACCTGCTTGATAAAACCAACTACACTGGCAAAACTGCTGTATCAACCAACAGTACCAATATATCCCCAAGCACGTCTCCTATTACCATGAATATTTCTAAAAATTCCAAATGGGTGCTAACTGGTCATTCGACAGTAACCAATCTCAATGCTGAAAAAGGTGCTAAAATTGTTGATAAAGACGGAAAAACCGTCAGCGTCATCTCTTCAAGCGGACAAAAACTTGTTAAAGGTAAAAGCAAATATAGCCTAACAGTCACAGGAACTTACAGTCAAAAGGTAACAACCAGCTCAAGTAACAAACCCAGCAGCAGTTACATTGACCGTAGTGGCTTCGATAATTATTTTAAAACAACAACAGCCTTTGTAAATAATACCAAAAATACAAGTAATTAATTAAAAACGAGAATGAGATCAAAATCGTGATTTCCTAAAAATTGATTTTATTATCTCATCCCCAAATTACTGCATCAAACTGTTATCATTGTTTTATCTAACGAGGTTGGCACTTCTTGTCCTAACCTCGTTTTGACTGATACCTAAATCTCCTTCCTTCTTTTAAGCAAATACAGACAATAAAGGCCAAGTAATCCCAGAATAGCTAGGTCAAAAGTGAACTGCCAGCCAAAAACTTGAATGCGATTCCTAAAAAGGCTAGTCAATAGAACCAGCATAGCATCTCCCCAAAAGGCAAGACCAGCCAAAATCAGCGCTGATTTTCTTCTAAAAAGATAGAAAATTGGACTCAAGACGCCACCTGACAATGACCGAACCACACGATCACAAAGAAAATCGGATAGTTGGTAAAATAAACTTTAACAGCTGAAGTACAGTGTTCAGCAAAAAAGAAGCCTGTTGGGACTTGGACTTCTCATACTATTTCTTCAGCATCACTGGTTTTAATTTGCAGGCACAACTGGGAAATAGACCACTATTCAAAGAGTATTTGAGCTATACCGACTGATATGACTCATTTGTCCCTGACGAGACTAGATTAGTCTTTTTTCTTAAAAATGTGGTTCAACCATTCAAAGACTTGGTAATGCATGAGACGGAAATTATTTACTTGACAATGCGCATCCGCACCACTTTCGCTTGAAAATTTTCTTAAGGTTACATCAATACCTCTCTGTTTAAAATTGTCGTAAAGAACTTGACTCTGTCTCATCAATTCAGAATCTTCCCCAGCTCCTACTAAGAAAAGGCTAGGAACGTCTATTTTGTTATAGTCTACTATTTGAGCTTGTTCTAAAACTTCATTTACAGAAGTTATAAAATCGACTTGTCCAAATTGCCAAGCGTATTTGTTTAAGTTGACTTCGGCAACCTTATTGACACTTGTTACCAGCTTGCTGCCCCACTTAAGAATCGTTTTGGGAGCTTTTAGTGCAGTTGAAAATGAAATCCGAAAGACCTCGGCGACATCATAAATTGGAGTGGAAGCAATCCAGGCTTTAATGCGTTTATCTTTTTCTACTGCCTGAGCTGTAAAATAACCACCGCCGCTAAAACCTGCAATAGCGATTTTTTCTGTCGGCGCTTGATACCAATCCAAGATAGCTGAGATGGCCGCCCTAGCGTCTACTTCAAAATGAAGGCCTTGATTTGGATTTTTTCCTTGACCGGGTAGATCAACCATTAAGACATTGTAGTCATGTTCCCAGCCAGAATAACCCAACATATAAAAGAGATCTTCACGACTGGTATCTCCGCCTCCGACTACAATCAAAGTATCTTGCGCTTTATCTTCGGAAATAATAGCATAACCCGGTAAAAGTTCCCCTTCAAAAGGCACCTCAATGCTCTTAAGCGGAATCTTGCTGTTGTCTACAGCTAGCATAAACAGTTTTTCCATTCTTCGGAAATTTTCCATAAATTCGGAATCTTTGGGATCTGTAAACTGAAGAGCCGCACGAATGGAAAAACAGGCTGAAAAATACAAATGAGAAATTAAGTCTCGGTAACCAACCTTTTTTACTCGCTCCACCTCATCTTCCAGATAATCAGCATGCTCATTGAAGCGTTTGCACCAATCGGTAGGATTACCATCCCGAATACCGCTGGCAATATAAAATAATTCACCAGCACTCATCCCGATAATTTGACCAATTCCAAGCATCCAATTAAAACAGAAATCCATATCTTTATTATTAAACTTAATTTTATAATCTTGCCGTTTCAAAATAATATTGTTTTCTTTCATTATTTAAGATCTCCTTTGTTTGCTTTTGTTTCGAACTAATTGAACTAAAATAGTAAAAGAAAATCTTAACTCTTTCCTTTATCAAAATCTTCTAAAACTTGGTTAACAACAGCATCTAACTTATCATAGAGATGGGCAAGTGTTCTAAATTGCTCTCCATAAGTAGAGCCATGGTAATCAGCTACTTTATTAAAGAGATTCTTCATCTCTTCAAGCACTATTATCCTAGAAGTCAGCCAAGCAACCATTCCCATAGGATTTAAATGAATAAAACGTTCTCTCGAATGCAAGCGGCCTTGGTAGCTGATCATTCCCTTATTCTCCAGAAAACGCAAGCCCGTGCTAGTGCTGGCTTTTGACAGACCAAGCTGATCAATAATCTTATTAAAAGTCACACTATCTTCTTCTTCCAACATGAGATAGGCTAAAATGCTTGAAGGCGTACGCGCATAATCTAGCTGCATGAAGACATTGGTAATATTTTCAATATCTTTTAGTTTTTTCTCTTCCATCATTTAGTTCCTTTAGTTCATTACAAATAAAACTTATCACTTTAGACCAGCCTTGTCAAGAAAATAATATGCTTTTATCCAAAAATACCAATATTCAAATTGCCCTAAAGAGAGTCTGAAGTCAATCTAATCTTGAACTGCTTCCCTCGATCTGACTTCCTGTATTCAATTTAGAGGGACAGCACAATTCAGTTTCTCTTTTCCGATTTTGACTCTCCTTTAAGCAAATACAGACAATAAAGGCCAAGTAATCCCAGAATAGCTAGGTCAAAAGTGAACTGCCAGCCAAAAACTTGAATGCGATTCCTAAAAAGGCTAGTCAATAGAACCAGCATAGCATCTCCCCAAAAGGCAAGACCAGCCAAAATCAGCGCTGATTTTCTTCTAAAAAGATAGAAAATTGGACACAAGACGCCACCTAACAATGACCCGAACCACACGATCACAAAGAAAATCGGATAGTTGGTAAAATAAACTTTAACAGCTGGAGTATAGTGTTCAGCAAAATAAGTCTGATTGCGCGTCATCACCATGACAAAATCATAACAACCTATCAGATTCAGGAAGAATATGAACACTGCAAAGCCAATCCCAAAACCAGTTAATTTTTTCATTTCATTAATCCCATTTCTTCAAAAGCTTGAACAAAGAAATCGCTATGCATTAAGGTCAAGCCTTGATTAACATCACCTAAGACCATCAGATTATCTCCTTTTTGGATGTTAAAAATTTTCCTAGCTCGTGCAGGGATAACGATTTGGCCTTTTTCACCAACATTTTTTGCCCCGCTTTCATCAATAAAAGACGATTAACTAATCTACTCTACTTTACAAATCAATTTCTTCAAAATTTTTTATAGATTTTTGATATGATAACCATGTACATAACATAAACAAGACGACACCAATTACGAATATAGCAACCTGTGGTATGCTTACGTTTGAAAGCTCATTCAGGCTCTCTAAAGCAGGAATATGATGTAATATTTCCCCCAAGATTACTATAATAAAACTGACTACGAAGAATATGATAAGAGGTTTTCCAATCTTGTAAGCTGTTTTAAAAAAGCCTACAAGAAAAATGCCGTTAAATGCTGCAAATACAATTATTACATATCCAAGATAAGCCGCATTTGCATTCATCAAGGGATTTATATCGTAAGGAGCGGCATTCCCTAAAAATTTCATTCTAATAATCGTTAGCAATGTACATGAGATAAAAGCCATCAATTCAATAAACAAAACAAATAGATATTTGGCTGTAACTACGTCTTGTTTCTTAACCGGCAACATAACCGTGTATGTTATATCATCATATTCTCTCAACTGCTGGTAAGTATAAAAAATTCCAAGACAGATAAAAACGGAACCAATAAGTATAGGATAGCTTGGAATCATTGTCATGGCTGAAAAAGCAATAAACCAATAACTCAACGGGTTTGCTGTTAGTTTCAATTCCTTATAAAAAAGTTTTTTCATCACAGATTCACCTCTTCTCTTTCGATATGCACCATAATATCTTCAAGTGTCGGTGTACCACCTATTTCTTTTGCGTAATAATGGATAAAATCTTCTTTCTTTGTCGATAAAAGTAATTCTCCATTTTTGATGTAGGTAATCGTATCCGCACATTTATCTAAATCACTGGTGATATGGGTGGAAAATAAAATAGCTACACCTTTTTTAGCCAGTTTTCGGAAAATTTCATTCATCTCATCTCTAGATACTGGGTCAAGTCCACTTGTTGGCTCATCTAAAATTAAAAGTTTTGCATGATGTGAAAGAGCCAAGGTAAGATAAAACTTCACCTTCATACCCTCAGAAAGCTCCATAATCTTTTTATTTTCGTCAAGATTAAATGCAGTGAGATAATGTTGATACTCCTCGTCATCCCAACTATTATAGAAAACACGAGTAATTGCCACAATTTCTTTTATCTTTTTCCTTTTATAATAGCTGACTCCACCTACTGCATAACCAATCTGCTGTTTAATTTTATCCTCATTATCCAGATAGTTCATTCCAAGAATACGAACACTGCCCGCTTCAGGATGTACAAGATTTAGAATAGATTTTAGCGCTGTTGTTTTACCTGCACCGTTTCTACCTATGAATCCCATAACTTCGCCAGCCTCAATATGAAAGCTAGTAGTTTTTAGTTCAAAAGCTGGATAAATTTTCGTAAGACCATTTACTTCTAGAATATATCTCATGTCATTCGTCTTCTTTCTCTTCAAAAGCTACTTCCATCAAGTGTGTGAATGCTCCCTTTGGCGGTATAGCAATACCTCGTTTTTCATCGCCAAGAAGCAAAATTGTATCACCAGGCTTGATATTAAATACTTCCCGTGCCTGTTTCGGTATTACTATCTGACCTTTTTCCCCAACTGTAGCTGTCCAAGCATATTTACCTTTTGGTGTTTTCACGATGATCGGCCTCCTTATAGTATGTTTTGTATGATTTGTATAACTTATTATACCATATAATTTCAAAATAACAAGTACTCATGATACATTATAAAACTTACTACTGTTACACCAATATACTTAACAATTTCAAAAATTTTTGTATTGGGATAAGTTAAAGATGATTTTTTCCGAAAATGGACTGTGGCTATTTTGATTTCAGATGAGTATTATTATGATATTTTTATTTAAAAAAAATACCAAAAAAGAAGCCTATAAGGGCTTCTTCTAGAAAATGAGCATGACTTTTCCATTATTCCCAGACTTTATAGCCTGTGCTAGAGCTTCCTGAACATTATTAAAAGAATATATCTTTGCAACTCTGGTTTCTATCTTTGCTTCCGAAACAAGATGGACAATTTCTTCCAAGTCTTCCTTGTTTACTCTAACGTAATTATGTTCAGCAAAAGAGGTATGTTTTAGTACTTGTGGATCAATCTGTTCATCGCTGACAGTCACGAGTCTTCCACCCTTGTGGATGACATCAATACGATTTAGTACACCTGCCGTATCAAAGACAGCATCAAATTCAGGAATAGGATCATCATTTGTATAAATTTCTGTGTCTAATAAATTTATGCTCATTTTTTGATTTTTATTTCTTACTAAGCCAGATGCTTTAACTCTCATTTTCAGAGCAAATTGAAGTGCGTAATAGCCGACACTGCCAGCTGCTCCGGTAACAAGTAAACGTTCGCCGGGCTCTAGTCGTAATCTTCTTAAAGCTTGCAAAGCCGTTGAAGCGGCTAAAGGAATACTGCCTCCACTGATAAAATCAATATTATCAGGCAATTTTACAACCTGATTCTCAGAGGCAGTAACTAGTTGCTGCCAGCTCCCTTGTGGATGAAAAGCCACCACACGCTCACCAGCGGAAAAATTTGAATTCTTATCAGCTTCTATTATAATCCCAGCAATATCCCAACCTAAAATTGCTGGGAAAGAAGGAATTTTCTGAATCGTTTCCGGCGTCATATACTTTATGTCTACTGGACTAATTGAAGAGGCAACTACTTGAATCATCACTTCTCCTGATCGTCTAACGGGACTGCTAAATGTTCGAACCTTAGCAACCTCCGGTCCGCCATAATTCACTATTTCAATACCTTTCATTTATGCTATCCTCCTTTAAATGATAAATTTTCATCAATCGCTCTTTTAAGCGGGATTCAATCTGTTGTAAAATCTGAATTTGATGGCTAACTTCTTTAAGCTTATCCTCATAAATCATAATAACATCTTTACACATAAGGTTCTTATACGGAAAAACAAAGGGATCACAACCCATAACCTGCTGCATTTCTGCTGTTGTTAAACCTAAATCAAAATATAATTTTAATGTCTTAATTCGCTCTAGCGTTAATTTATCATAATCACGGTAACCGTTCTCTAATCTTTCTGGATGGATTAATCCTTTTTCCTCATAATAGCGCAACGATCTCATACTGACATTCGTCAATTTAGAAACCTCTCCAATCCTCATTTCTTTTCCTCCTCGTACTGTCATTATACAGCTTAACATGATGTGAAGGTCAACGAAAAAATCTATTTTTTATTAATTCACTCAAACCTGATGATCTCGCTCTTTACACTTATATTTTAAGTAAAATGATAAAACGTATCATCAAAGCGAGACCAGACCCCCATATTGCTATCGTCTCTTATGACAATAGCCAAAAACTTCTTTAAAGCAATTTTCACTTACTTCTGCTACAATGAAGCTATGACTAAACTTGCAATTATGAGTGATTTGCATATTGATCTTAATCACTTTGGGACTTTAGAAATTGAAACGCTCAAACAGGTTCTGCACCAACAAAAGATTGACCATCTTCATCTGGCAGGAGATATTTCTAATCATTTTTACGATGTTACACTTCCTTTTATTGAAGAACTTGAAAAAGACGTCAAGGTAACCTATAATTTAGGAAACCATGACATGTTAGATTTAGATGAAGATGCCATTCAAGCTTCTGATTTTCAAGTTCACCAAATTGGATCGGCTTTTCTATTAGCTTTTCATGCTTGGTACGATTATTCCTTTTCCCATCAAGAACAAACAAAGATTAACAGCCTCAAAAAGACCTTTTGGTTTGATCGACGCCTGCAACGCCTCAAAGATGATCTGACAATTACTCAGGAGTCACTTATAAAACTGAATCAAATTCTACATTCTTTACCAAGCCAAAGACTTATTGTAGCCATGCATTTTGTTCCCCATCAAGAATTCCTGTTGACTCATCCACGATTTGCACCTTTTAATGCTTTCTTAGGAAGCCAAAAATTTCATCAGCTTTTTGTTCAGCACCAAATTAAAGATGTTACCTTTGGCCATGCTCATAGAAGTTTTGGTGATATCAAACTAGACGGTGTTGTTTACCACTCAAGGCCTCTAGGCTATATCCGTGAATGGGATTTGACCATTAATTTTGTTAATCAGCATCCCCAATACAATCCTTCAGGTAGCTGGAATCTCAGTAAACGTTATAATGCCGTTAGGTATTTAGAGGATTATCAAGCTTATAAAAGAAAATATTTAGCCAAAGAATTTTCCCATTCCATGACGATTTTTGACTGTTAAAAAACGAGACTGGGGTAGAAGTCCTAGGAGCGCTATATAAATAGCCGTAACAGTTTGAAGCAGTGAGTGATTGGAAGCTTCACATTTTGTTTTTTAGGTTCAAATCCTTAACAGTCCATTGAGCTTTTAAAGTATCTCTTGTCCTGCAAATAATAGTTTCAACAGTTTGAAAAACTGTTGAAATTAGTCATAAATCAACCATGCGGAAGTGGAATAATCTTATCCAGTAGATGTTTTTACCCGATTCTTAAAACAGGAGAGTGAGGAAAATCAATTTCTACGAAATACCGATTGAGCCCCGCTTTCATTCTTTTTTAGTTTGTAATGATTTTCTGAGTTTAACAGCTTCTTCTGGTTTATCTGTTATAATTCCTTCTATCCCAGACAAAAAGAATTTTTTCATGTCATCATCATTATTAACCGTCCAAAGCCGAAATGGTTTTTTATTTTTTCTTTTAGTCACTTGATTTTCATAAAAAGAACTGTGTGAATGGACAGTCTTAATAAATTTTAACTGTTGTGCCAACCAAAAATGAAAAGGATGAAATTTCATTAAATAAGCTAACTCAGCCTTAGGATCATGTTTTCTCATTACATATAAACTAAAAAGATTAAAACTAGAATAAATATGCGAAAAAGAACGTTTTTTAGCCTGCATAGTTTGTGCAATTTGCTTTTCAATTTTAGGATAAGGATATCTATTGGTTTTGATTTCAAGATTGAGAGTTCCCTGAAAACCATACTCTTCCAAAAAATTTAAAACTTCTTCTAAGGTTGGAATTTTCTCACAAAAATAAGCTGGATGAAACCAAGAACCAGCATCAAGCATTCTTATTTGCTTTAATGTCAGTTGTCTGACCAATCCAGAGCCATTGCTGGTTCGATCAACTGCTTCATCATGAATAACAACAAGGTGATTGTCTTTTGTTCGGTGAACATCTATCTCAATGCCATCACACCCCACCTGAATCGCCTTTTTAAAAGCAGCAAGTGTATTTTCCGGACAATCAACTTTACTTCCTCTATGAGCAAAAATCTGAGTCATATCTCTCTTTTCTAAGCATAAAATTTATTATATTTTACCATAAGATGAAAAGCTTAGCATAAATCAAAATTATAAAAAATGACTGGAGTTTCAATACCAGTCATTTTTTATATTAAATCGCTTTTTGATCTTGACCAAGTACCCGTTGAATGGCTTTTACAATTTCAACAATAACAAACATGGCCAAACTGCCTCCCACAACAACACACCATTGGGTTACTGACAAGTGAGACACATGGAAGAATCTATTAAATCCTGGAATGACAATGGTAGCAAGCATAATAATCAAAGCAGTCGGCAAAGCCCAGTTAAATGTTTTGTTTTTAAAGAAACCAACCTTAAAAATGGACTGATAAACCGATTTGACATTATAAGCATGTACCAATTGAATCAAACCAAGTGTTGCAAAGGCCATGGTAAGAGCATCTGCATGAATTTCTGTACGTGTCGCATGTTCAGGAAAGAAAACTGCCCAGCCGTAAACGCCAAGTACAAGAAGAGTTTGTAGAATACCTTGATAGATAATGGCTCCCATAACACCACCTGAGAAGAAGCTTGACTTGCGTCCACGAGGTTTATGGGTCATCACACCAGGCTCAGCCGGTTCAACACCAAGAGCAATGGCTGGCAGAGTATCTGTCACCAAATTAATCCAGAGCAGATGAACGGGTTGAAGCACATCCCAACCAAAGAGAGTTGCAAAGAAGATGGTGAAAACTTCAGCCATGTTGGCAGATAACAGGTACTGAATTGATTTTTGGATATTGGAGAAGACCTTACGTCCTTCTTCAACCGCAACAATAATGGTTGCAAAGTTATCATCGGCAAGCACCATATCAGAAGCACCCTTAGATACTTCAGTACCTGTGACTCCCATACCAATACCAATATCAGCCGTTTTAAGAGATGGCGCATCATTAACCCCATCACCTGTCATAGCGACAATCTTGCCATCATTTTGCCAAGCCTTGACAATCCGAACCTTATGCTCCGGTGACACGCGCGCATAAACCGAATACTGTTTGAAAACTTTTTGGAATTCTTCATCAGAAAGTTCATTGAGTTCAGCACCAGTGAAGACATGATCAATCCCATCATCATCAATAATTCCCAAACGTTTGGCAATGGCTTCAGCAGTATCTTGATGATCACCTGTAATCATGATTGGACGAATGCCGGCTTCTTTAGCCACATGAACAGCTTCGGCCGCTTCTGGACGCTCTGGGTCAATCATCCCCACAAGACCAGCAAAAATCAAATCATTTTCAACGACTGCCGTTTCTAATTTTGGAATTTCAGACTCGTATTTGTAAGCTATCATGAGAACACGAAGCGCCTGTTTGGCAAGCGACTTGTTCATATCAAGAATGGCTTTTTTATCGTCCTCAGTGATTGGACGAATACTACCATCTATCTCAATTTGCGTTATACGTTTGAGCAATTGATCCGGTGCTCCCTTGACAGCAATCAGATATTTCTCACCATCAAGTTTATGGATAGTTGACATGAGCTTTCGGTCAGAATCAAATGGCAATTCAGCGACACGTGGTTCAGCTTTAAGTACTTCGCGAATATCGAAATTATGATCAAAACCATATTGAACAAGAGCTGTTTCAGTAGGATCACCAATTAATTTACCATTGGCATCAACCTTACTGTCATTAGCAAAGTTCATAACGCGAAGAGCCATATTATTAACGTCAATGTCATCATTAGCATCAACTAATCTACCATTATAATAGACTTTCTCAACAGTCATTTGATTCATGGTCAGCGTACCGGTTTTATCTGAAGCAATGATTTCAGTAGAACCAAGCGTTTCTACAGCTGGTAATTTACGAACAATGGACTGACGTTTGGCAAGTGTTTTCGTACCAAGTGAAAGGACAACTGTTACAATGGCTGGAAGCCCTTCAGGAATGGCAGCAACAGCTAAAGCAACAGCAACCATCAAACCTTCAAGAGGCTCTTCATGACGAACAAAGATACCAACTAGGCAAGTAATAATCGCAATAATAATGATAACATATGTCAATACCTTGGATAGATTATCTAAACTCTGTTTTAATGGCGTATCTGTTTCATCTGCATTAGCTAACATGCCAGCAATATGGCCGACTTCTGTGTACATACCAGTATTGGTCACAACCCCCATACCACGACCATAAGTAACATTTGAATTTTGATAGGCCATATTCAAACGATCACCAATACCAGCATCTGATGCAATTGCAACAGTTACACTTTTTTCAACCGGCACAGACTCACCTGTTAAGGCTGCCTCTTCAATTTTCAACGAAGCTGCTTCCAAAAGACGCATATCTGCCGGAACCACATCACCAGCTTCAAGAAGAACGACATCACCTGGTACTAATTCTTTGGAATCAATTTCAGTAACATGGCCATCACGCCGAACACGTGCATGTGGACTAGACATAGATTTTAAGGCCTCAATGGCTGCTTCTGCCTGTCCTTCCTGATAGACACCGAAGGCTGCATTTAAAACAACAACAACTAGAATAATGATGGCATCCGTTAGCCCCCCCATTCCTTCAGTGATAACCGAAAGCGCTGCGGCAACAAGCAAAATGATAATCATCAAATCCTTAAATTGATCAATGAATTTGGCAAGAATAGTACGTTTTTCATCTTCTTCCAATTCATTGTAGCCATAATCAGCTAAGCGCTGTTTAGCTTGAGTACTGGTCAATCCCTTCTTAGAAGATTCTAGGCCAGATAGGACAGTTTTTTCATCTTGGACGTAAAAACTGTCCCTTTTTTGTTTTTTGAACAAAATAAATTCTCCTTTTCGGTCTTTAAAAGAAAAAGACCTGTTTAATAATTAAACAAGTCTCGCTATTTAATATGTTGCCGGAAAACAGTTTCGGATTGACGACAACATCACGGCAAAACCGCTAGCTACTCCCTTGATAATCTTCATTATACCATAAATAAAGGCCTTTTCAATATAAAATACCTCATTTTGAAGAAGCCTGTTCCCCTTTCAAAAAGCGATGCTTGGCTTTTTAAGATTTTCCCAGAAATTGGATTATAAATGGCATTCTTATAGAATGATTCGACAGAAAAACAATAGCTAAGAGTCATGGTAAAACCACTCATAAAAGTGTTTTTTATAACCAGCTGCTGAACTCTTTCTCAAAAAATATTGTCTATAGAACCTCTTTGCTGTCTTTAAAACCAAGTTAATTCTAATTGATATTTTGCGAAAATATTCTGTGATTCTGAATCTGGCTGTTTAAGAACATAGTCAAGCTTGATAGAGTGATTTGTTTTATCAAAAATAAATTTACTGGTTTTTGTCATGAAATGTTGAATACCCATAGGCGTTGGAATAGTCACCAAAGCTTGTACTTCTCTATGAAAACGTAAGACGGATTTTGGATTTGAAAAGCGTGTCATAATTAATTCTTGATCATTACATTTAATCACAACTCTTTCTTTTTCTTCATTGACAAAAATAAAGTAAGAAAAGCCATTTTTCTCGGTCACATCAACCGGATGGGTTTGGTCTATCACTTCTCTTTGACCATCTAGATCAATTTCATTTCTCAAATGAATCTGCATATTTCTCCTTCAATTCATTCTATGTTTAGATTCTGGCTCTTATACCAATCATTAACTTACACTATCTTCTTATAATAGAAGAACGCAACAATGTTGCACCCGTAAAGAAGGCAATAAAGACAACTAAAATCTTGAGATTGTTAATGTCTAAATTACTGAGAAAGAAGGCTGCTGTTAAAACGCCAAGGATGCCACCAATAATGATGCCAAAGGTCCCCGGCCAATGAACACGGTCAGATTTAATAAATGCTATTGAACTGGCTGTTAAAATCATGGCTGCATCCAACATCATAACGGGCAAAGCAATGGAAGGATTGATGCCCATCAAAGAAAAGAAAATCAATTCTGGCGCATAATTACCCAATCCCATAGTCATTAACATGCCAATAATAAAATCAAAAATAATACCAACTAAAAGCCAAATGCCTTTTAGACCACGAATCTGAGAGGAAATGCCTGCTCCAGGATTGGTCAGCATGCGGTAAACCATGACCAAAGCTGCAATAATGAGCAAAATTCCCAAAACACGTTGAACCTGTTGAGTATTCCAATTTTTGGTTATCCGTGTTCCAACAAAGGCTCCCGTAAAAGAGGCTGCTGCCATACAAACCAGAGTAGTAATGTCCACCTTGACAATAGTCACAAAACAAAGTGCCTCAACCAAAACAGGAACAACATGGGCAGTTGACATGGTGGCAGGTATTTTACGATCATCTTCAACTAATTTTGTCGCTTTAAAAAGTGTTGTCGTCGTCGCAAAAGTCCCAATTCCCAAAGTATCTAAGAGATCTGTCACATAACCAATCCAAAACCCTGTTAAAAATTTCTCTTTTAAATTAATTTGATGCTGTCGTGCATGTAATAAAATGGTTCCCATTATCCAAGTAATCAGACTGATCAAAAGTAACTGAATGGTATTTAATATTAAACGATTTGTCATTAGTTCATTATAATGTAAATTTAGGAATCCGTAAATACAAAAAGAAATTTTTTTCTGTTTACATACTTTCTAAAAAACGGTATCTCATGGAAATTTTGTTATAATAAAGCTATGAAAGAAAAAGTATTCCGAGATCCTGTTCATAATTATATACCTGTTGAAGATGAGCTCATTTATGATCTTATCAATAGCAAAGAATTCCAGCGACTGCGTCGCATTAAACAGTTAGGTTCATCTAGTTTTACCTTTCATGGTGCTGAACACAGCCGTTTTTCACACTGTCTTGGTGTTTATTATCTTGCCAGACGTGTTACCAATATTTTTGATAAAAAATACTCAGACATTTGGAATAGTAACGAATCTCTCTTAACCATGACCGCAGCTCTTTTGCATGATATTGGTCATGGGGCCTATTCTCATACTTTTGAGAGGCTGTTTGACACTAATCACGAAACCATTACTCAGCAGATTATTTTAAGTCCTGAAACAGAAATCAATACGATTTTAAGGCGTGTCTCACCAGATTTTCCTGACAAGGTCGCTAGTGTTATCAATCATACCTATTCTAACAAACAGGTTGAACAGCTCATTTCCAGCCAAATTGATGTTGATCGCATGGATTATCTCCTGCGAGATTCTTACTTTACTGGTGCTAGCTACGGTGAATTTGATTTAACACGCGTCTTACGCGTCATTCGTCCAATTGAAAATGGTATTGCTTTTTCAAGAGATGGCATGCATGCTGTAGAAGATTATATTATCAGTCGCTATCAAATGTACATGCAGGTTTATTTTCATCCAGCTAGCCGTGCTATGGAAGTTCTCTTGCAAAATCTACTCAAACGTGCAAAATACCTTTATCCCAAAGAAAAAGAATTTTTCACTGTTACATCACCTCATTTAATCCCTTTTTTTGAAAATAGGGTTACCCTAGAAGACTATCTTAGTCTGGATGACGGTGTCATGAATACCTATTTTCAAACTTGGATGCAAAGTGCAGACAAAATCTTATCTGACCTCGCTAGCCGTTTTATCAATCGCAAAGTCTTCAAATCAATCACTTTTGATGAAAAAGATCTCTCAAATTTAGAAAAACTAAGAGAAATTGTTAAAGACCTTGGTTTTGATCCAACATATTATACTGCTCTTCACCTTAATTTTGACCTTCCTTATGATGTCTACAAGCCAGATGTTCAAAATCCCCGCACTCAAATTGAAATGTTGCAAGAAGATGGCTCCATTGCCGAGCTGTCTACACTATCACCTCTAGTTCATACCTTATCTGGTACTACGCATGGCGATCGTCGCTTCTACTTTCCCAAGGAGATGCTTATCAAAGATGATCTTTTTGTCGAAGCTAAAGAAAAGTTTTCTCACTATATCAAAAATAAGCATTTTTACAATCTCAGAGAGTGAGGTTTAAGCTATTCTCTCTTATTTCTTTAAAACTATTGCAAGCAAGTGATAAATATGAGAAAAATCATTTATGGACTAATTGTTTAGAAATAAAATTAAGATAGGAAGGAAATTTTCTGATAACATTTTGCTTCCTATCTTTCCTTCTCCGCTTGCTTTATCAATTAATCCCCACACAACATGACAAATAAGCTAATTTTTAGTAAGATAGTCTGTAGAAATTTGTAATTAGAAATTAGGAACCAGTATGTCAATTAAATTGGTTGCTGTCGATATTGACGGCACATTACTTAATAGTAAGCGTGAAGTAACACCTGAAGTTTACACTGCTATCCAAGATGCTAAAAAAGCTGGCGTCAAGGTCGTTATTGCAACAGGCCGCCCCATTGCTGGTGTAACCGATTTACTAGAAAAATTAAATCTCAAGGATCAAGGAGATTACGTGATTACTTTTAACGGTGCTTTAGTACAAGATACCGCAACTGGTGAAGACTTGATTAAAGAAACGTTAACTTATGATGATTATTTAGATATTGAATTGCTCAGTCGCAAATTAAGTGTGCACATGCATGCTATCTCTAAAGAAGGTATTTACACTGCCAATCGTGATATCGGCAAATACACTGTCCATGAAGCAAGTTTGGTTAACATGCCAGTCTATTATCGTACTCCTGAAGAAATGGTTGGCAAAGAGATTGTGAAAATAATGATGATTGACGAACCTGAAATGTTAGATGCTGCTATTGCTCAACTGCCAGCCAGCCTTTATGAACACTACACAGTTGTCAAATCAAGACCTTTTTATTTAGAAATCATGAATAAAAAAGTCAGCAAAGGCACTGCTATCGTTCATTTAGCAGAAAAGTTAGGACTTAGCAGAGATGAGACAATGGCTATTGGTGATGAGGAAAATGATCGTGCTATGCTAGAAGCTGTTGGAAGCCCTGTTGTGATGGAAAATGGTATTCCTGAACTCAAAAAAATGGCTAAGTACATCACCAAATCAAACGACAACAGTGGGGTCGCTTATGCAATTAAAAAGTGGGTATTAAACTAATGTACACATATAAAATCGGAATTTCAAAAGAAGAACATGATAACTTTATCAAAAACAGCGGTCAAACCAATCTACTACAAAGCAGTTCTTGGGCAAAAGTTAAAGATGAATGGGGAAATGAGCGAATGGGTTTTTATCAAGATAGCAAACTTGTTGCCTCTGCCTCTATTTTAATCAGACCTTTACCTCTTGGTATGACAATGTTTTACATTCCAAGAGGTCCCGTCATGAACTATCAAGATAAAGATTTGGTGAATTTTGTATTGACCTCCTTAAAAAAGTTTGCCAAAAGAAAAAGAGCCCTATTTATTAAGTTTGATCCTTTTATTTTGCTGAACCATCATCAAATTGATGAGGAAGCCATCAATAACCCGCAAGCACAAACTATTATTGACACTTTAAAGCATTTAGGCTGTGAATGGCTGGGACAAACAAGTGATATGGGAGAAACTATTCAGCCGCGTTTCCAAGCCAATATCTACGCAGAAGGGTTCTCTGAAGCTAACTTATCC
Organism: Streptococcus mutans; assembly: GCF_006739205.1. NCBI lineage: Bacteria > Bacillati > Bacillota > Bacilli > Lactobacillales > Streptococcaceae > Streptococcus > Streptococcus mutans. The sequence continues at coordinate 1,371,302 of NZ_AP019720.1, forward strand.
AAAAAAATCCGACAATCCATCCGTACTGCCAAAAATAAGGGAGTTAGCATTCGCTTTGGTGGCTATGAACTTTTGGCAGACTTCTCCGATTTAATGAAAAAAACAGAAGATCGCAAAAGCATTCACCTCAGAGGCATTGATTACTACCGCAAACTCTTAGACAATTATCCCCAACACTCTTTCATTACTTTGGCTAGTCTCAATTTGAAAGAAAGACTTACCGAACTAGAAAGTCAAAGGAAAAAAGCTCAAAATAACCTTGCTAAATTTGGTGATAATGTTAAACCGAGCAAAATTGATAATACAAAAAAAGAAATCGAACGTCTCAGTGACGAGATTGCCTTTCTTCAAGAGCATTTATCCCAAGGTAAAGATACCGTTCCTCTTTCAGGAACATTATCTCTTGAATTCGGTAAAACATCCGAAAATGTCTATGCTGGTATGGATGACGAATTTCGCCGTTATCAAGCTGCTATCTATACTTGGTTTGCAACGGCTAACCATGCCTTTGAAAGAGGCAGTCACTGGCAAAATATGGGAGGTATTGAAAATGACCTCTCTGGCGGACTTTACAACTTCAAATCAAAATTCAAACCAGAAATTGAAGAATTTATTGGTGAATTTAATTTACCAGTCAGCCCGCTCTATAAATTAGCTAATATTGCCTATACCATACGTAAAAAACGAAGGAGCAAGCATTAATAATGGCTTTACAAAACATCTCTCAAAATGATTTTGCCTTACATGTTCAAAAAGCAGAGCAAAAATCTTTCATGCAGACCTTAGAAATGGCCAAGCTTCTTTCCAAAAGAGGATTTACGCTTAATTATATTGCTTGGTTAGAAAATGGAACAATTGAAATTTCTGCTATTTTATACAGCATGCCCATGACTGGCGGCCGCTATTTTGAAATTAATTGCGGACCAGTTGTCACACGAGATAAGCATCTAACAGATTTTTACAGAGAACTAAAAGACTATGTCAAAGAAAAAGGTGCTTTAGAATTAGTAATAAAACCTTATGACACCTATCAAACCTTTGATGGTGATGGCCAAGCAACCAGTGCTGAAAAAAAAGAACTTATCTCGCAATTAACTAATCTCGGTTATCATTTTGATGGCTTGCAGAGGGATTATCCTAATGGTGAACCTGATTGGCACTATGTCAAAGATTTATCGGATATTAGCGAACAAACACTGCTAAAATCCTTCAGTAAAAAAGGACGCCCTTTAGTAAAAAAAGCCAAAACTTTCGGCACTAAACTTCGTCGGCTTAATCGTGATGAGCTTAACCTCTTTAAGGAAATTACTTCAGCCACTTCTGATCGCAGAGAATACAGTGATAAAAGTCTGGACTACTACCAAGACTTTTACGATAGTTTTGGAAATAATGCCGAATTTATGATTGCCAGCCTCAACTTTGAAAATTATCTTAGTCATTTACAAAAGGATCAAAATAAACTTGGCAATAAAATTGCTAAGTTGCAAGCCGATTTGGAAAAAAATCCGCATTCTGAAAAAAAACAAAACCAATTGCGTGAACTGTCCAGCCAATTCGATACCTTTACAACTCGTCAAGAAGAAGCTCAGAAATTTATCACTAAATACGGCAAAAAGGATGTCATCTTAGCAGGCAGTCTCTTTGTTTATACACCTCAAGAAGCCGTCTATCTTTTCTCAGGTTCCTATCCAGAATTTAATAAGTTCTATGCGCCTGCTCTTCTACAAGAACATGTGATGCTTGAAGCTCTTAAAAGAGGAATTTCTTTTTATAATCTCCTTGGTATTACAGGGCACTTTGATAATTCAGATGGTGTTCTTCGTTTCAAACAAAATTTCAATGGTTACATTGTCCGCAAGATGGGAACATTCCATTATTATCCAAATCCCTTAAAATACAGACTTTTAAATACGATTAAAAAAATTCTAAGACGTTAACCTGTTTTCATTAAACAGTCTAAGTTTTATCTTCAGTCTAAAAGAAGCACCTTCAATCAGGTGTTTTTTTGATATGATAGACAGTTATACCAAAAAACACTGCTGATTTTTATCAGCAGTGTTTTTAAGTATGAAATGAATTTCTTGCAGGTTTAAAAGTTAAAATACAAGCAGAAAATCATCAATTCTAATTAGCTGCTCAGCTCAGCTTATTTGACAAAGTCAAGAAGGGCAAGGAAACTGTCTGCTTGCAGTGAAGCACCGCCAACAAGAGCACCATCAACATTTTCTTTAGCCATGTATTCTGCAACATTTTCTGGTTTTACAGAACCGCCGTATTGAATACGGACAGCCTGAGCAACTTCTTTTCCATAAAGTTTTTCAACGGTTGCACGAACAACACCACAGATATCATCTGCAATATTAGCATCAGCTGACTTACCAGTACCAATAGCCCAGATTGGTTCATAAGCGATAACCATACTTGATACTTGCTCAGCACTCAAACCTTTAAGGTCAGCAGTGATTTGTCCTTCAATCCATTCAGCTGTTTTACCTGCTTCATAAGTTTCAAGAGATTCACCACAACAAAGAATTGGCGTCATCTTGTGCTTAAAAATAGCATGTGCTTTTTTGTTAATCTCTTGATCTGTTTCATGGAAGTAATCACGACGTTCTGAGTGCCCAATAATAACATAGTCAACACCAAGTGCTGCAAGCGCTGCAGGACTTGTTTCACCAGTAAAAGCACCAAAATCTTCCCAGTAACAGTTTTGAGCTGCAACTTGCAATTCTGTACCTTTCACGCCTTTTTTCATTCCTTCAAGGAATAATGCAGGTGATCCAATAACAGTATCAACAAGATTATTTGAAGGAATATTGTTCTTAACTGCATCAATGAACTCACGCGCTTCAGCAGCAGTCTTGTTCATTTTCCAGTTACCAGCAATAATTGGTTTACGTGACATTTCACTTACCTCTTCTATAATTTTTTTACCTGTCTATTATATCACAACTTATCTATGAATTCTATAATAATGGGAAAATCTCTACAACCCTTTTAATAAAATTTACAGCACTTTTTACTCTTTTCGTTAAATAAATCCTTAGGAAGCACCTATACTAATCACTCATATCAAGAGTTTAAAAACACGAACTCATCTCTTTTATCAATCATACTGTATAAAAATAGAAAAAAGCCTCTTTCGAGACTCTTTTACAATTATTGTCTGACGAATAATTGCTAATTGGGAACTTAATTTCTTAAGCTTCGATTTCTGAAACGATACCAGAACCAACAGTACGTCCACCTTCACGAATAGAGAAAGTAGTACCTTGTTCAACAGCGATTGGATGGATCAATTCAACGTCAATAGTAACGTTATCACCAGGCATAACCATTTCAGTACCTGCTGGCAACTCAATTGAACCAGTTACGTCAGTTGTACGGAAGTAGAATTGTGGACGATAGTTATTGAAGAATGGTGTATGACGTCCACCTTCCTCTTTAGTAAGGATATAAACTTCACCTTTGAATTTAGTATGTGGGTGAATTGAACCTGGTTTAGCAAGAACTTGACCACGTTCGATTTCATCACGTTGGATACCACGAAGGAGAACACCAACATTATCCCCTGCAATACCTTCATCCAATTGTTTACGGAACATTTCAACACCAGTAACAACAGCTTTTTGAATGTCATCACGGATACCAACGATTTCAACTTCATCGTTAACTTTAACAGTACCACGATCAATACGTCCTGAAGCAACAGTACCACGACCAGTGATTGAGAAAACATCTTCGACTGGAAGAAGGAGCGGCTTGTCAGTATCACGTTCTGGATCTGGAATGTAGTCATCAACAGTATGCATTAATTCCATGATGATATCTTCTTGAGCAGTATCGCCTTCAAGAGCTTTAAGAGCTGAACCTTGAATAACTGGAATATCATCACCTGGGAAATCATATTCTGAAAGAAGATCACGGATTTCCATTTCAACCAATTCAAGCAATTCTTCATCGTCAACCAAATCAACTTTATTCATGAAGACAATGAGGTATTTAACACCAACTTGACGTGAAAGAAGAATGTGTTCACGAGTTTGTGGCATTGGTCCATCAGTTGAAGCTACTACAAGGATAGCACCATCCATTTGGGCAGCACCAGTGATCATGTTTTTAACATAGTCCGCGTGTCCTGGAGCATCAATGTGAGCATAGTGACGTTTTTCAGTTTCATACTCAACGTGCGCAGTATTGATAGTGATACCGCGTTCGCGTTCTTCAGGAGCAGCATCAATAGATGAATAATCTTTTGGTTGGTTTACTGCACTTGGAAGACGACGTGCCAGTACAGTTGTGATAGCTGCAGTTAAGGTAGTTTTACCATGGTCAACGTGTCCGATAGTACCAATGTTAACGTGTGGTTTACTACGATCGTATTTTTCTTTTGCCATTTAGGAAAAGCCTCCAATAAAATATATTTTATAGATAGACAGTAGGCATACAGTCTAACTTTACCTTACTATTTTAACAAATTACGTTAAAAATGCAAGTATTTTATAACTTTTTTATCTTATCTTATTAACAATTATTCCTAATTAAAGAAGTGACTTTCATTTATTTAGAAGCTTTTTTATTATAACTAAAAAATCGGAAAAAGTATCCAATTGATTTATTCTCCATAAGTCTCCTGTTGCGATTGAGGATCTATAAAAACATCTGTATCATCACGCTCGGCTTCTTCCACTTCCTGATAAATATCTTCTCGTTTCTCATTAGCATCAATATTTAATACAAAACCAATAGCTACCGACAAAACAAGAAGACTGTTTCCTCCCTGTGATAGAAAGGGAAAAGTTACACCTGTTGAAGGAATAAGGCCGGATATTCCACCAATATTGACAAATACCTGCATCAGCATCATAGAACCAATACCCAAAGCAATCATGGAGTTAAAAGGATTTTTAGCTTTAACACCAACTAGCAGAATACGCAAAATCAAAAAGAAAATCAAGGCTAAAATGAGTCCTGCTCCAATCAGTCCTAATTCTTCAATAATAATTGAAAAGACAAAATCTGTTTGTGCCTCTGGAAGATAGCCTCGCTTTTCAATAGAATTGCCCAAACCACGTCCCAGCCAACCACCATTACTCATAGCATAATAGGAATTAGCCAACTGATGTCCAGAGTCTGTCACATCCTTAAACGGATTGAAAAAAGCACTAAAGCGTTTAGCAACATAGCCAAAAACTGGAACCTTGCTCATCGTTTTAACACCAACCATATTGATGAGACCTAAGAAGATTGCTGATAACGTAATAATCCCAGTTAATAAAGCAGAAAACCAACGATAGCCAATACCACTGACTGAATACATAATAATAGCTGTTAAAACAATAATGGTCGCATTTCCCAAATCGGGCTGTGCTGCAACCAAAAGAATCAAAACTAAAGAATAAAAACGCCAATCCTTTAGATCACTCAACTGCTTCGGCCACCATTTACGTTTGGTCAAAGCTTGATAATCATAAATTTCAATAGATTGCTGCCGCCTAGCAAAGGTAAAAGCCAAAAACCAGACCATAATAACTTTTAAATACTCAGCCGGCTGAAAGCTGATGGGACCAATAACTATCCAACCATGAGCACCATTAACTTCCTGTGTCCAAAAACGCGCAATTAAAAGCAGCACCACTTCTATCATCATCATAACAGTTAAAACACCACTGTTCTTCAAAAAATTTAATTTTAAGCGGTAAATAAAAAGGATAGCCAATAAACTAATAACCCAAAAGGCAGCCTGATTTATGACAGAACGAAAAGGATTTAAACCATTTTGTATTAAGCTAGCACTGGTTGTTGAATAAACAACAATCAAACCTAACACTGATAAAATTAAATAGGGCAATAATATCGAATAATTCAGCAAATGCCGCTTATCAATTTTCATTACATTTCCTCAAATATCTTACAAGTTTAACATTAGCATTATATCATCTTTTAAAGTTAAAACAAAGAAAATAACTGATGAATCATATCAAACTTTGCCTTTAACACTTTCTGATTAGCATATATCTGATGAATTTTTTTATTCTCTTAAATAAAAAAGAAATGAAAAATCTGAAAATTTAAGAAAATCTGCTGTTTCCGATATAAAAATTAGTGTTTTTATACAATTAAAAAGCTCTATAACCTCCGAAGCAAATTTCATCCATTACAGATATTATAGAGCTTTTTTCTGTTTAACCTGAATTTCGTAAGCCAGTTGCGACACCATTAATAGTAATGTGAATCAGGTTCTCTAAATTCTCACCTAATTCACCACGGCGCTGACGTTTAATTAACTCAATTTGAATATAATTTAAAACATTAAAGTAAGGTAAACGATAATCAAGACTAGCTTTCAAATAACTATTATCTTCTAAAAGCTGTTTGTGACTTTCAATTGCTAGAATAACATTTTTGGTTAATTGCCATTCATCCAAAATAGTTGCAAAGACTTCTTTTGTTTCTTCATCCTGACATAATTTAGCATATTCAAAGGCAATATTCATATTTGATTTGGATAAAACCATGTCAACATTTGACAACAATGAATGGAAGAAAGGCCATGATTGATACATTTCCTGCAATTTAGCCAAATTCTTTTCATCCTTATCTATAAAATGTTTAAAGGCTGAACCGACACCGTACCATCCTGGAAACATGATGCGATTTTGAGACCATGAGAATACCCAAGGAATAGCGCGCAAACCGCTGATCTCTGTAATCGTCTTACGAGCTGCTGGACGGGAACCAATATTCAAACTTGAAACTTCGCGAATTGGACTAGCTGCGAAGAAATAATCATAGAAATGTTCGTTTCCGAAAACTAAATCACGATAAATGAGATTACTGTCAGCAACAATTTCATCCATGATTAAACGATAATTGACTAAGTTATCTGAATTGACAATCCTTCTTGTCACCATGCGATCAAGAGTTGCTGAAACCAGCATTTCCAGGTTGTAGTATGCAACATCCTTATTGCCATATTTATTACCAATAACCTCACCTTGTTCTGTTAAACGAATCCGATCCTTGATGGAACCAAATGGCTGTGATGTAATAGCCTCATAAGATGGACCGCCACCACGTCCAACAGTACCGCCGCGTCCATGGAAAAAGGTGATTTTGACACCATTATCAGAACCAATTTCTGTCAATTCATTTTGTGCTTTGTAGAGCGCCCAGCCAGACGATAAATAACCACCATCCTTGTTAGAATCTGAGTAACCCAACATAATTTCCTGATAATTATGATTGGCTGCAATCCATTTTTTAACAATATCATAATTGAGATACTGTCTCATGATTTCGCGAGAATTATCCAAGTCCTCAATAGTTTCAAATAAAGGAACAATTTGCACACGCGCCTTATCTGTATCAACCAAGCCGACTTCTTTGAGCATGATAGCTAATTCAAACATATCAGAAATGCTTTCTGTGTGTGAAATGATATGTTGTTTAATCACATCTTCTCCCAGAGCATCCTTCAATTTCCTAGCTGTTTTAAAAATAGCTAATTCCTTTTGCAATATTTCCGATTTTTCAACATGCGTTGCAGACAGTATTCGAGGATCTTCAGTCAATTCTTTGAGAAGAATAGCAATCTTTTCTTCTTCAGGTAAGTCGCTATAGTTAGCAACAATATTGGCTGAAGCTAACAGTTCTGCTACACAGGTTTCGTGAACACTGGAATCTTGTCGCATATCAATAGAAGCTAAAAAGAAACCAAAAACATCAACTGCTTGCAATAATTCTGTTAAATCACCCGTAATAAAAGCAGAACCGTTATTTTCTAAAAGAGAATCTTTGATGAGTTGCAAATCATTTCTAAACTCTTGCGCTGATTGATAAGGAAGGATTTGAGCACTATCTTCAGACTCCAACTCTTCTAAATGGTTGTTTTTTAAATAAATAAGAGTCTCTTGCAATCTTGATTGAATATAATGAAAAGCCTTACGATAGGGTTCTTTTTCTCGGTAAATCGAAACATCCGTTGAACGATCTGCCATCTCTTTAACTGCATTGCTAATAGTAGAAAGGCTGGTTGAAAGAGAAAATGTTCGATAAAGATCTGAAACTTTGTCAATATAATAATTTAAAATCACTTCATTTTGCACCAGAGCTGATATTTTCAGGGTTTCAGCAGTGACGAAAGGATTCCCATCACGGTCACCGCCAATCCACATTCCCATCGTAATTGGTTTAGCATTTCCTAAATCAAATCCTTTTTGCTGAGACAAGTGCTTGTATTCTGTAATTAATTTAGTAACACCCTTAATCAGAGAGGAATTATAGTATTCCATGACATTAGTAATTTCATTAGTGACTTTTAATTTCTTTTCGCGAATAATATCTGTTTGCATAATGAGCTCAACATAACGGCGCATATCGTCATACCATTTTTGCTTGTTAATAGATCCAGCTTTAACATCACGGTACTTACGCAAAAGTTCATGAATATGATTAGTTAAATCCAGCATCGTTTTTCGCTGCACTTGAGTTGGATGCGCTGTTAGAACAGGGACAACATTAACATTTTCCAGAATTTCTTGAGCATTTTTTTGACTAGAAACAAGTTCAATAGTGGCTGATAATTTCCCTAAATAATCAATATCATTATTGTTTTGATAGTTGATTTCATAAGCTAAATTGACATCTTCAGAAATATTGATAAGAAGCGGTAAAATGGAGAAATAACGAGAAACAACGACCATTTCTTCATTTGTTAACTGCTCAATTTCACGTTCTAACTCTTGATGCTTCTCTTCAATTGATAATTTTTTAAAGAGAGTAATCTTATCAAAGCTAGCACTGCCAACCATTGTTTTGGTAGCATCGTCCAGTAGTTTGGTAAGAATAGTAATCTCCTCAGCAATTGCTTCTTTATCATTTCTACTTTCTAGTTTGTTGATTGTCACGAAACAAATTCCCCTTCTTTTTTGATACTTTATATCATATCACTTTTAGAAAAAAAGTAAATCTTTATTCAACTGTAAGCATCTTATTTAACACAAAAAAATAAAGAACTAGACAGCCTAGTTCTTACCTTTATAAACTTTCAAATAAAATTCAATTTTATCCCCATTTTTGACCTTAATCTTATCAGCAGCTTTTGATGCCAGCTTATCATTAACATCAAACATCCAGTACCTACCTGCTTTTTTATCCTGAGTGACACCATCAATAGTAGTGATAAAACCACCGCTTTCTTTAACTTTATAGTTGTCTTTTAAGACATCCATAACAGTAGCACCTTTTTTGAAAGCGACTTTCTCATCGGTTTTATTAGAATCCGTTTTAACAATTAATCGGACCTTAGTCTCTTCAGATGATTGACTTGTTTTTTCCCCGGTACTGCTATTGCTGCAAGCTACCAGGAAAAAAACGGATAGTGATAAGACGATAACATTAATTATTTTTTTCATGAGACGATAACCTCCTAAAGATTGATAATATAATTGGGTAAAAGAACAAAGTCGAGATAGCATGAGCTAAATTGAAAGTCATTCCTGCTATGATATAGGCTAAAATTGGAGTAGAAAATAAGAGAGCAGAATAAGTATCAATCAAGATACCATATACAATTCCCATTAACCCTGCCAAAACAGACTGCAGACCAAGACCATTAATATTACCAAATCGAAAAAGTTTTGTCATAGGATAAAGGCAAAATTTCCAAAGGCAAATAACTAGACCAAAGCTGATAAGTTGCCCCAAGACCCAAGGACCGAATCCCAGCAAAAAACTAGTAATCAACATGGTTACAGTCATGATTAAAAAACTTTCCCAAAAACCATAAAAAACGGCACATACTAGAAAGATAGCAGTGATAGGTTGAATATTGGGCAAAGCTGAAAAGGCAAGCCGCAAAACAATGGCTAAAGCTGACAAAATAGCAATACGACTAATTTGCTTTAAGGTTTTCTTCTCCATAATTTCAGTCTACCGAAAAGCTCAAAAACTGTCAAGATGATAAAACAGGCTAAATGATTGAATGTTTTAAGTTCATGTAATTGTAAATGATGACCATCACCTGACCCGCTATTATCTTTTTGTTTATCTTTATATAACGTTATATAATGTTGTTAGCTCGCCTCACCATACTTATAGTAACAATACTAAGACTATAACAATTTAAAACTGCATTTCAACATCTCAGATAGACATGTTTTGCTTTTTTCAAAACTTTACGCTACAATAAATGAGATGAGAAGAAGAATTAAGCCTGTCTTTGTTCTAGCTTTCTTTAGTTTGTTCGCCTTGATTATCATCTTAGGGAATATTCAAGCTGAAAATGCCCGACAAAAAGAATTAAGAGCTGCCCAAGCAGCCATTCCTGCTACAGAACAAAATTCAGAGAAAGCTAAAACAAAAAATTCAGATGGAGACACCTTTACTCTTAATCCGATTGTTGATATCTCGGGTTGGCAGCTGCCTAGCGAAATTGACTATGATACCCTATCAAAAAACATTTCAGGAGCTATTGTTCGCGTCCAAGGCGGGTCAGGCATCGCCAAAAAAAATAATGCAGCTCACAGTTCCGGAATTGATAAATCGTTTAAGACCCATATTGAAGAGTTCCAAAAACGCGGCGTACCTGTGGCCGTCTATGCTTACGTCCGTGGATCCAGCGTCAAAAAAATGAAAGCTGAAGCAAAGACTTTTTACAAAAATGCATCTCCCTATAATCCAACTTTCTATTGGCTCGATGTTGAAGAAAAGACAATGCCTAACATGGACAAGGGAGTTAAAGCTTTTCGAGATGAATTAAAACGCCTTGGTGCTGAAAAAGTTGGTATTTACATTGGGACTTATTTTATGGAAGAGCACAGTATTTCAGCAAAAGGTTTTGACGCTATTTGGATTCCAACTTATGGTACTGACTCGGGCTACTTTGAAGCAGTCCCTAAAACCAAATTGAATTATGATCTGCATCAATACACCTCTCAAGGTCATATTGAAGGCTTCAAGAATACACTTGATCTTAATCAAATCGCTGTCAACAAAGATACAAAATCTACTTATGAAAAATTATTTGGATCAAGCAACCAATAAACTTGACACAATTGCCAGTTTCATTTTATAATAAAAATAAATAAGTAAATATCACAAGGAGTGCTAACCTTAGCTGAGATTGCATTTGCAAAATCCTATGGACCTGATCTAGTTAATACTAGCGTGGGAATGTGATTCGTTTCATGGATGAACTAAATGAACACACATGGACTCCTTGGATTGTACAAGGAGGTCTTTTTTATGTCTAAAAATGCTGTTATTCTGGTTGAAACCGCTCTGATTGCCGCCTTAGCTATGGTTCTTTCAATGATACCTGACTTTGCAAGTTGGTTTACACCCTCTTTTGGAGCTATTCCCCTTGTCTTATTCGCCTTAAGAAGAGGAAGTAAATTTGGAGTTCTGGCAGGCTTCCTTTGGGGATTGCTGCATTTTCTTTTAGCAAAAGTTTATTATCTAACGCTTTCACAAGTATTTCTTGAATACATCTTAGCTTTCTTCTGCATGGGATTGGCAGGTATAACTAAACAGCCCTTTCAAACGGCCTTGAAAAATGGAAATAAGCTGAAAGCATTGCTCTTTGCCATACTAGGCGCATTCATAGCTATCTTCACCAGATATGTCTGTCATTATATCGCAGGTTTCCTTTTTTGGGGAAGTTATGCCCCCAAAGGAATGTCTCCTTTTTGGTACTCCTTCACTGTTAATGGCAGTGCTGGCTTGCTTACCTTTTTAGTTGTTATTCTTATCCTTGTGTTTTTAGTTATAAGCCAGCCACAACTCTTTTTACCAGCTGAAAAGAAGAACATATAAACTAATGCGTTTGAAAAATAAGAAATGTTGGTATTTCTTGCTTAAACTAGAATTTATAATTCAGTTTTTTAAGTTAATCATGCTATTATATGGTTATGGTCAAAAAGAAAAAATGTAAAAAGCAACTGACTAGTCATCAAAGGCGCCCTTATAAAAAGAAAAAGCAAGTTAACTATCATATGATAATCGTTTCTTTGCTTATACTACTTGGATTTAGCGGTCTTCTTTACCAACATCGTTTTCATATTTCCAACTCTTATGAAATAACGCAAACAGCTACAATTACACCAACATCACCAGTAACACTCTATTGCCATTTATTCGATTTTAATACAGATAAATTGAAACAAACTACTACAGTGCAAGTGACAGGCTATCGTTTAACACATCTAAGAGGAAAAACAATGACTTTGGCCAAGGTAAAATTAAGGGGACACACTTACTACCTTGATGCTAAACATCTTCAGATTCAACATACAAATGCAATCAATCAGTATATTGCCAGTTTAAGCTATCCTCATACCGAAATAACCAAAAATATCTATCATCAGTTTGCCCAAAAATCCTATTTTGGAATAAGTGGTAAACCAAAGGGCATTATTATTCATGATACTGGAAATGACAGTTCTTCTATCCAAAGTGAAGTGGCCTATATGGAAAAAAATTATAAATCAACTGGGGTATTTGTTCATAGTTTTCTTGATAAAAATAATATTTTACAAATTGCTGATGACAGTTATATGGCTCAGGGAGCTGGTCCCAAAGGAAATCCTTATTATTTACAATTCGAAATGACGCATGAGCACAATAAAGATGATTTCGCTAGACAAACTGCTAATGCAGCCTACTATGCAGCTTTTATGCTTAAAAAATATAAATTGCCTGTCACTTTAGGTCAAAAAGATACATCAGGAACAGTTTGGACACATCAAATGGTTTCTTCTTATCTTGGCGGAACTAATCATCAAGATCCTGATGATTATTGGGCACAGGCTGCTGCAGATTTTTTTGCTAGCTCTTATTCTATTAAAAATTTTGTAGACTTAGTTCAGGCCTATTATAATCAACTTTAAAATGATATAATAAAGTGATTTATTATTTATTTTGGAGGAAAACATGATTTCTTGGTTAACAAGATTGATCAAAGGTGTTATCATTGCTCTTGGGTTTATTTTACCTGGTGTATCAGGCGGTGTTTTAGCATCTATTTTAGGATTATATGAACGTATTATTTCATTTTTAGCACATTTGTCAAAAGATTTTGTTAAAAATGTTCTCTTTTTTATTCCTGTTGGAATTGGTGGTATTTTAGGTATCGCTCTTTTTTCAGCGCCTTTAGAATATCTGCTGGAACATTATCAAGTTCCCGTTCTGTGGGCCTTTACAGGAACAATCGTCGGAACCTTACCAAGCTTATTTTCTGAATCAACTCAAAAATCCAGACGTGACAGCAAGGATTGGATTTGGCTGCTAGGAACTTTTATCATTTCTGGTCTCCTATTGTTCTTTTTAAATGATTTAATTGGGACAATTCCTGCTAACTTTGTTAGCTTTATTCTTGCTGGTGCTCTGATTGCCTTAGGTGTGTTAGTTCCAGGGCTTAGTCCGTCTAATCTCCTTTTAATTATGGGACTCTACGCCCCTATGCTGACAGGTTTTAAGAACCTTGATTTAGTAGGAGTTTTTCTTCCAATTGCTATTGGCGGTGCTACGACCATGCTGCTTTTTTCAAAGGCCATGGATTATGCTCTCAATCACTACCATTCACGCGTTTATCACTTCATCTTAGGACTTGTTATTTCGAGTACCCTCTTAATCATTATTCCAAATCCTAGAAATACCGAAAGTATCTCTTATGCTGGCAGTAGCTTTACAACCTTTTTAATGGCTGCTCTGCTCTTTATAGCAGGTATTGCCCTAGGAGCTTGGATGAGTAAACTTGAGGAAAAATATAAATGAGCAAGAAAAAGAAATTAAAGAAAACCTTGGTTGAGCAAATTTTAGATAAGGCCAAGATTAAACATGATAGCTTAGCACTCAATGCCTTAGAAGGCAAATTGCCAGAAGATATCCAAAAGGAGGATATTTTTAAAACACTGGCACTAACTGGCGATAAAACTGGACCACTTATTGGGATTATTCCCATAACAGAACATCTTTCTGAAAAGAAATTAGCCAAAGTATCTGCAAATAAAAAAGTTACCATGATTCCCCAAAAAGAACTCCAAAAAATAACAGGCTATGTTCATGGTGCTAATAATCCTGTTGGTATTAGACAAAAGCATCATTTTCCAATTTTTATTGATTCTATAGCTTTAGAAAAAGGGCAAATCATTGTATCAGCAGGTGAGATAGGACGTTCCATTCGTATCAACAGCCAAGTTTTAGCTGACTTTGTTGGAGCTCAATTTGCTGATTTGAAGGAGTGATAACATGCGTTTATTAGGAAATATTGTTTGGTTTTTATGTGCTGGGTTATTATCTTTTATCGGTTGGTCTCTAGCGGGAATTATTCTTTGTCTGACTGTTATTCTCATTCCTTTTGGGCTTCAATGTTTTAAAATTGCAGGTTTTGGACTCTTTCCTTTTGGAAAATCGATTTCCCCTTCTAGCAATGTTTCCAGCCTTATTTTCAATATCATCTGGATTTTAGCCATTGGTTGGGAATTGGCGGTAATACACTTAGCATCTGCTTTCCTCCTTTGCATTACTATTATAGGAATTCCCTTTGCATTACAGTCTATCAAGATGGCTGGCATCAGCCTTTTTCCTTTTGGTATAACGATTATAAAAGAGGTATAAACTAAACATGAAATTGTATTTTGTAAGACATGGTAAAACGGAATGGAACCTAGAAGGACGTTTCCAAGGAGCTCATGGAGATTCACCTCTCTTAAGTACATCAATTATAGAACTAAGAGCATTAGGACACTATCTCAAAGATATTACATTTGATCACATTTATTCTAGTGACCTGAAAAGAGCTAAATTAACTAGTCAAATTATCAATCAAGAAAACAAACATTCTGTAAAAATTGAATACACCAAGGCCTTACGAGAATGGAATTTAGGCAGTCTGGAAGGTCAAAAAATCAGCCTTGTTACTTCTATCTATCCCAAACAAATGAAAGCTTTCCGTCATAATCTAGCACAATTTAACAATTCAATGTTTGATGCTGAATCCGTCTATCGTGTAACACATCGTGTTTCTAATTTTGTTAAATCACTACAAAAGGAAACGGCTCAAAATATCTTAATAGTCGGACATGGTGCAACTTTGACCGCCTCTATTCAAACATTATTAGGCTGTGAACCTGCTCAACTACGACGTGACGGCGGTCTTGATAATGCTAGTGTGACCATTTTAGAAACAAAAGATTTCGAACGTTTTAAACTCCTTAAGTGGAATGATACCTCTTATAAAAAAGAATTGTAAGACAAAGCTTAAGTATCAAACGGCCAATACAAGCCATTTTCTTTGTCCATTTATGAAGCATAAAATCTCAAGCATCAAAAAACATCTGAAGACTAACTAGTTTTCAGATGTTTTTTATTGCGAAAAGTTTTACTTCATATACTTTTCTCTTCAAAAGTAGCTATCAAGTAGAGATACCATAGGTTTGACAGTTAACAGCAAAAAATTTATTTCCCAAGTTTTTCTTTAGCTGCATCTGCAAGAACTGTGAAAGCTGCTGCATCGTTAACCGCTAAATCTGCAAGCATTTTGCGATTCACTTCGACTTCAGCCAACTTCAAACCATGCATTAATTGTGAATATGACAATCCATTCATACGTGCTGCTGCATTGATACGTGTAATCCATAATTTACGGAAATCACGCTTTCTTTGACGACGGTCACGATAAGCATAATAGTATGAATTCATCACTTGTTCTTTTGCAGTACGGAACAAGATATGTTTTGCGCCATAGTATCCTTTAGCTAATTTTAAAACACGTTTACGACGTTTACGTGAAACAACGCCACCTTTAACACGAGCCATTTATACAATCCTCCGATAATTCTTTCTATTCTTTTAAATTACTCTTATTTTAAGCGAGTAAGCATTGACTTAATACGTTTGAAATCTCCTAAATGCACCATTGATGCTTTACGAAGATGACGACGTTGTTTCTTGGTCTTACCGTGGAAGCGGTGAGAGGTATATGCACGGAAGCGTTTCAATCCACCTGAACCTGTACGTTTAAAACGTTTAGCTGATGCGCGGTGTGTTTTTTGTTTTGGCATTTTAATATTTCTCCTACTTTTATTATTGGTTAACTTATTTTTTATCTGGAATTGGTGCAAGCTGCATGAACATTTGACGGCCATCCATCTTAGCCCTTTGCTCAATAATAGCAATATCTTGCGTTGCCTCAGCAAAATCAGCTAAAACTTTTGCTCCAATTTCCTTGTGAGTAATCATACGTCCCTTAAAACGAATAGAAACTTTAACCTTATTTCCCTTTTCAAGGAACTTACGCCCATTACGAAGCTTTGTCTCAAAGTCACCTTTATCAATAACTGGACTTAAACGGACTTCTTTAATGGTAACAACGCTTTGTTTCTTACGTTGTTCTTTTTGTTTCTTTTGATACTCAAATTTGAACTTACCATAGTCCATAATACGAGCAACAGGCGGTGTAGCCTGCGGCTGAATTAAAACCAAGTCGACATTAGCATCATCTGCAATAGCCTGTGCTTGGGCTAATGGTTTAATTCCCAATTGCTCACCATCAAGACCAATAAGGCGAACTTCGCGGACACGAATTTCATTGTTAATGAACAAATCTTTTTTAGCGATATTCTTCACCCCTTCATTATTTTTTTGAGAAAAACAAAAACGGACCTGACAAATCAAGCCCGTATACACATAATATTCCACAGGAACTTTAACATGTTGGGCCAGACAACTTTAAGTCGCAAGGCGAGAAGTTCTCACTTCTGCTTTTCTCACTTAAAATAGAATAACAAAATTTCTAAGACCTGTCAATAATATTTTGTGCTTTCTTTTCAATAAAGTTAACGACACCTGCAATATCAATGCCCGTTGTGTCAAAAGTGATAGCATCAGCTGCAGGTTTTAACGGAGAAATTTTCCTATGACTATCCTTATAGTCACGCTCAGCAATTTCTTTTTTTAATGTATTAAAATCTGTTTGAATTCCTTTTTCAAGATTTTCTCTGTAACGTCGCTCAGCTCTTTCTTCAACAGAAGCAATTAAAAAAATCTTGAGCTCAGCATCGGGTAAAACAACTGTCCCAATATCACGCCCATCCATTACGATACCACCCTTTTTGGCCAATTGTTGTTGCAAATCAACCAATGTTTTACGCACCAAGGGCAAGGCAGCAACGGTTGATACATTATTGGTCACTTCATTCTCACGAATAGGATGACTAACTTCAACATTACCAACAAAAACGAGTTGTTCACTATCATCCTTACGACGCCCAAAACTAATAGGATAATCCTTCAAAAGTTTAACAATGGCCCGCTCGTCCGTTAGATCTGTATCATTTTGCAAAGCTAAATAGGTCGCTGAACGATACATGGCACCTGTATCCAAATAAACATAACCTAACTTTTTAGCGATAATTTTAGCTACTGTACTTTTACCGCTGGAAGCAGGACCATCAATAGCAATTCTAATACCCATCATATCAACCTCTTTACTTAATCTTGATGTTATCTCCAGGGTTAGCATACCAATAGCCATGCGTCATATGTTCTGGATTCAGCTCATAGAGTTTATCAACAGAAATACCCGCACGCGCAGCAATTGCTGCAGCCCCTTCACCTCCTTGAACTGTAATTGTCTCGCCATCACTGTCTGAAGAGGAACTTGTCGTTTCACTTGAACTTGTTTCTGCTTCTGTTGTCTGTTCATCAGTTTGACTATTTGCCTCATTTTTGGCTTTTTTGACCGTTTTGGAAGAACTATAGAAACCCGAAGTGGCTGCTTTTTCATTGCTTCCACCATTTGAAGTATAAAGTACAAAAAATAAAATACCAATAATAATCAAGAAAAAGAGGCTCAATAGGATTGTTAAAATAGGTGTACTGATAATACTAGCATCCTTTGAATTTCTTGTCATTTCTTCATTATCAGTAGTTGCATCAGTTACTTTTTCTTCCCATGGTTTATTTGACATGATTTCCCCCTTGTTAAAAATTAATAATAGTACTACAATGTTACTATGAAAGTAGCAATTATCCCAGAAAAATGTATTGCCTGTGGGCTTTGTCAAACCTATTCAGGCGTTTTTGATTATAATGATGATGGTATTGTCATTTTTACAGACAGCAAGGAAAAGATTAAAACAGTTGCTGATGATCCAAATATCCTTATGGCTGTTAAAAATTGTCCAACAAAAGCTCTTACATTACCGTAAGGGCTTTTTTTCTTTTTTATAAGCTTCAAAATAATCAAGATTGATAAAATTATCAATGAGCTCCACTTCTCCCTTGAAATCTGGATGAAGTGCCAAAGCATCTAAAAAATATTTTTTAGGCCACTTACGCATATAAAAGAGACACTTTTTCTTACCTTTTACAATCAGAGTCACAGTTGACTTTGTTACCTCTACTTTTTTTATATCTGCAATAGCAATTTTTGAAGGCTTGAAAACATTTAAAGAAACAACTCGTAAAATGCCATTATTTTCAATCACAAAGTAGCGATGAAAACCAACACCAACTAAAACAACAAATGTAATGAATAAAATAAAGAAATACTGCGGAATAGAAGTTTGTTCATACAAAAGTGACAAGGCAATAAAAATTGGCATAATAGTGATAGACCAGTAAATAATCAGCCATGACAGTTCAGGCTGCCAATGATATCTAACTTTCCCAAATATCTTAATCACTTCGTTTCCTCCATGTCACATTATTTTATCACAGTTATGTCATTTTTACCAAAATTTATTGTTTGAAACAGACAATTCCTATGATAACATCAACTGCCCTTTGCATTGTTTCTAAACTGACAAATTCAAAGCGACCATGCATATTTTCACCACCAGCAAAAAGATTGGGGGTCGGCAGACCCATAAAGGAAATTTTAGAACCATCTGTTCCGCCGCGAATTGGTTCAATAATAGGTTCAATCGCTAGGTTTTCCATAACTTTTTTAGCTAGTTTCACGCAGGTCATATCTTTTTTAATAATTTTTCGCATATTATAATACTGATCATAAATTTGCAATTGCACGCGCTCTGCTCCTAAATGGGCATTCATCTTGTCAGCAATTTTCTGCATAAAATCTTTACGGCTTACAAAAGCTTCATCATCAAAATCACGAATAATATAACTGGCATGTGCCGCATCAACAGTCCCTTTAAGACTCAAAAGATGGTAAAACCCTTGATATCCTTCAGTCTTTTCAGGCCGGTCCTCCTGTGGCAATTGCCCATGAAAATCCATTGCCAGTTGCAATGCATTAACC
The DNA here is from genome assembly GCF_006739205.1 of Streptococcus mutans. Lineage (NCBI taxonomy): Bacteria > Bacillati > Bacillota > Bacilli > Lactobacillales > Streptococcaceae > Streptococcus > Streptococcus mutans. Next base: position 1,390,569 of record NZ_AP019720.1, read on the forward strand.
ATCTGATTCTTAGCTGTACCCGGATGAACATTGCGTCCCATAAAATCAATTTCTGCTGCTGCAGCACTGAAAGTCTCATATTGCAGTTCTCCTAAAGGACCGCCATCAACGGTATAAGCAAAATCAACATCAAAATCCTCAACATCAAACTGATCAGCACCCCTACCAATTTCTTCATCAGGTCCAAATCCAACTCGAATTTCGTCATGTTCAATTTCAGGATGTTTGACTAGATAATCAATAGCTGTCATAATCTCAGCAATGCCAGACTTATCATCACTGCCAAGAAGAGTAGTTCCGTCTGTGGTAATCAGAGTCTGACCTAAGTAGTTATTTAAATTAGGAAACTCCTTTGGATCCAAGACAAAATCAGTCTGTCCTAATTGAATAATTTCACCATTATAATTATCAATAATCTGAGGATTGACACCTTCAGCATTAAAATCGGCTGTATCCATGTGTGCAATAAAACCGATTTTATAAGAAAAATTGCCATTTGCAGGTAAAGTTCCTACCAAATAACCATTTTCCAAATAATGAACATTCTGAAGCCCAATACTTTTCATTTCAGGTTTTAAAATGGTTAAAGCAAAATCAACCTGACTTTGTGTTGTTGGTGTTGTTTCACTACTTTCATCACTTCTTGTATTAACCCTAGTATAGGTTAAAAAGCGATTCAATAAATTATCATAAGTCATTTATTACCTCTTACCCTGTCTCCTTAATTATAACAGAAAAAACCACGTTTATCTGTGGTTTTTTAAATATTATTTGGAATTTTTTACTTTGATTAATGAGTTGAAACATGATAATAAACTCGGTTTGTAAATTTGCCGCTATTTAAACTCTCAGAAGAAACAATACGATCTTTTGTTTTATCAGATTCATCGCTTTGACCATTAGAAAAATATTGATTAGATAGGGTTTTATTGGCTGGCACAATATAAAGAGTTAGATTCTTTTTTGTTCCAGTCTCAACATTTAACAAAAGATTTCCGTCTTGATCAATGTTCAACAGACTGACTGTCATTCCAGGGGTTGTCAGACCTCGCTGATCAAATGTCAACGTTTGTCCTTCTTCATTTTTCCAAGTTCCTGCCATACTACTGTAATCAGCCTTTAAAACAGCGCCTGTATCAATGGGAGCAAGGGTTTCCTCGTTATTAGAATGAGAAGAAGACTGACTGCTTTCTGAATGAGCTTCTGTCGTTTGCTTAGCATCAGTTGATTTTTCACTTGACTGTTTTGTTTGTAAAGTAGTCTTTTGAGAAGTCGAGCTGCTTTCTGATTTGGGTTTTTTCTGCATTGAGCATCCTATCAAAAGAAAGACTGTCAAAAATAAACCAATAAGAAAGTAAAGATTTCGTTTTCTTTTCATAAATCAAACGCCTCGTTTCTTTACTGTTGAGTAAATCGACCAGTATAATCAATATTTTCATCCAAAGCATGAGACAATTTAGACGATACACTAGTATACTGCCAAGCTGCTGCATTAGCATAATAATTAAGGGATTTAGCTTCTTCTTGAGTCATATAAGTATACCCTTTGGCATAATGAGCAACCCAAAAATTATTGATGCCAAACCTTGCAGTGTCTACTTGCCCACCGCGTATATCCAACCAACTAGCCATAGTATAATGAATCAGGTTGCTATAACCTTGACGCCTCATCTCATCTTGCCAAGCTTGAACATTATTATTAATATTGTTCACCATAGAGGATTCTTCCATATCATTGACCATGACAGTTGATGCCTCCAAACCAAAGGATCTGGCTGCATTAGCAAAATAACGGGCTTCTTCTTGTGCCCCGGCCGCAGAAGTATAGTGAGCATAATGGTAAGCAGAAACCTTAATACCGGCAGCTCTGGCATTGGCAATTTGAGAACTTGCATATGGATTGATGTAGTTTGTACCTTCTGTTAACTTAACAACCACTCCTTGAATACCTTGTTGTTTCAAGCTATTGAATTCGGCAACAGAAATGATTCCATTGTGGCTACTAATATCAATAAAGTAAGATGGTAGAGCAACAGCAGGTTTATCAGCATTCAAGCTATAGTTTCCAATATTGGTTCCGCTACTAGTGCCATCAGTATAATCAACATAGACATGAATGTTATAATTTCCTTTAATATATTGATGATTTTTTTCATTAATGGTGACTGTTACCTTACCATCAATAATAGTTGATGAAACATACCAATGAAGGTTAGATTGATCAGCTTCTGACCAAGCAGCCATCCGAACTTCTTTGATCGCTTTACCACCCGCTTCTTGTTTAACAATCATATCTATCGTTCCTGCACTGGCATTATAATTTGAAGCAGCGATAACAGCATTCCTTGTCTCTGCAACATTAAAGCCATCAGTTGCTGCTAAGCCAACCGTTTTATTGTCAAATTTACTTTGTCCATAGACATGAACATTATAATGGCCTGTTTCCCCATTATGATCAGCTAACTGAATTTGCGCTGCGTAGGTTCCATCACCTTGTTTTGTCGCGGGAATCCATTGAATATCATCTTGATTGTTTTTATCTGTCCAGACAGGAATAACTACTGAACTAATGTAAGCTGGCAGGTTAGAAACAGTCACTTTATAAAGAGCATCGGATTCTTTAGCAATATCAACCTTGGCACTAGGCTGATTAATAGTTATCGTTCTGCCATTAAGCCCAACCATTTTCCCATCTTTAATAATATAAGTATGGATATGATAAAGCCCATAACCACTGTGGTTACTGTAAGCTGCAGTTGCCGCTCCATCACTATTTGCACTATACCACTTGAGATCATCTTGACCATTTTGATCCGACCAAACGGCAAATCGTACTTTGGTATAATCTGTAACCGTGTTTGAATCTAATTTGAGAGCAATACCATCACTAGTTAAATCAGCTGAAACAGTATTTTTCTCAAGCGGTTTATTGATCTGATAAGCCCCTAAAATAGTACCAGAATGTGTCCCATCAGTGTAGTCTGTATAAACATGGACATTATATTTATCTGAAGTATTTGAATGATTAGCGATATTAATCGTCACAGTTGCCTTATTGTTGACAATTTTTGGTGAATACCACTTAAGGTCATCTTGACCTTTATCTTCAGACCAAACAGCAATATTAACAGCAGATACAGTCTTTGTATCAGATGAACCCTCAACAACAACATCAAAGGTCGTTTTATTTTGGTCATAATTAGCAACAGATATCCTTGCATTGGGTCTAGTATCATTGCGGTCAAAACCAGAACTAACAGCTAAGCCAATTTGAGACTGGGTTACTGTGCTGTAGCCGTAAATATGAGCTTCATAATGTCCCAAATCATTCTTGTGATTTTTAGTATCAATCAAAACCTTATAACTGCCATCATCAGCCTTTCGGGCATTATACCATTTAATATCATCTTGACCGTTTTGATCTGACCAGACAGGTACCATGATGCCGCTAATAGTATTAGGAACATTAGAAACGGTTAACTCAAAATTCGTTGCTGATTTTCTTTGAATATTAGTTTGCACCTGAGGTTGAGCAATTGTAAGAGTTGTTGCGTTAAGTCCTATCATCTTGCCATTTTGATTAGCATAAGTATGAACATAATAGGTCCCATACTCACGATGATTCTTGAATTCGGCATAGGCCGCTCCCATATTATTTGCCGTATACCATTGAAGATCATCTTGATCATTTCGAGCTGACCAGACAGCAAATTGAATCTTAGTATTTCGAGCGATCTGACCGTTATACTGTAGCTTAATCCCTTTTTCTTCCACTACAGCACTTGTGACTTCTTGTGCCTGTACTTGCTTGTCTTGTGTAAGAGAAGAACGAGCTTGTACGCTGCTTGCTGGAGTCATTTTATTGGAAAGACGTTTAGCATCAGTTTGTTGATCCAAAGGAGCAGATGATGTTGATTGTAATTGATCTGCGGTAGAAGTGGTTTCTGCTTTTACAGAAGGAACAGTCGAAATCTGATCAGGAGTCTGCACAGAACTAGCAGTACTTGCCTGAGACGGAACTGTTTCAGTCTCATTTGCTTTGGCAGGTGAGCCATTTGTGGCCACCTTCATAGAGGAAACAGTTGTCTCAGACGTACCTGTTATCGGATCAGACTGTTCCTGTGTTTGCTGCAATTGGATAGTACTGTCTTGTCCATTATTTCTGACTTCCTGACTTATCTGTGCTGTTGTCGCTGGTAATTCAGATACTGATGTCGCATCAGAAGAAATAACTTCTGATGCACTTAAGGATTGATTTTGCTCATCTGCAGATATTTTATTAGCAGCCATAAATAGGGTCAATGCTAATGGAATCATCAAATAAGTTTTGCTTTTCATTCTTTTTCCTAATTTCCTTAAAATATTATTTGTTCATTATATCATGTTTATCAGGACGTCTCAAGATTAAGCATTGTGCTATATATTCCAATAATTGAGTCATAAAATAATGCACACTTTAATAAGGCTGTTTTTTTATCATTACAAGAGTATATGATTCCCTTTCTCACTACATACAGAAATCTTATCTCACAAAAGGAGCTTCCTTTCCATTTCATTACTCAATAGAAATCAAGAGTTTTACTCTTAAGCCAGCCTTTCTTGTAATTTTTCTACAAAAAGATAGACAGCAGGACAAATAAGAGTATTTTGGATAGTCAGATGGTTAATTTGATAAATTTTTTTACGATCTGTATGAGGAAATTCACGGCAGGCCTTGGGGCGAATATCATAGATAGAACAGAGATTATCCTCTCCTAAAAAGGGGCAGGGCATAGACTTAAAAACCTTGTCATTGTCTTCGTCCACACGCAAATACATATCTTCAAAGACTGGGAGTCTCATACGAAAATGTTTAGCAATACGACTAATATCGGATTCCGTAAAAAGTGGTCCCAGAATTTTACAGCAGTTAGCACACTTAGTACAGTCAATTTCCCTAAAAACTTCTGTATGAACTTCTTGAACAATCTTATCCAGATTTTTAGGTGCTTTTTTCTTAAGAGTCGCTAGAAATTTGCGGTGTTCTTTCTGCTTCTGCAGTGCTAATTGATGGTATTTCCCAATATCAATTTCTTGTGTCATTATTATACTTTCTTTAATTCTAGTCCTTGAAATTATATCATTTTCTTTCTGTCATTTCATCTAAAATTTGGGAGGAACACTCATGCTTAATATCAGGCTAGTATCAAACTTGAAAAATCATTTCAGCGAAGTGGAAGCTGAGGTGATTCAGAATAAAAAATCAGTATTTCTGATAAAAAATAGTTATCCCTCCATGGTAGTGATGAGTTTAGAATAATACTTTTTACTAACAGATAAGCTTGAAAACAAACTTGATGAAACTGATAAACGAACTGTCACTACAACTAAGAGATTTTCTACCGATGATGTTTTTAAGAGAGTAAGAAACGGAACTAATGGAAAATAGACAATGCATATTATCTATCCTGCCCTAATCATATCTTCTGTGTTATCGTTGAATCTACCAAAGAAATGCAGCTTATTTTTATAGTAAAAGAAATTTAGATGACCTGTTTTGATAAACCATGAGTCTAAGCAAAGGTAAAACTCATTTTCTAGTTAAAAATATTGTGATATCTAAAAAAGCTTAAAGCCAATGTTTCTAATAACTGATTTTAAGCCTTTTTATTATTTGATGAGTTCTTGTTCGGTTTTATAATTCTTAGACATTTCGAAAAATAGAAATTTATAATGTTTCGTCATGTAGGTTTCCTATTGTTTTAGTAGTATCTTGATTATTTTGAATCAAGCACTTCATTCTCTAAATATTCTAAGAATGTATCATAAATTTTCTCAGGTTTAACCTCTTTTCTAGGAATCGTTTGAAAAATTTCTCCTTTTGAATTTTGCCAAATAGCAATACCATCAACCCCTAATTCTTCAATCACATACATTTTGGTCGTATCCTCATGGCAATATTCTCTATTATCTACTGTAGCTACAACAATATTCAAATAATTTTCAAACTGTACACCTGTAAACTCGTGATTATTTACTTCAAAATTTCCAAACTTAGCTAGAGCCTCTCTATAATCTTTTGCAAATGTAATACCTAATATAGTTTCAGCTTTCGCTACTTCTTTAGAAAAATCTTCTTCTAATTTATATCCATTATCTCTTAAAATATCTAAAATCATGCTGAAGTATCTCCTTTAATTTGTTCTGCTCTAGCTTTCCAATACTCTTGTTTCTCTTTAGCAAAGGCTACTCTATCAATATTAGAAGGGCCCTTATTTGCATGTAACTTACTATAATTATCCTTATGAACCTGATCAGGTAATTCAGCAAGTGGCGAATCCATTTTTTGACCAATATGATGCAGATTAAATGGTTTCCCACTTTCATCTATCGGTGCAAAACCCCTCTCCATCCTCTCAAGATTAGTCAAATATCTTACTTCACCATCCAACTTGTATTGTGATTTTACATCCAAAAATTCTTTTGAATCAATTGTATCGTGCTGTAAGACTTCTCTTTCATTTACAGTTCTTTGTTTTAATCTCTCATCTTTAAGAACTGATAATTGTTCAGGTGGTTGTTCAGCAGCTTTCTGAATCTCTTTTGAGTAGTATTTTCCTGATTCTAGCTCATCCAGATTATTAGCTAAATTTATTGCAGGCTCAGAATACCCCCTTTCTTTTGCTATAAACCTTTCAGCTATATTTAATCCTTGATCGCTATCTTTCACATTTACCACATCAACAGGATGGATACGCTGATCCGAATCTACCTTATTTGATGCAATTTCACTATTTTTTTGCCCAATTTCACCAGTGCTTACTTTGGTTTCACTCCCTGAGTGTTTTAGTGTTTCAAATACCATGAATTAAAATCCCCCATTATTCGTCCAATCTTGAAAAGCAGAATTATTTTTAAGCTCATAAAGATAGTAATAAGTCATTGTCGCCTGAAGAAGATCCCGTTTTGCTTGTTCTGATAGCAAATCAGATACTCTATTATTAATTTCATTTTGTAAAGTATCTGTCATGGTTGCTACATCTGTATCTTTCAGTGATTGTTTTCGCAGCAAATCAAGCAATTCCGGATAAAGTTGACTCACAATTTGAGAATAGCTATGCATGCTAAAAGGTTCTCGACCCCAGTCTAAAATTCTGCGGACAGTCAAACTGTCTATTCCCAATTGAGAAAGGAAGCGTTTAAAATTAATTTCCTTTAAAATCTGTTCGTCTACCCTTTTGCTACTTAGATATTCAACCACAATATCTCTGGAAAAATGACTTTCTGGATTAGTAACTTGATTGTGATATTCAAAACAGTTTTCTAAACCATTGAACTGATCGATTTTACACAAGATTGGTTCAATCCATTCATTTTGATAAAGTGCTGCAACACCCTTGGGAAGTTTAGCTAGTTCCGTAATTTGATCATCATTGAGATTAGCCGATTTCCCAACTAGTTCTCTGTCAGAAAAATCTGGCAAACGCATAATAATTTTAGTATTGGTATTTCGAATAACAGCCATATCCATTAAACCAGAAGCTTGATCGGCAATGATAAATCCTTCACCATAAGTCCGCATTTCAGCAATTCCGTTAGCAATCATCTCAACACTCTTACCAACAAGATTGCTGTCTTCCATGGATTGTTCATTGGAAGTGCGTTTTAAAATATTATGAGCTTCTTCAAGAACGGTCACGTGTTTCAAAAGATTGTTCAAACTATCTGTATGAGTCATGCGATATTCTTGCAACTTTAGAACTAGCATTCCCATAATGAGTGACTTCGTTTCCGTTGAACCAACACGACTTAAATCGATAATCACATTTTCATCAAACAATTCTTTGTCAGTAATAGCTTGATTGGTAAAAATCATACCGTTAATCCCATTTGTTAATGACTCTAAACGTGTAAGCAACGACCCTTTATAAGCGCCTTTATTTTCATTATCATATTCACTGGAATCAATGATTTCCTTGATATTTCGTGTGACATCTGCAAAAGTCGGATAAAGATCGCCGTAAGAATTTATCGATTTTAATAAATCCCAGCCACTATCCTCATAAGCCCTTTCAACAGCATTTTTGAGAACTGCTGGCATAGCAGCGTACATTGGCCAACATACATTGAAAATTTCAATAAGTCTGTCCAAATGTTCCAAAACATGAATTCCTTTTGGAAAAGCAAATGGATTAATGCGCAACAGATCGCTGAGTTCTGGATTGGTTCCATATACAGAAACGTTCTCATCATTTCCAAAGATATGTTTATACTCACCTTTTACTGGTTCAACGACAAGGAATTTTACACCATGTTTGCGGACTTCATCCAAAATCTCGTATACCGTATTACTTTTACCTGTTCCAGTACTCCCAGAGATAAAAGTATGAGAAGCCAAAGAATTCAGACTGATTTTAGCATCTAGTTGCTCAGTATGGTTCATATGAAAAATTTTTCCTAATTTAACAAAGTCCCTTTCTGTCTCTTCATAAGAATTAATATTACGACCAAACTCTGCACACTCAAAAACCGGAAGTCCAGCAATTGATTTTTGTGGAAAATTGAGTGAATAAGCCAGCTCCTTTCCAGACAAAGCGGTTGTTGCAGTCACAACGGCCGGATAGACACTGAAAGATTCATCATTTTCTAAAAGCTCTGGATTGAGTGCAAACATAGGATGCCGCAAATCTTTTAAGTAGCCAAAAATTTCATTAGCCTTAGCTTGTTCTTCTTGAACATCTCCACGCCATAAATTAACAACAGTCTGAGACATATGGGATTCTTCCCCTTGTGTTAAAGCAAGATAAGAATAGGCTACATTGTTGGCAACAGTTTGATCTTCACTAAGAATATAGGCCGCGAAGTCCCACATACCAAGAGCGGTACTTTTTTCTAAGCGCTTCATCTGTTCTTCTAACAATTCCAGCGCATGTTTAATATTATGATTGGTAAAGGATTGGGTAATCCCTTCATTTTTGCCAATAGTTGCAGTCACATTGGAAGTCCTAGCAAAATTAGCACCAAAGTTCATACCAAAATTAAGAGCCTTTGAAGCACCTGTAGCTAAAGCAGTTGATTTTGATACGGCTTTACTTGCAGTTTTAGCTAACGAAGTTCCTTTTGTCATTGATTTTGAAAATGCTTTAGAAAGTGATTTCCCAATTGTTCTTGCTCTACTTATATTAATATCTAGAGTAGTACTGTTGCTAACATTTTCATTTATACCAAATTTTAAACCTACAGGAGTATCGACACCGACATTGTTTTCCACAGTAACAGATGAATTTGTCCCAGTCTGTGTTCCGGCACTGGCACCGACATTAATGCCAACTGTTGCTGCTGAACCACGCGCATCAGCTTCTGTATAGGTATAATTAGTCTGCCAAGAAGCATAAGGAGCTAAATCAGAATAAATCTGCGATAAGATCAATTTTCTTTCAGCAATATCCTGAATCGGTGTGGCTAAAAGTACTAAAATATATTCTTGCTGAGCTGTTGCTGGAATGATACCATCTAACAACTTCTCGATGGTCTGACTAACGAATTTTTCAGATTTTTCAGTTGGAACATTAGAAGCAGTTGCCACAGAATAATGTGCATTATTATTAAAGCAAGGTAGCTTTCCTCGTCCAATTTCTTCTTTCCAAGAAGAACCTGGAAAATTTCCTTGAATAGCAGATTCAAGTCTTCTTCGATAACTTTCAATATCAACATTATTATCATCATTGTCAATATTAGTAATGGCTAGATAAACATCTGTTTTAATAACTTTGCGATGGAAAACTAAAGAGATGTTACAAGCATCATTGGATAATACTTCATAAACATTAACCAATTTTTCAAGACTATTTTCTTTTTTGTCAATTACCCATTTGGTGATATTAATGTAGCGAATATTATTAGATGATCTAAAATCTTCACCATACTCAGTTTCTTTCTCTACTGGAATATAAAGATCTTCAATTTGCGGGAGATAGGCATTGTAAATTTCTACCGCATTAGCAGCTAACAAACGATTGGTTAATTCTTCTGTCTCAGCTCCTGTCATATTGGGAAAATCTGATAAAAACTCTTCACGTTTAGCTTGTACTTGTTCTAACTGATCTGGACTAAGAGCCGACAGTTTTGCAACAGTATCAGCCCCTTTTCCGGCTACTTTTCTGATAACATTCTTAATCCCCATTATTTAATCCTCTAACTAGTTACTTTTCTTCCAAGCTAATAAATTTACAATTTCTTGAGAATAGATCTTAAGTTGATTCAGTCTTAATTCATAATCATCAATTTGAAGATTTTTGTTTACGATTAAATCATTTGTTTTCTTTAAATCAGGATTAAAGTCAACAATATTCTGCTTAATGACTTGCAACAGATTATCTGCCCAGTCTTTATAGTTGTTGAGATGGTAATCTTTAATTTGAGATACTAGAATCTCTGTTTCTTCATTCAAAGATTGATTGTATTTATTGGTTAATTTTTTTAAGTCAATTTTATGCGAATTTCCAAATAAGGTTAGATCACCAATTTGAATTCCTAATTTAAAGTTATTGCGATTAAAAATTTTAGACTCATCATTCTCAAGAGTTATATATTCATAGTCAAAAATCAATTTCTTAATGTCTTCACGCTTTTCAAAAGAAAGAGCTTCAGCAGCCCCGATAACTTCTGAAAGGTTATCTTTTAGTTTATTAGAATGTAACTCCCAGAATGCGACAGACAAATTGAATAATTTATTTTTGAGCTCTATTAATTCTTTCTGGTAAGTTGTTTTTGCGTGATCAAGCAATTGTTGAGAAACTTGTTCAAAAGCTTTGTTCTTTTGTTTTACATATTTTTCATTGTTTCTATTTTTATCTCTAAAATCATCTTGTAATTGATTGTAAGCAGGCTTAATCGCTGCAAAATTTATGGTTTTCCTAAAAGATTCAAAATTAGTTTTTAGGTTAGTTTTCAATTTTTCATTTGTCTGGTTATTGCGTTCTTCATAGCTATCTAAACTGAAAGCAATTCTCGCATTAACATATAAACGATCACTCAAATCTTTCAAGTGTGACAAAGAGAACAGCCTCTCCTTATCAATTGACTTACTCTGCATTTGCTCAGTGTAATCAGCTTCAAAACTTTTGTCATTAGTTTGTTTTTTAAGATCCACTTCTTCAATTATCTTTTGTTTATTTCTTTCAAGCTCCTCTTGCAGAGATTTCAATTCTCTGCTTGAATCAGCTTTCAGACGACTAATTTCAGCATCCGTTCTCTCAATAATCTTTTCAAGGTAGAGTTTTGCTTGCTGACATTTATTATAAGCAGAGTATTTGTTTGCAAACATCTCGATCTCATCTTCAATACTAAAAAGTCCGCTATTGACATAGATAAGTTGTTTGCTTTCCTTTCTGACATTCTCTTTCATCCGAGAGACCAGCTGCTTGGGAACGATATTATACTGATAAAGTTCTTGATAATATTCTGACTGGCTATTATTAAATTCATTTAAAGACTTTTTGAAGATACGGTCATAATTATCATTAATGAATTGACCGTTATTTTTTGAACCTAGTCCTATGACAGAAGACACAAAGAAAATACCCTCAGAATAAAGATTTCTTGGTATAGATTGATTCAAAATTTGTTGAATTTGTCTTTCATCTAACCCTTCTTTTGGTAGACCAGCCATATCAGCTTTATTAACAATAATTAAAGTAAAACGATCATCAATTTCCTTGATACTTCGTAATTCTTCATATAAATTCTCATTATCTACTGTATCCAAAGAAGTATAATCTGATACAAAAAGAGAGAGACCATTGCTCATATTTTGCAGAGCCTTTTTTAGAACCTTAAAATGATTTTTATTGGATGATGAATTTGAACCTGGTGTGTCAAAAATAACATATTGTTTGTCTGACTCTGCTAAAATTCCTTATTTAAAAGGAACTTTAATAGTTATCAAATCAGAAATTGTAAATGAATTATCTGTACCTTCATATTGATTGATAACCTTTAAAAACATGTGCAAAATGGTATCTGAATTTCGTACATTAATCTGTTCGAATTGCTGCTCAATGTTTGGTAAAACATCAACAATACACTCTTGACCTTGAACAATAGTATAAGCATTATTATAAATATTAATTTGAACAGCTGTATCCTTTACCCAAAAATTGATTTGTGAAACATTAGGTTGAGGAGATTTTCTAATTTCAAATACTTTCGCTGTGATTGGACGGTCACTATTTGGTAAGATATCACTTCCAATAAGCGAATTAATAAAACTTGATTTACCAGAACTATAATTTCCAACGATGATTACTGGAATTAAGGAGCTATCCGATGATTGCTTGAATTTTTTAATATCGGAATCATCATCTAAACTTTCAGGAATAATCTCTAAAGTCTTATCAAAAATTGTTGCAATCCTTGGTAACACTTTTCTTGCATTTTCTAAGGATCTCCCCCCTTTCAAAACTTTAATTCTCGAATAAGGAGCCTTAATCAAGTAAATAAGTTCTTGAAACTCATCATCTGTTCCTTCAAACTGCAACTCAATATCACTGCCATCATCATATTCTTCAATAATAATGTCAATAATTTCTTTTACTGTAAAAGGTAAAAATGATCGCTTCATCTTATCAGATATAAGTTTGCTGTTTTCATTATTCTGATAAGAGATAGACTTCCAAACTCCTGCTTGATTATTCCATTTATCAAACAAAATTTCCTTTTGATACGGATTGCTGCTAATCTTGACTTTAACCATATTCTCCACTTCATCTTATTATTTTAACAATATTATATCATATACTTTATAAGACTAACTTATTCTTGAAGAATTCAATTAAAACAGCTATCCAAAGAACAAAAGCAGTTTGAAAATAATATCACAGTACAGTACAATACAATACGATAGATAATCTATTTACCCTAGTATTAAAAAACAGCCGCTCATATTTTTGAACGACTTCTTTCTATCTTATGATATCCAAGTTTCCATTTTCTAATTAAGAGTATTGATTTTTTGGGAAACTTCAAGTGGAATGATAACAGCAAGTTTTTGGAAAAAGACTTCATCTGTTTTTAATGACCAAATCTAAACAAGATTGATAGCAGGAAACCAACAAGTCCTTGGCTTTCTGACTAACCTGTCCTATAATAATAGGATCAACCGTATGCAAAATATACTTGGCTGGAAGGTTAAAAGCAGATGTGATTTTTGTTTGCCCAGTTGGCTCATCATGCCCTTGTTCTAACATCAACTGGTAACAGACCAGTCACAATTGAACTCCAGTCCACAAATGAATAACATTATCAATACAATTATGATTGGGAACAAAACATCTCAGTAGTTTGCTGTTAACTGCATTAACAATGTCATCTACTTTCAGCTTTGTAATATCTCCTCACCAAAGATAGATATTTCCGTGATCAGGCGTCAAATCATTTACATCTATCACACTTTTTTGACTAATTGATTTTGTAAATACTGATCTTGCAGGTGGATAAAGTCCTGACTAACATCTTCTAGCAAACATTGATTCATCCAGCCACGAAAAAACATGTTTTTGTTTACTCCTTAGGGTAAATCAACATTTGGTGCAATAAAATTTATCAGTTTGTCAATTGTTTTCATATTTCAATCACCTTCGTCATGTCCTGCGAAATACTAGTGGCTTTTGTTTGATTTTTCCTCCCATACGTCTTTGGCTAAGTTGAAAACTTCCCAAGCTTTTGGCCAGCCGACATAGAAAGCGGCATGTGTAATGATAGCAGCAATTTCTTTCTTGCTTACACCATTGTTTTTGGCATTTTGCAAATGATAAATTAAAGAAGAATCTGTAACACCTGATGACATGAGAGCTACTACAGTAATAATGCAGCGCATTTTGAGATCAATATCCTGATTATTCCAGTTTTCACCAAAAAGCACATCATCATTGAAATGAGCAAATTCTGGAGCGAAATCACCAAGTCTATCACGCCCAGCGGTTTGTTTAATAGTCATAAGTTTTACCTTCTTTTTGATTTTAATAGTATGATTCACTTTTAATCATGAATTTTAACATTGAGAACACTTCTGACAAAATTGGGATCGAAATGTTTTGTCCGCGTATCTCCATAACCCATATCCAGCGAAGCTATTTTGGTCATCTCATCGTCTGTTAGGCTGAAATCCCAAATAGCGAAATTCTCTTCAATACGCTCTTTGTGGATTGATTTTGGAATAACAACGACACCGCGTTGAACATTCCAGCGCAACATGATCTGTCCAACAGTTTTTTGATGAGCGCTAGCAACTTCCTGCAAAATAGCATTATTAAAAGCGTCATAACGTCCACCGCCTAAAGGCGCCCATGCTTCTGGCACAACACCATAATAACGAGCAATCTCCAAAGCTTCTTCTTGAGTAAAGAATGGATGCAATTCAATTTGATTGACTGCTGGAATAACCGACACCGTTTCACAGAAATTCGTCAAAATATTAGGATAAAAATTGCTGACGCCAATAGCTCTGAGCTTGCCTGCCTGATAGGCTTCTTCCAGAGCACGATAAGCACCAAAATAATCGCGCATGGCTTGATGCAAGAGATACAAGTCAAGATAATCCAAACCAAGTTTTTCTAAAGAACGCTCAATACCCTTCTTAGCAGCCTCATAATTCATATCCTGTACCCAAAGTTTTGAGGTGATAAAAAGCTCATTTCGCGTCACCAAACCTTGCTCAATGGCTTCATGGATTGCTTCTCCCAATGCTTTTTCATTACCATAGACAGCCGCTGTATCAAAGAGACGGTAACCTGTTTTGATAGCATTAAGCACAGATTCCTTACAAATTTCTGGATCAGTCACCTGAAAAACACCGAATCCTTCCATGGGCATTTTCACACCTGTATTTAAGGTTATATATTCCATAACATTCTCCTATTTATAATTTGCCAGGAACTTAACAGTTTCAGGATCGTAATGGTTGATAAAGAGACTTTCACCTTGGTCCAATTTCAAAATGTCTGCCATATCATCGTCGGACAAATTGAAGTCAAAGACATCAAAATTTTGTACCATACGCTCTTGATGGACCGTCTTTGGAATGACAACAACGCCACGCTGGATAAGATAGCGCAGACCAACCTGAGCAGCAGATTTCCCATACTTTTCACCAATAGCTGTTAAAGTTGGATTAATAAAGAAATTATTTTTACCTTCTGCAAAAGGTCCCCAAGATTCCAGCTGAACACCGTATTCCTCACTAACCTTTTTAGCTTCAATCTGTTGATTAAAAACATGGGTTTCGACTTGGTTGACCATAGGTACAATCTCATTAAAGCTTGCCAAATCTACTAAACGATCTGGGTAAAAATTACTGACACCGATGGCTTTGATTTTGCCGGATTTATAGTATGCTTCCAGAGCACGCCAAGTACCATAGTAATCGCCAAAAGGTTGATGAATAAGCACCAAGTCGACATAGTCTGTCTGCAATTTGCGCAGCGATTCATCTAGAGAAGCTTTAGCTTTTTCATAGCCCGCATTAGAAATCCAGACCTTGGTTGTAATGAAGAATTCTTCCCGAGCCAGACCTGATTTGCGCACTGCATTTCCAACGGCCTCCTCATTGCCATAGACTTGTGCTGTATCAAGGAGACGATAGCCCACCTTAATAGCTTCAGTCACTACACGCTCACATTCTTCCAGATCAGGCACTTGAAAAACACCAAAACCTAAGATAGGCATTTTCACACCATTTGATAAGACTACAGTTTCCATTAGTTTTCCTCACTTTCTGTGAACAATTTCTGTTCATGCTTTTGAATAATATTTTCATAATTTTCAATTTTGTAATTGAGACGTTCACGCGCTTGATTAAGTTCGTAAATACGATCATCCATTTCATCACGCTGTTCCGTTAGTAAACGCAGCCGTTCTCTTTCTGTACCTTCTCCTTCTTCTAAGAGAGAAATGTATTCAATCAAGGCTTCAACACTCATGCCAGCCTTACGAAAACAGCGGACAAATTCCAAAATACCAATCTCACGCTCTGTGAAATCACGAACGCCGGAATTTGTTCTTGTAATTCGCGGCAAAAGACCAATACGCTCATAATAACGAATAGTATCCGCTGATATGTCAGTTATTTCACTTACTTTTTTAATATTCATAACATCACTTCTTTCTTTGGATTTTATAAATTCATTATAAACCTTAAAGTCTACTTCAAGTCAAGTTAAAACCAATGAAAAATCCAACTTATACTCTTAAAAAGAGGAAAATAAAGATTGAAAATTATATAATAACCCCTTAGCAACTTGAAGACAAGTCTGCTTTTTCTATACATATATGTTTTGACACTCTGCAAATACCAATTTAAATGGCATTGATTTGCAAGCGAAGCGAGCCCTAATCGAGACTTTATCTACACTCTGAATCCCTTAGTTTAATTTTTAAAGTGCTTTGATATACTTGACGAATGATCGAAAAGAGAATGGATAAAAATCAGCAAATCGTAATGAAATGACGATTCGATTTTGTCAGTTCACCTTCCGCAAAGTGGATTAGATATTGACAGAAACTGACCTCATGAGCTTAGATAAGCTCCAACTGTTTCCCAAACAATTGGAGCTATCATTTGCAAAGCAAAGTATACTTTAACAGTTCAGTGGTCTGTTAAAAGTTTGAGTTTAAAAGCCAAGGTGCGAAAATTCCAATCAACCACTGTGTTAATTAAAACCCCTGTACAATAAAAAGGCTGGAGCACTTTTGTTCCAGCCTCACATACTGAACTCATCCAACTACTACAACTGACAGATGAGCTCAAGTTTTTTAGATTATTATTTGATATCAAATACGACGGATTTAACAGTTGTCATAGCTTCAATAGAATATTTTACCCCTTGAATACCTGCACCTGATTTTTTAGCCCCTAAGAATGGGAAGTTGTCCGTGCCGCGCTGTGTCTTATTATTGATATGAACTGTACCAACTTCAAGCTGCTCAGCAATACCAAAAGCGCGTGGGAAATCATTTGTAAAGATAGAAGCCTGAAGTCCATATTCCGATTTGTTAGAAATTTCAATGGCTTCTTCTACAGATGTCACACGAATGATCGGAAGAACAGGACCAAATGGTTCTTCCCAAGCAAGACGCATATCTGTCGTTACCTTATCAAAGAGGATTGGACAGATAAGATTACCTTCACGTTTGATTTCAGTAAGGGCAGCGGCTCCTTTATCATTGGCATCATTAATAAGACCTTCTACATAATCAGCTGATTTTGTATCAATCAACGGTGTAATATCTGCATCGTCTTCTGGATTACCAATTGTTAATGCAAGAACTTTTTCACGGATTTTTTCGACCAGTTCATCAGCAACACTTTCCATCACAAGAACACGTTTAACTGCTGTACAGCGTTGACCTGAATAACCAAAAGCACCTGCAATAATATTTTTAGCAGTCAATTCAAGGTCTGCATCTTCAAGAACGATGGCTGAATCTTTTCCACCGAGTTCAAGCATAATCGGACGCATACCAGCCATTTTGCCAATACGTTCCCCAATTCCTGTTGAACCAGTAAAATTGATAAAGTTAACGGCTTGATGTTCTACAATATAGTCTCCAATTTCAGAACCACGACCTGTAATGGTATTAAAGACACCTGCAGGAAGTCCAGCTTCAGCAAATGCTTCAGCAAGTAAGAGCCCTGAGATTGATCCTTGCGTCGGTGGTTTAAAAGCAATAACATTTCCCGCAATAAGAGCCGGTGCAATTTTCGAACCTGCCAAGTTAACAGGGTAGTTAAATGGTGAAATAGCTAATACAAGACCTACTGGTTCACGACGAACAACGGCAATTTTTTTCTTGCTGGCTGCTTCAAAACTGCCGCCTTCAAGGACTTCACCTTCCATACGAAGGCCTTCTTCAGCTGCATAATTAATGATTTCTGCAGTACGAACAACTTCGCTGACTGCTGATTTATAACCTTTAGCAACCTCTTTGGAAAGAACAGCACCTATTTTTTCTTTATCACGCATCAAAATATCTGCTACCTTGTGAAGGTAGGCAGCACGTTCTATGTATGAAAGTGATCGCCAAGCTGGTTGAGCTTTCTTGGCTGAAGCATAAACATAATCTACTTCTTCAGTACTCATTGCTGGAACTGAACCCAATTCAGCTCCACTGGCCGGTTCGTAGATTTTAATTTCATTTTCTGAAAGCTTCCACTCGCCATTGACATAATTTTTATATTGTTTTGTCAAAGTAATGTCTCCTTTTTTACTGTAATAATTTTATTCTATCATTTTTTTCATTTTTTTCAATCTTTTGATACGATAAAATTCAGAAAATTAAAAAATTTCATTTTATTGTCAAACAGCAAATAATAGATTTGTCTTCAAAAAAGCAAACAAAAAAGAAGAAAGTAAAATGGCTTCCTATGATTGCTCAACAATCACAGACCTCAACCTACTCTCTTCTTATTTAAACGAATTAGTCAAAATCAATATATTCTTTTTCTAACTCAAGAACTTCTTCCATCGTTGCACATTCTGTCAGAGCACGCTGAGCAAGTTCTTGCATTTTAGCAGTATCTAATTTCTTCATAAGACTGCGTGTACGGAGAACCGATGTTGCAGACATAGAGAACTCATCAAGTCCAATACCAACAAGAAGAGGAACTGCTGTCTGATCGCCAGCCATCTCACCGCACATACCAGCCCATTTACCTTCAGCATGAGCAGCCTTAACCACATGATCAACCAAGCGAAGAATGGATGGATTATAAGGTTGGTAGAGGTATGATACTTGTTCATTCATACGGTCAGCAGCCATGGTGTATTGAATAAGGTCATTTGTACCGATTGAGAAGAAATCAACTTCCTTAGCAAATTGGTCAGCCAACATTGCAGCTGCAGGAATTTCAATCATGATACCAACTTGGATATCATCTGAAACAGCAACGCCTTCAGCTTTAAGATTAGCCTTTTCTTCTTCCAGAATACCTTTAGCTTTACGGAACTCATTGAGCAAAGCTACCATTGGGAACATGATACGCAACTGACCATGAACAGAAGCACGCAAAAGGGCACGCAACTGTGTGCGGAACATCTGATTGCCTGTTTCTGAGATTGAAATACGAAGTGCACGAAAACCAAGGAATGGGTTCATTTCTTTTGGAAGATCAAAGTAAGGAAGTTCCTTATCACCACCAATATCCATCGTGCGGACAACAACCGGCTTGCCATTCATACCTTCAAGAACAGCTTTATAAGCTTCATATTGTTCATCTTCAGTTGGAAAATCTTGCGAATCCATGTATAGAAATTCTGTACGATAGAGGCCAACTGCTTCAGCACCATTGTTATTGACACCCTCAACGTCTTTAGGTGTACCAATATTGGCTGCCAATTCAAAGTGCTTACCATCAGCAGTAACCGTTTCAGCATCCTTAAGGAGAGCCCATTCTGCTTTTTGCTTAGCATAAGTATCACCAGCTGCTTTGAACTCTGCAATTTGATCTTCAGTTGGATTAATAATCACTTGACCAGTAATTCCATTGACGGCAACAATATCACCATTTTTCACACGCTCTGTAATATCATTTGTACCAAGTACAGCAGCGATTTCAAGTGTACGTGCCATAATAGCAGAATGACTTGTGCGTCCACCAATATTCGTCACAAAAGCTTTAACATAGTTAGCATCCAATTGAGCCGTATCAGATGGCGTTAAGTCATGAGCAATTACAATAGATTCTTCACTAATCGTTGCTGGGTTTGGCAATTCAACACCCAGAAGGTGTGCCAAAACACGCTTGGCAACGTCACGAATATCTGCAGCGCGCTCTTGCATATAGGGATTGTCTTCCATATTTTCAAACAAAGTAACAAACATATCTGTCACTTCTTTGAGAGCACTTTCTGCATTAACTTCTTTTGTACGAATTGTCTCTTTAATCTGCCCAATCATCTCTGGGTCAGCAAGAACCATCAAATGAGCATCAAATACAGCTGCGGCTTCTTCACCAAGGGTATCTACTGCTTTTTGGCGGATAAGAGAAAGCTCGTTTTGAGAAGCTTCTAGAGCTGCATCCAAACGAGCCTCTTCTGCTTGTGTATCTGTGACTGAAACAGTCTCAAATGTTAAGTCCGGTTGAACAAGTAGATATGCCTTAGCAACAGCAACACCATCAGATGCTGCAATTCCTTTAAGCATTTCTGTCATATCTTTAAGCCAATCCTTCTTTAGTCATCGTTTCATTAATAGCTGCAATTGCATCATCTGCATCTGCACCTTCAGCAGTGATTGTAACATCAGCACCTTGACCAACACCAAGGCTCATAACACCCATAATTGACTTAAGGTTTACTGCTTTTCCTTTGTAATCAAGTGTAATATCTGAGGCAAACTTACTTGCTGTTTGAACAAGCAAAGTAGCTGGGCGTGCATGAATTCCTGTTTCTGCAACAATGTGAAAATCTTTTGAAGCCATAGTATGGTTCTCCTTTTTAGTATGTGTTTTTTTGAATTATCAAATGATAACCCTTACAATTAGAGATTATAGCACAATGCTTTTTTATTTTCAATCTTTAAACCACTTTTTCTGAAAATAATCCATGAAAAAACAGTAAAGATTATTATTGTTAAATCAGAAAACTACCTTTTTTTGAAATCTTTATTTTTTACAGAAGCTAGCTGCTTATGAACAGCTGTCACAAAAGGGGCATCCTTGAGTTTTAATTTGTGGTAATTGCGCAACATGCGGCGTTGATGGAAGCGAAAAGGCTGAATACCTTTTTCTCGAAACATCTTTTCAATTTGCAAATGAAACTGTCTGAGACTCAGATAAAAAAAGTCTGTTTCTTCTTCCAAATTTCCCCAGATTTCTCTTAAATATGCCTGAATATCCTTACCTTCCGCACTCATTTTCCGCTCTAAAGATAAAGCTGCCCGCTGAAAGCTAGCCAAGTCACTCACTGTCCAAATAAAATCAGCTGTCATAAACAAGGCTATACCCAAAGCCCACCAAGCATTTACCTTTGCCAACAACTGCATAACTGAGGGCTGGATGAATTTCACAAGAAAAACAACACCAATTCCCCAAAACAAAGAAATGCGAGGAGCAATTCGGCCTTTAATATTTCCTGATTCTTGGCTATAATCCCATAATTTCATATGAAAGACCTTCTCCAAGAAGCAAGCCGCCATATATTCAAAAACTGTCGCAATAATAAGACCGCCAAAAAATAAGATTGGTAAATTTTCCTGAAAGGGTTTCGTCAAAAACAAAACAGTTGTTACCGCAAAACCATAAACAGGACAGTAAGGCCCTGCTAAAAATCCACGATAGACAAACTGTTTATCTTTTAATGAACAGTAGACTGTTTCCCAAAGCCATCCGATAAAAGAATAGATAAAAAAGAGAAAAACAAGATTCGATATAGAATACCACATGAATTTACCTTCACTATTAAGATGTCAAAAATTTTTCTTATTTTTTAATAGTGTCCTTCTATAACATAATTTTATCATAATAGACCTGAGAATGTAGAAAAAGTCTTCTTTTGAGACTTTCCTTAGGTGATACGGACGGTAGCGATGAGAAAACTTTCGTTTCCTTATGTCCCAACCTGAAATAGCTTTATGACTATTTCAGCCTTCGGAATTCCATACCTAAAACCAAGATACAAAGGGTGTTAAGCGGATAAAGGCAAAATAGGGAGTACGACGCGGAATCATTAAGATTCTAGGAGGACTCATCTTTTTGCCACAATCCGCAGCCCGTGGTCAGTTAAGATTTGAGCCTAAGGTCTCAAACCTTCCGAGTGCCTGAAACTTTAAAGTTTCAGGCACTTTTATCACGGCGGAAAATCTCGTTTAGAGCTCGCTTCGCTCGCAAATAAGAAAAATTAAAATTGAAATTTGCAGAGCTCAAAATTTTTTTACGTTGGAAAATAGGTTTGTCTTCAGTCTGAATAGCCCTTTTCTTACATATTTCAAAATAACAAAGCGACTGAGATAAAAGTATTCCGGACTTTTTATTGTGCAGTGGTTTCCATCTAACACAGTAATTTAATCGAAATTGCCATTTCATTACGAATTACCAATTTTTGTCTATTCTCTATAAATAAGTCAATAGAACTTCAGAAAACTGACGGGTTGTCAATGCTTCAACCCCTAGTTCCTTGGCAAAATCAATGGTAACTTGACCATTTGCAATAGCTTTTTCAACAGCTTTCATGATTAAATCTGAGACTTTTGACCAACCAATATAGTCAAAAAGCATGCAGCCTGATAATAAAACAGAAGATGGGTTGGCCAAGTCTTGACCTGCAATATCTGGAGCCGTTCCATGGGTTGCTTCAAAAATAGCATGTCCCGTTTGATAGTTAATATTAGCTCCTGGCGAAATACCAATACCGCCAACTTGTGCTGCTAAGGCATCGCTGGCATAGTCCCCATTGAGATTCGTTAAGGCAACTACATCAAAATGCTCAGGCTTGAGCAGAATTTGTTGCAAGAAATTGTCAGCAATAATATCATCAACTACCAATTGACCACTGGCAAGTTCGGCAGCATACTCACGTTTTGCTAATTCATAGCCCCATTTTCTAAAGCCACCTTCAGTGAATTTTTGAATATTTCCTTTATGAACCAAAGTTACCTTGGTCAGATTGTTGGCCAGAGCATATTCGATAGCTGCACGAATCAAACGTTGGCTGCCTTCAATTGAAATAGGTTTAATCCCTATACTGCTGCTTTTTGGAAAACGAATTTTCTTAACCCGCATATCATCTTGTAAAAAGTTGATGACCTTTTGAACTTCTGCTGTACCCGCATTCCATTCGATACCTGCGTAAATATCTTCAGTATTTTCTCGAAAAATAGTAATAGCCGTTTTTTCAGGATGCTTAAGTGGACTAGGGACACCTTTGAAATAACGCACTGGCCGCACGCAAGCAAAGAGATCCAATTCTTGACGCAGGGCAACATTTAAGGAACGAATGCCACCTCCAACAGGAGTTTCCAATGGACCTTTAATAGCAAGTAAATGCGTCTTGATAATTTCTAAAGTCTCATTAGGCAGCCAGTTGCCTGTTTCATTATAAGCTTTTTTACCAGCTAAGACCTCCCGCCAAATAACCTGCTTGTGACCTCCATAAACTTTAGCAATGGCTTTATCAAAAACGATTTGCGCATTCTTCCAAATATCCTGACCAACACCATCTCCTTCAATGTAAGGAATGATGGGCTTATCAGGCACCTGTAATTTTCCTTCTTCAAAACTTACTTTTTCTGCCATCTTATCTCCTTTCAATAGGAATATAGCGTAACTTCCTCATACCAGTATAGTGAGAGCGCGGACGGATTAATTTGTTATTTTTTTGTTGCTCTTGAATATGGGCAATCCAACCCGAAACACGGCTCATGGCAAAGATTAAGGTAAAAATAGAACTATCAATACCTAAAACATGGTAAACAGTAGCCGAATAAAAATCAACATTAGGAATTAGATTTTTCTTTTGCTTCATAACAAATTTCAACTTTTTTGGATAATTGATACCAAATGTCATGCTCTGTTCCCTTGGTCAATTCTCTAGCCATTTCGCGCAAATATTTTTCACGTGGATCTTGTGTCTGATAAACGCGATGCCCAAAGCCCATGATTTTTTCTTTAGAGTTGAGTTTTTCTTGCAAGTAACTGTCAACATCCCCGTATTCACGAATCTCTCTTAGCATATCAAATACACGCTCATTGGCACCACCGTGCAAGGGACCTTTTAAGGTTCCAATAGCTGTTGTTACACAAGAGTAAATATCTGATAGAGTTGAGGCACAAACCCTAGCCGCAAAGGTAGAGGCATTGAGTTCATGTTCAGCATGTAGAACAAGCGCACGATTCATAGCTAAAATCTCTAATTCACTTGGAAGGCGACCATTTAACATATATAGAAAATTAGCAGCGAAGCCAAGATCCTTTCTAGGAGCGATAGGAGACAGCCCCTGACGCAATCTTGCAAAGGTTGCAATAATGGTCGGTATCTTGGCCATCAACTGAATGCTTTGGTCATAAGTAGCTTCTACACTTCTTTCCTCAGCTTTTAAATTATAAACGCCTAATAGACTTACCGTTGAACGCAAAACACTCATGGGATGCAAGTGCTGGCGCGATTGAATGAGAATACATTGTTCAATGGCATCACTTATCGCATAATTTTTGCGTAATTTCTCTTCAAATTGCTTCAGTTCAATTGCTGTTGGTAAATGAAGATTCCAAAGGAGGTAAATGACCTCTTCAAACCGAGCCTTATTGTCCATTAAATCAGCAATATCATAACCTGCATACGAGAGTTTATTATCCTTGATGGCACTAATTCTTGTATCACAGGCAATCATGTCCTTTAAGCCATTTGTTTCTGCCATAGACTTAACCTCCATTCAATTTTTTACGCACAACCATTGGAAGAATACCGCCATTTTGATAATAGCGAATATCAGCATCCGCATCAAAACGTAAGAGCACTTGAAATTCTTTAGTCCCTTCCTTAGAAGTAGCTTTTACCTTAACAATATCATGAACTTGCGGCTGTTCAGGAAGTTCCACAGTGTAAGTTTCGTATCCTGTTAATTGGATACTTTCAGCCGTTTGACCATCAAGGAATTGTAGAGGTAAAATTCCCATCATGACTAAATTAGAACGATGAATCCGCTCAAAGCTTTCTGCTAAGACGACCTTGACACCTAAAAGATTGGCACCCTTAGCAGCCCAATCACGGCTAGAGCCCATACCATAGTCTTTTCCTGCAATAACAATAGTAGAAACACCGTTTTTCTTATAATTCATGGCAGCCTCATAAATCGGTAAGATTTCTCCTTCATATTTTGTGTAACCACCGATTTTGCCATCAGCTAATTCATTTTTGATACGAATATTTGCAAAAGTTCCTCGCATCATGACCTCGTGATTACCACGACGGCTACCGTAAGAATTGAACTCAGCATAAGTCACCCCATTTTCTTCTAAATAACGAGCTGCAGGGCTATTTCTCGCAATATTACCTGCTGGGGAAATATGATCTGTGGTTACAGAATCTCCAAATTTGGCTAAAACCTTTAATGCACTTAAATCTATTTTGTTCTCAGTATTTGTCAGATTCTCAAAATAAGGAGGATTTTGAATATAGGTAGAGACTTGATTCCATTGGTAATTTTTGGAATTCTCTGTTTCGATCTGATTCCATTTTTGACTATCAGAAAAAACATGACCATATTCTTCTTCAAATAATTCAGCCGTTACAAACTGTTCAATATAAGACAGTACTTCTTCTTTTGCAGGCATAATATCCTCAAGATAAACAGCCTGGCCATTTTTATCATAGCCTAAAGGCTCAGAAGTTAAGTCAATATTGGTAGTACCTGCCAAAGCATAAGCAACAACTAAAGGCGGGCTAGCTAGGAAATTAGCTTTGACGAGTGGATTGACCCGTCCTTCAAAATTCCGATTTCCTGACAGAACTGCACTAACTAATAAATCCTTCTCTTGAACAGCCTTGGCAACTTCTGGAACCAAATCACCTGAATTACCAATACAAGTTGTACAACCGTAGCCAACCAAATTGAATCCAAGCTTATCCAGATAGGGTTGTAGACCACTCTTTCGCAAATAAGCAGTAACCACTTTAGAACCTGGAGCTAAGGATGTTTTCACCGTTTTGGCAACCGATAAACCACGCTCAACTGCTTTTTTAGCCAAAAGTCCAGCTGATAAAAGAACATAGGGATTAGAAGTATTGGTACAAGAAGTGATGGCTGCAATGGCAACATGACCTGTTTTGACTTCCAATTCCTGACCATCATCAAAATGAACAGTCGCCTTTTTAGCCAACTCATCAGCTCCTAGACCAAAACCGCGGACACCAGACTGACGTACCAAACTCGCCTGAAATTCTTCTTTGGCTTGACCCAATTCAATCAAATCTTGAGGCCGTTTAGGGCCTGAGATAGAAGGTTTAATGGCTGATAAATCAATTTCAACTATTTTAGTGTAGGAAGGCAGATTTGTCATATCATGGTAAAGATGATTTCGCTTGGCATATTCTTTTGTTAGTGCAATGTGTTCTGCTGAGCGATTGGTCAATTTCATATAATTTAAGGTTTCATCATCAATCGGAAAATAACCACAGGTTGCACCGTATTCAGGTGCCATATTGGCAACCGTTGCGCGATCTGCCAAAGAAAGTCCAGCTAAACCGGGGCCGAAGAACTCAACAAACTTGCCAACAACATTTTCTAAGCGCAGCTTTTGGGTCACCTTAAGTGCTAAATCTGTAGCTGTCGCTACTTTAGGAAGCTCTCCATAAAGACGGACACCTATGACTTCTGGGATGGGAAAATAAGAAGCTTCTCCTAACATAGCTGCTTCGGCTTCAATGCCACCGACACCCCAGCCTAAAACACCGATACCATTGATCATGGTTGTATGACTGTCTGTACCAAACATCGAATCTGGATATAAGAAACCATCCTTATTAATAATCACATCACTCAAAAATTCAAGATTGACCTGATGAATAATACCTGTTGCTGGAGGAACGGCCCGATAATTTTCAAAAGTTTTTTCAGCCCATTTAAGAAATTCATAACGCTCATTATTTCGTTCAAATTCTAAATCAATATTAGCGTCAAATGCGTCTTGATTTCCAAAAAAATCAACTTGAACACTATGATCAATAACTAAATCCACTGGAATTTCAGGATTGATTAAATCTGGGCTGCCGCCATTTTCAACGACAGCATCCCGCATAGAAGCTAAGTCAACAACAACAGGAACACCTGTGAAATCCTGCAAAATGACTCGACTAGGTTTAAAAGGTACTTCTCCTTTAGGAGCTTTTGAATTATAATGAAAAAGAGTTTCTATGTTATTTTTTGTGACACAAATGTCATCGTGTTTTCTCAATAAACTTTCAAGTAAAATTTTAATTGTATAGGGGAGACTATCAAGCTCTATATCATAGTCTTTAGAAGCTTTTACCAAATCAATATAGTGATATTTTTGCCGATTTAACGTAAAAGTTGATGTATAATTAATCATAATCAGTCTCCTTTTTTCTTATATTAATTAAAATTATACAATTATCTGAATGATTAAACAAGGAAAAGCTTGCATTTTATGTTATGTTTTATAACATAAAGATAGATAACTGAGACTAACACTATATCTTGTGGGAATTAAAAAACTTCGGTACTATATTTTGTGTTTTTTTGAGTAACTTCCCTTGCTTTTTTTCTTATTTTTAGATATGCTAATAAAGCAACTTATAAAAGTTAAAAAATTTAGGAGGAAAAAATGGCTAAAATTACTGTTTTTTCAAAAAATAACTGCATGCAATGCAAAATGACTAAGAAGTTCCTAGAACAACATAACGCTGATTTCGAAGAAATCAATATTGATGAACAGCCGGAAAAAATCGAATATGTCAAAAGTCTAGGATTTACTGCCGCTCCTGTTATTGAAACAAGCGATCTTGTCTTCTCAGGGTTTCAGCCTGCTAAATTGAAAACCATTATTTAAGCAATTCGATAACAAAATCAGCAACATGTTCATTGCTAGAGGCATTTCTATACCACAACTAATGAACTGGGGAAATACCTCAATTTGCTTTGGCAATTAAAATTTCTTACCCTTGCGTTTTATCACTATATTTTAAAGAAAGAGGTTGGGAAATTTCCAACCCCCTTCTTATGTCAAAGAATAATAAGGAATTAGATAGATGAGTTTAAAAAATCTTGGCGATATCTCTTACTTTCGCCTAAACAATGAAATTAATCGTCCTATTAATGGACAAATTCCACTTCATAAGGATAAGGAAGCTTTAGAAGCTTTCTTTAAAGAAAATGTCAAGCCAAATACCAAGACATTTGACAGCATTACTGATAAAATTCAGTTTTTAGTGGCTAATGACTATATCGAAGCTGAATTTATTGCTAAATATAAGTCAGAATTTATTGAACAGCTGTCTCAGGATCTTCATGCTTATGATTTTCAGTTTAAATCATTTATGGCGGCTTATAAATTTCATCAACAATATGCTCTAAAAACCAATGATGGAGAAGAATACTTAGAAAGCATTGAAGATCGCGTACTTTTCAATGCCCTTTATTTTGCTGATGGCAATGAGAATTTAGCTCATGACTTAGCCATGGAAATGATTGCCCAGCGTTATCAGCCTGCCACACCTTCTTTTCTTAATGCCGGGCGCAGCCGCCGAGGTGAATTGGTTTCTTGCTTCCTTATTCAAGTGACTGATGATATGAATTCAATCGGACGTTCGATCAACTCCGCTTTGCAATTGTCTCGTATTGGGGGAGGTGTTGGGATTTCCTTAAGCAACCTGCGTGAAGCTGGTGCTCCTATCAAAGGATTTGCTGGAGCTGCATCTGGTGTTGTTCCTGTTATGAAGCTGTTTGAAGATAGTTTTTCTTATTCTAACCAACTTGGACAGCGTCAAGGTGCTGGTGTTGTTTATTTAGATGTCTTCCATCCAGATATCATGGCCTTTCTTTCAACCAAGAAGGAAAATGCTGACGAAAAGGTTCGTGTTAAGACACTTTCTTTGGGTGTTACCATTCCTGATAAGTTTTATGAATTGGCTCGCAGGAACGAAGACATGTACCTCTTTAGTCCCTATTCTATTGAACGTGAATATGGTGTTCCTTATAACTATCTTGATATTACTGAAAAGTATGATGAATTGGTCGCCAACCCTAAGATTATCAAAACAAAGATTAAGGCTCGCGATTTGGAAACTGAAATTTCTAAATTACAGCAGGAATCTGGTTATCCTTACGTTGTCAATATTGATACAGCTAACCGTGCCAATCCAATTGATGGCAAAATTATTATGTCCAACTTGTGTTCTGAAATTCTTCAGGTTCAAAATCCTAGCCTTATTAACGATGCGCAAGAATTTGTTAAAATGGGAACCGATATTTCATGTAATCTTGGTTCCACAAATGTTGTCAATATGATGACTTCACCTGATTTTGGTCGTTCTATCAAAGCCATGACACGTGCTCTGACTTTCGTTACAGATTCATCACATATTGATGCTGTCCCTTCTATCAAAAACGGCAATAAGCAGGCACATACTTTTGGACTTGGTGCTATGGGACTGCATTCTTATTTGGCACAAAATCATATTGAATATGGCAGCCCTGAATCCATCGAGTTTACTGATATTTACTTTATGCTCATGAATTACTGGACTCTAGTCGAATCCAATAATATCGCCCGCGAACGCCAAGAAACGTTTGTCGGTTTTGAAAAATCAAAATACGCTGATGGTTCTTATTTTGATAAATATGTAACTGGTCAGTTTATACCAAAATCTGATAAAGTTAAAGAACTTTTCAAAAATCATTTCATTCCACAAGCTGAAGATTGGGAAGCCCTTCGTCAAGCAGTTATGAAAGATGGCCTTTATCATCAAAATCGCCTTGCCGTTGCCCCAAATGGTTCTATTTCTTACATTAATGATGTTTCTGCATCCATTCACCCTATTACCCGTCGAATTGAAGAGCGTCAAGAAAAGAAAATCGGGAAAATCTATTATCCAGCAGCTGGACTGTCAACAGATACCATTCCTTACTATACTTCTGCTTATGACATGGATATGCGTAAAGTGATTGACGTCTATGCCGCAGCTACACAACACGTTGACCAAGGCATGTCACTGACACTCTTTATGCGCAGTGATATTCCACAAGGCATTTATGAATGGAAAACAGAGAGCAAACAAACCACACGTGACTTGTCTATTCTGCGCAATTACGCCTTCAACAAGGGTATCAAATCCATCTACTATATCCGCACCTTCACTGATGATGGTGATGAAGTTGGTGCTAATGAATGTGAAAGCTGTGTGATTTAACTGAACAGTAAGGATTGGAGCTAAAGCTCCTAATCCTTACACGGCAATCGCTAATGGCGAATTGCCTAGTTCACTTACTAACTTCGAAAATGAAGTATCATCGACTTCATTTTCTACGTGTCGTAAATATTTCTTTTTGATACTTTTCTTAAGTGGTGGGATCATCAGCGATCGACTACGTCGTTCCATGACTAAGTTCAAAGCCTTTAGGCTTTGAACTTCCTCGAGCGGTTACACCGCTCTTAACACCACAACGAAAAGTATCGAATTTGGGATCACGCTATTCGCCATTTCTACTAATGCAAAGCATGTAAATATTTGGTAAACAAGCGCCAAAAATAGAATTTCTAAAAAAATGATGAAGTCTCCCAAATAAATACTTGCTGCTGTGATAAGAAGATAATTAATCTAAAAGTCAATTATCTGGGAAATTCTCGAGCCTGAGGTCTCGAGAATAAGCAACAAAACACGTAGTCGGTCGCTTGCATTTACAACCCTTAGGCAACTATCAAGAATAAACAAAAAATAGCTCATACTTAATCAGGAGAAACACATGACAACTTACTATGAAGCAATAAATTGGAACGAAATTGAAGATGTCATTGACAAGTCTACTTGGGAAAAATTAACCGAGCAATTTTGGTTGGATACCCGTATTCCTCTGTCAAATGACTTGGATGACTGGCGTAAGTTATCTGCCGCAGAAAAAGACCTCGTTGGTAAAGTTTTTGGCGGTTTAACATTATTAGACACCATGCAATCCCAATCAGGTGTAGAAGCTATCCGCGGCGATGTTCGCACACCACACGAAGAAGCTGTGTTAAATAATATCCAATTTATGGAATCTGTCCACGCCAAATCTTACTCATCAATCTTTTCAACGCTTAACACTAAGTCTGAGATTGAAGGGATTTTTGAATGGACCAATAATAATGAATACTTGCAAAAAAAGGCTAAGATTATTAATGAGATCTATGAAAATGGAAATGCTCTCCAAAAGAAAGTTGCTTCTACTTTTCTTGAAACTTTTCTTTTCTACTCAGGTTTCTTTACGCCACTCTACTACCTCGGTAACAATAAACTAGCCAATGTGGCTGAAATCATTAAGCTCATTATTCGTGATGAGTCTGTCCATGGTACCTACATTGGCTACAAATTCCAGCTTGGCTTTAATGAATTGACTGAGGAAGAGCAAAGCGAATTTCGTGATTGGATGTATGATTTACTCTATCAACTCTATGAGAATGAGGAACTTTATACCCAAACACTCTATGATCCAGTCGGCTGGACTGAGGAAGTCATGACCTTCCTGCGTTATAATGCCAATAAAGCACTCATGAATTTGGGACAGGATCCTCTTTTTCCAGATACCGCCAATGATGTCAATCCAATTGTCATGAATGGTATCTCAACGGGAACATCAAACCACGATTTCTTCTCACAAGTCGGTAATGGTTACCTGCTTGGTTCTGTTGAAGCCATGCATGATGACGATTATCTCATGGGAAAATAAGCCAATCATTATTCAAATAAGTTAAAAAGAAGAAGCACTTATCAAATGTCTCGCTTTAGAGCTAGGTATATTGATAAGTCTTTTAAATTGTATTGGTCACTATTATGTTAGCAATTATTTTTATCAATTATGCTGTTCAAACACTTCCTGTAAAATCATTATGCCTTGATCGATCTCATCCTTGGTCAGAGTCAGCGGCGGTAAGAGCCTGATAACATTGGTTCCTGCTGTCAGGACGATCAAACCTCGGTCGCGAGTAGCCTTGACCATTTGACCAAGGTCAGCCGTCGTTTCAATACCTATCATATAACCCAGTCCGCGCACTTGAGTGACCGTATCAGCAACCTGCAAGGCAGACGTGAGCTGCTCTTGTAAATAATGAGCATTTTCCCAAGCCTGCTCTAAAAAACCTGCCTTAGTCATAATATCAAGAACGGCCGAACTGGCTGCCATGGCTAATTTATTGCCGCCAAAGGTTGAACCGTGCGAACCGGGACCAAAGGCACTGCCAAACTGCTTTTTTGCCAACATGGCACCAACAGGGACTCCGTTGGCTAGACCTTTTGCCAATGTAAAAATATCCGGTTCAATGCCATAGTGCTGGAAGGCATAGAGCTTGCCAGTCCGTCCCATACCTGTCTGTACCTCATCTATGATAAGCAACAGACCATTCTTCTGACAGTAATCAGCTAGGGCTGTCACGAAGTCCTGCTCAGCAGGCAGCACACCAGACTCTCCTTGAACGAGTTCCAGCATAACAGCAGCTGTGTTTTCTGTCACCAAAGCTTTAACACTGTTCAAGTCATTGAAAACGGCATAGTGAAAATGCGGGACAGCGTCACCAAAACCGACTTTGATTTTATCCTGTCCTGTCGCTGACATGGAGCCAAAGGTCCTGCCATGGAAGGAATTCTGAAAAGTAATAATCTCTTGCTTGCCCGTTGCTTTACGGGCAATTTTAATAGCCGCTTCATTGGCCTCTGCACCGCTATTACAAAAGAAAGCTAAATAATCCTTACCAGCCATCAACTTAGCAGCGACTTCTTCTTGCAAACTATTTTGATAAAGATTGGGTGTGTGCCAAATTTGCTCAGCCTGTTTTTGCAAGGCAACTTGAACTTGCGGATGAAAACCCAGATTAGTCACGCCAATGCCTGTTGAAAAATCAAGGTATTTTTTCCCTTGTGTATCAAAGAGATAATTACCTTCTGCTTTGATAAACTCAAGATCTGCTCTTGTATAGTTTTGAAATAAGTTACTCATAACTAAATAGTGAAAACGAATAGAAAGTACGACATTTTTAGAACACAATACTATAAAAATTAAAAGAGCATCTTTTATGACGTCACTTTGCTTTAATGAATCTCTGTCCTTCTATTCGACTCCAATTCCTTTCTATTAATCTGCTGTGATAAGCGTTCCTGTCAATAAATTATCTCCAATTAAAACCTGCCCGACGCCTGCGGCTACTGTTTTAGCAGCGCTCTCAATTTTGGGAATCATACCAGCAGTAATAACAGCTGTATCAATCTTTTCTTGGACTTGATGACTTGTTATCTTTTCCAGCACAGCTCCATTTTCTAAAACACCTTTAACGTCGGTCATCAAAATCAGTTTATCAGCCGCAAGTGCTACCGCTATTGCTGTCGCTAGATAATCCGCATTGATATTGAGCATGTCCCCTTCTTTGGAATAACCTAAAGAAGCAAGAATAGGAATCTGCCTGTTCTCAAGGAATTCTTCAATGACCCTTTTATTAATATGCGTCACATCGCCGACATAGCCATAGGTGTCTTTATCTAGATAATCAGCAGCCACTACATGCTTAATGTCCGATTTTAACTGCTGACAGCTGACACCTGCCTGCCTTAATTTTTCCTGTAAATTCTTTCCAACCAAATCAAGAAGAGCGTGACTTACCAAAACCATGTCATCTTTGCTAGTGACTCGCAAGCCATTGATTTTTTTGACTGGAACCTGATTTTCTTCCATTAACTTATTAATCGCAAAGCCACCGCCATGGACGATAACAAGCTGTTTGCCAGCATCCTGCCAGTTCTTGATTTGACTGAGAAAATCTCCACTCAGCTGTTGACTTGCTACTCCGCCAATTTTAATAACAATAATATCTTTCATTTGCTTTCCTTTGCTAATGGCTCAGCTGCTAGGTCCGATAGAGGGCATTGATTTTAACATAATCATAGGACAAATCACAACCCCAAGCCTTACCAACACTGTCCCCTGCATGCAAATCCACAATAATCTTAATAGTATCTGCTCGCATGAC
The DNA here is from genome assembly GCF_006739205.1 of Streptococcus mutans. NCBI lineage: Bacteria > Bacillati > Bacillota > Bacilli > Lactobacillales > Streptococcaceae > Streptococcus > Streptococcus mutans. Next base: position 1,424,266 of record NZ_AP019720.1, read on the forward strand.
ATCCTGCATGTCTTCCTCATCAAAATCAACAGGACTAGAAGCTAGCATGACTGGAATGTCTGCCAGATAAATATCAATATTATCCACGGGAACATCAACACCAGCATAGCCAACTGCTGCCAAAATACGTCCCCAATTGGGATCTTCACCAAAAATTGCCGTTTTAACAAGGCTAGAACCAACAACACTTTTAGCCATCATACGTGCATCTAAACTATTAGGAGCATTGATCACTTCAACCTCAATGAGCTTAGTCGCCCCTTCACCATCCTTGGCAATTTTCTTAGCCAACTCTTGCATGACAAAATGAAGCATAGCTGAAAACTTATCAAACTCCGGTGTATCTGGCAGTATTTCCTTATTTAAGGTACAGCCATTAGAGAGGACAAGGACTATGTCATTAGTTGAAGTGTCACCATCTACTGTAATTTGATTAAACGTCGTTTCAACATTTTGACTAAGTGCCAACTGCAGCGTTTCGCTTGAAATGACAGCATCACAAGTAATAAAGGCTAACATGGTTGCCATATTAGGGTGAATCATACCAGAACCCTTGGCGACACCTGCCATAGTAACCTCATCACGACCAAATTGCTCTGTTACAGCCACTGTCTTAACTTTTGTGTCTGTCGTCAAGATAGCTTGCGCAAAATCATCTGAATTCCCATTGACCACTAATTTAGAAAGACCTTTTTGCAAAGTATCCATGGGCATCAAGTCACCAATGACGCCTGTTGAAGCAACACCAACCAACTCAGGAGCAATCTTTAGCTTCGTTGCTGTCCATTTTTGCATGGTATAAGCATCTTCCATTCCTTGAAGGCCGGTACATGAATTAGCAACGCCTGAGTTAACAACAAGAGCTTGCATTTTTTGAGCCTTTTTCACAGACTCTCTGGTAACAATCAGCGGTGCGGCAATGACTTTATTGGTTGTATAAACACCTGCCACACTTGCTGGAACTTCTGACACAATCCAGCCAAAATCTTTTTTTCTCTTTTTAAAACCAGCATGTAAGCCATCCGCTGAGAAACCTAGCGGACTGGCAATATTTCCATCAATTATTTTCATATCGTAAACTTTCAACCTTCTAACAACAGCACTCTTGCAAAGTAATATCTTAAAAGAATGACTCTCTTTTAAAACCAAAACAAGCGCACTCAATTGTTTTCATTGCTCATCACTTTTAACAGTTGATGAGCTGAGGTCCTATTCCTTTCTTATCATTTTTATAAATAACTAGGTGTCATCGGGAAGCCTTCTGTCTCATCCCATCCCATCATCAAATTGAGATTTTGAACAGCCTGACCAGCTGCTCCTTTAACCAGATTATCAATAACCGAAATGACTGTTAGGACATTGGTTACTGGATTATAGGCAAAGCCAATATCACAAAAATTTGAACCAATGACATTATGCAATTCTGGCAAGTCTTGCTGTAAGCGGACAAAAGGCTTATCTGCATAAAGATCCTGATAAATTTTGCTAATGGCTTCATTGCTTAAAGGCTTTTTTAAAGTCACATAACAGGTTGCCATAATGCCACGATTAACAGGCAAAAGCGAGGTTGAAAATTGGATATGTTCCAAGTTGTTATCAAATCGTTTCAACTCTTGGACAATTTCAGGAATATGTTGATGGCGATTTAACTTGTAAGTAACGTAATTATCATGGACATTGACAAAATGACTGGACTCTGACAAGACCTTGCCTGCTCCTGTTAGTCCAGACTTAGCGTCCACGATGATACTGTTCACATCAATAAGTTTCTCCTTAACCAAAGGAAGCAAAGCCAATTCAGTTGCTGTCGCATAACAGCCCGGATTAGCAATGAATTTCTTTCCCTTAACATCTGTCAATTCGGCCAGAGCGTATGTGAATTTATCCAAAGATGCTTGTTCAGCTGCTGCTTTCTTATACCATTTTTCATAAATAGCAGCAGGCAGACGATGATCTCCAGAGATATCAATGACTGGAAAATCGGCTGCAATGAAGTCTTTAGCTAATTCTTTAGCGACACCGCTGGGGGTAGCAAAAAAGACCAAATCAGCTGTCGCCATTATTTTTTGACTATCAAAAGATTGAATTTCTAAATCACAAATTCCTTTTAAATATGAATAAATATCAGATAATTTTGTTCCAATCTCCTTAGTAGCATGGACAGATACAAGCTCAACTTTCTGATGGCCATTTAAGATTCGGACTAATTCTAATCCACTATATCCCGTAATACCGACAATCGAAACTTTCATACTTATTCACTTCCTTTATAAAGATGTTGTTTATTTTATCGTATATTTATTCATAAGTCAAGCTAAAAATGAATAAAATGTAAAAAGTACCTAGTTTATAACTAGATACTTTAACTCATGATAACAAAATTATTTCATTTTAAAGCTATAAATAAGAAATAAAGCGCCGTAGGCAAATTATTTAAAATATGAACAAGCATGGAGTCCTTAATATTTCCTCTACGTGCATAGGCTAGATATAAAATAGCTCCGATACAAGCATAAAGGACAAATTCAAAAAGTGTTGTTGCGTGCGGAAAGGCAAAAAGAAGTGTTGTGATGATACCTGCTAAAACCTTGTGACTATTTTTAAACCAAAGGTGATTAGGAAAGGCACGATAAGCCATCTCTTCAATAATAGGTCCGACTATGCCAACTAAAATCACATACAAAAGTGTATAGAGAAAGAAGCCGTTTTTGAAGAAAGCCGTTAAACTTTGCAAAGCTGCATCATTGGTCATTGTACTTTGTCCAGACAGTATTTGATTAATTAAAGTCCCTGTAATCGCAACTACCCTAGCGACTAAGAAAAATAGCAGAGCAATACCAATGTCTTTAGCTGTCATTTTTTGAGTTGCCACTTCTGCTGAGTCATGCTTTTTGTGAGCCTGCCACAAGAAATAAATGACCAAAATAATTAAGACAATATAAACCAATCCCAGACCCCACTTAGCAGGCAAAGACAGTTTGTTTTGATACTGCAAGAGATACATAGGAATAATATTACAAACAAGTGATAATAAAATCAATCCAATAACTTTAATACTATTTAAAACAATTTTCATTTTAATCTCCTCTGATTTATTTATAATATTCTCTGATCATTTAAAGTTTATAACTAAAATACAAGGATGAATGACAGTAGCAACAGTCACGCTTTGAGTAATGAGAAACCAGAGCTGCCTCCAGCAGTAGCGATAAACAACGGCTTAACTCTTCTTACTACAGCTTCGCTTAACTTTTTCGTTTTCTTCCTCCATTAAACTAAAAACATTCTCCACAGGTTCACCAAAAGATTTAGCAATCTTAAAGGCGATGACAACAGAAGGTGTGTATTCATTACGCTCTATTAAACTGACTGTCTGTCGGGAAATGCCTGCTAATTTAGCAAGTTGGGTCTGATTAATGCCATCTCTAGCACGTAGTTCTTTAAGTTGATTTTTAAGTATTGGCATCAAATATATCCTCATTTCTCATCATGCTGATAATGATAAAAGTCTAGGAATAACAGCTAAGCATAACATTTATTAAACCAAAATGACTTACTTCTTGGCAGAAAAACAAAACAAAGTAAAATTGTAAAATAACAGCGGTTTCTTCTATTCTCACTTTTTCACCCCAATTTGGGTTTTCACAATTACAGTGTATCACCTCTTTTTAGATTTGACAAATATCATAGTCAAATCTAAAATAATATGCAAAAAACGGAAATCATCTTATTTCCGTTTTTTGTTTATAAAAGATATTAATAAAATAAAGTTTACATTTTAGCCAGTGGTAAGGCGACATCAACTCTGCCGCTGGCTGTTTTAGCATCATTGGATAAGCTCAAGTTTCCTCCATGCAAACGAATAATATTGTCTGCAATAGTTAGACCAAGACCGCTATGCTTGCGGTCATGACGGCTGGTATCATCTTGGAAAAATTGCATCTTTGCTTTATCTAAAGCCTCTCTTGAAAAGCCCTGACCGCTATCTAGACAAGTCAATTGAAAAAGCTCATTTTCCAGATGACAGACTAACTGCAGCTGACTGCCTTGGGGACTATGCTCTACTGCATTGGAAATAATGTTCATCAGTGCACGCGCCAACAATCCTTTATCCCAATAAGCAGTGAGCTGAGCATCAGACAAATTATTGACAAATTGAATCTTTATATCTTTCGTTGCAGCAAGGGCTTGGCTGTTTTGGGATAATTCTTCCAAAAAGGCTGCGACCTTTATCTTTTCAGGGTGAAAATCTTGTAATTGGCTGTTTTTAGCTAGATAGGACAATTGCTGAAGATAGGTCTCTACCTGTCCAATATTTTTTAAACTGTAGCCAACAAATGCCTCCTGAGTCTCTGATAGCTCCGTTTGCTTAAGCAGTTCCGTATTCCCTTTAATGACTGTCAGCGGCGTTTTAATATCATGTGTTAAGGCAGCTATTTGATTTTGCTTCTCCTGCTCCACTTGCCAGCTGTGCATCAAGGAATCCCTCAAGACTGCTCGCATGGTATCTAAGCTATTTAAAACTTGATTAAATTCCTTAATATCAGATGATTGTACTGTGAAATCCAAATTCTGCTTGGCTATTTTCTGCGTAGCAGCAATAATCGGAGACAATTGTCGCTGAAGCCTGCGGGCAAAGAGTATCGTCACTAAAGTAAACACAAGCAATACTCCAAGCCCTGTCAAAATAAGTCCTAATAGACTCACATTAGGAAGATACTTATTCATCCAGGCAACTGAATAATGAGCTTCCAGTCGATAATTAATAATATAAACTTCATTTTTAGGCTTCAAAGTCATAAAATAACCATATTCAGCAGAATTGACAGTTTGTCCAGAATAACTGACCAGAGCTTGTTTCTGCAGCTTTTTAGGCATATTGCTTGCTTTGATCTTACCATCTTTGGTCATTAAAAGATAAGTTGTGTCTTTGGGCAAACGTTTGGCTTGAAAAGTATCAGCTTTTTCAATTTTATCTTCTAAGCGATAGAGTTCTTGTTCTGTCTGATTGGCAGGAATGATAAGCTTGGTATTGAGACTTATGACAAAAACAGCCCAAATTAGGCATAGTAAAGCAATGAAAGCCAAACTAACTGTCGCAAAATACTGGGTAAAAATCATTTTTAAAGAACGACCTGATTTTTTCATTTCCATTTATAGCCTATCCCCCAGACCGTTTCAATGGGCTCAAGCCCAATAGTTCTAAACTTAGCCCGAATATTTTTGATATGCTCTGCTATAGCCGCAGGTGTTCCCCGTTCTTCATAAGCATACAAATAATCATAAAGCTGATCTTTAGAAAAAACTTGACCGCGACGCTTGGCTAACAGTTCACAGATTTCATACTCAGACTTGGTCAAATCAAGTTTCTTTCCCTTAGCAGTAACCCGCTTAGCAGAAAGATCAAAACGGATAGGCTCAAGAACCAGACTAGCATGGTGCTCACGCCTTTCTCGACGCAGATGGGCATCAACACGCGCCAGCAATTCCTGCACACCAAAAGGCTTACAAATATAATCATCTGCTCCATAACTAAGCCCCGTGACAACATCTGCTTCCTGTGACTTTGCTGTCAAAAAAAGAATGGGACAGTCCACCAAATTCCGAATGTCCCGACAAAAACTGAGCCCGTCCACATCAGGCATCATAATGTCCAGTAAAATCAAATCATAGTCTGCTAATTTTGAGCAGTCAACCTGATTGGCACTGACAAAAGTCTCCACCAGATAGTTTTGCAGTTGCAAGGTATTTTTTATCAGAGCCAAAATATCTGCATCATCATCAATTACCAAAATACGGGTCATGTTACTTCCATTTCCATTTCTATTTCTATTTGTTATACTGTTATAATCATATCATCTATAAAGTAATACTGACAAGGTATAAAGCAAGTAAATATGCAGAGGATAGAAAGCATAAAAGAGATATTTATTGCCTTTACCTCGTTTGCCGTTGTACATTAACATCAGAGGAGCTGCAAAAATTTCTAACCACTCAAAATAAGAAAAGAAGAGACCATGAAATGTTAACGGAACACCTGATAACCATACACGGCCTAAATCAATGATTAAAGAAATGATCACAAAAGCTATAACTTCCCTTTTTATAGTTTTTCGACAAAGATACATTGCTATTCCTACAATCAAAGTCGCTGTTCCACCATCCATAATGGAAAAATGTAATGGCAGAACAGTGAAATTCAGCAGATTAACCACAAACATACCTAAATCATTGTCTGAAGCCATGAAAAGACGATAAAAAGGCATAAAGAGAAAGGGAAGAATAATCGGAAAAAGGAGTGTCGGTATCCCTCTAAGATACTTTTTCTCCTCGATCCAAGCAATACCTTGTAAAGCAACCAGTAAGATAGCAAATGAAGACAGCATCATATTCTTTGGAAAAAAACCATCTCCCCGCACCAAAGGGTGAAGCACATTATAAAAGCCAAACTGAATAAGTCCCATTATAACAGCTAAGCCGTAAATCTTCAGGAAATATTTTTTTCGGTCATGAGTATGAATAAAACCCTCAATAATAGCAAATAAAAATAATGGAGCGGCTATTCTCCCCACTTGAGTAAACCATAGGGGAACCTTACCTGTGTACTCAAAAAAATAATGAATATGGTCCAATAACATAGCTCCTAAAGCAATGTATTTGAGCTGAAATCCCGTTAGTGTTTTTCTATTTGTCATAAATCAATCTCCTTTTCTTTTCATAAAATAAGTTTTCAATGTTAAGCATACAGACCCTCACATATCATAAAGTGTACAAATGAAATAAAATCACCATCTAATTGGAAAAGATTATACCAATTCTTTCCTAAGATCTTGTACTCATAATTTTTTTAACCGTTTCCTTGTATAGTAGGATGTAAGTGACTTCCTCAAGGAGTTCCATTGCTTATTTTCGAAGCCTCAGTCTCGAAACTCCTCTCGAATATTGCCCTGACGTCAATATCCTTTTTAGCACAGCGGAAACTGTTCTTTTACTTCTACCTTATAGTCGCTCTTGCTATGCCAACACTATTTCATAAGATAGAATATTTGCTGTGAATGCAGTTCTAAATTCTATTCCTCATTGCTACGTCCTTGCCATCTGTCGAACCAAATTATACTAAGGATTAAAGCCATTAAAGTTAGTGGGACTGCGACTTCCAGCCAGAGGAGAATCTGCTGGGCAAAAATAGGATTTTGATCAGGATACTGCAACATTTCAAACAAGGTTCCCATCAACCGTGCTGGCCAAGCAGCAGGCACAAATTGCCAGATACTATCACCTAAGCCTGTTAAAAGCAAGGCCGAAACCAGAACTTCAAAAATACCTAGACCAATCGTTGCCCCGCTATCAAATAAAAAAGCAATAACCAGATGCAGTAAATATAAAATAACTGTTGATACTATCAAAAGTAATCCCGCATAACCGTAAAAGGCAAGATAGGGGACATCTATTTTTGAACGATACAATAGACCAAAGACAGACAGAGCTAGGCAAACAGCGATAATTTCCATCAGCATAAGATTGACAAGCTTTATAAAATAAAGAACTTTTCGTTGACTATTTGCTAGGACAGTTTGAAAATGACCAGCTTCCGCCTCTAATTCAACAGCTTTGCTGCAAACAATAGCAATGACTAACGGAAAAGCAATCCCCAGCACTTGTAAATAACCACTTGTAATACTCCCCCAAGAATAAGCAGGTGTCACCAGACCAAAGACAGCCGTTAAAACAGCGATGCCAACTGGTAAAATAACATGTATCCAAGGCAAAAAGGTACGGTTATATTTTAAAAACTCTGCCCAAATCAATTTAACCATTACTTGACCTCCTGTTTTTCAAACCAAAGAGCCGTCAGCCAGGTCAGTCCTGCAAAAAGGATAAGCGCCAAAGTTAAACTGAGCATAATGGACCAATTGCTGGTTGCTAATAGCGGTGCTGCGGCTTCTGATCCAGCTTTCAGACCATTGGGATATATTTTCATAAGAGGTATCATCAATCGTATGCTCCAAGCATAAGGACACAGCAACCAATAAGCAGTCGTTGAAAAAGCAATTCCCAAAATAACATTAGCTGTGAAATCGACTAACACGGTGATAACTAGGCCCAATTTCTTTGCTAGCCATAAACAAAATGGAAGCTGCCAAAGTACACTGAGCAATAAGACCATAGAAGCAAGAAGCATTTGACTAATAAGGTAAGTTTCTCCATAATGTGGAAAAATAAAATATTTCAACAAGACTAAAATAAAACAATGCAAGAAGCTGCTCAGAGTCAAATAATAAACCAAAGTCAGCACTTTATTTATCCAAAATTTTCTTAAAGAAATGGGCAAAGGAAAGATTGCTCGATAATGCAGCTTTTTTTCTTCGTAAGTATTTATTAAAGCAGCAAATAAGGTCAGTAGTCCTGGAAAAATCATGATATACCACCAATTATAGGCATCCGTAATCAAATACTGAGGTACCATAAAACCATGTATTACTACCAATAGTGGACCAAGAAATAATAATTTCTTTGCCATCGTACGCTTCAGTTTTAATCTTTCTGCCTGAAACATGCCCAGCATATCACTCACCTCCTCGGTATCTCATAACCACATCAGTAAAAAGTTTTTCCAAGTCTTCATCTTGGTGAATTCTATCCTGATAACCCAGTACGCCATTAGCAATGATACCAATATGATCCGCTGTCATCTGAATCTCAGATAAGATATGACTGGAAATAATAACTGTAATTCCTTGTGTAGGGAAGGAACGAATAAGATTACGCAACTCCTGAATACCAATAGGATCAAGTCCATTAGTCGGTTCATCCAGAATCAAAAGTTGAGGTGAGTTCAAAAGTGCGATAGCAATACCCAGACGCTGCTTCATGCCCATAGAAAATTGCCCTGCTCTTTTTTTACCCGTATTGGTTAGATCCACTATTTTTAAAACCTCATCAATGCGACTATCAGGTAAACCCAGCATCAAGGTTCTTACCTTTAAATTTTCACGCGCAGTCAGGTTTTCATAAAGTGGCGGTGATTCAATCAGAGCCCCGATATTTTCCAAATCCTTGCGGCTCCAATCGTGTCCGTCTATAAGAATGTGACCAGATGTCTTTCTTAGCATTCCAGTAATCATTTTAAGTGTTGTCGATTTGCCGGAACCATTAGGCCCCAGCAAACCATAAATTGAACGACGTTCAACTTTCAAATTCAATTGGTTAACCGCTGTTTGCTTACCAAACTGTTTAGTTAAATTTTTCGTCTCTAGCATATAATCCATTATGATATCCTCCTTTTCTGCTTTTAGTATAAAAAACAAATTTAAGGACTTTATCAGGAAAGTTATTTTTTATTTAAACTCTATAAAAATTTTTTATGCCCCAGTCTAATTTTTATTAATTATGCAAATGATTTGACTAATAGTATAATGAGGAAAACAAAGAAAGGTGATGATTTTTTGGAGACTGCAAAAGACTACTATCGTTTATTTTTCGCTAGTTCTGCTATTTTGTTGACGATTTTAGCACAGCTTCTCATTCCTAAATCTGCCGTTAGTTTTACTAAAATCCAATCTTGGTATTTATATTTTCTCTGGATTTCTTTTGCTCTTTCGCTTGCAGCGGCCTTTTTTAGTATTGTACGCCACAAAAAAGGAAAATTTTATCACAAAAGCTATTTTATTGGTACCAGCTACTTGGCATTGGCCGTTTATAATTTTGTCACTGAAAAGTTGAGCTTACTACCTGAGATTTTCTTTCCCAGTCCCAATAAAATTCTGGCGGTCTTTGTCAAAAATGGTCCTTTCATTCTAAAATGCGATCTCTTTTCACTGCGGTTACTAGCTATTTCGTGGGCTATCGGAATTGCTTTAGGCTTACTGACAGGTATTCTAGTTGGTTGGTTTACCTCCTTTAATTACTGGTTAGATCCGATTGTCAAAATTCTGGGACCGATTCCGTCCACAGCTTTTGTCCCTCTGGCCTTGACAGCTTTTCCTACAAGCTTTGCAGCCAGTATTTTTCTGATCAGTCTTTCTGTCTGGTTTCCTGTGACGATTTTAACCAACTCCGGCATTCAAAATGTCAAAAAAACTTATTTTGAAGTCGCAGATACTCTTGGAGCTACAACTTTTCAAAAGATTGCTCATGTTGCCCTTCCAGCTAGCCTGCCCAATGTTTTTGTCGGTATTTTCAATGGCGCCTGTACCAGTTTTATCACCTTGATGACAGCAGAAATGCTGGGTGTTAAATACGGTATTGGCTGGTATATCAACTGGCAGAGGGAAGTCTTAGGCTATGCTAATGTCTATGCTGGTTTGATTACTATCGCTGTTACTTTTAGCTTGATTATTACACTTCTTTTCAAGGTTCGTGATAGATTGCTCTCATGGCAGAAAGGATTTATTAAATGGTAGGATTTCTCAGGATTAATCACGTTCAAAAGATCTTTAAAGCAACTGATGATGCGCATACAGAGATTGAGGCTCTGCATCAGATTAATACAGATATTGAACCCGGAGAATTTATTTCGCTTGTCGGCCCTTCAGGGAGCGGAAAAACAACTCTTCTGCGCATCATTGCAGGTCTGGAGAAAGCCAGTCAAGGTGAGGTTTGGCTGGATGATCAGATAATTAGCCAGCCCTCGCGAAAGCTCGGCTTTGTCTTTCAAGAAGCAACCCTTTATCCTTGGCTGACTGTTTATGATAATATCGCCCTAGGCCTAAAGTTGAATAAAGAAAAAGAACGTCTGGCAGAAGTTAAAGATTATATCAATTTAGTTGGACTGAGTGGTTTTGAAAAAGCCTATCCTCATAATCTATCTGGTGGTATGCAGCAACGGGTCAATATTGCTAGAGCATTGATTAATAATCCCGATGTCCTACTGCTTGATGAACCATTTGGCGCCTTAGACGCCTTTACCAGAAGCAAGATGCAGGCTGAGCTTATTGATATTTGGCAAAAACGCCAAATTACCATGATCATGGTAACTCATGATGTCGAAGAAGCTGTTTTTCTCTCTGACCGCGTGTTTGCCATGACACCAAGACCAGCTGTTATTAAGGAAAGTATTGCAGTTGACTTGAAAAGGCCAAGAGAAAGAGACTCTCAGAACTTTATTGCTATTAAGGAAAAGATCTTACACATATTGAACTTCTAAAGAAAAGAGGAAAGCACTAATGACAAAATATTCAACCCCTAAATGTCTCGGACTTGGACTTATTTTATTCATCATATCAGTGAGCTTGGTAGCCTGTTCAAAGTCCTCTATTTCGACATCTAAAAACTATAATGCTTCTGAAAAAGATTCTTATATCCTAAAAATTTCTGAAAACTCTGATCTTTGCGGTGCCCCCCAACAAATAGCTATTGAAAAAGGCTTTTTTGATGATGTTGGCTTGAAATACAAGGTTGTTAAAATCGGACAGGATACTTCTAATCTTGATGCTTTAAATGCTGGCAAGATTGATGCCTCTAACTCTTTGATGGCAAGTATTATTCAGCCTCTAGCTAATGGTGCTAAGCTAAAAATCACTACCGGCCTGCATACTGGCTGTCTGCAGATATTAACAAAAGATGGCAAAATCAAGTCTGCTGCCGAACTAAAAGGGAAGAAGATCGGGGTAACTGCTGTTGCGGGCAGTCCCGCTATCTTTGCTAAACGTGTTCTGGCAAAATCTGGTTTAAAAGTCTCTGATGAGAAAGGTGATGTCAGTTTTGTTACTTACCAATGTGATCAGTTAGGGCAGGTTCTAGACAAAGGCGAAGTTGATGCCATTGCCCTCGGTGATCCAGATACTGAAGTTCTGAAAAAACAATACGGCTTTAAAACATTAGCTAATTCATCAACTGACAAAGGTTTTAAAAACGAATATTGCTGTGTCGCTTATGTATCAAACGATATAGTCAAGAAACATCCAGCTGTTGCTGCTAAATATACTCTTGCCATGCAAAAAGCAGCCAATTGGGTGCAAAAGCACAAAGAAGAAACGGTTGATATTCAGTTAAATCAAAACTATGTTGCTGGCAGTAAAGACAGCAATCTTACCAGCCTAAACAGCTATACTTTTAAACCTAGCTATTCAGGTGCTTATGATAGCTTCGATACTGTAGCCAGCGACCTGCGAAAAATTGGTATTTTATCTAATGATGTTGACCTGAAAGCTTTAAGAATCAATTCCTTCTTAAAAGTGAAAAATGTTAAATAAAGCACTTATAAAAATCAGGACTGCCTGTCAATATATCACCCTCTAAAAAGATAAATACAAAACCTAACAATTGAGGGGCAGTTTAATGGTATGTGGTTTGTTTCACACGAGTCAGGAAACGGTCTAAAATTATACCATTACAAAAAAGGTTTTGGGTATATCCCAAAACCTTTTGATTAGTTATAAAATAGTTCTTTTGCAAAGATAAGTTTTACAAATTCTCTGCTACTGCGGCAATCAAATCTTTGATGGCTGAGGCATCTGAGCCACCAGCCATGGCCATGTCTGGTTTACCACCACCACGACCTGAAACGATTGGTGCCAAAGTCTTGATGAGATTACCAGCATGGATATCCTTAGACTTGCTAGCAACAAGAACATTGACCTTTTTACCAATGCTGGCAACTAAAACAAGAACGTCGGAGTAATCTTTTTGTTTCCATTTATCAGCAAAGGTGCGAAGGGCACCCGCATCGGCAACTTCTACTTGGCTCGCAATATAGCGAAGACCATTCACTTCTTTAACATCTTTGAAGATATCGCCTGCGGCTACTGCGGCTGCTTTTTCTTTCAGCTCGGCATTCTCCTTTTGCAATTTATGCAATTGGTCTTGCAGCGAAGCTACCTTGTTGGCTACCTGATTCATTTGAGGCGCTTTAAGCGTTGTGGCAATTTCTTTAAGTATGTCTTCTTCTTGGCGGTAGGCTTCAAAGGCTTCCTTACTGGTCACAGCTAGGATACGGCGAGTTCCTGAACCAATACCTTCTTCTTTGACAATCTTGAAGATGCCAATTTCAGAAGTATTTTTAAGATGGGTCCCACCACAAAGTTCAACAGAATAGTCACCGATAGAAACCACACGCACATTTTTACCGTATTTTTCACCAAAGAGAGCCATGGCACCCATTTCCTTGGCGGTATCAAGGTCTGTTTCAATGGTTGTCACAGGAATAGCCTTCCAGATTTGTTGGTTGACTTCTTCTTCAATTTGACGGAGCTCTTCTGGCGTTACCGCTTCAAAATGGGTGAAGTCAAAGCGCAAGAATTCCACTTCATTTAGAGAACCTGCCTGAGTGGCGTGATTGCCAATGACATTGTGCAGCGCCGCATGAAGAAGATGAGTAGCCGTATGATTTTTCATGACCCGGTTGCGACGTTCATGATCAATTTCTAGATGATAAGTTGTCCCTACTGACAAGGTGCCCAAAACATCAACTGTATGAAGGGCTTGACCATTTGGCGCTTTTTGCACATCTGTCACACGAGCAACAGTGTCTCCCTTATCATTCTTGATAAGCCCATGGTCAGCTACTTGTCCACCCATTTCAGCATAGAATGGTGTCTCCGAAAAAACAAGCAGAACTTGGCCTTCTGATACTGCTTCTATACGCTCATTGTCAGCAATGATAACAGAAAGACTGCTGTCAAGTGCTTCTTTTTCATAATTGAAAGTAGATTTTTCGGTAATGTTTGACAGAGTTTCATTTTGCATACCCATGGAGCCGCCTTTGACAACATTGGCACGCGCACGTTCTTGTTGTTCTTTCATAGCAGCTTGGAAGCCTTGATGATCTATCTTGAAGCCTGCATCCTCTGCCAATTCTTCGGTCAATTCTACTGGGAAGCCATAAGTGTCATAAAGTCTGAAAATATCTTTTCCTTCAAGCATATCTTTATTAGCAGCCTTCAAATCAGCCAAAAGTTGATCTAACATGTTTGAGCCCGCATCAATGGTCCGTGCAAAGGTCTCTTCTTCACGTTTGACAATTTTTTCAATAAAATCTTGTTTTTCAAGCACTTCTGGATAGTAGGATTCCATAATCTTACCAACAGTTGGAACCAATTTATACAAGAAGGGTTCATTGATGCCTAAACGACGGCCATGCATAACTGCACGACGAAGGAGACGGCGAAGGACATAACCACGGCCTTCATTTCCCGGAAAGGCACCATCACCAATAGCAAATGAGAGAGAACGAATATGGTCTGCAATGACCTTGAAGCTCATATTGTCGCCATCTTGGTCATACGTTTTACCAGATAATTTTTCAATCTCACGGATGATTGGCATGAAAAGATCCGTTTCAAAATTAGTTTTTGCCCCTTGCATAACCGCAACCAAGCGCTCTAAGCCAGCACCCGTATCAATGTTTTTATGAGGCAATTCCTTGTATTCAGAACGAGGAACGGCTGGATCAGCATTGAATTGCGAAAGCACGATATTCCAAATTTCAATGTAGCGATCGTTTTCAATATCCTCGGCCAAGAGGCGCACACCAATATGGTCTGGATCAAAATCTTCTCCACGATCAAAGAAAATCTCTGTGTCTGGTCCTGAAGGCCCAGCACCAATTTCCCAGAAGTTATCTTCAATAGGAATCAGGTGACTTGGCTCAACACCGCATTCAATCCAGCGATTGTAAGAATCCTTATCATCTGGATAGTAGGTCATATAGAGCTTGTCTTTTGGCAAGTCAAACCATTCAGGACTAGTCAAAAGTTCAAAGCCCCATTTGATAGCATCATCACGGAAGTAATCTCCAACGGAAAAATTCCCCAGCATCTCAAACATAGTATGATGGCGAGCTGTTTTTCCAACATTTTCAATATCATTAGTGCGGATGGCCTTTTGCGCATTGGTAATGCGTGGGTTTTCAGGAATAACAGAACCATCAAAATATTTTTTCAGCGTTGCGACACCTGAATTAATCCACAGTAGTGTGGGATCATTAACAGGGACGAGATTAGCCGACGGTTCGATAGCATGATTCTTTGATTTCCAAAAATCTAACCACATTTGGCGGACTTGAGCTGATGTTAATTGTTTCATATTTAGATATAGAGTCCGACTGTAATTGAACAGAAAATTAGGAATCTGACGACAGATACTTGTATCTTAGGCAGACTATCTATTTTTCGACAATCACAGGACGAATTCCCTTTCCTTTCTTTTCATTAAAAATAATTGAACGAGACAAACAGAAAAAGCACCTGTTAATAGGATGAATTCAGTTTTTTCTTTAAAGATCACAGATAGTCTACAGTTAATGTGATGCCGATGATCTTGCAGAGCTTTTTTCAATCGCCTTGACATAGTCAATAGCAATGACCAGTGATATCACTAAGTCTGCATATTGATCATCATATACTTCAATATTATAAGTCGAGGTCAGGCGCAGCCATTCCTGAGAAATACTAGCAACTTCCTGATCATTTTGGAGGAGCCGAAAATTCATATCCCAAAAATCACCTTGAATTTCCATGTCTAAATCTTTAATTGTATAGTGAGGTTTAAAAAATGACAGATCTCTTTTCAGGAAAAATGTAGAACCATCGTGTAAATTGACATAAAACTTAGGAAGGAAGGTCCAAGTTTTCCTTTGGATACGACTGATCTGTTTACCCTGCATATCCGAAATGATAAATGTCTTTGGAATTTTAAAGATGGAGCCCTCTACTTGATAAGTTGGGATTCCTAGCTCATCTGTAATGGTAAATTTACCGCCTGGCGACCACATTTTTTGTTTGATTTGAAAACTCTTCATAGCTTTTTCTCCAAAAAACAAGTTCACTGTAAGAAGGGCGAAGAAACCGCGGTACCACCTTCATTCAATGAACTTGTCATTCTTATTATGTTATTCTGTTTATCAATCAAGCAGCCAAATTTTTCTATTTGCATAGCTCACATCAACCGCTATTTTTCTGAAGCAAATGAGAGAAAAATTATTCTTGACAGGACAATTATACTGTCTTTTTCAACATTCGTCAATCTTTACAAGTCCTTTATTCTGCTGCTGTTGTCTCTGCTGCTGTTGTTTGATCATCAGCGGCCGTTGTTGCAGCGCTTGAAGCGGCTGTTGTAGTCGTCGTTGACCCTGAAGAGCCACTTCCGCTTGCTGCCGCATATTGTGATAAGATCTCACTAAAGGCCTTATCTTTAATTTTGACATTAGCTTTCTTAAAGGCTTTTCCAATAACAGCATTACGGAAATTACTGTCATTTAATTTTTGAGAAACGATAATTTCTTTCAGACGTTTCTTATAAGCTTTCCAATCGGCGTTTTTGTCAGTCTTTTTCGTGATTTTGACAATATAGTAAACAGGCTTATAAGTCGTTGAATCAGACGCCTTAATGACATCTGAAACGCCATCCTTATCAAGATTCAAAGCAGCCGATAAAACTTGACTAGGAAGATTAGTTGAGCCTGAATCAAAGCTATATTCGGTCTTATCTCCTTTGGTATTATCTTTAGCAATTTTAGCAAAGTCTGCACCATCTGCCTTAGCTTCTTCTAAAACAGATTTTGCCTTATCTTCACTATCCAATTGAATCACTTGAGCTGTTACTTCCGGTTTATAATCCTTATAAGCTGACTTATAACTAGCGTCTGTTATTTCTTTCTTAGCTTCTTCCTTAACAGCATATTCTATTAATTTTTCAGAACGAATTTGTTTCTTATAATCTTCTTTTGTGTAGCCGCGTGAAGCCAAAGCACTTGAGAAAGAATCACCATAGTACTTAGCAGCTTCATTATAAGCTTTTGTCACTTCCTTATCAGAAACCTTATCGCCGTATTGTTTTTCAAAAACTTTTGAAACTAAGAGAGATAATACAGCCTGCTTAGAAGCTGTTGAATTCTTTACTTCATTATAAAAATCTGCAACAGTAATAGTATCACCCTTCATTGTAGCAATTTTACTGTTTTGGTTTGTTTTTGAACAAGCCGCTAAAGTCACAATAGAAAGCAAAGTCACAAGTCCTGTAGCAATCGTACGTTTTTTCATTCTTGATAAACTCCTTTTTGTCATTAACCCTTTTATTATATCATAATTTCTTAAAAATGACTTAATCAATCAAACCAATCTCTTTGCGGTTTTTACGAATCAGCAGCAGACCATCACCAAGCGGCAGCAAACTGGCAGTCAAATCAGGATGTTTCAGTGTTGCGTCAAATAGCTTTTGCAAACCACGATAAATGGAACGCTGGCCGCGATGAACTTCTTCAATTGGCTTAGCAATATCACCGCCTTGAAAAACATCATCTAAAACAACGATACCGCCAATCTCTAAACACTCTAGAATAGTTGGTAAAAAAACAATATATTTTGACTTTGCTGAATCCATAAAAACGAAATCGTAATTCCCATTCAGTTTAGTTAAAATATTGGCAGCATCTCCTTCTAGCAAGTTAATCTGCTTTCGACTATCATATTTTGCAAAGTTTTCCTTGGCTATAGCAATCATTTCAGGATTACGGTCAATGGTCGTAATATTTGCTTGCGGAGCATTCTCAGCCATCAAAAGTGCTGAAAAACCAATAGCTGTCCCAATTTCTAAGATATTCTTAGGCTGAAAAGTCTGCAAGAGAAAACGAAAATACACAACAGTTTCTTGGGGAATGATTGGAATATTCTCCTCATGAGCAAATATTTCCAGTTCCTTTAAAAAGCCCATATTTTCCTTTTGCTCATGACGCATGTAGTGAAGAATGTCTTCCTTAATAACAGGACGTCGCATGTTGTGATTTGCATTTTTACTGTAAGATTTAACCATGATTTTTATTATAACAAAAATTCCCTAACTTAGGTTAAGGAAGATATTTTTAGAAATCTTTCAGCTGAGTCAAGACTTGTAGATTATCAATTTTCTGATTAGCAGCTGACTGGGGCTGGGCTAGATTAATAGATTTGATGCCTGCATTTTCAGCAACTTCTACATCTAGACGTCTATCGCCAATATAGTAAGTTCTGTCTCTATCCAAATGATATTTCTCCAGCAGATAAAAGATTCCCTGTGGATGTGGTTTGCGTTCAAATCCCGACACACTTGTCAATATTTCAGTAAAATAAGAGACAATTCCTAATTCTGCCAGCACCGCTCCAGTAGAGGCACCTTTATGGGTATACATAAATTGCTTAATTCCTCTGTCTTTGGCCCACTGCAGCGCTTCTTTGGCAAAGGGCATCAACTTAATCTTATCATCACGCTTAACTTGCTCTTGGATGAAGAAAGTTTTTAATTCTTCAGAAGAAAGGCCGTGCTGTTTCGCCAGTATGTCTAAGAGTTTCCCAACCGATTCTTTGATAATATAACGTCGAATAGGCTCTGCTTGAAAATCAAAACCAAAAGTCCTATAAGTGACCGCAAGAGCCTCCATAATGGCCTCATAAGAATCAATCAGTGTTCCATCCAAATCCCAAATAAAAGCTGTTTGTGGCATATTTTCTCCATTTCATTAAAATTTCCCACCATCAGAAATAATGAACAACATAAGCTTTGATTTATTCTAAATCTATCCAATAACGTGCTAATTGAATGTCTTGCCCACGATAAGTTTCCCTAACAATTCCTTCCAATTGACCGCCGATTTTTTCAAGCAGAGAACGACTGGGAAAAGTGTTTTCATCCTAAGATAGCTTTTAAGCTATCTTATTAATCAATTCCTTTTTCGACCAACTCTTCCAACTCTATTAACCGTTCTTCAAAGACTTTGAAGGCTTGGTCAAGATAGGTCGACTCAGTCATATCAAGACCTGCTTTAGCAATAACATTGAGAGGATAGTCTGAATTGCCAGCTTTAAGATAATTGAGATATTTGTCCTTATCTTCTTGATTGCCATGAACAATTTTGTGAGCCAAAAAACTAGCTGCAGCAAAGCCTGTGGCGTACTGATAGACATAAAAATTGTAGTAAAAATGCGGAATTCTAGCCCATTCATACTGAATTTCCGGATTATTTTCCTTACTTAAACCATAGTATTTTTCATTGAGATCCGCATAGAGATTATTCAAATAATCACTGGTCAAAACGTCACCTGCTTGATCAGCCTTATAAATCAAGTCTTCAAATTCTGCAAATTGTGTTTGGCGGAAAACCGTTCCTTTGAAACCATCAAGATAATGATTCAAAATCGCAAAACGCTGTTTCTCATCTGTTGCTTCCTTGAGCAGTGTCTCTGTCAAAATATTTTCATTGGTTGTCGAAGCAATTTCTGCCAGAAAAATAGAATAATCACCATAAACATAGGGTTGGTTTTCACGTGTAAAAGTAGAATGCAAAGAATGTCCTGTTTCATGCACAAGAGTGAAGAGGTTATCCAAAGTATCCTGCCAGTTAAGCAATATAAAAGCATTGGTGTCATAGGAACCACCTGAATAAGCGCCTGAACGCTTGCCTTTATTGACTCGTACATCAATCCAACGCTCCCTAAATGCACGATGCACACGCTCAGCATAGTCTCGCCCAAAAATAGCTAACACTTCTTCTGCTTTGTCCAAGGCTGCTTCATAAGTAAAAGTCATATCCATTTCTGAGAGTGGTACGTAAATATCATACATCTTAAGATCATCAAGGCCTAAAACGTTTTGCCTTAGCTTCACATAACGCTGTAACAAAGGTAAGTGATTATGGACCGCTTCTACTAAAGTGTCATAAACAGTTTCGGGAATAAAATTAGCTGCCAGAGCAGCTTCACGCGCACTCTTATAGTTTCTGATTTTCGCTTGAAAATTATTAACTTTAACATTGGTTTGCAGCGTTTTAGCATAGGTGTGTTGATACTGCTCATAAATGCTGTACATGGCCTTATAAGCTTCTTGTCGAACTTTGCGGTTTTTGGATTCCATCAAACTGATGAAATTACCATGAGATAGTTCAACTTCTTCTCCTGTCTCGTCTTTTACCCAAGGAAAGATAATATCGGCATTGTCAAGAATTTCAAAGGTTTCACCAGCAGCACCAAAAATTTCACTGGCTTCAGCCAAAAGTGCCTCTTCCTTTTGAGAAAGAACATGCTTTTTTTGTTTAAATAATTTTTCAAAAAAATGTTGATAAGGCAATAAATCCGGACAATCTGCCAAAAAATCCTGATATTTTTCTGTTGATAACAGCATAAATTCAGGCTCATAGAAGGCAAAAGTCTGATTAAATTTAGCGATCAAGGCTGTTGCCTTAGCTTGTAATTCTTGATAGTAACTGACCGTGGTGTCTTGGTCATTCTTCATAGAAGCATAAACATAAAGTTTTTCCAAACGACGGCTCAAAGCCAGATAAAGTTCTGTGATCTCCAGCAGACTTTGACTGGAGTCAAGCAGATGACCCGCTCTTTTAACGGCTATTTCCAAATCCTTAGCTAAAGATTTCTCCTCTTTTTCCCAAGTTTGATCGTTTGGAAAAATGCTGGTCAAATCCCATTGGTATTTTTCTTCAATATGACTGCGATTATCAGACATCACTTTCTCCTTTATAACTTTTTATTTCATTTTATCATAAAAGGCTGGCGGATACAGTGTTTGAATTTCTTTGTCTTTTTGCTTTTGATAATATTGAAAAAAAGCTGCGCTAAAATGAGATACATCCTGATTGATTTGACAAAAGCCTCTTGAACATTGCGGTAACCTTACCTGCGGGAAAAAATCAGCATCTGATTGTGCTATCAGATTACGCCCCTGTGAATAAGCAAGTTCTTGCTGACGCAGCCAACGCGGATTGCGTGCTAGCAGTTGTTTTTGAATGGCTAAACCAACCTGCCTGCGCTGGTGAACAGGATAAGAAGTCAAGGTTTGCTTAGCATAGGGCAATTGTAAAAAGGTCATGATATTACCATCAAAAGAACAAGACCTCGTTTGATAATAGACTTTGCCAAAAATATCTTCATAAATCAAGTACTTAAGTCGCAACTCACGCCTATTAATATCTAATTCCCAAAGATGAAAGCCCATATTTTGTGAAAAGTAAAGAAATTGTTTGTGCAAGTTGGATAAACGCCTATCCAACCAGAGTTTCTCCCCAAGCAGCCACAGTACCTGATAACCATTGGCCTGATAGGCCTGCGTTCGCTCACACAGACGAGCTTCGGACAAGCGAGAACACTGAACTTCTAATGCTAGGTTATGATTAACTAATAAGTCTGCGATTTGTTCAGGTTCTGGTATGACTTTTTCGATCTCAACACTTTCCGTCTGAGATAATGACTGATAGAGTTCTGCTTTCAAGTTTAGGTGTTCAGCGGACTCATTTTCACTGTAAAATTTGCAGTCTTGCAAAGCAACATGGGCAAAATGCGGACGCATAACCCTGCCGTTTTTGAGACGTACAGGTGATTGGCAGGCAGGACAATAAAAATCACTTTTGTCAGGAATACCATTCAGAAGATTAATCAACTTTCCATTTTTATCCCTTGCAACTAACATCAAAAATTCCTTTCTAAATAGATAGTTAAAAAAACCCGCGCAAAGGCAGGCTTTAAAAACTACAACTTCAATTATGACTGATAGTAAATTTCCAAACAAATAGTTTAAAAAGGACTAAAGTAGATTTCACTTATATTATTCGTAAATCCCAACAAAAATTGATGTCTTTTTCAAAGTTTTTTAATTTTTTAGTGTTATCAATAAAAATTAGTCAGCACTTTAAACAGCGGAAGAATGACAAGGAATCTAACTCTCGAAAATTTCTAATAAATTTATATTTTAAAGTATTATTATTTTTTACCTAACCTCACTTTAAATGCAAAACTCGATTAATAAATTGTATGCACAGTTTTTTCCAAATACCAAGCTCTTCGTAATCCGAAAATTTCGCTTGTGTATTGCTATTAATCACGGATAAACCGTGCTCTCCTAACGCAAACATATGAAGTTCATATAAGATACCATTATCTTTCAAGCGTTTAGCATATTCTAAAAGAGCATTATTGTAGATGCAATCATCATCTTGCATTCCCCAAATAAAAGTTGGCACAGTGGCTGTAGAAATGTGCTCTATAGGACTGTATTCTTTTAAATTTTCTGTTGTTAATTCTTTACCTACGACTGTTTTCAAGGCACCTGTTAGAAAATCTATTTTAGGCATTGGTGATAGTTTTGTTGGCATCTGATTATCTGGATCAACTGATACTTGCTCGTACTGATAATTAAAGTCCAGCAAGGGATAAGACAAGATAACTAAACTTGGTTTTAAAGTTTCTCCGGGATAATCAAAGTATTTCTGTAAAAACGGTTCGTTCCAACTATTTGCTAAAGAAGCACTGTGAGTGGCTCCCGCTGAAAAACCAATAAAAATGACTTTTTCAGTATCAATATTCCAATTTTGTGCATTTTCTCTAACGATCAAAAGCATTTTGGCCAAATCATAAAGTGGTTTAGGATAACCACTGCCTTTTCCAACGGTATAATCAAGTGTGATGGCCTGAAAACCTTTGTTCAGAAAATAAAGTGCGACAGGCTCTTTCTCCCTATCTGTTACCTTGAAAAAGCCACCACCGCCACAAATAATGACAGCTGGACGAGGATTTTTATTTTTAATATCTGGTGTTTTTTCAATTAAGTAAGTCGTATAGGTCACTTCTGATTTTGCTTTATCTTCCCAAAGCATAGAGGTATTAATTTTCATTGTTAACAACTCCTTTCACAAATAGGATATTTAAGTATTAAGAGTCACTTTTAACTTTAAGATTAATAATCTTATCACCATTTATCCTTACTAAGTCACTACCTGTCAAAGCAAGGTACTTTCCAGTTTTTCTGCGGCATATAACCGCCCAATTTGCCTGCGCAAGTCATCAGCTATTTCTTTAGTATCCCATAAATGTTTCAATTCTGAATTTTTGTTGAAGAACTTTTCAAAAAACGGATTAATTTCTTCTCTACCAGAATAAGTGTTACCATCATTAGCTTCTATGATAGCATTCTCTGAAAATAAATTGCAAAGTTCTGTCAATTTTCTTTTATCCTTTCCTGCTAAATCAGATAAAACAAAGTAGCGATCAAGTATATTCATTAGACATCATCTTCCAAAAATAAAAATAGTTCGATATATATCGAATAATCGAATTATAACGCTAATCATGTTAAAATGTCAATACAAAATAACTTATCACATCACTTTAAAATCTTAAGAGAAAGCGGAATTATTCATGTTAGAAAGAAGGTAGACAACGTTTTATCTCACTTAGACAAGCAGAGTTAGATAAAAAATTTCAGGCTTGCTGACCGCCATTTATAAAATCAGTTAATCGATTGCTTTAAGGAACTAAGATGATTTTTCTATTTTCTTTTTTAGTTTCCATCAAATCATGCGCTTCTGCGGCTTTGTCAAATTTTTTGATAACCATGTCTTCCTCCAGTAATTGTCCTTGCCTAAAAGCATCATTTAAAATTCTTCCTGCTTTTTTCAGTTGCTTCAAACTAGCGTGACTAATCACAAACCCTTTCATTTGCTGACAGTTCATATAAAACTGTCTGCTATCAAATTGACTGTCTTTCGGTGCTGTAATTAAACTAATGACACCTTTTGGGGCAAGTAAATCGCAATTAAACTGTAAGGGAATTTCCCCAGAAGTGTCAATAATGTGGTCGAAACCATCAGGATAAGCGCTTTTTAGTTTCTTAAAGAGTGACTTATCACGATAATCAAAACAGATAGCGTCGCTCAATTGTTTTAATCTTGAAAAATCCTTTAAACTAGCGGTTGTTACCACCTCTGCCCCCATTTCATTAGCAAGATAAACCAACTTACTTCCCACATGGCCAGCTGCTCCTTCAATAAGGAGTTTTTGTTTTGGCTTCAATTCCATGATATCTTGTAATACGATAGTTGCCGTTGCTGCCGAGTGCACTGCACCAATTAATTTTAGAGAGTCAGCATTCTTGGGAGTAAGAAAAAGGCGCTCTTCTGGAATTAATGCATACTCGCTAGTGATACCTTGCCTTCCATCATAGCCCATACTATTAGTCCAAACGCAATCGCCTACTTTAAACTGAATCACATCTTTTCCAATCTCAACAACTTGGCCGATAGCATCTCGACCCAAAATATAAGGATTCGGCAGATCTGTCTGATAAATACCTGAACGAATAAAGAGATCAACATAATTAATAGAAGCGGCTATAACTTTTATTAAAACAGATTTCGGTCTAACTTTGGGAACAGGTAATGAGCCAACAATAATCGTTGCGGGTCCCCCCGTTTTTTGAATATAAACTGCCTTCATATTCTACCTCCCCTCCTTTTTCTAAAACATGTTACAATGATAGCAATAATCCATGTATTCATTATAAAAGAAAAAGTTTACTTTATATGCCCAAAATTGTAGGCAAGACAATTTTAAGGAGAAAGACATGCCTGTTAATTCATTTGACAATTATCCTATGACTTGGAAACCAGATAAACAATTGTTAAAAGCTCCTCTATATACCAGCCTAGCTAAACTCTTAGAGAAAGATATTATAGAAGGACGTTTGACTGCTGAAACAAAATTGCCACCCCAACGTGAATTAGCTGATTTTTTGGATCTCAATCTAAGTACAGTGACAAGAGCTTTTAAACTCTGTGAACAAAAAGGTCTTATTTACGCTATTATCGGCAAAGGAACCTTTATTTCACCTAATAGGGCGAAACCTTTAGCTACTTTACCAAAAAATGAGACACTTATTCCTCTTGGCAATTTGCATCCTTATTACCAACTTAATTATGTTGTATCTGATATTTCCAGACGAATCTTACAGAGTCAATCTGTTGATAGGCTTTTTGAATTTGACACGAAAAACAATACGCAAGAGCATAAAGCTGTAGCTCAACAATGGTTGAAAAAGTTTCAAATTAACACTCTCAAAGAGAATATCTTTCTAACTTATGGCACACAAAATGCCTTAGTTTTGTTATTTTTAACAGTGTTTAAAGCAGGCGATAAAATAGCGACTGATACATTTACTTACACCAATTTCATTGCCTTAGCTCAGCAATTCAAGATTGAACTTGTCCCAATAATATCTGATCATAAAGGAATCATTCCAGAAGACTTGGAAAAGAAATGTCGCCAGCAAATGATCAAGGGGATTTACTTGGTTCCAACGTCTAATAATCCAACTGGGATGACCATGACATTAGAAAGAAGACAACAACTTGTTTCGTTGATAAGTAAAAACCACCTTCTCCTAATAGAAGATGACACTTATGCTTTTACAAACTATGAAAAATTACCCGCGTTGACAACCATGATTCCTAAACAAGCGATTTATATTCATGGCTTATCAAAAGCCTTGTTTGCTGGTCTGCGAATGGCTTATATGGTGGTGCCTGATTATCTTATTCAAGAGATTAATCTCACTGCTGATGCTATCAATGCCCGTCCACCTCTATTAAATACTAAGATTGTGAGCGATCTCATTTCAAACGGTCAAGCAGATAGTACAATAGCGCAAAAAAATCATTTATCTCAGGAACGAAATGCTCTCTATGATCATTATTTCCCAGAATCCACTTCTTCCAATCCCTACAATTTATTTCAATGGTTACCATTACCTAAAAATAGAAGCGGCTATCAATTTGAATCCTTGGCCAAAGAAAAGGGTGTTGAAGTTTTATGCGCGGAACGCTTTCTTGTCGGTGGACTGACAGCACAGTCTGCTTTGCGCATTGCAACTTGCTCACCAAATACACTAGATGAGCTTGACAAAGGACTCCATATTTTAAAATCTATATTAGAGAAATAACTCAAGTCATCACTAAGAAAAGATTAAACTAAAATGAGTGACGCATTACTCAGAGAAAGTAGAATCAACTAAACATAATATTATTCCGCTTAGGAAAAATAATCTATTCCCTCTGTCTGTAAATCACAAACCATGATAAAATCTGTCTCATTTTCAATAATGGTCTGAAAACCAGCCTTTTGATACATGTTAACAGCATCATTTTCCTTTTGGACAGATAAAGAAACCTTGTGATAGCCTTTCTTCCTGAGATGTTCTAAGAAAGTCTTGAGCAATTCGGTACCAATTCCTTGTCCGCGATAAGCAGGCAGCAGAGATATGGCTAGAGAAGGTGTCTTCTCATCAATATGACCGTAATCATCCATGATACGACACCAAGCAGTACCAACAATTTGCCCGTCTCTTTCTGCCACCATGGCTTGATCATGTAGAGATTGCCCAAAATCCTTCACATAAAGCTGCAGCTCCGGCAGCTGGATAATACTTCTATCAGGTGCTGATAATCCTTGAGGTACAAAAATGGCTTGATAAAGAAATTCCTCCAAAAGTGAATATTCTTCTGCTATCATTTGACGGATAGTGGTAGTCATAGGGGATCCTTTGCTTAATTCAAATAATTTCTAAGGCTGTTCTTCTCTTCGGCCGTCAGCTCCCGATACTCTCCAACTGGCAAATCACCCAATTCAAAAGGTCCAAAAGAGATACGTTTGAGGTAGGTAACTTTAACACCATAGGCCAGAAACATTTTTTTGACTTGATGAAATTTCCCTTCGGTAATCGTAATATAGGCACGACTGACTTCTGAACTAGAACTGATAATCTGTAACTTAGCTGGCTTACAAACGGTACCATCTAAAAAAGCTATGCCATTGTCAAAAAAAGCAATCGCATCAATACCGAGATCACCATTGACCTCAACATAATAGGTCTTGTCCACATGGTATTTGGGGTGGAGCAAGCGAAAACCCAGCGGACCGTTGTTGGTGATAAGAACCAACCCTTCGGTGTCGCGATCCAGACGCCCGACAGGGTAGAGTCCTTCTCTACGATCAACCACAGCAATAAGATCAATCACCGTCTGATAGTGCTGGTCTCGCACCACCGATACCAAACCAGCAGGCTTATTAAGAATATAATAGACATGAGGAGAATAGCTCAGCTGCTTACCTGACACGGTGATGGTCTGTAAGCTAGGATCCACATTTTGATTGCCTGTTCTTGCAAGTTCGTCATCCACGCGCACTTGTTGGCTGCGAATGAACTTTTTTACCTGACCTCGTGAGCCAAAACCAGCCTGACCGAGTAATTTATCTAAACGCATAAATTTATTGTATCATGTCAGACCAAATTTTTGCATATTTTAAGGATAAAAGTCAAACTATCATTAATTAGTAATCATCAAATTGAAGGAGATTTCATGGGACTTTTACAGAATGGAAAGTGGGGAGATCTTTGAATAAGCGGACGGTGTCATTGCTGACTCTGAACTGCATAGCGATTACCTTTACCAAATCTACTTGGCTGCGTATCCTGATTATTCCGGATAGGTAATGGTGCCAGTCCTTTGGGATAAACAGACTAAGACCATTATCAACAATGAAATCTACCGAAATCATGCGTATACTTAACATTGCCTTTAATGACATCACAGACAATACTGAGGATTACTCCCCCAACCGGACTACAGGCTAACATTGATGTCATGAATGATTTTATTTATCCTAATATCATGGGGATTACAAGGCAGGCTTTGCTACTTCTCAGGAAGTTTATGAAGAAGAGGCGCAAACTCTCTTTGCTGCGCTGGATAATCTTGAAAATCTCCCTAGTCAGAATGATTGGCTGGTGGGCAATCGTTTCACCGAAGTGGATATCTGCACTTGTGCGTTTTGACTCTGTTTATTATAGACATATAGACATTTCAAATGCAATCTCCGCTGCCTCGTTGACTATCTCAATCACTGGAATCACACCAAGCGCATTTACAATATCTCTAGCATTGCTGCTACGGTTAACTTTAAGCATATTAAAAACATTACTACGGCAGCCACAAGACCATCAATCTTACAAGTATCGTTTCTGTCGGACCAGATTTGTATTGACATCTTTAAAAAGAGACACTGAAAAGTTCAAAACATAGACAAACACATCCTATTCTACTTTAAAAAGGATTTGAAACTAAAAACAATAATAGTTATAAACTCTTAGTAACCCTGTTATATCAGTTCTTTTAAGAATTTTATGTTACCAATCAAAAAGAAAAAGGATCAAAATGACCCTTTTCTTCCATCTGATTTTACTTATTTATTCACAGTGTGCTGCGACTATTGATTTAAATTCCTGCTCCTGCTTTTTCATCAACAATCAAAATAACCTTAGGATGTGTTTGCAGTATACTAGCTGGTATTTCTTCTGTTACAGGGCCTTTTACCATTGCAGCAACAGCTTCTGCTTTTTCTTCACCAAAAGCCATTAGTAAAATCATCTTGGCAGACATAATAGAGGCCAGTCCCATAGAAATAGCTTGTTTTGGAACATCTTCTGCTTTTTCAAAAAAACGGCTATTAGCTGCAATTGTAGACGGTGTTAAATCAACTAGATGCGTTTGACTTGAAAATGCTGTCCCTGGCTCATTAAAACCAATGTGAGCATTGCGGCCAATCCCTAAAATCTGTAAATCAATAGGATATTGGGCAAGAATTTGATCATAATACTCTGTCTCTTTTGCTAAATCTGCTGCCAGTCCGTTTGGCAAATAAGACTTTTTAAAAGGTTTAGCAGCAAAAAGATTTTGCTTCATAAAATAAGCATAAGACTGCTTATCATCGGCTGACAAACCAACATATTCATCAAGATTAATAGATACCATATCTGAAAAGTCTAAATGAGATTCTCTTATTTCTTTATAGAGCTCTAAAGGGGTGCTACCAGTCGCTAGCCCCAGAGTCTTAGCACCGAATGTTATTTCTTCTTCTAACATTCTAAAAGCAACTTTACTACCTTCTGTTTTATTTTTTACTTTAATAGTTTTCATAACGCCCTCCTAATCGGTCTATACAAATAGTATAAGGTATAGACCAATTTTTGTCAAGCTTTAGATAAAAAAACAGACTATCAGGATTATGGTATAATCCCGACTGTCTGATCTAACTTCTTCAAAAACTTAAACTGAAAAAAGTTGTCCCACTAAATAAGTAACTAGCATGGTTAATAGTCCCACTATCAAATTACGTCTCATAGCTGGTCTAGTTGGCGCACCGCCAAGTCTAGCACTGACATAGCCGGTCATGAGAAGCGCTAACCCAACAACAATGACTGTTGCCGGAATGCGAATCGTAACTGGAAACAGCAAAATGGCTATTACAGGAAATATAGAACCGATTGTAAAAGCAAAAAAGCTTGAAACAGCAGCATGCCAAGGATTAACAAACTCTTCGTACTCAATCCCATATTTTTCTTCAACCATAGCCTTTACAGGTGATTTTAAAAAAGCCTTTCTGGTTAAAAGTTCAGCGGAAGTTTCACATTCACCATTTTTAAGGTAGGCATTATGAAGGGAGCGTCTTGCCTTTTCACTATCAGTCAATAAAAGAGCCTTTTCTCGCTTAACAGCGGCCTCTTCAGTATCCTTTTGCGTACTAACACTGACATATTCTCCACCTGCCATAGAAAAAGCCCCTGCAAGAATAGCCGAGAGCCCTGACAGGAAGATAAACCAAATATTTGTTGTTGCACTGGCAACCCCAATGACGACTCCTGCGACCGAAATAATACCATCATTAGCTCCTAAGACACCTGCTCTTAAAATATTGAGACGTCCTGAAAAATTATCATCTTTTTGTACTATTTTTTCTTCCCCCATAGTTTCAATTCCTTTTGTCATATAATATTATTATACATCTTATTTAGAATGATTACAAATAAATAACCTATCTTTAAAACAAATAGCAACATTTCTTAGCCTTATTAAGGCTCTCATGTTATAATAGATAAGCCATATATCTGATAAAGGAGAATCTCTTGAATACAAGTGACTTTGATTTTAACCTGCCTGAAGCATTAATTGCCCAAACTCCCCTTAAAAAGCGCGACAGTTCCAAACTTTTAGTCGTTGATCATCAGAAGAAAACAATGAAAGATACCCATTTTGATCATATTATTGACGAGCTCAATTCAGGTGATGCTTTAGTTATGAATGATACACGTGTCCTGCCTGCCCGTCTTCATGGTGAGAAAACAGTGACACACGGTCATGTAGAATTGCTGCTTCTAAAAAATATTCAGGGAGATCAATGGGAAGTTTTAGCAAAACCGGCTAAACGTCTTAAGATCGGCAGTCACATTTCCTTTGGAGATGGCCGCTTAAAAGCTATCATCAAAGAAGAATTGGATCATGGCGGACGCATTGTGGAATTTTCTTACGAGGGTATTTTTCTGGAAGTCTTAGAAAGCCTTGGAGAGATGCCCTTGCCACCTTATATTCATGAAAAATTAGAAGACCGTGACCGTTATCAGACCGTTTATGCTAAGGAAAATGGCTCTGCTGCTGCCCCAACAGCTGGCCTCCATTTTACAGAAGAGCTCTTAAGTAAAATCGAAGCCAAAGGCGTTAAACTAGTCTATTTGACTCTGCATGTAGGACTAGGAACTTTTCGTCCAGTCTCAGTTGACAATGTGGAAGAGCACCAAATGCATTCCGAATTCTACAGCCTATCACCAGAGGCTGCCCAAACGCTAAAAGATGTCAAAGCAAATGGCGGTCGTATTGTGGCAGTTGGGACAACGTCAATTCGTACTTTAGAAACTATCGGTAATAAATTTGCTGGGCAAATTGAAGCAGATTCTGGTTGGACCAACATTTTTATTAAACCGGGCTATCAATTTAAAATTGTTGATGCTTTTTCAACTAATTTTCATCTTCCAAAATCAACTCTAGTCATGCTAGTCTCAGCTTTTGCAGGACGTGATTTTATCCTTGATGCTTATAAGCATGCGGTTGATAAACATTATCGCTTCTTTAGCTTTGGCGATGCTATGTTTGTAAAATAAAAAAGAATTCCTCAAAATGAACAGCTCACCAAAAGTTAGGACAAATCGCTAACCTTGGCAAGGCAAATCATCTTGGAGGAATTTTTCTTTTTATTCCGTCCATAAAAATTTTATAATCATTTATTTTAAAATCAGAAATTTTGATATTCTCTGTCTTATATCGTTTTACAAACTGCCCAGTCCCTGCTATAAACGATTTCTAAAAAATGCAAGTGTCTTTTGCCAAGAATCATTCGTATCAGCCATAATTTTTTCAAGGGCAACCTTTTTATAACGGTGATTGGGCTGATAGGCTACCGTCATCATATGACCGCAATTTTCATAACTTTCTACTTGATAGGGATATTTAAATCTTTTCTGCTGTAGTCGGTTAACAATAGTTATAGCAGAACCGTAAGCGTCCCAAACTTCATCCTTCTTGGAAACTAAGAGTAATAAAGAACCATTAATTTTCTCAACAGGAATAACAGCCTGATGATTAATATTCTTTAAATCTTTTTTAAAAATAAGACGTTGGAAAAAGTCTTTCCACAAAAAAGGATGATAAGGGAGTTCTTGTCCTTGATAAGTCCACGAAGAGGTCTTAGAATTGCGCCATTGCTTAAGACCTTCCAAACAAAGATAAGAAGGAGCATTAAGCACTAGACACTTAAAATCATCATAATGACTAGCCGCCAAAAGAGCAAATTCTGCTCCTTTTGAACGCCCATAAAGTCCAAGACGGATACTATCCGCATAGGGTGACTTTTTCAAATAATCAATGGCTTCTTGGATAATTTCAAGCGGAATTTTCTCTAAATGAGAGGCAAGACCTTCCAAACCAAAATAAGCAAGAGCTAATGTGGTAAAACCATGACTGGCTAATAACTGCGCAATGTTTTGTGCCTTTTCAATTCTGCCATCACTACCGCTTAACACGATGATTGCTGGTTGTTGAGAAGACGTTTTATCATAAAAAAACCGTCCTTTGGCTCTTGAAAAGTTCAAATCTAAACAACTGATGCTTGGCAGCTGATAATAACGCCTAACGCTTGTCTCCCCCAATAAAGAGTGACCTTTAAAAATACTAATTTTCAAATCATAAAAAGGATTTAAGGGAATGCTTTCTAACTGCTGACTTAATTTTGCCTTTTTACAAACTATCGGTTGACTTTTAAAAAAGAGCTCCATAATGGACAAGTTATGATAAGGATTAGATTCCGATAAATCTAATATTCCCTTATCATCTGAATAAAACAAAGCTTCTGCCTGCCAAGGAGCCTGAGAAGATAGATTCATTGGAGCATTAATATTATAATAATGATCAAGATCTAGTCTCACTTTTACTTGACAGCAAGGGGGCAAACGTTCAATGATAAGCTCAAAAGGACTATCTGCTAAATGATTATTTTGACTTTTTAGTTTAAATGTCAGCATGTTATCTCCTTATATGTTAAGCTGCTTAACAAAATGATTTTTAAAATTACCTTGATAACCAAGGCAATCCTTTCCAAATTTTTTCCAGATCAGCCATCATCGCTTCCAAATTGGCTAAGAAATCTTGAGGATAGGCTTGTAAAACAGCCATCACTTTCTTTTCAAGATAAGCGTGCTGCTTTTGATGAACCTGATAAATTTTCTGGCCAGCCCTTGTTAAAGACAATAACATTTCCTGACGATTACTTTCATTAGGAACTTTAATTAAAAGCCCTTTGCTTTCTAATCTTGAAACCATTTGAGTCACAGCACTACGAGAGATTCCTCGCACTTTTGACAGGCCGACCAAATTGATAGGTTGATTTTGAGCAATACTAACAAGGGTATGCACTTCTGCTGTATTGAGAGGGATAGCACCTTTTATCACATGCTGATTTTTTTCTAATTGAGCATAGGTCGCAAGAAAATCTTGAAATTTCTGATTAAAAGCAATGAGTAATTGTTTATCCATAAAAAAACCTCTTTGTTAAGTATCTTAACATAAAGCAGATGAATGTCAAGAGAATGAAGATGAAAATCTCAGATAAGTCCCTTTTCTCCCTCCATTTTTATCAGCCTCTTTGTTAAGAACAAAAGCAAAAAACTAGCCCCTAGTAGAATCAACTCAGTCAAAAGCATGTTTGACAAAATCTTTTCTTGATAAAGCATTGCTGGTAAATCAATGAGAGCATGCCAAATAATGGCCATAACATAGAGATTCACTTGCTTTTTCTTGACAGCCAAATAGACCCAAATACTCAACAAAATTTGTACAGCTAAGGCTATAAGACGCTCAAATACAGGCAAAAAAATTGATAAAGGTGTCAAACTCTCCGTTTGTTTGATGACTATTTGAGAAAATCCTTCTGTTTGACCCGACGCTATCATCTGTGAGATAAGCAGGAAATTAAGTAATTGTAACACACCTAACAGTAATAACTCAATCCCACCATGACCCAAACCATAACCAATAGCATCTCTATTTTGTAAGGTTTGCCTAGCTGATAAGTACTTAAAAATCAGAAAACGGGCAGTTTCTTCAAAGAGACCAGCAGTCAAAATGCCATAAAGAGCATAAAGATAGGGATGAGAAGTCATCAGCCAGTTACTACCATCCATCTGAGGATGCAAAATCATCAGATGGAGCATTCTCTCCAAAAGCTGTGATGAGACAAAAAAGCCCAGAGCTCCAAGACCAACAAGAGCAAAATGAAACTGATATTTTCTTTTCAGAAAAATAAAAACGACAAGAAAAGCAACAAGTAAAACAAACAAGGCAGAGCTCAGAAGAATTAACATTTTTGACTCCTTTTTTATTTAGACTATTTTCTAAATAGACTGTACTACTTTTCCAAAAAATTGTCAATAAGTATTTCGATTCTTTTCTAAATAGTTTCAAAAATAAAGAAGAGATAGTCAACTGTCCATGTTTATTACATTAACATGACTAACCTCTCTTATGATTAATTTCGATTAACACGATGCCATTCATTGATAACATAGGTAAGCTGACACAACTGTGAATAACCGAGACCATTAACCTCATCATTATCAGATGTCACACCCCCTAAGCCAGCTGTATAAATTGCAATTAAATATGGTGTCTGCTCATAAACAATAGCATCAATATTTAAGGCCTCTCTGACATAACCAGGCTTCTGACGAATATCAATATCTGGCAGATACGTCTTATAATACAAATTTGGAAAAGATTGACTAAGATAATTAAGAATATCAGCATATTTATCTTGGTGTTTCCAAAGATAATCAAGTACTTGGATATAATAATCTGTCGTTGTCTTATTACCATTTTGGTCAATTGTTTTGATATCACCCTTGGATTGGCCATAACGTTTAAACATTGGATAAACCTTATCAAAACCACCAAGCGCCTTGGCCATAGCATAAGCAGGTGTATTCTCAGAGTAAACCAAAGAATATTCCTGCATCTCAGAAATTGTCATATCATTACCAAATTGATTACGATAGGCCTGATATTCCCCAGCATATTCATAATCAAGATCTGTAATATCATAGGGAGTATCCATTGATAGTTTTCCTTTTTCAACGGCATCAACGGCTAACATATTTAAAGGTAATTTATAAGTTGAACCTGCTGTCATAGGCTGTGTTTCATTCATCGCAATGACCTCATTGGTCTTTGTATTTTTATAAGAGAAAGCGATATTTGCATGATCAATCCCCATTTCATCCATATAACTTTGAACAACTTGCGGAAGTGTGAGATTGGCATAATCATAATGTAAGCCAAGAGCATCCATTCTTGCTGCATCAGCATCTACGATAGACTGTTTCTCTTCTGCTGTTTTTTCAATAACTTGAGGAGCTGGTTCACTTGATTCGGGAGTCTTAGCACTGCTGTTTTTCTTTCTCTGACCTATTGTGTGATTATTAAAAAATGACTGCTTCATAATGTGTTTCGATTGTAAAACAAATGCTAAACATATGATAGCTAAAACAATGCAAACACTTAATATAACTGATATAACTGACTGTTTTTTATTCACAAATTTTCTCCTAGCCTTATCATTATAAAGGACCCTTAGCAGAATAACAAGAGAATTAGAAAAATTTTGTAAAATAGAAACTTTTTTGAAACAAAAAAAGGAATAACCTCATAATTGTAATGAGCTATTCCATTCTTAATAACAGAGGAAAATAATCATTTTATGACACAGCCGCATACAGATTTACTTCGATCCTCAATTCCATCGGCTAGGCATTGATATCATACGAAAAATTCGATGAAACTTTCCCAGAGAACTAACTAAAAAGGGAGAACGCTAGTTTCTCCTTTTTTAGAACTCATATTCATAACCTTTTTAACAGTTTTCTTAGGTCGCAAGAGAAAGCAAAACGCAGAAATTGTCCTCAGTTTCCTTTTAAACATCAAACTGAAGGTCTCGAAAATCTTCTCAAATTTTGCCTCTGATGGTCAGTATTTTTTGCACTACGGCGGAAATTGTTCCTTTATAGCGTATAGCGACCTTACGGTTGCTTTTACTAAGTAGCACTTATCTCATAACCAAAAAGGTTTCTGTAAATACAGGTTTTAAGGTTTATTTAGTGAGAGCTTCGGCATAAAGACGAGCAACAGTGTTCCAATTGATAACTTCAAAGAAGGCTTTGATATAGTTTGGACGAACATTACGATAATTGAGATAATAAGCGTGTTCCCAGACATCAAGTGCTAGAATTGGTTTCAAGCCCTGTGAAATTGGAGTATCTTGATTAGCTGTTGAGGTCACTTCAAGTTTTCCTTCTTTATCAACTACTAACCAAGCCCAACCTGAGCCAAAACGCGTCGTTGCGGCAGCTGTAAAAGCTGCTTTAAAATCATCAAATGAGCCAAAAGCTTCATTAATTGCTGCGGCTACTTCCGCAGTAACTTTTGTCTTTTCTGGTGACAAGAGTTCCCAGAAAAGAGCGTGATTAAGATGACCGCCACCATTATTAATCAAAGACTGACGAATATCCGCTGGAATTTGTTCCACATCAGCCAAAAGCACTTCCAAATTTTCTCCGATTTCTGGATGTTTTTCAAGAGCCGCATTAGCGTTTGCGACATAAGTTGCATGATGCTTATCATGATGAAGGGTCATCGTTTCAGCATCAATATATGGTTCAAGTGCGTCATAAGTATATGGAAGATCTGGTAAAAGAATAGCCATATCATTTCCTCTTTTCTTTTTTTGATACATCTTCATCATATCGTAAAAAAACAAAGCTTACAACTATTCTGCTTACTTATTTTACACGGCATGCAAAGAGGTCTTAGTAAAATAATTCTAAATATACATTCTTGCTTTGACAGAAATCATCCCCGATTTTCATGAGCTAATTTAAGCAAAGCTACATCAAAAAGATAGTCCTTATCGTAAGTCCCGCTCTTAATAGCATAATCTGTTTCAATTAACAACGTCACAGCCTTTTTCAAAAAAGGTAAAGTGAGTGTTCTTGAATCACGTAAAGCAAATTTAACCTGATAGGGATTAACTTTTCGCCCTAAATAGTCTGATAAAGCTGTCACTATTTGAGTCTCAGATTTATTTTGGCCACTTAAAATTTTTACCTGAGTGAACATGCGGAATTGCCCCAACATGACTGCAATTAACTTAATCTCATCTTCTCCCTGAAGACGCAAATCACGGATTAAATCACGCGCTGCATCAATCTGTCCTGTCAAAATAAATTGTGTTAAATCAAAAATATTATCCTGTAAAGTCTTGGGAATAGCCTCACTGATGTCTTGAGCCCTAATATGTCCATCCTTTTTATAGGAAGTCAGGAAAGTAAGATTTTTAGCAACTTCACTAAAATCAAAGTTAGACTTTATCAACAAACTTTCAAATACACCTGATTCAAAAACAAGACCATCCTTGTGTGCCCGCTTTTGAAAATAAGTACGAAGCTCTGTTTCTTTGAGCACTTTCGCTTCGAAAAGCTGAGCATCTCGTTTTAACAATTTAACTAAACGACGTTTACCATCTAATTTCCCAGAAGCACAAATAACTAATTTTGTACTGAAAAGAGGATTTCCTAAATAGGCCTCAAAACGCTTCAATTCGTTATTATTTAAAAAAGTTTTTTTATCCGTTGTGATGTCTGCAAAATTATCAAAAATAACAATCTTCTCATCAGCAAAAAAAGGTAAACTTTCTAAATCCATTTCTGCATCCTGATAAGACGTTTCAGACATATCAAAATAAGAAAAATTCAAATCACTCGGTTCAAAGCCAATTTTATTAAAAAAGAGTTTTTTCATTTGCCCATATTGGCCAAAATCTTCTCCACTTAAAACAGTAATGGATGCAAGTTCCTCTTTTTTTAACTTTTCAATCATTTCTATAGCAATCATGTTTTTATTATAGCAAAAATTAAAAAGAGCATGAATATTAAGGTTAGAAAAATCTCCAATACTCTTTTTTCATTTTTATGAGTCTATGCGCTTCTTCTATTAATGACCATATAAAAAAGGAGCCTGAGATTCGTTTATCTCTGACTCCCTTGATAAATAGAGTTATCTTATTGTTGATTAGTAGGTGCTTGTGGTTGTTGCACTGGTGGAGTTTGCGGCTGTTGAGGAGTTGTCTGTGACTGTGGTTGTACCTGAGCCTGAACTGGCTGTCCTTGTGGAGCCATTTGCTGAGGCTGCTGAGGAGCAATTGGTTGTACAGGCGCCTGATAAGGTTTACTTGGTTGGCAAAGCAGGATGTAATAAAAGATCAATGCAAACCAAACTATGATAGATACAATTGCACGTAAAAATGGAATCAGTCCTAAGAATGAAAATAAAACTGCTCCTATCGGAACAAAAATTAAGGACCAATGAAAACCGGCATCGCGTAAACGACGAATAGAAATAGCTAAATTAGGTAATAAAATAGCCAATGAAAAAAGGACAATAATAACAAAGAGAATAATAACATCTATTGAGTAAACAGACAAAACTGACTCTTCACCAGAAAAAGTAGAAATAGCAGAACCCCTAATAAATTCAATTAAATTGGAATAGAAAATTGAGGTAGCCGTAAAAACAAATGGCAACATAATTAAAGAATTGCACAAGATTGCCCACCAATAATCTGAACGACTTGAACGACCTGTAAAATTAACATAGTTTGTCCAGAATTTTTTATAAGCTGTAAACATAAAAGAAACTCCCTAATAATTTTTTCTCTACAAGAATAACATAATTTTGAAGGGAAAACAAGTTTGCCAAAAGGCTTACTAGGTTATTTCGGACAGAAAAATTATCATTTGAGAAACTTAAAAATCAATAGTTAACATCATAATCACTCAAAAAATTTGACACGATGAAAGAAAAAATAAAGCATTTATCGCACAGTCTCAATCTGCCAATGCTTAAGACCCTTAAAACGAATGGCACCCTCTTGATCCGTCCGATAAATCCGACTTTTTATTTGCGCAAATCTGTCCAGTGTCTCCTGATGGGGATGTTTATAACGATTGTTCTTTCCTGCCGAGATAAGAGCAATTTTAGGCTCTATTTGAGCTAATAATTCAGGTGAAGAAGAACCTTTTGAACCATGATGTCCAGCTTTTAAGACATCAACTTTTAAATTGGGATAAGTCTTTAGCAATTCTGCTTCTCCTTCTTTTTCCAAATCTCCTGTAAAGAGAAAATTTAAGCCTAGCAAACGTCCATAAAGAACGATAGAGTCATTATTACCACCATCACCTATTTTCAACGGATAGAGTACCTGTAAATGACTCCCCATAATGGATAATGTCTCCCCTGGCTTAGTGATGTGTACCTTAACTTTCATTCTTCTCAATTTACTGACAAAATTTGCCTTAGTTAAACTGCCTGGACTAACTAAAACTTCCCCAACATGAAAGGCCTTTGCCACCACTTCCATATCTCCCATATGATCCGTGTCAGTATGAGTCAAAACCAATTGGTCAATCTTATCAATGCCTCTGCTTTTGAGATAGGGAATCAAAGTCTTTTCAGCATTAGTATCACTGATACGCCGCCGCCATTTATCAGTCTGTCCAAAGGTTACTTTTCCTCCTACATCAATTAAAATAGTCTTACTGCTGATATCCCGAAGAAGAATACTATCCCCCTGACCAATATCAACAATAGTCACTTCATTAGTCAAAGGATTTTTACTGATGAAAAATAACAGGGCGAGAATGCTACTAAGTACTAACACTACCCTTTTTTTCTGACGAAAATCATAGAGTAAAGCTAAAAGGCACAATAAAAGTAAGAGAATAGGCAAAGTCGGACTGCCCAAAATAAAAGGACGACTAAAGATTAGGTGAATTTGAACAATTATTCTTTCTAATAATCTAAAAGCTGGATTGAAGCAGGCAAGTGATACAAAAGGTGACAGAAAATAAGCAAGTGTCAAAAAAGGCAACATCAAGTTATCAAAAATAAAAGAAAAGAGGATAGTTAATAGGATAGACAAGGGCTGAAAACTGCTAAAATACCACATCAATAACGGTAAAATCCCTAAAGAAAGAGAAAAGGTTTGAAATAGAATCCGCTTTAAGAGTGACAAAGTCTCAAAATCAATCATGATTAGAATAAAAGCATAGGCAAAACTAAGCACACCTCCTGTTGTTAATAAGAAATTGGGTATCAGGAAAAACATAACAAATAAGGTTAGAGCAAAGTTATCCTGCTTTTTAAAACCAAAATGAGTAAGATTACTTTGAATCAAACTACGCACAACGGATACTGCAAAGCCAGTCAAACCAGCATAAAGCAAAGAAAAGGGCAGCTGAATAGCATTCATGTATTCCTGTCTAATACCTAAACGCAAGCCCAAATAACGAAATTTCCCAATGAAAAAACTAACCTGCATACCTGACAAAGCAAAAAGGTGAATAATACCTAAGCTAGAATAAATAGCATTCATTTCATCAAAGGATTTATCTAAATAGCCAAAAAGCAGACCAGTCATATAGTGTTTCATGGGGTCTGGAAATTTTGACTGAATAGATACCAAAGCTCTTCGTCGCCATTCATGCAAACGAGCAAACCAGAAGCGTTTAGAACTCAGTTTAATTGTTTTAATGTCTGTAACATTAACAATTCGGTAAATTCCCTGCATCTTTAAATAGTTTCTATAATCGAATCCCTTGAAATTACGCTGCTCTTCTGCTTCTACAACATCCGCTGTCACTTGAATTTCTGCTGTCTGCCATAATTGTTCAAAATAATGTTTCTCTGTTTCAGATTTTAATTTATAAAAGACCTGATAAGTCCAATGACCTGATTTTGCTCGAAAACTTAAGTTATCTCCATTGACACTAAGCGTATCTGGAATGATAATTAACTTTTGAACCTGTCTGGGTACTATTTGATACTCGCTTTGCCTTTTTTGGTGAAAATAGAAAAAGAAAGCGGCAAAAGGCAATAAAAACAAAAGTGTTTTGATACAGATTTGCCTATCATATTGAAAAACAAGAAAGACTAAAGCTAAAATAAATAAGCCAACTGGCAAAAAAGAAAAGCAGTGAATACAAAAATAAAGCAAAACAGTTAAAAAGGCTAAATAGATTGGTTTGAGAGGAAAAAACCTAATCAACACTGACTAAATCCTTTAACTTCTCAAATGTTTTATCGCCAATCCCTGAAATATTTTTCAAATCATCCACTGACTTAAAACCTCCATTGGCTTCACGGTAATCAAGAATATCCTGAGCTTTCTTCTCACCGATTCC
Source organism: Streptococcus mutans (assembly GCF_006739205.1). Lineage (NCBI taxonomy): Bacteria > Bacillati > Bacillota > Bacilli > Lactobacillales > Streptococcaceae > Streptococcus > Streptococcus mutans. The sequence continues at coordinate 1,464,685 of NZ_AP019720.1, forward strand.
AGAAATAGTCTGTAAATCAGCCAAAGTGGCAGTATTAAGATTAACCTTACCTTTTACCGAAGTTTCTTTAGTATTTGCCTTATCTGCCTGACTGGTTTTACCTTCTTGAGAATCCCTAATGACACTAATATTCTCACCAATAGCTGCCACATAAATAACTGCTTCGTCTTGTAATTTTTGAGCCAGATTAACAGATTTGCGATCAGCCTTTTCAGAAAAACCTCCCGCTTTTTCTATTACATCATTAATACGACTGTCAATCGGTAAAGTATAGACGCCCTCATGCTTAACAGCTCCTTTAATATCAACAGTTATTGTTGATTTGGCAGTCGTCACCTGCGTCTTCTTTTGACTTTCTTTGCCAGTCTTTGTGGTTACCTGAAGGGATTGTTCCTTTAAACGAGCCAGACTATCTTCCTGCTTATTGGAAGAAGGAAAAAAGAAATAAACACCCAGACCCAGTAAGACTACAAGACCACCAACTAGGGCAAAAACATTTTTCTTTTCCTTGAGTTTATCTAAAAATTCGTCAACCATTTTAACCTCCTTACTTCTTTATTCGTAAAAAAAAAGAAGTTTAGTAAAAATCCTAAACTTCCTTTTTAGGTATAAAAACTTGCAAGACAATTGGATAAAACGACTTTAATATTCTTTACCTTTGTACAATTCCCTGTTGTTATTTTATTTTTTTATCACGATGCTTTTCTGGGTTCCAGACAAAACTAGCGAACCAAGAAAAGAGGTAAGTGAAAGCAAGAACAATAGCCACCAAAACCATAGCTGGCAAACGATAAATCAAGCTCCACCAGCTTGGTCGCTCATTATCTTTGAAAGTTGCAACTTCTGTATCCATTTGGTCAAATTCTTTTTCAATACGATGAGCCACTTCTTCAATGCCATCGTCATTCATGCGCTTAATATCTGAAATATCAATGGGATTGCCAAAAGTAACATCAATACGATCATGTTTAAGCAAGCCTTTGATGGATCTTGGCCCCGCATAGGCTGCAGGCATAATTTTAACTTTTGCTGTTTTGGCAATAACTGCAACGCCACCTTTAACATCAGAAGAATGACGACTTCCACTTGGAAACATAATCAAAGAACGATCGCTTTTCCTAAGCATTTTAACAGGATAACGGACAGCCTCAGCCCCTGGGTTTTCACGATCAATCGGAAAAGCTCCACACATGCGAATCCACCAGCCGAAAGCACGATTGCCAAATAATTCCTTCTTAGCCATAAAGATAAATTGCTTAGGCCGAGCTGCAAAAGCTAAAAAGATAGGATCCCATAGTGTACGGTGAGGTGCAACTAAAATATAATTGTCATCTTCAGGCAACAATGTATCTCGATGATGGTAATGAATATTACCATTAGCAGCCCAAATTAAAAAAACTAACAAAGAGCGCAGGTAGGTATAAAACACTGTAAAATCTCCTTTTAATTACAATATAACCACCTTATTATACTAAAAATTTAAAATTTTTGATAGAAGCAATGCTAAAGATAATAATTAATGTATAATAGTATATAATAAAAGGAAGATATTTATTTAGGAGTTAAAATGACAGTTCAACAACATTGGAAAAAATGGCAGGCAAAAATTTTCTCTGCAAAAAATAGACCCAATCTATTATTTAGTCTTTTAATTATCGGACTAGTTCTTGGAGTCGTTCTTGTACAAGCAAAATCTATGCAAAAGCAACATAAAAATCACATCAGATCTAGTAGGATTTCTAAGAAAAAAACAACTCCTAAACCTAATATTAACCCTAATACCCTAAAAATAGGCAGCAACCATAACAATCAGGCCGAAGGATATGCTTATTCTGCGGAAGCAGTCAGACAAATGATGAACAACAAGCAAGCTTCTGCTAAACAAAAATTAGTTTTTCTTACCTTTGATGACGGCGTTGACCCTAATATGACACCTAAAATTTTAGATGTCCTTGCGCAACAACACGTTCATGCCACTTTTTTTCTTGTCGGCTGTAATATCACTGATAAAGTAAAACCCATTTTACAAAGACAAATTACAGAAGGGCATGCTCTTGGTATCCATAGCTTTTCACATGTCTATTCACTTTTATATCCTAATCGAGTGGGTAATACACAGCAAATAGTCAGCGAAGTGACTCGTACGCAAAATGCTCTCAAGGATCAATTGGGGCAAAATTTTAAGACAGGTGTTTGGCGTTACCCCGGCGGACATTTATCTTGGACAGGCTTAGAAGCAGCTGACAAACAATTAGCAGCTCAAGGTATTCAGTGGATGGATTGGAATGCTGCTGTTGGTGATGCTGAACCTCTGGCTACAAGACCTACAACAGTAGCAAGCATGTTAGCTTTTCTTGATGGCAGTGCTAAGATTGCTACCAACCCTAACGTACAGGTTGTTCTCATGCATGATATTTCTGAAAAAACTGTTACTCTCGCAAGTTTACCGCAAATTATTCGTTATTATAAAGATCGCGGTTATACATTTGCTGTTTTAAAATAAAAAGGTAACTTTTTGCTTTTTTATCACTTTTTTTCAATTAGCAGAAAAAATTTTTCTGTTATTCTAATCGATAGGAGCTGATTAATGACTACTTATGTTTGGTTATTTCCTTTACTTTTTATCTTTCATGGCTTAGAAGAAATCATTGGCTTCATACCTTGGATAGAGAAAAAAAGTGATCTTCTTAAGGAAAAAGCCCCTCTTCTTTTAAAGACGCATAAGGATTTGACAACAGAGGGCTTCGCTCTGGCTGTTTTTGAGGAATTCTGCTTGATTCTCCTTATCTCCCTAGCAGCTTTTTGCAGTCAAAGCCGATTTCTTTATCTGATTTGGTTAGGCGGACTAATAGCCTTTAGTTTACATTTGCTGTTTCATATCATACAAGCCTTTATGCTAAGACAGTATATCCCAGCTGTGGGAACGGCTCTTTTATGTCTGCCAATCAGCTCTGTCATTATCCTAAATAGTTGTCATTTTCTTCATGTCAATGTGATAGAATTATTCTGTTTTGGTTTGATTGGATTATTAATTGTTATCTTCAATCTCTTGCTTGCTCTCAGGCTGGGTAAGCAATTTTCTAAATGGTTGAACAGCTAATTTCCCAACTATCATCAGTCTTACTTTTTTGCTATAATAAAGACTATGACAAAACCAATTTTAAAAAAGAAAGAACGTGTCGATCAGCTTTTTTCAACTGATGTCAAAATTATTCAAAATAAGGAAGTTTTTTCCTACTCCATTGACAGCGTTTTACTTTCTCGTTTTCCCAAGATTCCTAGCAGAGGTCTGATTGTTGACCTTTGCTCTGGTAATGGAGCCGTTGGTCTTTTTGCTGCAACCAGAACGAAAGCTAAAATTATTGAAGTTGAATTGCAGGAACGACTGGCAGACATGGCGCAGCGTTCCATTCAGCTCAATGACCTTACCAATCAAGTTTCGATGATTAGGGACGATTTAAAAAATTTGTTGGACCATGTTCCGCGTTCAAAAGTTGACCTTATCCTTTGCAATCCTCCTTATTTCAAAGCGGCAGAGACTTCAAAGAAAAACCTTTCTGAACATTATCTGCTTGCTCGCCATGAGATAGCAACTAATTTGGAGGAAATCTGCAAAATCAGCCAACAAGTGCTAAAAACCAATGGTCGTTTGGCTATGGTTCATCGTCCTGACCGCTTCCTTGAAATCATTGATACTTTTAAAAAATACAAACTGGCTCCCAAACGCCTTCAGTTTGTTTATCCAAAGCTGGGAAAAGATGCTAATATGTTGCTCATCGAAGCAATTAAGGATGGCTCGCCTAATGGGATGAAAATTTTACCACCTTTAATCGTACATAAGGACAATGGGGATTACACAGATAACATCCACGAAATCTATTTTGGTAAAGGTCATCAAGCCTATATGTATGTATTGAAATGTGCTGATGATAGTCTTTACACAGGCTACACAACGGATATTAAAAAGCGCTTAGCTACTCACAATGCTGGTAAGGGCGCTAAGTACACAAGAGCAAGACTGCCTGTCGAATTAATCTATGTTGAACAGTTTAACCATAAAAACGCTGCTATGAGTGCAGAAGGTAAATTGAAACAAAAGACACGCGCTCAAAAATTGCACTATATTGAAGAACACCAGCATATCAATTTAGTCTCACAATTTTAAAGGAACGGCCTTAAAATAATGTTACTACTTTCTTCAAGTTGGACAAAAAAATTCCAACTGAAGAACCAGTATTAATAGGGCTGTTCTTTTATTTTTCTTAAAGAGTGTCAAAGTCTCTTTACAACATTTCTTTAGACAGCTGCTATTAACTTACTGGCACTAAAAATGTAGGGTCAGATAAACTTCTGCACTACTTTGACATTACTTTAGCACAAATCATAAAGTCTTATCCTCACAAATCTTTACTAGATTTTAATAATATTGATATGCTAGTAATGTTCAAGTGCCGATAACATAAATAAGAGAGTGCTTGGCTTTCCCACAAAATAAAACTTCCTGACCTCTAAACGGAGACAGGAAGACAGAGATATCTTTAAAACAGACTGAAGACAAACCTATTTCCCAACGTAAAAAATTTTTAAGCTCTGCAAATTTCAATTTTAATTTTCCTTAATTGCAAGCGAAGCGAGCTCTAAACGAGATTTTCCGCCACGTGATAAAAGTCTCAAAAGAAGACTTTTTCTACATTCCCATCTTTAAAAATGTTTATTTTTTAAATTTAATAAAACCAAATATGTACAAAATTATCGCCAAAATGATAAATGAGATGACACCTATAAAAAAATACTTCATCACTTATTCCTTACCAACATGATACTAAATATTCAATAGCTCCACCTCTAGTCAAACGCTTAATGACTTCAAGTAAGACCATTAAATTCTACAACTAATAAAGCAATACAAACTGTTTGTTCTATCATCAACTTTTCTTTTATTTTCTATAATATTCAAGATTATTTCTTTTCGGAATATTTAAGGTATTAAGCTAAAACAGTCTGGGAGACTATTGAAGTTAAAGGACGATCTCGATCTCAAAAGAAGACTTTTCTTCAAACTTTTAAAAAAACTCTCCCGAAATATGTGTTTCAGGAGAGTTTGAATGATTTCTGTCACCTTTATTGCGAACAGTGAAGCCGTTTTACTTTTCGGAAGTAAAGAAAAAGAAGCTAGCAATCAATGATTTTTATCTGTCTTTATCCACCTGACAATACCAGCAACCAGCAATACTGTTATTAAACCGCAAGCGATAAGTGCTGCTGTACTGGCAACTGTCCCAGATATAGCATCAACTCTATATAACAGTCGCATAAATGAAAGGACTGTAAGTATGATCAACAACGAGGATTCAATTCTAATCAGGGAAGTCATTTGATTATCAACGGTTCGTAAAAAACCTGGAAGTAACATTAACGTAATAATAATCAAAAATAGATTAGAAAATACTCCTTCCCCATTATTGAAAGGCCAAATCATTAATAAATTAGCTATAACATTTAGAGATGAACAAAAAATAAACGACCATTTTTTTGTCATTATCAATACCTCAAATGATTGAAAATATTATAATCAAATCATTTTAATCTAATGTTGCTGCACCATAACCTATCATCCCTCCTGCAGCGGCACATGTAAGTAAATAAGCACCTCCAAGTCCCCATCCAATTGGACCAGATACTGCACAAAGCCCCATTGTTGCAGCACCATAGGTAGCGACACCGCCAAGGATAGAGTCCACACCATCTCCAGCTTCCATGGTAGAAAGCAGTTGACTATCTGCAACTTCAAAATTGTCAAAGGCCATTGAGTCTAATGTTACTGTGTTCATAAAATCCTCCTAAAATTCACGATAAGCTTATTAGCTTACAAGTTTTTTTACTTTCACAAGTTTTCTAATAAAACATGAAATAATTTTAAAAGCTCCCTTGCGAAAACTACAAGTACATTTTAATCCTTAATTTTTTCTTATTCAAGGAAATTTGGTTCATTTAATAAAAAAGATATTTAATAGTAAAAATTCAGAAATCTTTCTGAATACTTTTAGAATATTAACTTGCTTATAGACAAATCTTTTTTAGCTCTGCAAATTCAGAATTATTTTCCTTATTGCGAGCGAAGTGAGCTTTAAACGAGAATTTTCGCTGTGATAAAATACCAGAAGCGTTGAGGCTTCTGCTGCTCGGAAGATTTGAGGCTTTTTTCCAAACTTTTCAAAAAACTCTCTTGAAACATATGTTTCAAGAGAGTTTGAATGATTATCTGTCACTTTTATTATAAACAGTGAAGCAAGAACAACAAATACTTAAGTAATACTATTTAATCTCAGTATTCTTTACAGAAAATTATAGTCCAAAAATAGGGGCTGTGATTGCAAGTCCTGCAAATCTGCCAGCAAGCACATCACAAATTACACCGCTACGATAGCACTCGTAATACCAAGTATCAAACCGCCTCCTTCTGATTCAGAAAGATAAGTGATATCCACTGCCACAAAATCATCAAGAAAGTAGTGACAAAACCTCTGATAGGAGAAGACTTCATCACTTTGTTACCATGTTTTTATTTATTATTTATTTTATTCAAAATAATTCGTCCTACAATTGCTGATATAGCACCGATGACTATAAGCACAATATACTTCATAATTAATCTCAATCGCCTCCCGTTATTAAATACCAACTTCCGTTTGCAACGCGCCAATACCGCCTAAAATTGCGCCACCTACATAACCAGGTACTGTTCCTAAAATGGGCAGGTACTGTTCCTAAAATGGGCAATACCACATCTCCTCCGACTGCTCCTGCAATACCACCACCTACTGCACCTGTCCAAGCTCCTTCTGCAGTATCACATGTAAGTAGATAAATACCGCTAATAATGCCACCGTTAATAACACCTGTTGCTTTTGCTTTTTCTAATGTAAAATGCCGTAAATACAAAGGCCGACAAAAAGAAAAAAGCAAATAAATGAGACAATAATGTGTTTACTGCGGTAAGAAATAACTGCTAGAGCACAGAGCACCAGCATTAATAGAAATCCAGAAAATCTTTCCATAACATTATCCTTCCTTTTCTAAGTCTGCTTTATTTAATAAAATAGTATAACCATTACAATAAGGCGGAGCGAAGTTAATCAAAAAACGATATATCACCAGAAGCCACCGTCTCCCCAACCATTTTTAGCACCAGCATAGGCACCTGAAACGATACCGATTGCTTCAGTCCCTAAGGCTAAGTAGGGTCCTACTGCCGGAATATTCCATAGCCACGTAGCAGGTCTATAAGCAGCGGTAGCCCCTGTACAAGCTCCCACAAATCCTTCAGCAACAGCCGAGACAAAACCCTCACCTTCTACAGCAGCTAAACAATCTGTGTCCGCCACTTCAAAACTATCAAAGGCCATTGAATCAATGTTACTGTGTTCATAAAATCCTCTTAAAATTCACAATAAGCTTACAAGTTTTCTAATAAAACATGAAATATTTTTAAAAGCCTCCTTGTGAAAACGACAAGTACATTTTAATCCTTAACTTTTTCTTATTCAAAGGAATTTGGTTCATTTAATAAAAAAGATATTTAATAGTAAAAAATCAGAAAATTTTCTGAATACTTTTGGAATATTAACTTGCTTATAGACAAATCTTTTTTAGCTCTGTAAATTCAGAATTATTTTCCTTATTGCGAGCGAAACGAGCTTTAATTAAGACTTCTCACCGTTGTGATACATCTGAAACTTCAATATTTCTGCTACACGAAAGAAGATAGGATCCCTAAATTTCTGAAATCATCTATTGGCGACGACTCAAACAGTCTAAAGGACACTTTAAAGTTGAAGGGAAAGTCTTAAAATAAGCTTTTTCTTCAAACTTTTCAAAAAATTCTCTTGAAACATATGTTTCAAGAGAATTTGAATGGTTATCTGTCACCTTTATTGCGAATGGTAAAGCCGCTTTTCTTTTCGCTGGAAGTACGGTGAGGACGTTTATTGCTCTTATTTTCAAAATCTTTGCGATTTTTGTTAGAAGTCCGTTTAAATTCACGACGGCCACCGTCACGATAATTACGGCGACTGTCGCGACCTCCCCGACGATCCTCACGACGACGATTGCCGCCCTTTCCTTTGCCAGCAAATTTAAATGGCAAGGGTTTTTCGCGAGCAATTTCAACCTTAGGCAGCATTTCTGGATCTTGAACAGTTAGAGTCAAGATATATTGTGCTAATTCTTCTGGTGAAAATTCAGCAGCTAATTTTTCAGCATCTTTGGTAAACTTATCAAAATTAGAACGAATCTTTTCATCAGCAAAGTCACGCTCAATCTTTTTGAGGGCCACTTTTTTGCTTGCTTGAAAGGCTTCTTGCGCTGTAGCGGGTTTCATGCCTTTCATGCGTTTTTTAGTGAGCTTTTCAATAATTTGAAGATAGCCCATTTCATTGGGAGCCACAAAAGTGATTGACTGACCGTGCTTACCAGCACGACCTGTACGACCAATGCGATGAACATAACTTTCAGGGTCTTGCGGAATATCATAGTTATAAACATGAGTGACGCCCGAAATATCGAGACCACGAGCCGCCACATCTGTCGCGACCAAAATGTCAAGGTTATCATTTTTAAAATCCCGAAGAACACGCAGACGTTTCCCTTGATCGAGATCCCCATGGATCCCTTCCGCACGATAGCCACGCAGTTTTAATCCTCTTGTTAACTCATCAACACGGCGCTTAGTACGGCCAAAAACGATAGAAAGTTCTGGCTGTTCCACATCCATAAGACGGGTCATCGTATCAAATTTTTCATTTTCCTTGACACGGATATAATATTGATCCACCAAATCTGTTGTTAATTCTTTGGCAGCAATCTTAACATGTTCTGGTTCTTTCATGAACTTTACGCCAATACGTTTGATGGCATCTGGCATGGTTGCTGAAAAGAGCAAGGTTTGGCGTGTTTCTGGTACACGTGAAATAATGGCTTCAATATCTTCTAAAAAGCCCATGTTGAGCATTTCATCTGCTTCATCCAAAATAAGGGTTTCCACATGATTTAATTTAAGCGCCTTGCGTTTAATCAAATCAAGCAGACGTCCCGGTGTCCCAACAACAATATGGGCTCCTGATTTAAGAGCCTTAATTTGTTTTTCAATGCTTGAACCACCATAAACCGAACGAACTTTAACTTTCTTTTCACGCCCAAAACGAAAGAGCTCCTCTTGACTTTGAACAGCCAATTCTCGCGTTGGCGCAATAACAAGGGCTTGAACAACGTTATTGGTCACGTCAATCTTATTCAGGGTTGGCAGACCAAAGGCTGCTGTTTTTCCTGTCCCAGTTTGTGCTTGACCAATAACATCTTTTCCTTCAAGGGCAAGAGGAATAGTCAATTCTTGGATAGGTGATGGCTCAACAAAGCCGACTTTTGCAACAGCAGAAAGAATGTCTTCCGCCAAATGTAATTCTGTAAATTTCAATGTTTTCTCTTTCTAAAAGGCAGTGCGAAGCTACCTTATCAAACGTTAGTAATGTGCAACTAAAATATTATAGCATTTTTTCTTTAAGAAAGATAGTTAAAAACTCACAATAAATGATCGTTTTCAAAAATTGGTTAATGATATTCCTATTTAAGCATAACTGTTTTTTTAATAGAACAAAGATAGGCTAGTTATTTCTCTTTTAATTAATCAAAAAATGAGATAAAAGCTCAATCTGTGATTTATCGCTTCTATCTCACTTTTTAATTCTAATGTAATATCTATGCTGTCAATCTTTCTTAGCCTTTAAGCCAAGCAAACTAAAACTAGTAACTAAGCCAATAATACCAAGTAAAGGCATATAAGCATTGTTTGTTACTCCCGTATTTGGTAATGTTTCTTGAACAGAGCTTGGTTGATAAGCAGTTGATTGAGGTTTGTAGTTAATTACAGTTGAAGTCCGCGGTGATGATGGATCTTGCGGATCAGTAGGGTCTGTAGGATCCTCAGGAGTAGTTGTTTTCACTGTATTTGAACTGTAAGTTACCCCATTGACAGTATTAATATAAGTATTTTCAAAAGTACCAACCGCAATACGTTTCATTTGGATATAACTTTCAGCTTGGAAGGCTGAATCAATTGAAACAGAACGCAGAAAGGCTTCCTTGAACTTAATTGTGATAGCACCTTTAGCGGTATCAACTTCCGCTGTCGTATACTGAGTTAACTCAGCACCTGACTTGATAATAGAACCGTCTTTAAAAGTGATATCAACCTTAGCAAAAACTTTATACTGACCAGTATAGTGATCTCCTGTTTGATCATAATCATCATAAAAATTGTATTCAAAGAGTTCTTCTGAGTGATCTGCAGGGATAATGCCACCAATCAAACGGTAATTAAAGACTGTATTAAGTGGAATAGTCTGACCATCAACATTATTTGTATCAGCCGGATCAAGTGTTAAGGTCACATCTTTCTTAGGGTTAATCTTAGGAACATTATTGATAACGATATTTGATGCATAACCATTACCAAAGTCAATTTGGTAAGCTTGATTTTCATAACTGCCGCCTGTTTGTCCCATTTGTTTTTTAACAACCATTGGTGATACAATCTTCAAATCAATTCCAGTTTTGACATAAGTATCATAAAATTCTCTTGGATTATCAGCACGGAAAATTTGGAAAGCACCTTTAGGTCTAATTCCTGCCTTAGAAAGAACATCTCTAATTTCTTGAGGGGCTGCTTCAAGACTAGTATAATTATCCACACTAACACCAGTAACTTCATTACCATTAGCATCTGTAATCTTCACTAAATCCTGACGCAATTCAAGCGCTTCTTCTGGATAATCATCTACATAGTAAAATCCTTTTTGAATGGTATCTGCTGAAGAGCGGTCGTTTTTATATTGATCCAAATCCCAAGTTAGCTCATAATAATTCGTTGAACCGGCAAGAACTGTTTTACCATCAATAACAACGCCATTTTCGTTTTTATTAATCTTAGTTGGTTTAATATAATTATTATTTGGGTTATCTGGATCATTTGGTTTACCAGGAGTTGTCACCCGAACAACATTGGATTTAATGCCATAAGCATCATTGACTGTGAGTGTGAAATTATTCTTATAAGTTGCGCCATCGTTAAGAACTTGTCCGACCACTGTTGGATAAATCGTTGCCACTGACTTAGTCAAATCAGCATTAAACATAGCCAAAGTTGCTGCAGTTGCCTTGAAGGTGACTGTATTAGTTGCATTATCATAAGCGACATCAAAGCCAGGGCTGGCAGCTTTTGTAGCTTCAGGATTAAATTGATAACCAGATGGCAGGGGATCTACCAAGACAAAGGAAGTTGTTTCATCACGTCCAGCAGGGAGATCTGCTGTCTTCAGCTGGAACTTAACAACAGATTGTTTAGCCACCAAAGTTCTGTCAATATTAACATCGTTATTGTTTCTAATTTCTTTGTTAACCTGCGGCTGAACAGCTAGTTTAAAGTAATGGAAATGAACAGTTGGTACAGATGGAGGTGTTGGAAGATCTTGATAAACAGGATCAGTCGGCGGTGTTGGAATAACCTCATAAGTTGGCTCAACAGGTTTGTTTGGTTCTGGTTGATCTGGTGTTGGTGTCGGTGGCGTTGGCTCTGCTTCATAGCTTGGCTCAACAGGTGCTGGCTCCAACGGCTTTTCTGTTTCATAGGTCGGCGGTGTGGGTTTATTTGGCTCTGCCTGATCCGGTGTCCTTGTCGGCGGTGTTGGCTCTGCTTCATAGCTTGGCTCAACAGGTGCTGGCTCCAACGGCTTTTCTGTTTCATAGGTCGGCGGTGTGGGTTTGTTTGGCTCTGCTTGATTCGGTGTTCTTGTCGGCGGTGTTGGCTCCTTTTCATAATTTGGAGCTACTGGTGCCGGTTTTAATGGCTTTTCTGTTTCATAAGTTGGTTTAGTTGGAGCTGTTGGTTTAACCGGAGGTGTGGGTTTTTCCTTAGTAACTTTAGGAACATTAACCGCACGGATTTTACCATTTAAAGAATACCAAATATTTGGTTTTTTGCCGGTTTCAATTGCCATTGTAGGATCAGCAGGCACAACAAGTGTTGATGAGATAGCACCCAAAGTCACACTGTTATTAGGACCAGACATGCGGATAGCACCAGCACCATACCAAGAGTTAGGCGCATCTGAACTATCCCAGCCAGATCCCGGTTCGCTAGCTCTGGTATACATGGTCCAACGAGCACCACCTTGACCCTGCCTAAAGTTGAGAGTATCTGTAGCATAAATCATGCCATTCTTTTCACCGATAGATGATCCAGAGATTTTGACAAATTTACCCGTATAATCTTTGGCCATCTCAATAGAATTATTTTCACGGTTAAGAGAAGCTACTGAGAGAAGGGCATTATCAAAATTAATTGGTTTTCCATCTTCGTCATAGAAAGTAAATTCATTTTTAATAAAAATAGAAGTGTTTTTTTCAACTTGACCTGTATAAGCGGAAGCAAAAACACCTAAAGTTGGATCGGTAAAAATACCTAACCAAACCTTTTGACCTTGAAACTTGGACTTAGGGTCCACTGTATACTTGTAGACAATTTTAGAAATCTTTTTACCATTGTAATAAGAATTCTGCAGGTTAGTGTATGTAGCTGTTGCGCTTTGACCGCGCTCTAAAAGTACCGATCCCCATTTAACCTGTGAGTTATTGCTTACTGTCGTTGACCAGCCAGCTTTATCACCAAAATTCCCATAAAGCTCCATAGAAGAAGCAACATCATTAGATTGTTCTAAGTTAGTGATATCTAGATCATCTAATTGAAGAATTTTTTGGTCATATTTTGCTTTTGAAGTGCTTTTGCTAAAAGCATCATCCACAGCAGAAGCCTTAAGGAACTTCCCATCTGTTGTCAAAGATAAGTTCGCATTTGGCTCAAGATCATAGACCAAATTTTGAGCAGATGGTTCTGTTAAGTTTCCGTCTTCATTTTTATGTTTTTCAAGTTCTGCCAGTGCAGCTTTAATAGAAGCTTGTTCATCTTCGTATGCCTTTAACTTAACTGGATAGTCTGCTAAATCTTTTTGATATTTGGCAAGATCTGCTTGATACTTAGCAAGTTTTGCTTCGTAATCAGCTTTAGCATCCGCATTGCGCTTTTTAATTGCAGTATTTTCAGCTGTGAGCGCTGCATTTGCGGCATTATTTGCTGCTACAGCTGCTTCATAGGCCGCTTTAGCATCCGCATTGGCTTTTTGAACGCGAGCGAGCTCTGTTTGATAGGCGGTCAATTTAGCTTGATAGTCTGCTTCGTTTGCGGCATTAGCTTTTTTCACCGCTGCCAAATCGGCCTCATATTGCTTGAGTGCAGCTTCATAAGTCGCCTTAGCATTCTCATTGCGTTGCTTAATTGCAGTATTTTCAGCTGTGAGTGCCGCATTTTTGGCATTATTTGCTGCTACAGCTGCTTCATAGGCCGCTTTAGCATCCGCATTGGCCTTTTGAACGCGAGCGAGCTCTGTTTGATAAGCAGTCAATTTAGCTTGATAGTCTGCTTCGTTTGCTGCATTAGCTTCCTGAACACGCTTTAGTTCAGCTTGATATTGAGCTAACTTAGTCTCATATTCAGCTTTGGCCGTTGCATTGCGTTTTCTAATTTCTTCATTGGCAGCGGCAATTTCTGTATTTTTAGCATTATTTGCTGCTACAGCAGTATCATAAGCGGCTTTGGCGGCTGCATTAGCTTCCTGAACACGTTTCAGTTCAGCCTGATAAGCAGCAAGGGCTTTTTGATAGGCTGCTTGATTGGCAGCATTGGTTTTTTGAACGGCTGCTAAATCTGCTTGATATTGAGCCAATTTAGCTTCATAAGCTGTTTTACTGGCAGCATTTGCAGCATTAATGCGTTCAACCTCGGCTTTATGAGCTGCCATATCTTTTTCATACTGTTCTTTAGTTGCCTGATTTTTAGCTTTGATTTTAGCAACTTCTGCCTCATGAGCAGCTACATCCGATTTATATTGATCTGTTGTCTTCTTAATATCCTCAGCTTGTTTTGTGTAATCTTCTTTAATTTCAGTTTCTTTTTGGACTGCTTCTTCAGCTGTTTTAACAGTTCCTTTATTAACATCGGCATCTTGGACAACATTGACACCAGCAGACTTAGCATCTTTTGCTGCTTGATCAAGATCAGTTTTAGGTACTTCAACTGGTATTGAACCATTTGTCTCTCCAGCTTGGTTTTGACTTTGTTCAGCTTCCTTACTCGCACTCCCTTGAGCCTCTGGCAAATTGGTCGCTGGATTTCCAGTTTGTGTTCCAACTACTTTAGTATCTACATCACTAGTAGTGGTCGTTTCATCGGCAAAAACCTTTTGTCCTGCTACAGAGACTGCTGCTACTGTTCCTAGAACAGCACCACACAGTGTTTTACTAATTTTACTTTTACGAAAACCGTAAGTTTTTTTGACTTTCATAAATCCTCCAAATCTGAATAAATCTTCCAAATATATTTTTGTAATATACGTTAAAAAATTGTAATATAATTGATTTGATTTGTCAAATTTTTTGCTTGAAATAAAAACTAATGTCTGAATCAAATTATAAACACATTCAATCGCTGCTATTTTCGAGCACAAACTCCACACTTTATCCAACATTAATTCTAAAGCACAAAAAAAGTCAGGATTTTGTCATCCTAACCTTTTTTACTTCAATCAATGATAATATAACGACGAATACCACTGTAGGAACGATAGCTAATCCATTGATGTCCATCAGCATTCAAGATACTGTCATAGTAAATACTTTCTCCTTTATTAAAGGTAAACTGAGTTGGACTAGATGTTCTGGCCTCATTTTTAACCTCAACTTTATTAGTGAAAACATAAGTTCCTTGTGCTGGAAGATTGACTCTATTAGGGGCTTCTACTGTCGTTGTCTTTCCTCCAACAACTCTTAATTCACCAGTTGAAAGGCGATAATAAAGGTGAATGTTATAGTTACCACTGTCATTTTTATGGTCACTGACCTTAACGGCCACCTTATAAACGCCTTCGCCTTGTTTAGTTGCTTGATACCAAATAATGTCATCCTGTCCGTTTTGTTCTGACCAAACCGGCACTAAAACCTCTTTTATGTCTTGAGTGCTGGAAGCATTAGTAATCAAAACATCAAATCCTTGGCTGCTCTTATTGGCAATGCTAATGATACCTGTTGTTTCTACAGGCTTCGGTGCTTCCACCTCAGTCATTGTTGCCCCGACTCCTCTTTGTTCACCATTATCCAAAAGATAATAAAGATGGACATGATAGTTACCGCTATTATTTTTATGGTCACTGACCTTAATGGTCACCTTATAAACGCCTTCGCCTTGTTTAGTTGCTTGATACCAGACAATGTCATCCTGCCCGTTTTGCTCCGACCAAACTGGCACTAATACCTCTTTTATGCCTTGAGTGCTGGAAACATTAGAAATGATAACATCGAATTGTTGAGCCGTTTTATTTTGGATGACAATAGTACCTGACACTTTAGTTTCAATTGGAGAGGGTTGTGTCGTAAGCTTTCCAATAACAACATAACGACGGATACCACTGTAGGACACATAGCTAATCCATTGATGTCCATCCGCTTCTAAAACCTTATCATAAAAAACGTGATCTCCGTTGTAAAACGAGAATTGGGTCGGACTAGACAGTTTAGCATCATTTTTAACGTCTGCTTGTTTAGTAAAGTGATAAGTTCCTTGTGCCGGTAAATTTTGCTGAACAATTTCTTTTTGCTTCAATTCTTCAATTGTCACAGCAATAGGAGCATAGCGACGAATACCACTGTAAGACACATAGCTAATCCATTGATGTCCATCCGCTTCTAAAACCTTATCATAAAAAACCTTATCTCCTTTATCAAAGTTAAATTGGGTTGGGCTGGACATACTGGCTGCATTTTTTACAGGAGTTGTTTCTTGGAAAACATAATTGCCTTGCGATGGAATTGAGACAGCCTTAGCTTGTCTTTGTATAAGATTTTCTGCTACCGCTTTCTCATTTTGTTCTGCCTCAGTCTCCTTAGCTGGAGCCGAGGTGACCATTTTATTTTCGTCTTTTTCACTTGAGTCAGTTTTAGCATTGACTTGTGGATTTGAATTTTTAGTATCAGTAGCAGTTACTGCAGAAGCTTCCACTTCACTTGCTGTCTTTGAAACAGTAGGGTTCACATCTTCTTTGGATTTTGCACCTTTGTCATCGACATTTAAAGCAGGAGCATTTACCTTATTTTCTTTCTCCTCAACTTCAACTTGGGGTGTTTCTGTTAGAGTTGTTTGAGCTGCTGCCTTATCTGCAACTGCTTGGCTGATAGCAACCGAATTTTCAGCCACGTTTACAACTGCGTTTTCACTTGCTGGCAATTGAGTTCCCTGCTCTTGTGCAGAAACATTTTGGGTACCTAGAAAAAAGACACAGCCAATTAAAACAGATGCAGCTCCAAATGCATATTTACGAATAGAAAAACGTTGTGCTTGATGATTAATATCAATTCTTTTCATAAGTTTCACACTCCTATCATTATGATATACTGCCTTTGAAAATCAATGAGCACCTAACATGTAAAATGACGAAATGGCGACTATTTTTTGATTCATAATCTTCCTTCATTTTCTTTTTTCACCTATATTGTAACACAAAAGAAATATTTAGCAATACTTACGTAATATTTTTTTGAAAAATTTTTCCTATATAAAAAAACACCAAACCAAGAAATGGTTGATGCTTATTTATAAGATTTAAACAAATCATTGTTACATCTTCTCTTCCAAAACTATATCTGGATATTTATCTGCAAACCAATGAAGAGAAAAGTCATTTTCAAAGAGGAAAACGGGCTTGTTAAAGCGGTCTTTAGCCAATATATTACGGCTGGAAGACATACGTTCATCAAGATCTTCCTCCTTAATCCAACGCACCGTTTTCTTACCCATGGGTGTCATGATAACCTCCGCATTGTATTCATTTTCCATGCGGTGTTTGAAAACTTCAAACTGGAGCTGACCGACTGCTCCAAGCATATATTCACCAGTTTGATAGTTGGTATAAAGCTGTATAGCACCTTCTTGCACCAATTGCTCAATGCCTTTATGAAAAGACTTCTGCTTCATAACATTTTTAGCAGAAACTTTCATAAAGAGCTCTGGTGTAAAGGTCGGCAGTGGCTCAAATTCAAATTTATTTTTACCAACAGTTAGGGTATCACCAACCTGATAAGTTCCTGTATCGTAAACTCCGATAATATCACCAGCGACAGCATTTTCTACATTCTCACGAGATTCTGCCATAAACTGAGTGACGTTTGACAGCTTAACGCTCTTACCAGTGCGGGCAAGGTTGACAGACATGCCGCGTTCAAATTCACCTGAGACAATCCGCACAAAGGCAATACGATCTCGGTGGCGAGGATCCATATTAGCTTGGATTTTAAAAACAAAGCCTGAAAAGTCTTTATCTAAAGGATCAATCACCTTATCGTCAGTGGTCTTGTGACCGTGTGGTTCTGGTGCAAATGCTAAGAAAGAATCCAAGAAAGTTTGAACACCAAAGTTGGTTAGGGCTGAGCCAAAGAAGACAGGCGTCAGCTCACCCTTTAAAATGGCTTCTTCTGAAAATTCATTTCCCGCTTCAGTCAAAAGTTCAATATCTTCTTTAGCTTGTTCATAGAAGGGATTATTAGCAAAGAGCTTGTCACCATCTTCAATAGAAGCAAAACGCTCATCACCTTTGTAGAGTTCAAGACGCTGATTGTACAAATCATAGAGACCCTCAAAAGATCTTCCCATACCAATAGGCCAATTCATAGGATAAGAAGCAATCCCCAATACCTCTTCTAATTCTTCCAATAAATCCAGCGGTTCGCGACCATCACGGTCCAATTTATTGATAAAAGTAAAGATAGGGATACCACGATGCTTGACAACTTCAAAAAGCTTTTTTGTCTGTGCTTCGATCCCCTTGGCAGAGTCCACGACCATAACAGCAGCATCTACCGCCATTAGTGTTCGGTAAGTATCCTCAGAAAAGTCCTCATGCCCAGGTGTATCAAGGATATTGACCCGCTTACCCGCATAGTCAAACTGCATGACAGATGAAGTTACGGAAATCCCACGCTGTTTTTCAATATCCATCCAGTCAGATTTGGCAAAATTACCGGTTTTCTTTCCTTTAACAGTACCAGCCTCTCGGATTTCACCTCCAAAATAGAGCAACTGCTCCGTAATCGTCGTCTTACCAGCATCCGGGTGGGAAATGATGGCAAAGGTTCGACGTTTCTTAATTTCTTCTTGTAAGTTCATCTTATTTCCTTTTCTTTTTTTATGATTAATAGCAGAGCTTCTAAAGTTATTCATACTAAAATTCATTTTTGGTATGCAAAAAGAACTGCATACACAGCTCTTTTATTATAATAGAAAATAAGGGGGAATTCAAATAAGGAAAAAGCCCGTATTGCTTCCTTTAGGCTTTTTTAAAATGTCACCTTATCTTTCTGCTCTTGCTTTTCCATATTCCCTCCTGATAAATACCCAATCAATTAGCAGCAACATGGCAGTTAAAATAAAGGTTACAGCTAGATAGCGCACTAGGAGTGGCGTATTGGTAATAAAAGGTGTGTAACGCAAGATCCCATAATTGCCGCCGGTCAAATAATTAATAATCACCAAAAAGAGGTTTAAAACAAACGTGTAGAGAATAATAGCTTTCCAACTGAGAAAATTTGACTTATAATAACGCATAAGGTAAATAATACTTCCAACCAAAAGAGCATAGTGTCCAATGAGAAATGAAAAAGCAGTAATATGTGGAAAAGTATAAGCATCCATAATAGGGTAACCAATAGCAAAAATAGCACCACTAACTCCCATAAGTGCAAAATACTGCTTCAATTTCGTTTTATCCGGTAGCAATAAAAGGGCAAACATAGCAAGACGACAATGATAAAACGGCAAACTATTGGAAATTGGAATCATTTTCGCCCCATACCAAATATAGAGTGAAAGTAACTGAAAGCTCTGTAAAAAATGATAAATACACCACAACCACTGCTTCCGATAATAAGTAACAGATAACCAAATGAGACCTAGCAAAACTACAAACATCAGCAAATAAAGCGGTATTGAAATGGATGGTGGGCTTGTCTGAACAGTTGTAAAAAAATCGGTCATAAATCTCCTTCAGAATAGTTAAATAAGTGATATGGCAATGGTCAGAACTAAGAAACTAATTATTTGAAAATAAAACTCGCTTAATTTCTTCTAATTCAGAAATAGTATTATTAAAAGTCAGTTTCTCCCAGTCACTTTGACATTTACTTTCGAATGTGCTTTTACTTGTTAAATAGTCACTTTCTTTATTAAAAAATTTATAAGCAACGGCTTGAGTAGCATACTTCCAATAATCATCCTCATCGTCATTATTTTTAATAATTTTTAATAATTCTTTATAGGTCTTCTGAGCTTCAAGTTTAGCATAGTAAACTTTCTCTTCATCTTTTGAATAATTAAAAGCTTCCAAAAGTAAACAATTGATATAATTTTCCCCAGGATAGTAGTCATTTGTCACAATATATGCTTTTTTAGAAAAAGCGATCGCCCTTCTTAAATAATCTGGATTTTTATTAACACGATATAAATTTTTATAGATTGCTGCAGCAATACTTAAACTTTCAACCTCTAGGGTTTTATCTAGTGGAAGTTTGTTAATGATTTCTAAAGCTTCCATTAACGCATCTGTCTGAGTTGGTTCTTTAGACTTATAAGTCGCCAAAGCCAATTGCTGAACGAAATAAATCTCATCTGGAGATTTTTGAGATAACTGTTTCCAATATTTTTTGGCTTGCTTAAAATCATTATCTAGCATTGCTTGCTTTGCAGATTTAATTAAATTTCCAATGATTTTTGTATTTTTTGTAGCTTTCACAGCATTATATTGATATTCCTGATCATAGGAAGGTGGGGTTACCTTAGGAAGATAGGTGTAAAATGGACTGTCTATTTTTTCTTCTTCGGGCTTGTTTAACAATGCTTCCTCAACATATTTCTTCAATTTATTTCTTATTGGAAAACTTTCATCAGATTCCAATTTTTCACCAAAATTATTGTATGTAAGAATTCTCGTGTGATTTAAATCAAAGCCAAACTCCTTTTCTCTTTTTTGACACATAATAATTGTTGAAAAAGGTCGGAGTGCATGACGAACTCCAAGCTCATAAAGTGCATTGGCATTATCAGTTGTAATATCTGCAATAACAAGTTCGGCTTTTAACAATAAATTGTACATATTTTTGTCAATAACATTAGAGCCAACTAACTCATCCGCTCGAATTAATTCAAAATTCGGAAATTCCTCATAAAATAAAGGCTGGATAACTTTTTCATATGTTTCATCTAAATTAATATTTCTTCCAGTGTAGGGATCTGTCTTCTTCCCAAATCCCATAACAACAAAACAATACTTTTTACCATTCACTGTTAGCTCCTCCTATCTAAAAATTTCAACAGTCCCAGATTCAGCATAGATATTTCTGAAATTAAGATTCCCGTATTTTTTTCGCTCAAAAGAGGTAATTTGTTTAGGAACAAAAGTAACTGTCATCCCTTCTTCAATTTTATCTGGAAGATTAGAATTTTCATTTCTTAAATACAGTTGCAGCCAATGTTTCTCACCTTTATGAAATTCTTCACCTGTAGGTAACAAAGTGTCTAATTCTAAAAAAATATTATCATGTACTTTATTATTAACTTTTGTAATTTTAGCAGTGTATTGCTTACCAATAACAGAAATTTTATGTAATTTATCACAGCATCTTTCTACTTCACTCTCAATTCTCTCCTCTTCACAAATTCCAATATACTCTTTAATGATTTTTCTTACAAAATTTTTCAAATCATTTTTACAACGACTATCGCCATTCAGATAAATTCCCTTTACATTTTTATCCAAACAACTATCCAAATATTCTTGTTGTCTTTGATTAAATCCTGGCAGAAAGAATATAAAATAATTATTCTTTTTCACCCAAGTTGCTCCCATCTCATTCAAACAAACAACACTCGAAAAATATTCTGGAGATAATAAAAATAAAACAATTGGCTTTGAACTAAGTCCTTTTTGCAAAAAATCATAAATATTGTTTCCAACAGGTATGCCATTTGTAGAGCTTGAAGTATAAATTAATTGATGGTTCTGCAAACCAACACCAATTAACAATGCCTTTATAATGTCACCATAATTACTATTTTTTGAATTATGACTTATAAAAATTAATGGCAGAGTTTCTTCGTGATTAAACAATTTACTCCAAAAAACCTTATTCATTTTTAGTCCCCCACTAAATATTTAAAATAAATGTTATCAGATTTTTCAAAATTTTTCTACTTTTTCAAAAAATAGTTCTGAACATTCAATTCAGAACTATAAAATTTTACCCTTCCAAACACTCCACAACTTGGGCCAATTTCATGGAATTTGATCCCTTTAGAAGTATTTGGTCATTAGGGCCTAATACCTTTTGAATTTGCTCAGTGAGCTCATCTACCTGATCAGCTTGGGCAAAATAATACCATTTCCCTACTGAATAAACTTGGGCGACTTCATCTGCTAGAGCTTGCATTAGTGGTCCAAAAAGAAAAATACGATCTATCACTGCAGGATCTAGACTAGCAATCATGGCTGCATGTAAGGCTAATTCACTGTCTCCTAATTCTTTCATATCTGCCAGCACCGCAATTTTTTTACCACCATTATTTGCTGGAATGCTGGAGAAAGTCTCCAAAATCAGTTTCATAGCTGTTGGATTAGCATTATAAACATCAGATAAGATATCTGCACCGTTAGCCGCTTTTTTCCATTCCGTTCGATTACGAGTTAGATTGAGCTGAGCCAGTGCAGAGATAATCTTTTCTTCAGAGATATTAAGCAGTTTTCCAACATAGCTAGCAATCATAGCATTGGTAGCATTATATTTACCAGTTACTGGCAATTTAATCTCATTATCTAGGAAATTCGTTTTAAAGTTCAAATAGTTTTTATGCTCTTCTAATTCGGTCACAAAAATATCTTCATCAGCTCCAAAGCGAATAACCTTTTGCTTTTCTGGTAAAAATGAATTAATGATTTTATCCGCTGGTGCAATAAGAATCCCATGACCATCCATTCCTTGAGTAATTTGCATTTTTCCTTCAGCAATTTTCTCACGGCTGCCAAAGAACTCTAAATGAGCTTCACCAATCAAGGTGACAACAGCTATGTGAGGATGGGTAAGATTAGACAGAAGGGCAATATCACCGAGATGGTCCTGACCCATTTCAAGTACAATTTTTTCAGTATCATCAGGCATGTGTAAAACTGTATAAGGCAGACCAATTTCATTATTATAATTACCTTGTGTCTTGTAAGTTTTGTAAGTAGTTGCTAAAATAGTTGCTATCATGTCCTTTGTGGTTGTTTTTCCATTAGAGCCTGTTACAGCAATAACATCAACCCGCATTTTCTCCAAATAGTATTGCGCCAAATCCTGAAAAGCTTTCAAGCAATCTACAACTAAAATATAGGGATAATCACTGGTTATGTTTTTTTCGGAAAAAGTAGCAACAGCACCATTGGCAAAAGCAGTATCAATAAACTCATGGCCATCACGCGCACCCTGCAGAGGTAAAAATAAATCACCTGTCTTTATCTGGCGGCTGTCAAATTCAATAGCATTGATGGTAAGATCTTCAAAAAGACTGACATCATTTTGAGCACCTACAACCGAGGCTATCTCTTGTAAAGTTAACTTCATTTTGCTTCTCCTAAAAAATAAAAGAGCTTTTCGCTCTTTTATTATAACATAAACAAATTAGAGATTCTCAGCGGATTTACTTTCTTTCTGTTAAATGAGATTGTGAATGATTTTTCCACCAAGATGATAGAATGGAACCAGAAATATTATGCCAAATAGAAAAAATAGTTGAAGGAATAGCTGCTTGCGGAACAAAATATTTCATGGCAAGTGTTGCCCCCAAACTAGAGTCTTGCATACCAACCTCAAAAGTAATAGCTTTTTGCTGTGGTTCTTCTAAATGCAATAATTTGGCAAAAGCATACCCCAGACTATAGCCGCACAGGTTATGAAGCATAACAACCGGAATCACTAAGGCTGTAGCTGCTGTGAAAATATTGGCGTGATTAGCTGAAACAACAGCACCAATAATCAAAAGAATAGCGACCTGTGAGATCAAGGGCATTAGTTTAATGACAGCAGCGATTTTCTTGCCAAAAAAGGTATGAATCAGCACCCCTAAAATAATGGGAACAACAACAATTCGTAAAGTAGATAAAAAGAGGCTGAGCGCTGGCACTGCAATATATTGTCCAGCCAAAACAGATAAGAGCAAAGGCAGCATTACAGGTGCCAACAAGGTTGATAAAATTTCAATAGATACATCCAAAGCCACATCACCACCAGACAGAAAAGCCATAACACTAGACGATGTACCACTAGGACAAGAACCAACTAAAATGACTCCTGCTGCTGTTGCACCCTTCAAATGAAAAATCAAGCAGAGCAGCCAAGCCAAGCTCGGCATAATAACATAGTGAGCGACTGTCCCCAAAGCAACGGGCACTGGACGTTTGGAGATTCTTACAAAATCTTCAGTAGTCAAAGTCAGCCCCATTCCGAACAAAATAATACCTAACAAGTAAGACGTATTGGGAATAACCCAGCTACTAGTTGTGGGCAAAAAGTAATTAAAAACAGCCCAGATAACGACAACAAGTGTAAACCATTTACTAAGTTTTTTTGAAAATTGAGTTAAACTTTCCATCATTGCCTCCTAAAATAATAAAAAGAGATATCTACTAACCAAAGTCAAAAGACTAAGAGAGAAAATAAGATCTTCATCTTTTAAACTTCATTATACGCTTAATTTTTGAATTTTCAATATATTTTCAAAAACTATTTCCTGAATTTTCAAAACTTTTCTAGCAATCATTAAAATTTGTGGTAAAATAAAAGAGCAAAGCCTGCTTTGCAC
Source organism: Streptococcus mutans (assembly GCF_006739205.1). Classification (NCBI taxonomy): domain Bacteria; kingdom Bacillati; phylum Bacillota; class Bacilli; order Lactobacillales; family Streptococcaceae; genus Streptococcus; species Streptococcus mutans. Next base: position 1,488,725 of record NZ_AP019720.1, read on the forward strand.
AGAGTAGATGATTCGCGTTAAGTGTGTGTGAATGGGATGTCGTCACACAACGAAGCCATAAGCGCGGTGAATCATTGCATCCGCTGTTCTCAAGCTCTACCAGCTTGATTAAACAGCTCCATTTTACATTAAGGAGCCAAAAATGAATACTATGTTTAAATCACCTAAGCTTAGTCCGCAGCGCTTGGTCACTCTGGCCATGTTGATTGCCTTAGCTTTTGCTATTGGAAAACTTTCCATCCCCATTATTCCCCAACAACTGATTATCAGCCCAACTTTCATTGTTAATGTGATGATTGGTATGATTGGTGGACCAATCTGGGCCTTCATCAGTTTGGCTATTTTGGATATAGTGGACAACCTATCCAGTGGTGCAGGTAACTTTATTATCTGGTGGACACTGCTAGAAGCCGTTCAAGGATTATTTTATGGACTTTTCTTTTATCAAAAATCGCTGAGCTGGACAAATAAAAAAGACTGGCTACACGTTACTATTGCTACAGCAATCATTATGCTTATCGGAAGCTTTATCTTCACTCCCTTGCTCGTCCAGATTTACTATGGTGTCCCATTTTGGGCACAATTTGCAGCAGGGCGTTGGTTAAAAATCTTTGAAATCCCTATTCGGATCCTAGTCACTATGGCAATTATGCCTCAGTTGCAGCGGATTCCAGAATTACGAAAACTTGCAAATTTTAAATAGTTAATCAGAGAGACATCCCTCTCTGATTTTTTGTAGCCCATAAGCAACATTTTCAGGCAATAAAAATCAAATATAGACAAATTTACGCTTTGCAAAAAGCAAGAAAAAAGACCCTAGCCTCATATCTATTCTTCTTAAGGAACAAGACATGAAACAAGAGCTTTATTATCTTTAAACCAAATGGCTTTCGCGTTTGTCAAACATTTCTTTAGCAAGACTAACTAATTCTTCAATCAAAACTGAATAAGACAGCCCCATATTTTCCCAAAGAAGAGGATACATAGACCACTGAGTAAAGCCGGGCATAGTGTTGAGTTCATTCAAATAAACTTTCCCATCCTCTGTTAGGAAGAAATCACAGCGAGAAAGTCCACAGCAGCCCAAAGTTCGGAAAGCTGTTGCAGCATAATCCCGCATTTTTTCAACGATAACAGGATCTATTTCTGCCGGAATAGCCATGGTGATCTTATTATCAATATACTTGGCTTCGTAATCATAAAAAGCCACAACTTTGACAATCTCTCCCGGTAAAGTTGTTTTAACATCAGTATTTCCTAAAATACCAACCTCAATCTCACGCGCATCCACACCTTGTTCAATTAAAACACGACTGTCATACTTCAAAGCAAGTGCAATAGCTTGTTTTAAGTCAGTGCGATTTTCTGCTTTAGAAATACCAACACTAGAACCCATATTAGCTGGCTTAACAAATACAGGATAAATCAATTTCTCTTCAACTTCTGCCAACTTGCTTTCTAAAGGCTCGCCTTCAATAAGAGCAACATAAGCTACTTGAGGAATAGTAGTCGCACTTTCTAAAACTTGCTTTGTTGTAATCTTATCCATAGCTACACTAGATGACAGAATATTGGTTCCCACATAAGGCATTTTTAAAACTTCAAGAAAGCCCTGAATAGAACCATCCTCTCCCATAGGCCCATGAAGAACAGGAAAAACAACTGCTTCTTCCTCATAAATATCACTTGGCTTAATTTTTTGAGAAGCAATAATCGTGTCATTTGTCATCAGTTTATCAGTTTCTGATGGTTGACTATCAAATTCTTGCGTCTTAATAAAGTCACCCGCTTGCGTAATGAAATAAGTTTTGACTAAAAAGTTGTCATAATTTATGGCTCGCATGACACTCTCAGCTGAGAGCACAGAAACATCGCGTTCTGCAGAACGGCCACCATATAATAAAACAAGCGTTTCTTTAGACATAAGATTCCTTTTCTATTCTAATAATTCTTAATAATCATATCACAAATAGGAAGCATTTTCAAAAAATATTGGAAAGATATGCTGCAGACTAGAGTTTACAAGAAATATCATGCTTTCCCAATTCAACGAAAAAACCAATTGGAAATATCGGCCAATTGGTTTTTTATAGAAAAAGAAATACCAAAAAGAAGAGGTATGCAATGCCACTCCTTTATAACTCTGTCCTGTTTTCAATTGCTCGAAGCAGAGTTACTTCATCAGCATACTCAATGTCAGAACCAACAGCAAGCCCACGTGCTAAACGTGTAACTGTAATACCAGCAGGTTTGAGAACTCTGGAAATATACATAGCCGTTGCTTCTCCATCTGCTGTGGCATTAGTTGCGATAATGACTTCATGAATATCACTATTATCACGTAGGCGTGTCAGAAGACTTTTCAAATTAATATCATCAGGACCAATACCATTCATAGGAGAAATCAGGCCGTGTAAAACATGATAAAGACCATGATATTCCTGAATTTTTTCCATTGCAGAAACATCCTTACTATCTTCAACTACTAAAACAGTTGAGCGGTCTCTGCTTTCATCTGTACAAATATTGCAAGGATCATCATCTGTCAGATTGCCACAAACAAAACAGTAGGTCAATTCTCGTTTAGCAGCTAGAAGATTTTTAGCAAAGTTATTAACGTCTTCATCACTCATACCAATTGTATAAAAAGCTAAGCGAGTCGCTGTTTTGATACCAATACCCGGTAATTTTGTGAAACTCTCAATAAGTTTGGCAATAGGCGTTGGGTAGAGCATTCTTTTTTCCTCACTGATTCATTGGATACATCTTTTGATAAAGATTGATAATATCTCTCGTAATAGCATGACTAGTGGTTCCATGAAGGTCTGTCTCATGTGGCAAGACAACAGCTACAGCAATTTGAGGATTGCTGCTTGGTGCATAAGCAACAACGTTTAAATTGGATGTATAAACAGATTTACCATCATCTCCTGTCACGTAAGCTTCGGCTGTCCCTGTTTTTGCCGAAATAGGAACACTTGCACCTTTTGCAAGAGTCTTCCCTGTTGCATAACTACCACCGTTAACAACATTATAGAAACCTTCCTTGATAATCCCCATGTCATCGCTAGAGATAGAAACATTATTTAAAACCTTGGTGTCAATAGATTGAACAAGATTTCCTAAACCGCCTGTTTTATTATTATCATAGATACCTTCAACCAAATGGGGAGCAATACGTTTGCCACCATTTGCGACAGCTGCAGCATATTGTGCCAGCTGCATAGCCGTATAGTTATCAAACTGCCCAAATGATTCTGTTAAAACATTAGAAGGATCATAATGTTCTGGCGTATAGCCCTTTGACTCTCCCGGAAGGTCAATTCCTGTTGAGACACCCAAACCATATTGAGCATAAGTAGCTCTTAATTTCTCCATAGCTTCCTTATAGCCATCTGTTGATAAGGTCATACCACTATGATAATCTTGTCCCATTAATTTTAAAGCCAATTGAACCATATAAGTATTAGAAGAATACTCTAAGGATTGACTTGCTGTAAGAGGAGTTAAACCATTGGTAAACCAAGAGTTAATAGGGCTTGAACCCGCAAATTGAATAGGCTGGTCATTGAGTACTTGATTGCCTGATAAGACACCGTTTTCCCAACCAGCTGTCAAAGTCGCTCCTTTAACAACGGAACCCGGAGTAAAGACTTCAGTAACCGCTCCAAGAGCATTAGAAGATACTTCGCCCGTTTTAAGGTCATGTTCCAAACCAGCCATAGAAAGAACTGCACCTGTGTTCGGGTTAAGAACAACAGCATAAACGCCTTCAGAATACTTGGTATTTCCAGATGCTAATTCAGAATTAAAATATTGGTTAAGAATTTGTTCAACACCCTTTTGAAATTCAAGATCAAGGGTCAACTTAAGATTTTTTCCTTTAGTCCCTTTGGCAGTGGTCTTATCACTGATAATTTTACCTTCTTTGTTAACCTTGATTGCTTGAACAGTACGACTACCTTGCAAATCGTTTTCATATTGCTTTTCAAGATAAGATGTTCCAACGCGGTCATTCAGAGAATAACCTTTTTTAACATAGTTATTGGCTTCTTCAGCAGGCAGACCGGTTTTTTGACTGGAAACTTTACCGATAATAGAAGTAATGGAATTTTTATCTGTTTTACGTTCCCAGTCAGTCTTAACAGAGATTCCCTTTAAATCTGATTTGCTTGTAGCCAATACTGCAATTTGCTCAGCTGTTAAATCTCCTGTTGTTAACGAAGCTGTATTAAAAACAGAGGTTGCATTCATCTGGCTGAAAATATGAATGATTTTTTTCTCATCTTCAGAATAATCAATAGCACTGTTTGGAACTGCTTTAACAGCATTTGCATAGATCTTCGATTCCGTTAGGTTATTTCCAAAGTTATCATATTTTTTATTATTTGGTAATTTTTTAACGATTTTTTGATAATTTTTTGGATCTGCCAGATAGTAATCTTTTTTCTGACGTTTGGTTACCTTAGATTCAGTTAAAGTCACCATATCTGCTAACTTTTTTGCATTTGCTTTAATATCCTTGGCAGTCATGGTATTGCTTCTTGTAAAGGCAACAACCTCTTTAACCTCGTTTTCAACTAAAGCCACCCCTTTAGCGTCATAAATTTGTCCGCGAGGGCTGGAGGTTTTTATAGTATATGTTGTTGACTCTGTCAATTTAGATTTGTAAAACTTTGCATCATAAAGCTGCATCTGAGCTAACCTCAAAAGCAAAACAGTAAACAAAGCGACAATCAAAAAAAATAGGAGATTAATTCTATTTGAAATTAAGGTAAACGTTTTAGATTGACCCTTTTTAGATTTATTTTTTTGGGATACCATTTTTCCTCCTATTTATGAAACTACGTCTTTTATTTTATCACAATTTAAACAAAAACTTGTGATATTTTCGTTAAATCTGTGCAAAAATTAACAAAATGTTATGAAAACAAGAAAAAAGAGGTCGGGATAACAAAATCCTAACCTCTCAAATCACTATTATCAAAGAAGAAAATCAGCCCTTAATCTTTAATTTTCCCCATTTCTTCTATAATCAAACAATAAGACTTTTAAACAATTATTATTCTCTTATTTACCAAGATAGTATTCAGCAGTGACATTTAAATTTTCGTCAAATTCAAAAACTAATGGTGGGAAGTTTGGAATTTCAACACCCATAATGTCATCATCTGACAATTGTTTGATATGTTTTACAAGAGCACGGATAGAGTTACCATGTGCTCCAACAAATACATTTTTTCCATCTTTAAGAGCTGGAGCAATTTTATCTTCCCAGTATGGAAGAGCACGTTCTAAGGTGACTTTTAAGTTTTCTGCATCTGGAATAACAGTATCATCAAGATTTGCATAACGACGGTCAGTGTGTGCTGAGTATGGATCGTCTTTGGCCATAGCTGGCGGCAATACATCATATGAGCGACGCCAAATGTGAACTTGTTCGTCTCCAAATTTTTCAGCAGCTTCAGCTTTATTTTTACCAGTCAAGCCACCATAGTGACGTTCATTCAAACGCCATGACTTTTCAACTGGTACCCAAAGTTGATCAGAATATTCAAGCGCCAAATTAGTTGTCTTGATTGCACGTGTCAAAACTGATGTGAAAGCAAGGTCAAATTTGATGTCTGCTTCTTTAATGAGTTTGCCGGCATCAATTGCTTGTTGCGTTCCTTCTTCTGAAAGGTCAACATCAGCCCAGCCAGTAAAAAGGTTAGCCTTGTTCCATTCTGATTCACCATGACGAGCAAATACTAATTTTACCATTAAAATTCTCCTTTTATTCTTGACGACAGGTCAAATAGTTTACTGTTTTATTTTACAAAAATATCATGAAAAAATCTACTAAATTTTCTAAAAAGATTGAAATCTCTTAGATAAAGGAGTTAATCATTCAAATCAACAAGAAAAGGAAAGGCAATTGAGCTTGCGGTTGACCTTATCTAGTGTTACAATAGAAAAAATTCATTATTTTGGAGGTTCCATGGTTTCAACTCATACAACAATTGGCTCTTTTGACTTTGATAATTGTCTCATGAATGCTGCAGGGGTTTATTGCATGACACGTGAAGAATTAGCAGCTATTGATCATTCGGAAGCAGGTTCTTTTGTTACCAAGACTGGTACGCTAGAAGAACGTGCAGGAAACCCTCAACCCCGCTATGCTGACACAAAATTAGGCTCTATTAATTCAATGGGCCTGCCTAATCTAGGTATTAACTATTATTTAGACTATGTCACAGAATTGCAAAAACAGCCCGATAGCAAAAATCACTTTTTATCCCTAGTTGGCATGTCGCCAGAAGAAACCCATACCATTCTTAAGATGGTTGAAGCCAGCAAATATCAAGGTTTGGTGGAACTCAATCTTTCCTGTCCAAATGTTCCCGGTAAACCACAAATCGCCTATGATTTTGAAACAACGGACCAAATCCTTTCAGAAGTTTTCACTTACTTCACTAAACCACTAGGTATCAAGTTACCACCTTATTTTGACATTGTACACTTTGATCAAGCAGCTGCTATTTTCAATAAATACCCTCTGACATTTGTTAATTGTATTAATTCTATTGGAAACGGCTTAGTTATTGAAGATGAAACGGTCGTCATTAAACCAAAAAATGGCTTTGGAGGCATTGGTGGCGATTACGTCAAACCAACAGCGCTAGCCAATGTTCATGCTTTTTACAAGCGCCTCAACCCTTCCATCCAAATTATCGGAACCGGCGGTGTCAAAACAGGTCGCGATGCTTTCGAACATATTCTCTGTGGCGCCAGCATGGTTCAAATCGGGACAGCTCTTCATCAAGAAGGTCCTCAAATTTTCAAACGTATTACTAAAGAGTTAAAAGCCATCATGACGGAAAAAGGTTATGAAACCTTGGAAGACTTTCGTGGTAAGCTGAATGCTATGGCTTAAAGAAATCTTTTTATTTCTGTATACCAAAAGACCTGACTGAGAATCTCCTCAGTCAGGTCTTTTTAAAAATCAAAACCATCTTTTTGATCTTCCTTGCGATCATACTCCTCAATTTCTTTTGGAGTCATCGGCTTTGGCTTCATTATTTTACTTACCCAAATAATACTAATGATTTTAACAATAGAAAACACTATTAAAACAATGATAATAAATTTCATTTAATGACTCACCTCCTATTTCCCATATGATAAGTTTTCTCTCTAGATAATCAATAAGCAAATTAATCGGCTTTTTTAGTTTTCTTGCTTTGACAGTCTGGACAAATACCATAAATCAAAAGCTGTGCTCTCGTAATCACATAATTTGTCTGCTTATATGCTTCTTGCTTGATATGAGAAATATCAGTGTCTACAAAATCAGTAATCTTACCACAAGACTCACAAACAACATGCAAATGCTGATGCCCCATAAAATCAAAATAAGCTGTATTATCATTGCTTAGCTTTAATTCAACAACAAAGCCTTCATCAATCAGGACTTTCAAATTATTATAGACCGTTGCTAAACTCATACTTGGATACTGAGGAAGAAGATCCTTATGAATTTGTTCTGCACTCGGATGACGGCGGGAGTTAATCATATAAGAAATAACAGCTTCTCGTGTTTTAGTAATACGAATATGCTTTTCTTTTAAATGCGTTAATACATGATCATAAACATCCTTATTCGGATCATTATTATGAGAATGCAGTCCCATTTTTGACTCCTTCGTTATTCTTTTTTTCTATTATACACTATTTTTAAAGATACAGAAAAATTAGTGCCTAGCATCATCAAGTAGCCTTTACTTTTCCTAAATGATAAAAAATATGCAAAAAACTGTCTATCAATTTTATCTCTAAAAATCATTCAAACAATCTCTAGGATAATTAATACAAAGATGTTTAAAATTGACAAAAGAAAGAAATATACTATAATTAATTAAACCGCTAGTTTAATTAATTATAAGAGGATCTCTTATGGCGAGACGAAAAAAGGAACCTGCTCGTATTCATCGTAAAAATATTTCAGATGCTGCTAACACACTCTTTATCAGTAAAGGTATTACTGATACAACAATGGATAATATTGCTAAATTAGCTGGATATAGTAAAGCAACTTTATATGTTTATTTTGAAAATAAAGAAGAAATCTTTTTCTCATTAGTTTATAAACATGCCAAATGGCTTTACGAGACTATTGAAAAAATTATTCAGATTCAACCAAGCACTCAAGAAGAGTGGCAGAAAAATTATTTAAAAATTTGTTTTGCATTGCAAAAACTATGTGAAACCTATCCAATATATTTTGACGGAATGATTGGTCATATCAATGTTGATATGACCTCTAAAGAAACACCTCAAGTATATAGAGATATTTACCAATTAGGGTTAGATATAAATCAGTTAATTAACACACTTATTGAAGATGGTGTTCACTTAAACTATCTTCAGACAGAATTAGATTTTAACCAATCAACTCTTTTTTTCTGGAGTGCACTATCGGGTATCATTCGTATGGCAGAAAACAAAAAAGAATATTATCGCTTACTTGGTCTTGATAACAAAACCTTTTTAGAAGAAGAATTTCTAACTTTATTAGCATGTTACAAGAAAGGATAAAGGAACATGAAGAAAAAAGTTATTATTACAACAATAGCAGCCTTTTTATTTATTCTTTTTAGTGTAGGAGCCATTATTTTTACTATTGGAAAAACCGCTAATACCCAAACTAATATTCAATTAGAAAGAACTTCTTCAGACATCGAACACGCGTTATACTATGCTTCTTTCGCAGCTAATTCCCATAATACTCAGAGTTGGAAAGTTAATTTAGATCCTAAGCAAAAGAGATTAGGGGGTTTTCTAAATAATAAGCGTTCTTTAAATGTCGTTGACCCAAATAATCGAGAACTTTATATTTCAATTGGTTGTTATATTCAATCTCTAAAAAAATCATTCGAAGCTTATGGATATAATGTTAGCATTTCTAATATTGCTCCTTCTAAAGAAAACAAATATCAAGTTGTATTGATAAATTATCAAAAACTAAAAAATAATAAAATTAACAATAAACAATTGGATATCATCCAAAAACGTCATACTGATAAAAGAAAATTCCAGAAAAAACCAATTAATAGAACAGTCGTTTCAAGTTTAATTAAAAAATATGATAATGTTTACTACTATGCTAAGGGAAGTAAAACATTTAAATATCTACAAAAAGGGAGTCTCGCGGCGGCTGCTAAACAGTATAAAAGTCAAGATTTTTTAAAAGAACAGGGAAAATGGTTGCGTTTTTCTAATCAGGAAGCTAAGAAAAAACAAGATGGTATCTCTGGTGATATGTTAGGGTTAAATCCTATAATTAAAACCTTTTATTATCTAACAAGTAATCATAAGAATGCCACGAGTAATAATTTTGTCAAACAGAGTAAGAACACTTTAATTAATCAAGTAGAGAACTGCGCAGGTTTTTTTGTAATTACAGGTGAACAGAATATTTCTAAATGGATTGCTGTTGGTGAAAAATCGCAAGCTTTCTGGTATGATTGTGTTAGAAATAACATTGCAGTTCAACCGATTAGTGCCATGATTGAAATTCCCTCCTATAATCAAAAGTTGCAGCAGAATTTAGGTAAATCACAACCTGTTCAATTAATTTTACGAGTAGGTTATGTTAACAGTTATGGTAAAAATGTTGGTCCTCGTCGAAATTTAAAAGATTATATTACTGTGAAAAAATAATCTGCTATTATTATAACTTAGCTATATGACACAGCTAGAACGGGAAGTAGCAAACAAGTATTATGGTAGCACTCACTGTAAAAGAAAACATGCTAATAGAACATTAAAAAGACCATAGCAAACTGACCTGCACCCTAAAAGTTGGGCAGAAAATCTAACAATTGGGGTGTTTTTTGATGAAATTAACGTATATGAAAAGTCTTTCAAATCGCTCGACAAACTTGAAAAAGCCATCACTAACTACATTTTTGACTACAACAAGAAACGAATCAAGACAAAACTAAAAGGACTCAGCCCTGTGCAATACAGGACTAAATCCCTTCAATAATTTCTTGTCCAACTTTTTGGGTCAGTACAGAAACGTTTGTACACTCTAAAATCTAAAGATTAAATTTTAGAAAAGTACATTTGCCAAAATCTTATTTTACAGCGTCTTTAAGAGCTTTACCAGCTTTGAATGCTGGAACTTTAGAAGCTTTGATTTTGATTTCTTCACCTGTTTGAGGGTTGCGACCTTTGCGTGCTGCACGTTCGCGAACTTCAAAGTTACCAAAACCAATAAGTTGTACTTTTTCACCCTTTGCAAGGTAAGATGATACTGCTGAGAAGACAGCGTCTACTGCTGCAGCTGAATCTTTCTTAGTCAATTCAGTAGCTTCTGCTACTTTTGCAATCAAATCTTGTTTGTTAGCCATTTAACAAATCCTCCAATATTTTTATAAGCCTTTATAGGCTTTAACAGGTTCTATCTTACCTAAAAAACTTAGATAGGTCAAGTATTTAATGCCATTTTAACGTTTTTTCTTTAAAATATCAAAGTTTATTTCATCACTAACCAAATTTATAGCTGTTGACTTTAAATAAATACCTGCATCATTGTCTATCTTTTGCAAATTGATATTAACAACAGACTTCTCTGGAATAACATCAACAAAATTTGGCAGTTTGTAACTTGATTTAATATAACTAAGAACCTCTGATGCTGGCAGAGGAAGATTGCCTACTGAAAAGGAAGTCACTTTAAGCTGGACAGCTCCGCTTTTTAACTGATAAGGTTCAAAATAGATATAAAGAGGTACGTTATAACCTAGAAGTTTATAAGTTCCTTGAAATTCAATGTTTGTTGAAGTCAGTTGAACACTGTAGGTCATACCCTTAGACTGATAATCATTCAAATAACTTGCCAAGGTCTGATTCAATTGTTCTTTAGTTGTCGTAATTGTTCCAACCTTAACAGGATTTTTTACTGTTTGACTTGTTATTGTATTAGAATGGTAACCGCTCAAAACACGACTGATAATCACTCCCCAAAAAGCAATATTGAGTGCTAATAAAAGCAGAAAAGCCCATTTCCACCAATTTTTTTTATTTCCAGTTCTTCTTTGTTTCACTGATTTTCTCCATTATTGCTTTTGACATGATTTGATAACCAACATTATTAGGATGGAAACGATCTCCTTCAGAAAGGGCATCATTGGTTACTTCTCCTGACTCTGCCTCACTGTCAGATGTTCCAACAGCCTTTTGCTCCCCATTAACACCTTTATAAAGTAAATCGTTTATGGGAACAAAATAAACGTTTCTATACTCTGCGACAACCTTTTGCGTTCCCTTATTCCAATTGTCAATAATATCCTGCATTTGCGTCATATTAGGGAAATTTAAATAATAAGGATTGTAAATACCAATGATATAAATGGGGAGATCCTTATTCCTTCTTCTAGCCATCTGGATAATTTTTCGCAAATGCTTCTGATAAGTTTTAGCTGGCTGCCTAAAAGAAGATACTTTTAAGTTTGTTAATCCCTTTCGAACAACAGTCATAACATCATTTCCACCAACTGTTAAGGTCATTAAATTAGCCTTATTCAAACTTTTTTGAATTTTTCTCTCTTTTCGCATCCGTATCAAAATTTGCTGGCTTGTATTGCCTGAAACACCATAATTACTGCTTAAAACATTATAGTGATAATTTGATTTCAACTCTTGCGATAAAAGGGGAATAAAGCCGCCTTGATCAGTCGTATCACCGACTCCTTGTGTCAAAGAGTCACCGATAGCAATATAGTGAAAAGATGTCGCTTTGGATTTGTTTAATGAAGATTTCTGATCGCTATTTTTAAAAGATAACTTCGCTGTTGGAATAAAAAAATAAAATAATAAGCTAAAAATAAGAAGATTTGCAAGAAAGAAAGCAGGTCCTTTAGGAATTTTTTTACTCATAATGCACCATTACTGCAAAAGCACCTTCACCTGTATGAGTCTGAATAATTGACCCCGTTTCTAAAACAGCAATATCTTTCTCAACATAAGCTTGTAACTTGTCTTTAAGACCATTAGCAAAATCTGAAGTCCCAGCATAGGAAATGCCGATCTCAGCAATTTTGCGGTCTTTGATAGTCGCAATCAAATTATCCAGCCACTTGTTAAACGTTTTATTACCGCGTCCTTTCGCAATAGGATTAAGAGCATGGTTTTTCAGTTCCATAACAACTCTGATATTGAGAAGAGAACTGATTAAGCCTGTCACACGGCCAATTCGTCCACCTTTAACCAGATTTTCTAAGGTTGAGACACCAATAAAAAGTTCGGTTTTCTTTTTTACTTCTTCAACCCTTGCCAAAATTTCTTCTAGACTGCTACCCTTTTGAGCTAGTTTAGCAGCCGCAATAACTTGAAATTTCATGGCTTGATCTGTAAAGGAAGAGTCTAATACAGTGACATCTGCTCCAGCAATATTAGCTCCTTGACGTGAGGCCTCAAGTGTTCCAGATAAGGAATGGGTAATATGAATAGCAACAATTTGTTCCGCCCCCTCTTTAATAAGCTTTTCATAAGTTTCTGCGAACAGACCAACAGGTGGTTGGCTTGTTTTAGGGAGTGACTTACTGTTTCGCATTAAAGAAAGAAATTTCCCATCTTCCTTAAGATCGTTATCAGAATAAACAATGCCGTCAACCATAACGGTTAAAGGAACAACAGTGATATCCAATGCTTCAACTAAATCGGGCTCGATTGTAATAGAAGAATCAGTTACAATTTTAATTTTACTCATTTCTTATCCTGCTTCATTTCTTTTCTAAATTTATATTAGTATTGTTATTATACCAAATAATCAAGATTTAGGGAAAATTTTAAAAGACAGAAAGGATTAAAATTACTTTGCTGTTAAACTTTAAGATAGTTTAAAATAGTTTTCTACTAGAAGCAATAGTCCAAATCAAAACAAAAAGATTGAAGTAAGAGCATATTTATTAAAATACTTTCTATACCAATCTCTTATTTTTTTAATAGTTCTTTAGCTTGCTGGCGCGCAGCTTGGGTCACATTATCCCCTGCCAACATCTTAGCGATTTCTTCAATTCTTTCCTCTTGATTTAAAAGGCGAACCGTTGAGACAGTTGTGGCTTTGCTGCTTTGTTTTTCAATAAAGTACTGATAATCACTGATGGCAATGACTTGCGGGATATGGGAAATAGCTAAAACTTGACCGTGATTGCCTATTTTGTAAATTTTTTGAGCAATAGCCTGCGCGACACGTCCTGAAACACCTGTATCAACTTCATCAAAAACAATGCTAGTCTTATCTTCACGACGTGAAAAAGCTGACTTAATGGCTAACATGAGGCGAGACAGCTCTCCACCAGAAGCGACTTTGACCAAAGGCTTAAAGTCTTCGCCAGGATTAGTCGAAATATGAAAAGCGACTGTTTCATTTCCCTCGCGATTAAATTTTCCTTTAGTAAAAACAACTTTAAAATCAGCCTTATCCATGTAGAGATCTTTTAGTTCCTGCTTAATCTCCTGAGACAAGGTTTCCGCAATGGCATGGCGTTTTTGACTCAATTGAGCTGCTGCTTCTAATAGTGAGCGCTCCAAAACTTTTAGTTCTCTTTCCATATCATCAAAAGCAAGGTCATTTCCCGTCAAATGATTGTATTCCTTACTGATATTGTCAAAATAAGCCAAAACATCATCAACTGAACCACCATACTTACGCGTGATGGTGTTGATAACATCAAGACGTGCTTCAAGTTTAACCAAAGTATTGGCATCAAAATCCATATGATCCAGTATGGTCTCTAGACGTTTGCTAACATCTTCTAAAATATAGTAAGATTCGCTGAGATTATTGGATAAATCCTTGTACTCAGCATCATATTCTTCCAAACTCTGCAAATCATTCATAGCTGAACGAACATTGGTCAAACTCGAAAAATCTTCATTATCAAGTAAAACATAAGCATTGGTTAAGGTATCAACAATAAGCTTATGATTCATAAGTTTATCACGTTGTTTTAAGAGCTTGGTATCCTCACCAGATTGTAAGTTTGCTGCTTCAATCTCTCCTATCTGATACTCCAGCATTTCAATACGTGCTTGATGTTCTTGCTCATTCTTACGTTTATTCAAGACGCGCTTACGTAAGTTCCGATAGCGATCAAATAAGTCCTGATAATGCTGCTTGCTTACCTGAAATACCTCATCACCAAATTCATCCAACAACTGAATATGCTTTTGCGGCCGCATCAGTTCTTCTTGATCATGCTGTCCATGAATATCAACTAAATACTGCCCAACGGCACGCAGAGTTGCCAGATTAACCATTTGACCATTGATACGACTAATACTGCGCCCATTTTGTAAAATCTCACGGCGAATGATTAGCTCATCTGAAAAAGCAATTCCCTGATCAGCCAGTAACTGCTCTAAAGAAGGATTTTTATCCACAGAGAAAAAACCCTCAATCTCTGCTTTAGGACTGCCATGACGAATAACATCTATGCTGGCTCTACTGCCTAGCATCATATTCATGGCATCAATGACAATAGACTTCCCTGCACCTGTTTCACCGGTCAGAACAGTCATTCCCTTTTCAAAATTGAGTGAGATTTCTTCAATAATAGCAAAATTTTTAATGGCAATTTCTAAAAGCATACCCACTCCTTATGATTTAATTGGCCATCCAAGATTTGATTTCTTGACGAATTCTATCACTATCTTTAGCATTTTTAACAATCAAAAGCAAACTGTCATCATCTGCCAGCAAGCTAAAAATAAGTCCTTCAAATCTCTCTAGTAAAAAACGTTTCAATAAATAGCTATTTCCAGGAACAACATCAATATGAATGAGATGCTCTAAACCTGCCACCTGATCTGAAATAAACTTAACTGCTTTTTCAGCTGGTTTTGGTGTTGACTCTTCTTTTTTGCTTATTTCCTTAGAAAGGCCATAAATATAGCGACCATTTGAAGCTGGTACTTTAATGATACCGACCTCATTAATATCACGGGAAATTGTCGCTTGCGTTGCTTGTAAGCCTTCGTTCTCTAAAAGTTTGACCAATTCTTTTTGTGTTTCAATTTCATTTTCTAAAACAATTTTTTTAATTAATTCTAATCGTTCACGTTTCTTCATTCTTTTTAAATTCCTTATGTGCTTGTTCAACAATCGATTTAATCTTAGTCAAGACTTGATTTTGGGCTTGAGCTGATTTTTCTAAGTAGGCTAAAAATTCAATATTACCATGACCGCCCTGAATGGGAGAAAAATCAAGTTCTTTAACTGTGAATCCGTAATTTGTCGCAAAAGTTGTTACTGTCTCCAAAACAGTTTCGTGGACTGACTTGTCCTTAACAATACCATGTTTACCAATCTGTTCACGACCTGCCTCAAACTGCGGTTTAATTAAAGCAACAACTTGACCACCATCTGTTAAAATCTTAGATAAGGCTGGTAATATTAAATTGAGTGAAATAAAACTCACATCAATGGAAGCAAAAGTTGGCTGTCCTCGTTCAAAATCGCTAGGCTCTGCATAGCGGAAATTGTACTGTTCCATGCTGCAGACGCGTTCGTCTTGACGTAATTTCCACACCAACTGATTGGTTCCAACATCAACAGCATAGACTAATTGAGCACCATTTTGCAGCATGACGTCTGTAAAACCACCCGTTGAAGCGCCAATGTCCAAAGTTATCTGTCCATCTACTGAAATGACAAAAACTTTTAATGCTTTTTCCAATTTCAAACCGCCGCGACTGACATATTTTAATTTGTCTCCCTTTAACTTTAACTCAGTCGCTTCATCAATTTTCTCGCCGGGTTTATCATAACGTTCTCCATTGATGACATTGACAACCAAACCTGCCATAACACCTCGCTTGGCTTGTTCTCTTGTGTTAAACAGTCCTTGTTTATAGGCTAGAACATCCACTCTTTCCTTAGGCATGGAGACGCAACCTTTCTATTATTGTTTCAATTCCAGTAGCATTAAATTGTTCCTCTAAAGCTAATTTTTGGAAAATAACTTGCGCTTGATTGAGAGAATCTTCCAAAATGGCATAGGACTTGTCCAAGCCCAAAAGACTGGGATAGGTTGATTTATCAGCTTCGATATCCTTTTGTGGGGTCTTACCAAGTTCTGAAAAACTAGCTGTCACATCTAAAATATCATCACGTACTTGAAAAGCCAAACCAACTAATTCACCCACCTGACGGAGCCGAGCAAGGGCTTTTTCTGATAATTCTGCTATTATTCCTGCGGCTACAAAAGGAAAAGTCAAGAGTTTTCCTGTCTTATTGGCATGAATTTGAGCCAGTTGGTCTAAATTGAGTTGAACATGTTCACCCTTAATATCCAACATTTGCCCACCGACCATACCATAGCTTCCTGCAGCATCTGACAATTCTGCTACTAACTTTATCTTGATATCAGCCCTTAAGTCCGCCTTGGCCAGCAAACCAAAAGGGTCTAGAAAAAGACTGTCACCTGCCAAGATGGCTGTCGCTTCACCAAATTTCTTATGATTGGTCAGCTGTCCCCGCCTATAATCATCATTATCCATAGCAGGCAGGTCATCATGAACGAGGCTGCCGGTATGAATCATCTCTAGACTTGCTGCCACCTGATAGTGAGCTTCTGTAAGTACCAAACCAAAGCCTTGCAAGATTTCCAATAGTAAGAGAGGACGAATCCGTTTACCGCCTGCAGCAACAGAATACAAGACCGCTTCAACCAAATCCTGAGACACATGAGTTTGCGCATAATAATGCCTAATAGCCTGATTAATGTATTTAATCTTATCTTTCACAATTCGTCCATTTCTGCTTCACTGCCATCAGCCTGCATGACTTTGACCAAGGTCTTTTCAGCAGACTCCAAGGTTTTCTGCAAATCTTTAGAAAGCGCCATTCCTTTTTGGAATTGAGTAATAGCTTCTTCAAGAGGAATTTCACCGGTTTCTAACTGGTTCACAATTTCTTCTAAATCCTGTAAATTTTCTTCAAATGTTTTCTTCTTGTTTGACATTTTCTACCTCCACTTGGACCTGCCCATCTTTCATTTCAAGATGCAAGCGATCTCCTTTTTTGATCTGTTGGGTTGATTGAATAATGTGATTATCTTTTTGAACAATAGCATAGCCACGCGCCACAATCCGAGTCGTATCCAGTGACAAAAGCGCATCTTGTGCTTTTTCAAAACGGGCTAATTTACTATCATATTGGCTGCTCATGTGGCTTAACAATAAACGCTGATCTTGTTTTAATTGTGCTTGATAGCGCTGAATACACCCTGATAAATTAAGGGACAACAATCTTTGTCTCAGCAAATGTTCCTTGCTATCATAAACATCATAAACCTGCCGCACCTTGGTCAACAAATGTGTTCTTAAATGATCCAATTTTTGAACATAAGCATCATAGAGTCTTTCAGGCTGTCTGAAAATAACTGATCTTTGCAGTTTCTTAACTTGTTCATCCTTTTGTCTAATCAGACGCATAACAGTCTGATAAGATCTCATCTGTCTTTCTTTAAGAAAAGCTAATAAATCAGCCTTGGTCACAGGTGTTGCCAATTCAGCTGCTGCTGTTGGCGTTGCTGCTCTGCGATCTGCCGCAAAATCAGCCAAGGTTGTATCCGTCTCATGTCCAACGCTGGAAATAATGGGCAGATGCGATTCAAAAATGGCCTGCACTACAATCTCCTCATTAAAAGCCCAGAGATCTTCAATAGAACCCCCACCACGACCAACAATGAGCAGGTCTAAATCAGTACGTTCATTAGCCAAACGAATGTTGTCAGCCACTTCCTGTGCTGCCCCTTCACCTTGAACTTTAGTTGGAAAAAGTAAAATATCTACACCGGGAAAACGACGCGAGACTGTTGTGATAATATCTCTAATAACCGCTCCACTAGGACTGGTGACAACACCAATCTTTTTAACAAACTGCGACAGTCTTTGTTTATGCCTATCGTCAAAATAGCCAGCCTCAGCCAGTTTTTTCTTAAGTTGTTCAAACTGAATAGCCAGTGCACCGATACCATCTGGCTCTGCCTTTTCAATGATGATGGAATAAGAACCACTAGGTTCATACAGTTGCACACGACCAATAACATTGATTTTCATGCCTTCTTCGAGCTCAAAGCCCAATTTCCTATAAATACCGCTCCACATGGTCGCCTGAATGACAGCTTTCTCATCTTTAAGGGAGAAATACTGATGATTGGGACGTCTTCTGAAATTAGAAACCTGACCTGTCAGATAAACTCGTTCCAAATAAGGATCGCGATCAAATTTTAATTTTAAATATTTGGTTAAAGAGGATACTGATAAATAATCTGACATAAATATCATATAAAGACCAAAGACAAAGGAAAAAGGTATTCTTGGAATCCTGTTCCAAAGTCTAAAACAAATGACCGTTTTTCTTGATCTTTCGCCTGTCTTTATCTTGGCTCCTTTTCCGTTAATATAGCTGTTATTATTATACCAAAAAATGAAAATTTATACTTCCTTTTGAAATAGAAAAATGAGAGCAGCAGTTCATTTATCTCCTCATAAGAATGGAGAATGACAGAAAAA
Source organism: Streptococcus mutans (assembly GCF_006739205.1). Taxonomy (NCBI): domain Bacteria; kingdom Bacillati; phylum Bacillota; class Bacilli; order Lactobacillales; family Streptococcaceae; genus Streptococcus; species Streptococcus mutans. The sequence goes on from NZ_AP019720.1 coordinate 1,507,295, forward strand.
TATAAATTGATGATATATACAACCTAACCTTTTCATGGCAATCTAACCAGTAACTTTTAAAAATAAGCAAGCTTGAAAATCTAAAATAAAACGTTTACAATAGAAAACTAGAAACAGACGTCATCAAAAAAATATTTCGAAAAAGAGCTTTTTTTGCTAATAAGTAACTGTCCGTATTAGATTTCAATAATAGGAGAAGCACAATATGTTAATGATATTATTATTTCAGAGACTTGGTATTATCATGATTCTGGCATTTTTACTAGTCAATAACAGCTATTTTCGACAGTTGATTGAAGAACGTTCTAAGCGTGAAAAGCTGGTTCTTATTATCATTTTTGGTATTTTCGTCATCATTTCCAATATGACAGGAATTGAAATCACTAGCGATAAAAGTTTGGTGGAACGTCCTATTCTAACGACTATTTCTCATTCAGATTCTCTAGCTAATACGAGAACTTTGGTTATCACAACGGCTAGCTTAGTCGGCGGTCCTTTAGTTGGAACTGTTGTGGGTTTCATTGGTGGTGTCCATCGTTTCTTCCAAGGGAATTTTTCTGGTGCTTTTTACATTGTCAGTTCTGCTTTGGTAGGATATATTAGTGGTCGACTGGGTGATCAATTAAAAACTAACAACCTTTATCCATCTACTTCGCAGGTCATTGTTATCAGTATTATTGCTGAAAGTATTCAAATGCTCTTTGTCGGTTTCTTTACTGGCTGGGATTTGGTTAAACTGATTTTCATTCCTATGATGTTGCTTAACAGTCTAGGTTCGACCTTATTTCTAGCTATTCTCAAGACCTACTTATCCAATGAAAGACAGCTGAGAGCTGTTCAGACTCGGGATGTTTTAGATTTGACGCAGCAAACCCTGCCTTATTTAAGACAGGGACTGAGTCAGCAATCAGCTACTAAAGTGTGTAATATCATTAAGCAGCATACTAATTTTGATGCCGTTGGTCTGACTGATCGAACCAATGTCCTAGCTCATATCGGCGTTGGTCAAGATCATCATATTGCCGGACAAGCGGTCAAAACAGATCTCTCAAAAAGTGTTATTTTAAACGGTCAGCCACAAATTGCCTTAGATAAAACAGCCATTGCCTGTCCAGACCAAAGCTGTCTCCTCAATTCAGCCATCGTCGTTCCGCTCAAGATCAATAATGAGACAGTTGGGGCCTTAAAAATGTACTTTTCTGGTGATAAGAAGATGACCGAAGTCGAAGAAAATCTTGCCCTAGGTCTCGCACAAATTTTTTCTGGACAATTGGCCATCGGTATTGCCGAGGAACAAAATAAGTTGGCTAATATTGCAGAAATCAAGGCCTTGCAGTCCCAGATTAATCCTCATTTCTTCTTCAATGCCATAAACACCATCAGTGCTTTGATTCGTCTTGATGCCAACAAAGCTCGATATGCTCTCATGCAATTAAGTACTTTTTTCCGAACCAGTTTACAAGGCGGACAAGATAGAGAAATCACTTTAGAACAGGAAAAAGCGCACGTTGATGCTTATATGAATCTTGAAAAGCTGCGCTTTCCTGATAAATATCAACTGAATTATCATATTACTGTTTCAACTAAAATGACCCTGCCTCCTTTTGGTTTGCAGGTTTTGGTTGAAAATGCAGTACGTCATGCTTTTAAAGAACGCAAGAAAGACAATCATATTTGTATTTCCATAACAGATCAGGGAGAGTTTTACAAGGTGGCCGTTAGCGATAATGGTCAGGGTATTTCTCCTAATATGATTGACAAATTAGGACAGGAAACTGTATCTGAAAGCAAGGGAACAGGAACAGCCCTTGTTAATTTAAACAATCGCCTAAATTTACTTTATGGCAGTGCTAGTCAGTTACACTTTGACAGTACAGATCAAGGAACAACCGTCTGGTATGAGATTCCTTATCAAAAAGGAGATAAAGATGAACATTTTAATTCTTGATGATGAAATGTTGGCAAGACAAGAGTTAACTTTTTTAATTCAGCAGAGTAAGGAACTTGATCATCCTGATATTTTTGAAGCTGAAGATATTAGCAGTGCTGAAAAAATTCTCTTTCGCCAGCAGATTGATTTAATTTTTCTTGATATTTCACTCAGCGAGGAAAATGGTTTTACCTTGGCCAACCAATTAGAGCAATTGGCACATCCTCCACTTGTCGTCTTTGCGACAGCCTATGATCATTATGCCGTTAAAGCTTTTGAAAGCAATGCTGCTGACTATATTTTGAAGCCTTTTGAGCAGGGGCGTGTGGATAAAGCTTTGGCTAAAGTTAAGAAAATACAACACTTATCTACAATAGATGAAACAGCTACGACAGAAAAGAAAGGTATGGAACTGTTAACACTGACTTTAGCAGATAGAAGCATTGTCCTTAAGATGCCAGACATTGTGGCCGCTAGCATTGAAGATGGAGAACTGACCGTCAGTACCAAAAACACGAGCTACACCATCAAGAAAACATTGAATTGGTTTAAAACTCGCGCCAAGACCAATTATTTCCTGCAGATTCATCGCAATACAGTTGTTAATCTGGAAATGATTCAGGAAATTCAGCCTTGGTTTAACCATACGCTCTTACTGGTGATGGTCAATGGTGAAAAATTCCCAGTCGGGCGTTCCTATATGAAAGAATTGAATGCTCATTTGACCTTATAAATGAACTAGTTTCATTAACTCCTCAAAATTTTCATTTGACAATTTTACATTGGCATTAAGAAGTTGGATATTGCAATTCAGCTTCTTTTTTTTGCAATCGGGGACAATTTTGAAAACGTTTTACACAAAATGAGCTACAATAACATTGTCAAGAAAGGAAGGAGTCGTTCGTATTATGAAACACACTAGTAAAGTAACACAATCAAAATCAGCACCTATGTTTATTCAAATGTCTATCTATGCTGCTATTCTGCTCGTTTCTCAGCTTATTTCAGAATTATTGCCTAAAGCCTTACCGATTCCAACCACCGTTATTGGTTTAATTCTCATGTATGTCCTCTTGTGCAGCCATATTATCAAAATTGAATGGGTTGATTCCTTGGGTTCCTTATTAATTAGTATGATTGGCTTTATGTTTGTCCCATCAGGTATTTCCCTAGCAGCCAATTTAAATATTCTCAAAGCTGAAGGATTGCAGTTGGTCGCTGTTATTAGCCTATCGACCATTCTCATGCTAGTCATTGTCACCTATATCACTTCTATCATTCTGTCCATTAAAAAGGTGAATGTGGCAAGTCTGTGGGAAAAATGGATTGCTCATAGCTTTGAAAAGAAATTTAGCAAGAAAGTAGAGGGAAAATAAGATGGCACTGTTAAAATCACCTATTTTTGGTATTTGTTTTTCATTAATCCTTTATACGATCGGGCAAGATTTATTCAAAAAGAGTAAAGGCTTCTTTCTCTTACAACCCCTTTTCTTTGCTATGGTTGCAGGCATTATCGTACTTGTTTTATTGGCAAAAGGATTGGGAACTGATGTTAAAACCTTATATACTCAAGCTTATAAACCCGGCGGAGATTTGATTTTCTGGTTCCTTAATCCCGCAACCATTGCCTTTGCCGTTCCACTTTATAAGAAAAATGACGCTGTCAAAAAATATTGGAAGGAAATCATCAGCAGTTTGATTATCGGTATGGTCGTTTCCTTAGTCATCATTGTTGCTATTTCAAAAGCTATTGGTTTAAGCCAAGCTAGCACTGCTTCTATGCTGCCGCAGGCAGCAACAACAGCCATTGCCCTCCCTATTGCTCACGCTATCGGCGGCAATACTGCCATCACTGCCATGGCTTGTATCCTAAACGCCGTTATCATCTATGCTTTAGGCAAAAAATTAGTTGCTTTCTTCCACCTCAATAAGAGTGAAATCGGTGTTGGCTTAGGTTTAGGAACATCTGGTCATACAGTTGGTGCAGCCTTTGCTCTAGAATTAGGAGAACTACAAGGTGCCATGGCTGCCATCGCAGTTGTTGTCATCGGCCTCGTCGTTGACTTGGTTATTCCTATCTTTAGCTACATGATAGGATTAGTGCACTAAAAATTAAAACTGCTATCGATAAGACAAAAGCCTCTCACGGATGATTCCGCGAAAGGCTTTTTAAAAGTAGGGGTATGAAAGGAAAACAAAAAAATTCATTTAATTAATAAAATTCTACCTCACATAATTGTCAATTAAGCTTATAAATCGTATTCAGCAAAGACCTCTTTAGCATCTATCATATTACCATCTAAAATATCTTGATATCCTTTGTCTAATTTAGCTTTTAAGCTTGATAGATTACTTCTTGTTCTGAAGATTTAATAGGTGAGGAAAGGCAATTCATCAAATTTAAAAATATCGTTTAATACTATTTTCGTCATATCACTCACTCATCTCCTTCATCACTCTTGTTATCTCCGCACTGATTCTGGTTGGTAGGACGACGTAGGCCTCTTTGCTCAATTGGTCTGCTATGTAGGAGTGGAGGAAAACAGCGGCTGCGGCAACCTCAAAGCGGTCTGTGTGAAATTGAGCAACAAAGCCTGCAATCATTCCAGCCAAGGTATCTCCCATACCGCCAGTCGCTTGATAGGGACCGCCAACTTGGATATGTCCGATTTTTTGTCCTTGATAAATCTTGGTCTGATGGGATTTTGCGACTAGGATGGTTTCTTTTGGAAAATGAGCTAGTGCTGTTTGTGTTGCTGCTTCTATCTGTTCTGGAATAGTCAGTCCAGACAATCTTTCCCATTCTTTTTGATGGGGTGTTAGGATTATTTGCTTGATTGGCCAAATAGCTGGTTTTCTTTTGGCTAATAGATTTATAGCAGAGCCATCAATAATCAGGATCTGTTTTGGTTTGATAGCCTGCCAAACCACATCAAAGGTTGTTTGAGCCAAGTCATCTTCTGCCAAGCCCGGTCCCATAAGAACCACATCTGCTGCTGTTATTTGCTCTGACAAACGATCTTTTTCAACCATATCAAAAGCCATAGCTTCGGGTAAATGGCTGTGCAGAGCTGTGATATTGTCCTTATGGGTCGCAACCATCACCAAACCAGCTCCGCTATTGACACAAGCAAGGGCAGCCATGATGATAGCACCACCGTAAGGGTAGTTGCCGCCAATCAAAAGGACACGGCCAAAAGTCCCCTTGTGACTGTTAAGAGGACGTGGTTTAATTATTTTTTTCGTTAAAAGATCATCAATAATCATTTGGTCACACTTCTTAAAGCTGCTTGATAGGTTTGTTCCAAAAGCATGGTGATGGTCATAGGACCGACACCACCCGGAACAGGAGTAATGAGGCTGGCTTTTTGAGCGACGTGGTCAAAGTTAACATCGCCGATAAGTTTTCCATTTTTGTCACGGTTCATGCCAACATCAATGACAACAGCACCTTCTTTGACAAATTCCTCAGTGACAAAATTTCCTTGACCAATAGCAACAATAAGCACATCCGCACAGCGTGTGACTTCTGATAAATGTTTCGTTCTAGAATGGGTCAGGGTAACTGTTGCATTTTTTTCGAGCAATAACTGCGCCATTGGCTTCCCAACGATATTGGAACGACCAATAATAACTGCATGCTTCCCTTCAAGATCAACGTGATAGGCACTCAGCATTTCCATAATACCAGCGGGGGTACAAGGTACCATCATGGAACGACCGCTCCACAAATGACCAGTATTCATAGGATGAAAGCCATCTACATCCTTATGAGGATCAATGGCTAAAATGATTTTCTTATCATTAATGTGAGCCGGCAGCGGCAATTGAACCAGAATACCATGGAAGGAAGGATCTTGATTATAACCTTCAATAATCTCAATTAATTCTTCTTCACTAATAGAGTCAGATAGGCGTATGGTTTCACTTTTAAATCCCGCCTTGATAGCTGAGCGCTCTTTATTACGCACATAGACTTGACTGGCAGGATTATCACCTACTAAAATCACCACAAGACCGGGAACAAGCCCATGTTTTTCTTTCATCTGTTCAACTTTATTGGCTAAATGCAATTGCAGCTTTTGTGCCAAGGCTTTACCATCAATAATTTCTGTCATTCTCATCTCCTGAAAAGATACTGCTTTTATTATACCAAAAAAGGCGAGCAGATAACACGCTGCTACACCTTTTTTTCTATATTTAAATATTATAATCAGTTCAAAATATGAAGCTTTGTCTTAATGTGTCTTGCTTGATTTTTTCATCTCATCTTTAACAGGGCAGGCACAGTCACAATCGCCACAAGAACCTTTCTGCTTAATATAATGACGAATTCCTAAGAAAGCTCCAGCTGCAATTAAGATAGCAATAATAAAGGTTGACATAGTCATTCTTCCTTTCTATTAGTTATGACTTAAACTTAAATTATCTAAGGTAATCACTTTTTCTTTGACCTGACGTGGTTTTCTAACAATAAAGTAAAGCATCACAAGCAATAAAACAAGAGCTAAACCTGTCCAAAGCGTCACTGGCTTGCCATAAAAAGCGACTAAACCAAGCTGGTAAATAATTAAGCTAACAAGATAAGCCAGACCCGTTTGATAAGCAATAGCCACTAAAGTCCACTTCAGATTCCCCATTTCGCGTTTGATAGCTCCGATTGAGGCAAAACAAGGCGCACAAAGCAAATTGAAGGTCAAAAATGAATAGGCTGCCAAAGCTGTATAATCCCCCTGAAGGCTAACCCATAGTGAATGCGTTGTTTCTGTTGCATCGGGATTATTGTAGAGAATTCCAAAAGTTGCAACTACTGTTTCCTTAGCTGCAAGACCAGTTAGAGCAGCAACAGTCGCCTTCCAATTTCCAAAACCAAGCGGTGTAAAGATCCAAGCCAAGAGACGACCAAGACTAGCCAAAATACTGTTTTCCGTATCAACTGAATGCAAAGTAAAATTATAGGAACTCATAAACCAGATTAAAACGGTTAAACTAAAGATAATCGTTCCAGCACGCTTAACAAAACTCATAGCCTTACCAAAAGCATAGCGCAAAACAGCATCAACCTTTGGTAGATGATAACTTGGTAATTCCATGATAAAAGGACTCGTATAACCGCCTAAAAAACTAGTTTTCTTAAGGGCAATACCTGATAAAATAATAGCAATCATTCCCATGAAATAAGCACTTGGAGCTATCCAAGGATTATGAGGGAAAAAGGCTCCCGCAATTAAGGCAATGACGGACAGCTTAGCTGAACAAGGCATAAAAGTCGTTGTCATAATGGTAATACGGCGATCACGTTCATTCTCAATGGTTCGACTGGCCATAATTCCCGGAACACCACACCCCGTTGAAATAAGCATAGGAATAAAGGATTTTCCTGAAAGTCCGAAACGTCTGAAAATCCGATCCATAACAAAAGCAATTCGACTCATATAACCAATATCTTCTAGAATTCCCAGACAAATAAAGAGGACAAAAATTTGCGGTAAAAAGCCAAGAACTGTTCCAACACCAGCAACAACCCCATCAATAATCAATGATTGTAGCCAAGCCTGCACCTTCAAAGTTTCTAAAATACCTGTTATAAATTCAGGTACGTATTTACCAAAAAGAACATCATTAACCCAATCCGTCCCCATTGTTCCCACTGTTTGAATGGACAAGTAATAAACTAAGAACATAACGACCGCAAAAATGGGCAGAGCCAAAACACGATTAGTCACAATTTTATCAATTTTATCAGAAGCAGACATCTTAAAATCATTATCTTGACTTTGTGCCATTTGGCTCACACGTTCAATGAAAGCATAACGCTGATTAATCACGATGGACTCTGAATCTTCTGTGAAGACTTCCTCGGTGATTTGAATGATGTCTTTAATTTCCTTCTTTTGAAAGGGAGATAAATCTAATTCCTCTTCAACCAAACGGTCGCGCTCAAATAATTTGATGGCATAAAAACGGCTAGAACGTTCTGGTACTGTCTGACCGAGAACCTCAATAATTTGGGCAATCGCCGCTTCAAATTTGGCATCGTAAGTTGGATATTGAACACTATCAACACTGTCCTTAGTTGTTTGACTGGCTTTTTTAACAGCCTTGTCAACGCCTGTATTTTTCAAAGCACTGGTCGCAACAACTGGCACTCCCATCTGATAAGCCAATTTATCACTATTAATAGATTTTCCTTGATTTTTTAACACATCGCTCATATTAAGCGCAATCGTTACAGGAATTCCTGTCTCAATTAACTGCGTCGTTAGGTAAAGGTTGCGTTCCAGATTCGTGGCATCAACCACGTTTAAAATGCTGTCTGCATGATTACTCAGCAGATAATCACGCGCTACTTTTTCTTCAGGACTGTACGGAGACATGGAATAAATACCTGGTAAGTCCTGAACACTAATCTCTTTGAGCTTTTTGACATTACCGCTCTTACGCTCAACGGTTACACCAGGCCAATTTCCAACACGCTGACTTGTCCCTGTTAAAAGGTTAAATAAACTTGTCTTTCCGCTATTGGGATTCCCAATCAAAGCAATTTCTGTCATTTTTCCTCCTGATTGTCTATCTTAACAACACTAATCATCTGTGCTTCAGATTTTCTCAAGGTCAACTCATAACCACGTAAACTGATTTCTATTGGATCTCCTAAAGGAGCTACCTTCCTCAAATAAATCTTTGTATGACGCGTCAACCCCATATCCATAAGGCGGCGCTTAGCTTCATTAACAGCAAAGATATTGTCAATATATGCAAATTGACCTACTTCTAACTCAGATAAAGGCAATGTTTCAACCGTTTCCTGACTTTCGCTAACATCAATCTTACTTAAAATTGAATCATCAAAAGCTAAACGACTGGATTTCAGCATAACGATAGCACTGGATTTCGTTTTTGAAATCAATTCAAGACGGCTGCCTACTTTTAAACCGAGATTGGAAAGATGTCTCACACTATCTTCAGGCAAATTGATACTGACAACAGTATAAGGAACATCTATTCTTGCATCCTGCAGAATCAAATTCTTTGACCTCCTCTCACAGTTTTGATAGAATGAATGGTTTATAAACTTAGTATATCATAATTTTCTCTATTTTCTGATAGAATTCTGTAAAAAAGGTAAATGAGAAACATTATAAAAAAGAAGCTGAGTGTACTCACCGCTGAATCTTTTTAGATTACTATGCGGAGTACAACTCTCAGCTTTTTTCTTTTATAACACTTTTCCAAGGAAATCCCTGGTCCTTTCTTCTTTGGCATTTTTAAAAACTTCTTCAGGAGCTCCCTCTTCAACAATAATACCATCATCCATGAAAATCACACGATCAGCCACTTCATGTGCAAAGCCCATTTCATGGGTGACAATAGCCATGGTCATCCCTGATTTAGCAAGGTCTTGCATAACACTTAACACTTCGCCGACCATTTCTGGATCAAGAGCTGATGTTGGCTCATCAAAAAGAAGTACGTCTGGATCCATAGCCAAGCCACGCGCAATAGCGATCCGCTGTTGCTGTCCACCTGATAGACTTTGCGGATAGGCTGCTGCCTTATCACGCAAACCTACCTTATCCAAAAGCTGATAAGCCTTTTCTTCTGCTTCTGCCTTACTAAGCCCTTTGGTTTTAATAGGAGAAAGCGTAATATTTTCCAAAACAGTCATATTAGGGAAAAGATTAAATTGTTGGAAAACCATTCCCATCTTTTCACGCATTTTGAAAATATCATTGGATTTATCGGTAATATCAACACCTTCAAACGTAATGCTCCCTTTGGTTGGTACTTCCAAAAGATTCATTGTCCGTAAAAAAGTTGACTTTCCTGATCCTGATGGTCCAATAATAACAAGAACTTCTCCTTGTTTGATATCAAGGTCAATTCCCTTGAGTACCTCATTTTTACCAAAATATTTATGTAAATTTTTAATACTGATAAGTGTTTCTGACATTAGCTGGCATCTCCTTTACCAAAACGATTTTCAAGTAATTTAACAAGTGCCGACATCAAGGTTGTCACCATCAAATAATAAAAGGCACCAAATAAAAGTGGGGTCAAAGGCAGATAGGTTGCCGTTACGACTGATTGAGCGCCATTCCATAGTTCCATAACCCCAATCGTTTGTAAAAGAGAGCTGTCTTTGATAATTGTGATAAATTCATTCCCCAAAGCAGGCAAAATATTTTTGAAAGCTTGCGGCAAGATGACATAGCGCATGGCATTTACCGGCTTAATTCCTAAAGAATAAGCGGCTTCTAATTGTCCTTTAGGCACTGCTTCAATTCCTGCACGAACAACTTCTGAAATATAGGCCCCACTATTAAGTGACAGGACAATAATCCCTGGCAAAAGACGGGAAAAATCCAAATCTAAAACACCAAATTTAACAATTGGCATATTGGTAAAATGCAAAAGGACAAAAGAAATCATAATTTGCACAACCATAGGAGTACCACGAAAAATCCACACGTAAAAGGAAACCAGCCAATCTAAAACCTTGATACGACTGCGTTTAATCAAAGCCACAAGAACACCAATAATCGTCCCAAAAAAGACAACACAGGCTGAAATCATGATGGTTACAAGAACACCATAATTAAAATAAGCCCAATATTTAGATAAAAATGAAAAATCCATGAGTTACTCCTCTAAAATGATATGACATATTATATTACAATTTGAATAAAAATACAAGTTACCTTTTAACAATTTACAAGAGCAAAATCAGACAAACAACAAGTCCCCTAAAAACTATTATTTAATCAACAACACCAAAAAGAAAGCTCTTGTACTGAACTTTAAAAAGGAGTCCAGAACTCTTTTGTTCCAGACCCCTTTTTTGAATAACTATTAATAAAGTAAATCGTAGATTTCCATTGCAATGAGGTCAATACTATCAAAAGTATAAGTCTCATGCGCAGCAACATCCCGCAAAGTAAAGACAGGACCGTTTTCTGGATCATTATTAAAGGAAACCTCTGCAACAACAGCACCATCACGTTCAAAATGACGTTTCAAATTATTGCTGTCAGTCGTCATTAATTCCAAACGATTAATAATTCTCACCAAGTGTGATTCCATGATATTCTCCTATTCGTTTTTTAACTCTTTTCATTTTAACACAAATAAGCTAAAAAAACAGTAAAATAGTTGATTTTTAGATATTTTTTAAGGAGTGATACATAATTGCTTTAATTGAATGTAAACGATTTTCTGCCTCTTGAAAAATAGTCTGGCTATGCTTTTGAAATACAGCATCTGTCATTTCAAGTTCTTTATAACCGTACCGCTCGTAAATTTCTCGGCCAATTTCAGTATTGAGATCGTGAAAGGCCGGTAAGCAATGCAAAACAAGAGCATTGGGCTTTCTAACCCTATTAAGCAGAGCTTGATTGATCTGATAAGGCAGTAATAAATCGATCCTTTCCTTAAAATCAACCTCTTCTCCCATGGATACCCAGACATCTGTGTAGAGAATATCAGTATCGGCAACAGCTGCAGTGTCATCAGTAATTGTAATTAGCCCTTCTGTCTGATGCTTTTTAGCCAAAGCTACAATTTCTGACTCAGGCTGCAGCTCTTTAGGCGCTATGATTTTAACATTAATCCCCAAAATAGCCGACGTCACAAGTAAAGAATTGGCAACATTATTGCGGCCATCTCCTAGATAAGCTAAGGTCAGATCTTCAAATTTCCCAAAATGTTCTTTTACAGTCATAAAATCAGCAATCATCTGTGTGGGATGCCAAGTATCTGTTAGTCCATTCCAAACAGGCACACCAGAAAATTCCGCTAAGAGCTCAACACTTTCTTGCTTAAACCCACGGTACTCAATACCATCAAACATGGTTCCTAAAACTTTAGCCGTATCAACAAGAGACTCTTTTTTCCCTAATTGAATGTCATCTTTTCCTAAATAAGACACATTCATTCCCAGATCTTGTCCAGCAACAGTAAAAGCACTCCTTGTTCTTGTAGAGGTTTTTTCAAAAATTAAAGCAATATTGAGTCCATCCAAATATCGGTGTGGAATGCGTTCTTTTTTTAATTTTTTAAATTGCATAGCAAGATAAATGAAGTCTTCTATCTCTTTCTTACTGTAATCTATTTCCTTTAAAAATGATTTTGCTTTTGTCATGATTCATCTCCTTGAATTTTTATACTCTATTTTTACATTTTTATTCATATTTGTCAAGAACAGCTTTAACTAAATTAGCTCTAATCCATTCGATATTACAAAATGATAGCCAAATCATATCAATTTTTTAACTTCCAATCTTTTTACTTGATTTATAAGCGAATGATGCTATAATTAACGTATAAAGTTTGACCATTATTGACCATTTCTTTAATGAGCAAATCTTGTATTCTATGACGAAAGGGGTATTCATATTATGCTCTGTCAAAATTGTAAATTAAATGAAGCGACTATTCATCTATATGCTAATGTTAATGGTCAGCAAAAGCAGATTGACCTTTGTCAAAATTGTTATCAAATTATGAAAACAGATCCTGAAAATGGACCTTTAAATCATCTTTCGCAACAAAATTCGTCATCCATCAATCCTTTCTTTGATGATTTCTTTGGCGATTTGAATAATTTTCGTGCCTTTAATAATCAAGATCTGCCAAACACACCGCCAACACAAGCTGGCGGCGGCAATGGTAACGGAGGCAATAATCGCCGTCCCGGCGGACCTCAGCAACAGGCCTCCCAAAAGCCAAATGGGTTGCTTGAAGAGTTTGGTATTAATTTAACAGATATTGCGCGCAAGGGTGAAATTGATCCTGTTATTGGCCGTGATGAAGAAATCACAAGGGTTATCGAAATTCTCAACCGTCGCACAAAGAATAATCCTGTTCTTATTGGAGAACCGGGTGTCGGTAAAACTGCTGTTGTCGAAGGACTGGCGCAAAAAATTGTTGATGGTGATGTTCCACAAAAATTACATGGAAAAAATGTCATTCGTCTGGACGTCGTCAGCCTTGTTCAAGGTACTGGTATTCGAGGCCAATTTGAAGAACGGATGCAAAAGCTAATGGAAGAAATCCGTCAACGTCAAGATGTTATTCTTTTCATTGATGAAATTCATGAAATTGTTGGTGCTGGTTCTGCTGGCGATGGCAATATGGACGCCGGAAATATTTTAAAACCCGCTTTGGCACGCGGTGAGCTTCAACTTGTTGGTGCTACAACACTCAATGAATATCGGATTATTGAAAAAGATGCCGCTTTGGAACGTCGAATGCAACCCGTAAAAGTTGATGAACCTAGTGTTGCAGAAACCATAACGATTCTTAAAGGTATTCAGCCCAAATATGAAGATTACCATCATGTAAAGTATACAGATGAAGCGATTGAAGCTGCTGCAAATCTTTCAAATCGTTACATTCAGGATCGTTTTTTACCTGATAAGGCTATTGATCTTCTAGATGAAGCTGGCTCTAAAATGAATTTAACACTTAACTTTGTAGATCCTAAAGAAATTGATCACCGCTTGATTGAAGCCGAAAATCTAAAAGCTCAAGCAACCCGTGATGAAGATTATGAAAAAGCAGCTTACTTCCGTGATCAAATTGCCAAATACAAGGAAATGCAATCCGCTAAACTTGATAAGGAGAATACTCCTGTTATTACAGAAAAAAATATTGAAGTAATTGTCGAGCAAAAGACCAATATTCCTGTTGGTGAATTAAAAGAAAAGGAACAATCACAATTAATTCATCTCGCTGACGATCTTAAAACGCGTGTTATTGGACAGGATGCTGCTGTTGATAAAATTGCTAAAGCTATTCGCCGCAATCGTGTTGGACTAGGCACTCCAAATCGGCCAATTGGTTCTTTCCTTTTTGTCGGCCCTACTGGTGTTGGTAAAACGGAACTCTCTAAACAATTAGCTATTGAGCTTTTTGGTTCTGAAGATAGTATGATTCGTTTCGATATGAGTGAATACATGGAAAAACATGCTGTGGCTAAACTTGTTGGTGCACCTCCGGGATATGTCGGTTATGAAGAAGCTGGTCAGTTAACCGAAAAAGTTCGTCGCAATCCTTATTCATTGATCTTACTCGATGAAGTTGAAAAAGCTCATCCAGATGTCATGCATATGTTCTTACAAGTGCTTGATGATGGCCGTCTAACGGATGGACAAGGACGCACTGTCAGCTTTAAGGATACTATTATTATCATGACCTCAAATGCTGGTACAGGGAAATCTGAAGCTAATGTTGGTTTTGGTGCCAGTCGAGAAGGCCGTACTAATTCTGTTCTAGGCGAATTGGGTAACTTCTTTAGCCCTGAATTTATGAACCGTTTTGATGGTATCATCGAATTTCAGGCTTTAAGCAAGGATAATCTTCTTCAAATTGTTTCTCTCATGCTGGATGACGTTAATCAACGTTTAGCTGTTAATGCTATTCACCTTGATGTAACTGATAAAGTTAAAGAAAAATTGGTTGATCTCGGTTATGATCCTAAAATGGGAGCAAGACCGCTGCGTCGTACTATCCAAGAACATATTGAAGATGCTATTACGGATTTCTACTTAGAGCATCCTGATCAAAAAGAACTAAAAGCTATTATGACAAGCAACGGCAAAATTGTTATCAGGGCTTCTAACAAAGTCGAAACGGTTACCAAAGCAACTTCAGATTAAAGAAATCAGGTCTTTCCTGATTTTTTCTTTTTTTCAATAATTGGGCAAATATGGTATTTTTTAGTATAATAAAAAGCGAATCTGACTGGTTAACAATTGAAGGAGATAATATGACAAACCATCCAACCTTTGGTGATAAATTAGAAAATGTTGATTACAAGACGCGCTATGGTGTTTATGCTGTTATTCCAAATAAAGACAAGACTAAAATCATTTTAGTACAGGCACCCAATGGATCTTGGTTTCTACCCGGTGGTGAAATTGAAGCAGGTGAGAATCACTTAACAGCTTTAGAGCGAGAACTCATTGAAGAACTAGGTTTTACGGCTGATATTGGCCATTATTATGGTCAGGCTGACGAATATTTCTACTCTAGTCATCGTGAGACCTATTTTTACAATCCTGCCTACCTTTATGAAGTCACTCAGTTTACACAGGTTGGCAATCCGCTAGAAGATTTTAACCACTTAGCATGGTTTTCTATTGAGGAAGCAAAAAGTAAATTAAAACGAGGTAGTCATAAATGGGGAATTGATTGCTGGCAAAAAGACCAAGAGAAAAACTAAATTAGGACAGCATTTCCGTAAAATTAATGCTATAATATTATTATGAATGGATACAGGAGGAAAAACATGAGATTAATCAATACGACTAGCAGTCATCAACATTTAGTTAAAAATCAACTAAAACATACTGATGCTACACTCGTTGAAACTTATTCAGCTGGCAATACCGACGTTATTTTCACTCAAGCGCCTAAACATTATGAACTTTTAATTTCAAACAAACATCGTGCTATCAAAGATAATGAAATTGAAACCATTCGAGAATTTTTCCTCAAGCGTAAAATTAATAAAAATATTATTTTATTAGATCAATTAAAAACACTGCATACTGCAAACCTAATTGAGATTTCCATTCCAATAGCTGATTAGAAATCATCTGAAACTTAGCACAGCTTCATTCTAATATTAATAGTTAAATAGTGAGAATATAGAAAGAAAAGATCTTCTTTTAAGACTTTCCTTAGGTGATTGATACGGACGGTAGCGATGAGGAAACTTTCGTTTCCTTATGTCCCAACCTGAAATAGCTTTATGACTATTTCAGCCTTCGGAATTCCACACCTAAAACCAAGATACAAAGGGCGTTAAGCGGATAAAGGCAAAATAGGGATACGACGCGGAATCATTAAGATTCTAGGAGGACTCATCTTTTTGCCACAATCCGCAGCCCGTGGTCAGTTAAGATTTGAGCCTAAGGTCTCAAATCTTCCGAGTGCCTGAAACATTAAAGTTTCAGGCACTTTTATCACAGCAGAAAATCTCGTTTAAAGCTCGCTTCGCTCACAAATAAGGAAAATTAAAATTGAAATTTGCAGGGCTTAAAAATTTTTTACGTTGAAAAATAGATTTGTCTTCAGTCTGAAATAGTTTGTTTTATCTTATCTGTCTGCTTTATACTCAATAAAAATCAACAGGCTAGGCAGACAGCTAATGAAATGGAGCGATTTTACCTTTTCTTCGTCACAGCCCCAACTACAAACAAGCTTAAAAGGTCTCACAGACCCTTTTAAGGTAGAATAAAGGCCAGCAAAGCTAAGGAACATTAGTAGCAAACTTTTGATTTTTAAGGGTATTAATTGAGCTAGAAAGCAAAAAAGACTTGAACTCATCATTCTCAAATTTTTGAGAACGAAAGAGCTCAGTCTTTTTATTTGCTTTCAAATCCTTGCCTAACAGCTTCAGGAAAATGATTTTCTACAATAGCTGCACAATGATTACAAATTGTAACATGATAAGGACGTTCTTTGACAGTTTCATCAATGCGACGACAACGGTCACAAACATGCCCCCGAGCATGTTCCACACTAAAGGCTACATCTTCAAAGACAAGTGCATTTTTCGGTGCTTGTTCTTGAGTTACTGTCAATTGTGACACAATAAGCAGTTGGGCAATGTTGCTATCAAGAGCAGTCAGAAGCGTTTTAACTTCTTCACTAGCATAGACAGTCAAATGAGCTTCTAATGATTTACCAATAATTTTAGCATTACGAGCTTCTTCAAGTGCTTTTTGTGCTTGATCACGCAGAGACATAAAAGCACTCCATGTATCCAAAATTTCGTCTTGGTTGGCAAATTCTTGCACTTCAGGCATTTCTGCTAACTGTACAAATGCTTCTTCTTCATGCTCTAAATAAGACCAAATTTCTTCACTCGTATGCGGTAAAATCGGCGTCAATAGCTTAGTAATATTTACCAAGATTTCGTAAAAGACCGTTTGCATTTGACGACGAGCTAAATCGTCTGCTGCTTCAATATAAACAACATCTTTAGCAAAATCGAGGTAAAATGCTGATAAATCAACAGTCACAAAATTAACAACAGCCTTATAGATAGTCATGAAATCATAATGGCTGTAAGCCCGATTAATTACTGAAACTAACTGATTAAATTTGATTAACATATATTTATCAACAGAACGAAGATTCTCAAAGGCAATCTTATTAATATAAGGATTAAAATCAGTGGTATTAGCAATCAAAAAGCGAAGGGTATTACGGATTTTACGATAAGTTTCCGAAACCTGACCTAAAATTTCCATAGATACACGAACATCACTATCGGTGTCGACAGAAGCTACCCAAAGGCGAAGAATTTCAGCACCATATTGTTTGGCAACATCATTTGGCGAAATAATGTTTCCTTTTGATTTAGACATCTTCTCACCCTTGCCATCCAGAACAAAACCTTGAGACAAGACGGATTTATAAGGCGCATGACCGTTAACAGCTACAGAAGTGATCAGTGATGAATTGAACCAACCACGATATTGATCAGAGCCTTCAAGATAGAGGTCTGCAGGATAGCCTAAGTCTTCACGTGTATTTAGAACACCATTCCAAGATGATCCCGAATCAAACCAAACATCCATAATGTCATTTTCTTTAGTAAATTCACCATTTGGAGAGCCTGGATGAGTAAAACCTTCAGGGAGAAGATCTTTGGCCTCACGTTGCCACCAAATGACTGAGCCGTGTTCTTCAAACAAATTGGCAACATGGTCTGTCACTTCTTTAGTCATAATGGCAGTGCCATCTTCTGCGTAGAAAATTGGAAGCGGAACACCCCAAGCACGTTGGCGTGAAATAACCCAATCGCCACGATCACGAATCATATTATAAAGTCTCGTTTTACCCCAAGCAGGATAAAAATGAACCTTATCAATTTCATCAAGAATGTCTTGACGGAATTTTGAAACAGAGGCAAACCATTGTGGGACTGCACGCCAAATAATTGGTTTTTTTGTTCGCCAGTCAAAAGGATAAGAATGCGTGATAACTTCTGATGCTAAAAGCAAATCACCCAACTTTTCTTTCACTGTTGGCAAAACTTTGTCATAGAATTGTCCTTCAAAATCAGGACCGGCATTTTCCATCATGATACCACGTTCGTTGACAGTAACAACAACATCTAAACCATATTTGACTCCCACATTATAGTCATCCTCACCAAATCCCGGTGCTGTATGAACAATCCCCGTACCAGAATCAAGGGTAACATGATCCCCATTCATGACTAATTCTTCTACATTATCATCCCATGGATGAATTGTCACAATGCGGTCGAGCTCAATACCTTTATGAGTTGCTAATACCTGAGGGTTGTCCCAAGCAAAACGTTCTGCTAATTCTGAAAGAAGAGCTTGTGCTACGAGAAATTTACGTTCGTCATTAGCTGGTTTAACAACTACATAATCTATATCCGGACCGACCGTCAAACCACGAGAAGCTGTAATGGTAAATGGTGTTGTTGTCCAGACAACAATATAAGTATCTGTATCTAGAATATCTTTACCATCTTTAACACGATTAGCATAGTAAAGAGAAGTTGAATCAATATCATGATACTCAATCTCTGCTTCTGCAAGAGCTGATTCAGAAGACCAAGACCAATAAACCGGTTTAGCTCCATGATAAATATAGCCTTTGTCAGCCATAGCACCAAAGACACGAATTTGAGCAGCTTCATACTTAGGAACAAGTGTGATATAAGGATTCTCCCAATCTCCTGAAACACCTAAGCGTTTAAAGTCCTGACGCTGCTTATCAACTTGACTCAAAGCATACTGACGACACATGTCTAAATAGTCTGCTAAGTCAATTTCTTTACGTTTAACACCCTTTTTAGCAAGGACTTGTTCAATAGGTAAACCGTGTGTATCCCAACCCGGAATATAAGGTGCTCGAAAACCAGACATTGATTTGGAACGAATAATAATATCCTTTGAAATTTTATTAAGAGCATGTCCTACATGGATATTTCCATTGGCATAGGGTGGCCCATCATGCAGGAAAAAAGCTGGTTTATTTGCATTTAATTCTTGACGTTTAGCATAAATATTAGCTTCATCCCACTGTTTTTGCCATTGTGGTTCTTTATTAGGAAGGCCTGCACGCATTGGGAATGCTGTTTTTCCGAGATTAAGCGTTTCTTTTAATTTCATGACAACTC
Source organism: Streptococcus mutans (assembly GCF_006739205.1). Lineage (NCBI taxonomy): Bacteria > Bacillati > Bacillota > Bacilli > Lactobacillales > Streptococcaceae > Streptococcus > Streptococcus mutans. Next base: position 1,526,398 of record NZ_AP019720.1, read on the forward strand.
CTTATAATATAATTACGTTTTGCTTTGGAATTAGGAATGAGGAATGAGGGGGTCTCATTCACTATACTTACGGATAAAAAAACTTAATTTGTTAAATAACAGAAAATCATTAGACTAACTGCTAACTTATTACATTTCCTTAAGATAAAAGGAAAGGCAATAAGTATATTTCTCTCCAAAAAATTACCATAGACTTAAATCAATAAAAAAGAACTTTCATCAAAGGACGAAAGCTCGTGGTACCACCTTAATTCAGAAAGTTCTAAAAAATTTTTCTTAGCCCAAGCAGTGACTCAAGATGGCAAACCTACCAAGAGTAACTAACGCAGGATAAGGAAAACTTATTGGAATTTCCCTCTTTAGATTCGTAAGGTGAATCTAGCCACCTTCTATCCTAGAAAATCAGATAGAAACAAACAAAATGATAAGCTTCAATTAAGGGAGCATAGATCTTACACCATCACCTATTCGCTAAATCTATTAATTAAGCTTGTGTTTTTGTTATTCGTTAATATTTAATTTAAAAGTCTGTGTTTCATTCAAATTTGGTTGCTCATCCGCTGACTCATTTACTTTTGTTTCATCAGCTGCCTCGATAATAAGAGGCTGTTGATCATCAACTGTAGACTGACCAGCTTTTGTCTCTTCCAGTTCTTTATTACTTTCAGAAACACGACGATGCAATTCTTCCATTTCCTCTGGAGTAAATTGACGTGTCACCTCAATAGGTTCAGTATCAGCAGCATCTGGAACATGTTCACCTAAAACTTGCTCTACGACTTCTTTGAAAGCAGCATCTGAATTCTGTAAATAAACAGCAGTTGGTTGAAGTAACTCTGTCCATTCAGGAGAATTTGCAAGTGTTAACTGACCTTCTACTACAGATAAAAGGTGTTGATGGAAGACACGACTTTGACGCTTTAATTCTTCTGTTTCAACTGCAATACGTTTAGCTTCATCTGTTGCATCGCGAAGAATCTGATTAGCTTTTGATTTAGCTGCATCAACTAATTGTTGCGACTCATAAGTGGCTTTGTTAAGAATGTTAGTTGATTCAGTATTGGCTGATAATTTCACTTTTTCAGCTGTTTCTTGAGCCAAAATAACCGATTGACTAAGAGATTCTTTCATTTCATCAAAATAGCCCAATTTATCTTCCAACTCTTTGATACGATTATCTTTCTCACGATTAGTACGTACCAACTCTTCATAGTCATCAACTACAATATCCAAGAATTCTTCCACTTCCTGAGTATTGTAACCAAACATTTTTGTCCCAAATGTTTTATCTTTAATTTCAAGTGCTGTAATTGCCATTCTATTCTCCTTATTTATGTGTGATTCGATCAATTATTAATTTATGCTTTCCGCCTTTTGAAAGGCCGTTGTCTCTACTGATAGTAAATCTGCCATAACCTCTAACACTAATTAAATCACCAATGTCAATCAAGTGAGAGACTTTTGGTTGAACTAAGTAATTTAATTTGACTTTTTCGCTTTCAATTAATTGATTTGCTTTTCTTCTTGATAATTTTAAAACGGCTGCAATAATTTTATCCAGACGCATACTTGATACCAAGACATTCATTTCTCTAATATGAGATTGGCTTGTTATTTGTCTTTCAAAAGGGATTTCTTCAAAAACAACTGCGGCTTTTCCTATTTTAGTAACCTGTGCGTTAAGGTAGGAGACCATTGTTTTTTCGATAAAAACCTGAGCACGATTTTCTTGAACAATAATATCACCTAAAAGATAACGTTCAATACCCAATCTATTAATCAGGGTTCCCAAAATCTGAGAATGTGTTAGCTGATTAAACTTACTATTATAGTTAATCTCTAACAAACTAATATGAAAGTCTGCTATATTTAACTCATAATAAGCTGGTGCTATTAACAAACGAGCATTTTCAGAAGAGATAAAATCAGAACTCTGATAAACCTGTAGTTTTGTTTGACCTAAGATACTTTTCATCACTGTAATCTGTCTAGGATTTAAGAATTCTGTGACACAAAAGCTATAAGTATCCTCTATCTGTTTGATCAGATCATACGTTTTTTCAATTACTTCCTGCTCTTCTGCTCTAAAATGTTGGTAAATATCTTGCTTTGTCATCATTTTTTAAATAAGCAAAAGAAATAAGAATCGTTTTAATAACTGCAAAAGCAAAAGAATAACAATAATCTTAAAATCTAATCCAGCAAATTGAAAATCAAAACGTCTAAAAGGCTTTATAATTGGCTCCACAATATCAACCAAAAGTTTTCCAAGCCAAGTATCATAAGCATTAGGAAACCAAGACAAGAGAGCATAAATTACTAGCAAAAAGGAATAAATATCAACTACTCTTGCTAGAATAAGCACAACATATGCCATAACCATTAACGTCTCTTCATATCATAGTTAAAACTAACATCTTGTCCATTTGCGGCAAGAGTCATTTCCTCAGCATCAACAATAACATTAATTGGCGTTAAAAGATACATTGAAGCCCCAACCTTTTGCAAGTTTCCTGCTAAGACTTTACTCGCACCATCAATAAAATCTAAGCAACGACGTGCTTGTGCTTCCAACATATATTGGAAATCAATCAAAACACATTCATTTCTAATCAGCAAATCAACAATCTCTTCAGCATCTTCATATTTACGAGGAAGCTTAAGAGCGATTGTTGTCTTTTCTTGGGCAGGCTGTTGATTATGAGATTGGCGACGTGTTGGAAGTGAATGAATATTTTCCTCTCCAGAACGACGATTCTGTCCAGACTGTACTTGCTGCTGACTTGGTCTGGAGGCTGATTGGTGGTATTGGTGACTTTGAGCTTTTTGCTGCTGACTAGCAGGTTGAGCTGCATCTTGCTGCCGTTTAACAGACGCAACAGCAGGCTCTTCTACTTCACTGACCTCATCAGTATCAAAGTAGGAAATAATTTTGTTAAAGCTGTCTCTAAGTGCCATATATATCTCCATTTCATTTAAAGAATGCACTGCCAATTCTGACAAAGGTTGAGCCATTTCGAATAGCAATCGGAAAATCGCCACTCATCCCCATACTCAAATCATCGAAAGGCATATTCTTCAGTTTTCTTTCTTTTAAGTTCTTTCTCAACGCATTTGCTTTTTGAAAAATATCAGTTAACTCTTGTTCGGAAGCATCTATTGGAGCCATCGTCATTAAACCGATAACTTTAATCTTATCAAAATGCTGAATTTCTTCAAGCGCCTTGTCAACTTCTGATAGTCTGAATCCATGTTTGCTTGCTTCTTCAGATATATTGACTTGTAAAAAACACTTTATTTGATGGTCTGCACGCTTTTGAATTTCAGCAGCTAATTTTACAGAATCAAGAGCATGGAAGTAGTCAACAAAATTAATCACATCCTTAACCTTACGACGCTGCAAACTTCCAATCAGATGCCAAGTTAAATCGTAAGATTTTAAAGCACGATATTTATCTAGGAACTTATCAACACGATTTTCAGCAATGTGCTTAACCCCAGCTTCAACAAGTTTTTCAGCTGTATCACTGTCTACATATTTTGTAACTGCAATAACAGTAACATCGTCCTTACTGCGCCCTGACTTTTGAGCATAGGCTGCAACTTCTTGAAAAACGTGTTCTTTATTTGCTTGTAAATCCATTATTAACGATTCTTAAAGAAAGGAGGTGTTTCCAACTCATCGTCATCATCAGAATCAACGGAAAAACTACTCATTTTTAGTTGACTATCAATTTCACCTTCGGTTGGACGAGCAATATTTTCACGACGAAGATTCCAATCGCCAAAAGCTGATTGCTGTGGCTCAGATGATGATTGAGTTTGCTGCGGTTCAGCAGCAGGCATCTCAGGTGATTCATTCAAATCAAAATCAAAATTTTGACGGCGTTCAAAATTTGGCTGCGCAGAATTTGAAGACGGAGCTTGCTGTTGTGCTCTTGGTTGTGTATAAGATGAAGCTTGACGGCGAATACCAGAGACTTGGTCAGCTTTGTCTGGCCGAACACCAGTGGCAACTACAGTCACACGAATTTCATCTTTCATACTGTCATCAATTGATGTTCCCAACCAAATGTTAACGCCATGACCTGCAGCTTGATTAACAATTTCAGAAGCCTCTTCAGCTTCTGTTAGCGTCATATCAAGGCCGCCGGTAACATTGACAATCACATCTTCTGCACCATCAATTGTCGTCTCAAGAAGTGGTGAATAGATCGCCTTGCGAGCAGCCTCAACAACACGTTCTTCACCAGTACCGATACCGATTCCCATCAGAGCATTTCCTTTACTTGCCATAACTGTTTTAACATCAGCAAAGTCAAGATTAATAAGTCCTGGACTTGTAATCAGGTCGGTAATCCCCTGAACACCTTGGCGAAGAACATTATCAGCTTCACTGAGTGCTTCAAGAAGCGGTGTTTTCTTGTCAACAATTTCAAGTAGATTATTATTTGAAATAATAAGGAGCGTATCAACTTCATCTCTAAGTTCATTGATACCTTCAATTGCATAATTGCCACGTTTACTGCCTTCAAAACCAAATGGTCGAGTGACGACAGCAACTGTCAATGAACCTAAACCCTTAGCAATTCGAGCAATAACTGGAGCGGCTCCCGTACCAGAACCACCACCCATACCAGCAGTAATAAAAACCATATCAGCGCCAGTGAGTGCTTCTGTCAAAGCTTCTTCGCTTTCTTCAGCAGCTTTACGTCCAATTTCAGGTTGGCCTCCTGCACCAAGACCACGGGTTAATTTAGGTCCAAGTTGAATAACTGTTTCAGCTTTAGAACTACTCAAAGCTTGAATATCAGTGTTAGCAGCAATGAATTCAACACCTGCAACACCTTCATCAATCATACGGTTAATAGCGTTACCGCCGCCACCACCGACTCCAATAACTTTAATTACTGCACCTTGTACAGATGCTGCATCAAATGAAAATGCCATTTTAATTTTTCCTCACTTTAATTTTAGTCGAACATGCTACCAAAGATACCACGTAAACGATCACCCACTTTTTGTTTTGGCTCATTTGCTTCCTTCTGTTGAGGCGGCAATTGTTCCAATTGTGATTCAAGAGTAGTCGACTCTTGCGGTTGAGCAAAACTTCTAGTTTTGGGTGCAACACCTGATGGCTTAATATCAATTGGTTTTCTTCTTAATTTTTCATCACCAGAAACTGCACCTTGCGCTAAAATATCAACTTCAGTAAGTGTTCCTACGTATTCAACAATGCTAATAATATTAGCAAACATAGGATTTCTGATGCCGACTTGGTTTGGAACATGAAGTTTAACATTGGAACCAAAAATTTCTTGAGCGATTTCTACAACCCCAGGCATGATAGCAGCTCCACCCACAATAACAATTCCACCAGGCAGATCTAATAATCTACCGCGTTCTAAGTCTTGTTTAATACGGTCTAGCAAGTGACGAACACGCGCTGATATAATTTCGGAAAGGTAGCGTTCAGTAATTTCAACCGGATTACGTTCACCCACCACTTCCACCTGAACAGTTTCAGTTGAACTCGCTTCAGCTACATTAGCTTCACCAAAGTTAAACTTAAGTGCCTCAGCCACTTGGTGGGATGTTTTAAGGACTTTAGAAATATCCTTAGTAACATAATCACCACCTTCGGCATAAGTATTGGTGAATTGCAATTCTTGTGCTCGCATTGAAGCTACTGTGGTTTGACCGCCTCCCATGTCAATGACGGTGGCTCCAAACTCACGTTCTCCTTCATTCAAAACTGACTTGGTAAGAGCCAGTGGAGAAATAATAATATTTTCAACTTCAATACCTGCACGTTCTACTGTTTTACGAAGATTATGCAAAATAGTACTTGGTCCAGTATAAATTAGACCGCGCATTTCTAAACGAATTCCCATCATTCCGCGAGGATCGCGAATACCTTGGAAACCATCCACAATGAATTCTTCAGGAATAAGTGAAATCACTTCACGTTCTGGTGTGATGCTCTTTGTTAAAGCTGAACGAACAACACTATCAACATCTTCATCTTTGATTTCCTTAGATTCACTAGGAACAGGAATCATTCCCTGTGTTGGCTCAATTTGCAACAGATTTGCCGGTAGACCAACATTAACCTTGCTGATTGACATCCCTGCTTTTTCTTCTGCTTCTTTAATTGCTGATTTAATGGCTTCTGCCGCAGTATCTATATCAATAATGATACCGTCTTTTACACCCGAACTTTTGACATTGCTAACACCAATAACATTCATACTGCCATTGATAAATTCAGCAACTAAAACTTTAATCGAGCTTGTTCCTATATCCAATCCTGTAAAAAAGCCATCTCTAGCCATTTACTCGACCTCTCTATCTTTCCAATCTATTACTATTAAAAACTGTCAAAAACAGAATTATTCAGAAAATATTATACCATAAAAAAACGTAAAATGTTAAGCTTTTTACGTTTTTTGTTATAGAAACTTAATTTCCTATCTCTCATTGTTATTATTGAGATATGGTTGCCTGCGTTACTGATTGTGAACCTTCTTGTGAATTTGCTTCTGAAGATTGTGTTGAATCAGTATTTTCAGCATTAGAGGAGTTCTCAGAAGATTCTGTTGTAGCTGTTGTCTTATGTTCTGCAATCGAAGCTTCTATATCTGCAGTTGTACTATAAATCCCCACCTCCATATCAACAATACTGCCGTCTGTAAGATTCTTTTTAATTTTAGAATAATAAGGTAATTTTGTATCAATTTCTGATAAAGGAACACGAACACTGTTGTTATCTTTCATTTCCAATAAAAGCAGATCCTTAGTAGAGCTGGAATTAACAGAAGAAATGACTTTAATACTACCAACTAAGGATTTATCAAGTTTTGCCAATTTTTGAACCAGTTTTCGAACCTCTTTTTCCTGATCTAAATTAATAGTCACAAATGAACCAGGTAATTCTGAAGCGTTAACGGTATCAACACGGGTACCATTTTCTAAAATTGGGACATAGCCTTTATCCGTTTGTCTATAAGCAATAATACGATATTCTTTTACTCTTAAAGTAAAATGATTGGGAAAATGATAAACTAATTTTGCCTCCTTTACCCATTTATCTTTAGACTTAAGATTTCTTTCAAAACGATTGGCCTGAAAAAGTAAGGTCGTTAGATAATCTGATTTCTTAATCCCTAATTCTTCAATTAACTGAGATTCAATGGCATTTTTATTACCCGAAACAGTTATCTCCTTTTGACGACTCAAAGGACTAATCATAAATAAGGAGGCAATTAAAACAATGCTTGAAATGATAATAACCATAGCAGCCTGCCAGTAGTCCTTTCGAGGAAGTTTTGGCACTTTCTTTTCTTTTTTTATCTTTTTAGGTGTAGCTGGCTTTTTTTTAGGCTCTTCTTGTTTTTTATCATCAAATAAACTTGAAGGTTGCTTATCACTTTCCTTACTGTCTGCTTCTTTATCAGTTTGAAACTGAGCCTTTTTTTCAGCCATTTTCTTTTCATTTAGTTTTTCTTTTTCGCGTTTTTCTTCTTGTTTTTTCTTAAGAAATTCCAAATTGCGCTGCTGCCATTCTGTCAAAGGAATTTCTTGCTTTTCTGTATCTTTATCTTTCGCCATTATTTTCCTTTACTCTTAGATGTTATATCTGTTAACAAAAGATTGTAAAAATCATTTGGAGTCTTTATCTCACTTGATGAAGTCATTTTATCTTGATAAACGGTTTGATTTTCTAATAAATCTTTGATCACTTTATCAAGTTCTGCAAAGTTTAGATTTTCTTCAGATAATTGTTGGGCATAACCTTTTTCCTCAAAATAAGCAGCATTTTCAAGCTGATCACCACGACTAGCTTCTTTTCCTAATGGCACAATGATATGAAGTTTTGCCATAGCAAGCAGCTCAAAGATGGTGTTGGAACCACCGCGTGTAATAACAACATCTGCTAAATCCATCAAGGGCTGATACATTTCCGTCACGTAATCTACACGATAAAGATTTTGGCTTAAATTATTTAATGTTTTATCGCCAGAAATATTGATAACATTATAATGCTTAGTGAGTTCTGGTGTATCAGAAATAAATTGATTGAAAACTTTGGCTCCAGCTGAACCTCCAATAAACAGCAAAGTTTTTAAACGAGGATCAAAATATTCTTTAATCGTTTTAATTTCTGTATTATCATCACTGCTAGAAATAGTTTGATTAACTTTAGTAATAGCTCCAACGTGTTTTGTTTTAGTCAAATTATCAGATTGTTCAAACGTTGTGTACATGGTAGTGGCAAATTTATAAGCAATTCGGTTAGCCAGTCCCATTGATAAATCAGATTCATGAACAAAAACAGGGATTCTCAAAAGATTAGCGGCTACAACAGGAGGAACTGAAACAAACCCACCTTTAGAAAATAGTACTTGTGGACGAACCTTCACCATAATCGTAAGAGACTGCAGAACACCCCAACCAACCTTGAAAACATCTAGTACATTTTTCAAAGAAAAGTAACGGCGCAGTTTACCTGTTGCAATTGAATGAAAGATGACATCAAAATCTGACTGCTCAATTTGTTCATGCTCAATGCCATGTTTATCACCAATATAGTGCACTTCCCAGCCATCTTTTAAAAAGCGGGGAATAAGGAGTAAATTAAGAGTAACATGACCGACTGTCCCACCACCTGTAAAGATAATTTTCTTTTTTGCCATGCCTATTCTCCTTTAAGAGACTTAAAAGTTGTGATAAATTCATCTCCACGAACTTCAAAATTTTTATACATATCCCAGCTAGCATTGGCAGGACTAAGAAGGACAACATCTCCAGGACTAGCTTCCTGAAAAGCAATTCGAGTTGCTTGGGCAACATCTTTGGCATTGAGATAGGTGACACCAGCTTGTACTGCAGCATGTTTAAGGCGGGGAGCAGATTCGCCTAAAATAATCATTTTCTTGAGTCCCTTAATATCTGGAACCAATTCGTCAAATTCATTGCCGCGATCGAGACCACCAGCAATTAAGATAACCTTGCTATTATCAAATCCTGACAAAGCTTTTTGAGTGGCTAAAATATTGGTTGACTTACTATCATTATAAAATTTAACACCAGCAATGTTCCCCAGAGACTGCAAGCGATGCTTGACACCACCGAAGTGGATAAGTGTTTCTCTGATGGCTTCATTAGAAACACCTGATAACTTAGCCACAGCAATTGTTGCTAAAGCATTTTCAACATTATGGCTTCCTGGTACACCAAGCTCAGAAGCTGACATAATGGCTTGTCCCTTGAAGCAGAGCATTTGGCCATCAAGATAAGCACCATCTACTTTCTCCTTAGTTGAGAAAGGAATAATCTTTGCCTGCGTTTGATTAGCTAAGTCCTTGGCCAAATCCTGATTAAAGTTAAGAACAAGAAAATCTTTTTCTGTCATATTTTTTTGAATATTCCATTTAGCTTCAATGTAATTTTCAAATGAACCATGATAGTCAATATGAGTTGGCATCAAATTGGTAATCACTGCCATATGCGGATGAAAACTTTCCGTTCCCATCAATTGAAAAGAAGACAATTCCATAACCAAAATATCTTTCTCTGTTACTGGCTGAGCCACTTCACTAGCCGGAAATCCAATATTTCCTGAAAGTCGTGCTGACTGTCCTGCATGATTAAGAACATCGGCAATCATAGTTGTGGTCGTTGTTTTACCATTAGATCCTGTAATACCGATAATCGGAGCTTCAGAAATCAAATAAGCCAACTCAACTTCTGTTATAACTGGGATATTTTTTTCAAGCGCACGAACCACCATCGGATTTGTATAAGGAATCCCCGGATTTTTAACCATATAAGCAAATGCTTCATCCAAAAGTTCCAAAGGATGACTGCCGCAAATCACTTTTATGCCTTCCTCTAAAAGTGCCTGCGCTGATGGATTTTCATCAAAAGGCTTACCATCATTGACAGTTACAATAGCTCCTAATTTCGCCAAGAGACGTGCCGCAGCTTCACCTGATCGTGCTAAGCCAAGAACCAAAACCTTTTTATTTTCAAAATTTTTGACGTGTTTCATTGTTACTTTCTTTACCTTCTCATTAACTAGATACTTTAATATTTTACCTTTAATAGGAGAGTTTTTCAAGATTTTACAATAGATTAAATCATACCTTACTCCTACAAAATTAAATCATACTTTCTTCTTTTAAGTTATTAGTATTATAAATAAAATGACACTGGATTTAAATGATCCAGCGCCGTTTCTTATCTTTTATTTTTAGGTCTCGTTCGTAAATGCAAAACATCTTTCAAAGCATAATAACCAACAATAATCATACCGATTCCAATAAAAATCTCAGGTGGTGACTGTATGATCCGAATAAAAGTCATGCCTGCTAAGACCATCAGGAAAGCGATAATTCCCACCACGGAAATCATGTTCATGGTATTTTTAATTGTCTTAGGAGCAATAAAAATGTAATACATTAAAAGCAAAATAGCGATGATAGCATAAAACATTTTTTCTCCTTTTCATTACTAAGCCTTCTCAATCTTCAGCTGATTTTTTCTTCTTAGCCGCTTTAGCACGCGCATTCTTATCAAGAATTTGTTTACGTAAACGAATGGACTCAGGTGTTACTTCCATGTATTCATCATCATTCAGAAACTCAAGTGATTCTTCGAGTGTTAAAATACGCGGCGTCTTAATAACTGCTGTCTGATCCTTAGTTGCAGAGCGCACATTAGTCATTTGCTTAGCCTTTGTAATGTTGACTGTCAAATCATTCTCGCGTGCATTTTCTCCAATAATCATTCCTTCATACACTTCTGTACCTGGGTTAACGAAGATTGTTCCACGTTCTTCAATAGACATAATAGAATAAGTCGTTGCCTTACCTGTATCAATTGAAACGAGGGCACCACGATGACGACCACCGATTTCAGCATTGATAACTGGCATATATTTGTCAAAAGTGTGGTTCATGATACCATAACCTCGTGTCATGGATAAGAATTCTGTTGGGTAGCCGATAAGTCCTCGAGCTGGTGCTAAAAATATAAGGCGCGTTTGACCATTACCAGTTGCTTGCATATCAAGCATTTCACCTTTACGTTCTGAAAGGGACTGGATAACAGCACCTTGGTATTCTTCCGGTGTGTCAATTTGCACGCGTTCAAATGGCTCACATTTGATGCCATCAATTTCTTTGATAATAACTTCTGGACGCGATACTTGCAGCTCATATCCTTCACGGCGCATGGTTTCAATAAGGATTGACAGATGTAACTCCCCACGGCCTGAAACCGTCCATTTATCTGGTGAGTCAGTGGCTTCTACACGAAGGGAAACATCTGTTTGCAATTCTGCCAACAAACGCTCTTCTACCTTACGCGAGGTTACAAATTTACCTTCACGACCTGCAAAAGGGGAATTGTTAGCTAAAAAGGTCATTTGCAGAGTTGGCTCATCAATGTGAAGAATAGGAAGTGGTTCTACAGCATCAGTTGGTGTAATCGTTTCACCAACAAAGATATCTTCCATACCTGAAACAGCAATCAAATCGCCAGCCTTAGCTTCCTTAATCTCACGACGTTCCAAGCCGAAGAAACCGAAAAGTTTTGTAACACGAAAATTCTTTGTTGTACCATCAAGTTTAGAAAGTGTCACTTGATCCCCGACTTTAACAGAACCACGGAAGACTCGCCCAATACCGATACGTCCAACAAAGTCGTTATAATCAAGGAGAGACACTTGAAATTGAAGTGGCTGATCTGAATTATCGATCGGTGCTGGAATATGCTCAATAATAGTATCAAAAACGGGTGCCATTGTATGTTCTTGATCCGCTGGTTCATCTGATAATGAAGAAGTTCCATTAATCGCCGAAGCGTAAACGACTGGAAACTCTAACTGGTCATCATCTGCTCCAAGTTCAATGAAAAGTTCAAGAACTTCATCAACAACTTCTGCCGGACGAGCTGATGGCTTGTCAATCTTATTCACCACCACGATTGGAACCAAGTTTTGTTCCAAAGCTTTTTTCAAAACAAAACGTGTTTGCGGCATGGTACCTTCATAAGCATCAACAACAAGAACAACCCCGTCAACCATTTTCATGATACGCTCTACTTCTCCACCAAAATCCGCATGTCCTGGTGTGTCCATAATGTTAATACGTACACCATTGTAGGCAACAGCAGTATTTTTTGCAAGAATAGTAATCCCACGCTCTTTTTCAAGATCATTAGAGTCCATCGCACGTTCTTCTAATTTTTTATGCTCATCAAGTGTATGCGATTGTTTTAAGAGCTCATCAACAAGGGTTGTTTTCCCATGGTCAACGTGGGCAATGATAGCAACATTTCTAATATCTTCTCTAAAATTTGTCATAATTCCTCTTACATTTTACATTAATTTATTTCAACTTATCTATTATACCATAAAAATTAGGGAAAAACTCAGGAGAGATATGTAAATGTTTTAAAATATAAAAGAAAAACCAAGATAGCAAAGTCGCAGTCTTGGTATCTCCAAATTTATAAAATAAGTCCTTAATCAACCAGTATTGCAAAAACAAAAGACAACAGCTCATGCTAATCCCTGTCATTATCTCAAAAAAGAACTAATTCTTCTCTTTTACTTTTCCATTCCAATTATCTAAACCATTTTTAAGGACATAAAGATCTTTATAACCTGCCTTTTTCAAAGTTAAAACAGCGCGAGCAACCAGCTGTCCACGAGTATTATCATACAATAAAACCGGTTTATCTTTGCGAAGAGCTGAAACAGATGCTTTGAATTGTTCAGAGGGAAGATTACGAGCCCCTAAGATATGCTTACGACGAAACTCATTGGGAGAACGCAAATCAACAATTTGTGCGCCTCTCATCATGCTTTCAAATTCAGCATTTGAGATATACTGGGCAGCACGGCGAACACGAAAATAATTCCAAACAAACCAAGCCACAAAGGCAAAGATAATAACCCATGAAATGATAGAGATAATTGACATAATTTTCCTTTAACTTTCTAAAAACTGATGTGCAAGACTGGCTGCCCCAATAATACCAGCGTCATTTCCTAATTCCGCAATTTTAATTTTTGTAGATTGCTTCACTTGTGGAAAAGCATACAATTTAAAATAACTTTCAATATGTGAGCGCAAGAATTCTCCAGCAGCTGATACTCCACCTCCAACGACAACTGTGTTTGGATTAAGGATATTGCTGATATTGGCGGTTGCAAGGCCTAGATAGAAAGTAACTTTCTCAACAACTGAGTTTGCAAATTTATCACCTGCCTGTGCAGCAACAAAAATATCCTTACTGCTCACATCATCACCATTATCAATGCCCGCTTTAATACTGGAAATTCCTTCATATTCTTCTGCTAAATGACGTGCAACACGGACGACACCTGTTGCTGAAGCCACTGTTTCAAGACAGCCTTTATTGCCACAGGTACACTCAAAACCAGTATCCGGCTCAACAATAATATGTCCAATTTCACCACCTGCACCAGCAACTCCATGAATAAGATTGCCATCAGCAATAATGCCGCCGCCAACACCTGTACCAAGTGTTACAAAGACAACATCAGGATTATTATTACCCGCACCAACCCAGCGTTCTCCAAGTGCTGCAACATTAGCATCATTATCAATAGCAAATGGTATCCCCAATTCTGCTTCAATTATTGTTCCTACCTCTTGGGTAGCAGCCCAATTAAGATTAAAAGCACCTGTAACAGTCTTTAGATTACGATCCACAGCTCCAGGAGATCCCATTCCAATACCAACAAAATCCTCCTTAGTTAAATTATAGAGTCCCAAACGATGCTTGATAGAGGACACAATATCTGGAACAATATGTTTCCCATCTTCCAAAATATTGGTTTCAATAGCCCATTTCTCCTGAACTTGTCCATCTAAAGTTAAAATCCCAAATTTAATACTTGTTCCACCAAGATCAATCCCTAAAAGTTTCTTAGCCATTTTCTCTTTCCTTTTCTATTCTGTGCTCCCTGCGTAAAATCAATTCAGCATGTAGATAATCACTCTTTGAAATCAAACCATTATCATAGAGTCTTTCTAACTCAATTTTCATCATTTCAATATCATAAAGACGTTTACCTAAATAAACATAGATGCCAAATTGTTTTAACAGCCGCTGCACATCATATAATGTTTTCATCTCTCAAATTCTACCAAAAAAACAGAAAGTTTTCAAGATTTTTTGCAAGCGCTTGCCTCTTTCTTAATAAAAAAAGCCTGACTTCAACAAATGACATATCTCAATTACTGGACAACTAATCCAACGTCTGGGATATATCAAAAGTGTCAGACTTTCACCTAACATAGAAAATCTTTCTAAATAAATGACTTCCTATCTTCACATACTTATAAACCGGGAGCTTGCCCAAGCTCTGCCTGCAACATCCAGATTGTCTTTTGGGCTTCCGTTTGAGCTGCTGTAAAGATATCATTAGAAACAGCATCACCTTCCTCATCTGTCACATCAAGACCTACTTGATAAAGACTTGAAAGGTAATCATAAACTTGAACAAGGCGTTTAAGATGATCAGTTATTGATTTATCCCATGTACCAACTGTTTCTTCAAGTCTGGAATTCTCATCAAATTCTTTCAAGGTTGAAAACGGAGCGCCACCGATAGTAATCAAGCGTTCACTAATCTCATCAAGATGACCATTCAAGGCATCCATCAATTCATCCATTTTAGGATGCAGATAAAGGAAGCCTGAACCACGCATATACCAATGGACTTGGTGAACAATGGAAGCTGCTTTTGATAAATCCGCTACAGCCTGATTAAGTACAGCCTTGGTTTTTTCATTTCCTGAATTTTCTTTTTTCTCCACTTGATGAATAATAGAAGCGTAGATATTTTCAGTAATTGTATTCGTCATAATAATTCCTCCTTAAAAAATATTCTTTTTATAATCTATATTTTAGAACGATTCTAAATAAAAAGCAATTATTTTGTTTTCTTTTAACGAATAAATAGGTATGAAACTTATTTTATTTTTTATGTTGGGAGCTTCTCTTGGCTCTTTCTTTGGCTTAGTTGTTGATCGTTACCCTCAGAAATCTATTATATTTCCTAGAAGCCATTGCAATAATTGCTATAACTGCTTAACCATGAGGGATCTTATCCCAATATTTTCACGAATCATCAACAAAAATTCTTGTCGCTTTTGCGGTTACCCTATTCCATTGCGTTATTCCTTGGTAGAATTACTCTGCGGACTGATTAGCACAGGTTTTGCTCTTGATTTATTAACCACTTCACAAGTATGTTTGCTCTTCATGGGAGTTCTTTTATCTCTTTATGATTTACAAGATCAGTCTTATCCTTTGACACTGTGGATAGGCTTTACTTTTCTCTTAATGTTTATCTATCCTCTTAACCTAATTAGCTTAATTCTTTTTCTATTTGGTATTTTTGCTGCCCTCAAAAATATTAATATCGGAAGCGGTGATTTCCTCTATCTGGCTACTTTGGCACTTTCTCTTAATCTTCAGCAAATTATTTGGATTATTCAGATTGCCAGTTTATTAGGAATTCTTTACAGCCTGCTTTTTCAAAAGCACAAAGAACCTTTTGCTTTTGTTCCTTTCTTATTCTTGGGTCACCTCATTATCATTTTCTCTCACTTGATTTAAGGATTGTAAGGACACAACTCTAAAGACTTTAAACAAAATATCAAAAAGGAGGCAATCAAATCAAACGTTTATTACATTGGCAATGAGATTACACTCAATAAAAATCAAAAAAGACATACAATAAATTACAGACAACATGGCAAGGCGAAATCACCAACATTCCATTTTGATTTTTGAAAAGGATTAAAAAATCAGCCCATCAGAGAAACAACATTCCCGACTGGCTGATTGAATAATTATTTTTGATAATGGCTTCCTGCATAAATGAAATCTTTTATTTCTTCTTGCATTCCTTCATGTAATCCCTTGACAATTTTTGAACCAACAATGACACCATCTGATACTTGGCTAAAGCGCTTAATATCTGCTAAAGTTGATACACCAAATCCAGTTAAAACAGGGATTTGAGCAATTTCTGTCAAATGTTTTAAATGTTTATCCAAATCATCACGATAATTCCCTGTTTTTCCGGTAACACCATTAATAGCAACAGCGTAGACAAATCCTTGAGCATCTTCAATGAGTTCCTTTTGACGTTCTAGACCTGTTGTCAAGCTGACTAAAGGAACTAAAGCTAAATCTAAATTTTCCAGATAAGGTTTGATAAAACTTTCTTGTTCATGAGGTAAATCGGGAATAATCAATCCTTTGACAGATGTATTTTGCAAATCTGCAACAAATGTTTCAACACCATACTGAAAAACAGGATTAAAATAAGTCATGATAACAAGTGGCACTTGCGTTTTCTTTTCCTGTAACCTAGCAATAATGCTTGCCAGCGATGTCCCCTTTACCAAACTACGTTGGCCAGCCAATTCAATAACAGGACCATCTGCCACAGGATCCGACCATGGAATGCCAATTTCAATGGCTGATACACCTTGAGCTTCCAAAAAAGAAATGGTATCAAAGAGACCGTCTAAACCTTTATCATGATCCCCAGCCATAATATAAGGAATAAAAAGACCTTTGCCTTCTGCCTTGATAGCTTGTAAATGTTTTGTCAGTGTTTTTGTCATAATCTACTTCCCTTCTTTTGCTTCCTGCTTAAGACGTTCTTTAACCTGAGCCACATCCTTATCACCACGTCCTGAGAGGCAAACAATAATGGACTTATCCGCTCCTAGTTCCTTCGCAACTTTTTGTGTCAGAGCAATCGCATGACTAGATTCTAATGCAGGAATAATGCCTTCCAGACGAGATAGCAATTTGAAAGATTCCAGAGCTTCTTCATCCGTAATAGAATCGTAAGTTGCACGTCCAATTTCATTGAAATAGCAGTGTTCAGGACCAACACCTGGATAGTCAAGGCCCGCGGAAATCGAGAAAGCTTCCATAATCTGTCCATGCTCATCCTGCAGCACATCCATAAGAGCACCATGTAAAACACCTGGTCGTCCTTTGGCAAAGGTTGCCGCATGCTTATCGGTATCAAGCCCTAAACCTGACGCTTCCGCACCATACATGGCAACTGATTCATCGTTGACAAAAGGATAAAAGAGTCCGATTGCATTGGAGCCGCCACCGATACAAGCTAAGACTGCATCTGGCAGCTGTCCATTTGAAACTGTCGCAAATTGACGTTTAGCTTCTCTGCCAATAACCGATTGGAAATCACGAACAATTTCTGGGAAAGGAGCTGGTCCAAGAGCAGATCCCATAACATAATGGGTATCCTCAATATTGGTTACCCATGCTCGCAAAGCTGCATTGACTGCATCTTTAAGCACACGCGATCCATCCGTAACAGAATGCACTTTAGCACCTAATAGCTCCATCCGAAAGACATTAAGAGCTTGACGTTTCACATCTTCTTCCCCCATATAAATGGTACATTCCATATCAAAGAGAGCCGCTGCTGTTGCTGTTGCAACACCATGCTGTCCTGCACCTGTTTCAGCGATAATCTTATTTTTCCCCATACGCTTAGCTAAAAGAACTTGCCCCAGTGCATTATTGATTTTGTGTGCACCTGTATGATTAAGATCTTCACGTTTTAGATAAATTTTGGCACCACCAATATAATCCGTCAAACGTTTAGCAAAGTACAAGGGAGTTTCACGACCAACATAATCTTTTAAGAGAGCATCTAACTCTTCATGAAAACTAGGATCAGCTTTGGCTTCACGATAAGCCTCATTCAATTCAATAACAGCTGTCATCAGCGTTTCAGGAATGAATTGTCCTCCAAAATTACCATAAAAACCGTTGTTATTAGGTTGATTATATGTCATTTTTTCACACTTTCTATAAATCGTTTAATTTTCTCTATATCTTTCCGTCCATTTGTTTCAACACCAGATGACACATCAACAGCATAAGGAGCAAAATGTTCAATACATTCTTTGACATTATCACTTGTTAGTCCACCTGCAATAAAGAAAGGCTTTTGTAACTGCTCTGTCTCCAACTGTTGCCAATCAAAAGTTTCACCACTGCCAGCTATGGGAGCATCAAAGAGCAGATAATCTGCTTTACTTGTCAAATTTTCTTTACCTTTTTTAATTTGAACAGCTCGGATAAGCGGAACTGAAAAGTCAGTTTGCAAGTCTTCATCATAGTCACCATGAACCTGTACTAAATCAAGAGGAACTGTCTTTATAGCAATTTTTAATTCCTCCAAAGTCGGACTGACAAAAACACCAACCTTTTTAACTTTTTCTGGAATCATTTTAGCTAATTTTTGAGCCTGTTCTAGACTGACTTGGCGTTTACTTTTGGCAAAAACAAAACCGATATAGTCTGCACCACTACTAACAGCTGCTGTAACCGCTTCTTGTGTTGATAGACCGCAAATTTTAACCTTTGTCAATAGCCAACTCCTTTACTTTATCAGCGACATTATCTGCCTGCATGAGAGCCGTTCCTACAAGAATAGCATTAAAGTAAGGAGCGACGAGTTTACTGTCCTGTCCCGTAAAAATACCTGATTCGGAAATATAAACCTTATCATCTCGGAAATGGGTAGATAACTCCAAGCTGGTATTGATATCTACTTCAAAAGTAACAAGATTACGATTATTGACACCGATAATCTGTGCTCCAATACGATGAGCTATTTCCAATTCAGACAAATTATGGGTCTCCACTAAAACTTCTAGTCCTAAACCTGCAGCAAAGTCATACAATTCCTTCAGTCTCTTCTCTGGTAAAGCGGCCACAATGAGCAAAATAACAGTCGCACCAGCATTACGGCTACGAACAATCTGCTTCTCATCAATAATAAAATCTTTAGCCAAGGTCGGAATACTGACACTGCCAGATATCTCAGCCAAAAAATCAATATTTCCCTTGAAAAAAACCTGATCTGTCAAAACAGAAATCATAGCAGCTCCAGCGGCTTCATACATTTGGGCTTGTTTGACAATGTCAACATCTAAGTTGATGTCTCCCATACTGGGACTAGCTTTTTTAACTTCAGCAACAATCTGCAACTGGTCATGATGCTCTTTTAAAAAATCAAAGAGACGATAGGTTAAGCGAAGCGGTTTGACTTCTTCCATAATTAGACCAGCTAGCTCTTCTTGTTTTTGCTTTAAAATAGTAGGTAAAAACTCTTTAGTCAACTTGCGCCTCCTGTAATGCCTTTAATTTAGCATAAGCCTTGCCTGATGCAATGACTTCACGTGCTAGGTCAATGCCTTCTTTAATCGAATCCACCTTACCATTAGCATAAAAACCAAGACCAGCATTTAAAAGCGTTGTCTCTAAATAAGGACTAGGTTCATTTTTGAGAACACTAACAAGGATTTGAGCATTTTCTTTAGCATCACCACCCTTGATATCCTCAAGCGTAACTTTTGGCATGTCAAAATCTTCAAAAGTGAAACTACCTTGTGAAATCTGACCATTATCCAACAGAGTATAATGATTTTTACCATAAAGTGCTGCTTCATCCATATTATCTGGTCCAGTGATAATAACTGCACGTTTGCGACCAAGAAGTTTAAGAACTTGAGCTAAATCATCTTGTAAGTCCGCCTGATAAAGGCCCAACAGCTGCGTTTCCAAATCCATGGGGTGTGTCAGTGGCCCAATAAGATTCATGACCGTTGGAATACCTAAGGCCTGTCTAGCCGGTGAAATATAACGCATGGCTGGATGCATCTTTTGAGCAAAGAGAAAGACAATACCTGTCTCATCTAGAACTTGGGCCAATTTTTCAGGAGCTAGGACAACATTGATTCCCAATTCTTCAAGGACATCGGCTGAACCTGATTTTGAAGAAATAGAACGATTACCATGCTTAGCAATATGGATGCCACCAGCAGCGAGGACAAAGCTACAAGTCGTTGAAATATTGAAAGAAAAGGACTTATCACCACCTGTACCACAATTATCCATAGCATCGCTTGTTTGGCTAGGAATAACAGCTGCATTTTTTTTAATCGTTTTAACGAGACCTAAAATTTCTTCCGGTGTTTCCCCCTTGATTTTCAAAGCCATCAAGAAGGCTGCTATTTGTGCTTCTGACAATTCTCCTTTAAAAATTTTTTCAGCAACTGCTGTTATTTCAGCTTCTGTTAAATTTTCTTGAGCAGCTAATTTTTCAAAAATGTCTTTCATTTATTTGTCCTCTCTGCATTCTAACCGACTAATCTTACAAAATTCTCAATCATTTTTAATCCTTCAGGTGTGCCAATGGATTCTGGATGATATTGTAAACCATAGATCGGAAGCGTCTTATGCTGAATAGCCATAATCTCGCCATCATCTACTGTTCTAGACGTTACTTCAAAATCTTCTGGCAGCTTATCGACTACTATAGAATGATAGCGCATGATTTCGAGTTTTTCTGCTAATTCTTTAAAAATTGGCGACGATTTTGTGATTGCCATCTGACTTTGCTTGCCGTGCATGACTTGATGAGCTAATCCCAGTTTCCCTCCAAAACTTTCAGCAATGGCTTGGTGTCCTAAGCAAACTCCCAAAATAGGTTTTTCCCCTGTAAAGTCTTTAATCAAGGCTTCCATCCTTCCAGCATCAGCTGGCCAACCGGGGCCCGGTGAAAAGACAAGACCATCTGCCTCTTGAGCTGTTTCATAAAGATCAGCATCATCATTTCTCAATACCTTGACTTCAGTAAAATGACCAATGAATTGTGCCAAATTATAAGTGAAAGAATCATAATTATCAATTAATAAAATCATTGTATCTCTCCTATTCTAGTCATTGCTTTGGCCTTATTAATGGTTTCGTAGTATTCATTTTCAGGAACGCTATCATAGACAATCCCCGCACCTGCTTGAACATAAGCCTTTTGATTTTTGATAATCATGGTACGAATGGCAATGGCAAAGTCCATATCTCCGCTTGCTGACAGATAACCAATTGCTCCTGCATAGATACCGCGCTTTTCTTTTTCCAACTCATAAATGCGCTTCATAGCACGAATTTTCGGTGCTCCTGATACCGTACCCGCTGGCAATGTTGACTTAAGAGCATCCATACCAGTCAAACCAGACAGAAGTTTACCCTTGACAACACTAGTTAAATGCATAACATAGCGAAAAAATTCGACTTCCATGTATTTAGACACTTGAACACTTCCTACCTCAGCAATTTTCCCAATATCGTTGCGGCCCAAATCTACCAACATACGGTGCTCTGCTACTTCCTTGACATCTGATAAGAGCTCTTCAGATAAGTCTTTGTCTTTCTGATCGTTGGCACCACGAGGACGTGTTCCTGCAATAGGATTTGTAGTAACCACACCATTTTTAAGAGAAACGAGACTTTCTGGACTGGCTCCAATAATCTGATAATCACCAAAATCATAAAAGTAAAGATAATTGGAAGGGTTGGTAATACGTAAATTACGATAAAAATCTAGCGGCTTGCCACTAATATCTGCTGAGAAACGCTGGCTGAGCACGCATTGAAACATATCTCCCTGACGAATAAATTTTTTTGCTTTGGTAACCATGTCTTTAAAAGTAGCTTCTTCCAAATGGTTCCTAAAAGTCAAAGTGTGTAAATCGCGTTCCGAAAATTCATCAACCGCCTGTTTTTTAAGATCTGCTAAGACTTCCTGCAAGGCAGCCTTTTGTTCCTCTTCTTCTCTGCCGCTGTAAATATTATCTTCAACAATGACAATTTTTTCTTTCTTATGATCAAAAATAAGATAAGATTCATAAACAAAAAAGTGCATATCCGGTGTTCCAATCGTATCTTGAGGAATCTTGCCAATATTTTCATAAAGACCAACCATGTCATAGCCCACAAAACCAATAGCGCCACCATTAAAAGGTAAATCTTGAGACAGTTGTGATTTGACAGTGATTTGACTGAGATAATCTAAGGGATCACTTTCAATAACTTTGCCATTCTCTGTCAATTGCCCATTTTCAAATTTGATTTCAAAAACAGGATTGTAAGCAACAATTGAAAAACGCGCATTTTCCTTTTCACGAGGGATAGACTCCAAAATCACCTTATGGTCGCCCTGTACACGCATGTAAGCAAGGATTGGGGTCAAAATATCAGCACTCAATATCTTCTTTTTCATATTCAGTCTCACTTTCTATTTAGGTCATGATTACTATTAATCTTTAGCTCTAAAGCTGTGAAAGCCTCAATCATCGTTTGCCAAATAGCCAGAGCAACATCTGGTGATAGACCGAGCTTTTCTGCCTCTTGCTGTCTATTTAAAAGGACTTGTTTCACTCGATCAGGAGCAGTGACAGCTGCTTGACTGTTGATAGGTTTTAGCTGACCAATCTTTTCAACAATTTGCTGACGTTGCGCTAATAGAACTAATAATTGATGATCTAACTGATCAATTTGATTTCTCAGATTCTGGATACTTGTCATAATTATCACCTGCATTAAAATTGAATGAAGATAACAAAAAACCTCACACAGAAAATCTGTGTGAGGGCGTTAAATCTAGCTAACACGGTGCCACCTCAATTAACGGGAACCAATAGTCTTTCCCCGTTATCTTAATCTCCTCTAACAAGGAGTTGCACGATAAGGTGTGCTCACCGGAAGAATATTGTTTATCTTCGCTTTCTAAAAATCAGCCCACTTCCCAAAATTCTGCTGCCTGTTCACAATACCCACAGACTCCCTGAAAACAAAAGGTTTGGTACTTTTCTGATTTATTTCTTACGATTATACACTTTCTAAAAAAGAATTGCAAGCATATTTGCGTATTTTATCATTGGTTTGTGTCAAGTTTCCCTCGAAAAATTTTCTAAAGTCCTAAATCATTGTTTGAGTTGCCCTTGTTACACTGTTTAAAGCTATTTGACTTAGAATCTGAAAACATTTAAGATGCAAAATAAATAAGCCAATCGATAACTTCTAAGACCTTATAACAACAACTTCTAATCTGAGAGATAAATAACCTTTTTTATAATATTGAAAAGTGATAATTTTTAGGATCTATAAAACACATTGTTATAAAAAACAATTCTTTAATAGATTAAATTGTTCTTAACTTCAAATTATGCTATAGTTATAGTTGCTATCATTATTTATTAAGGAGATTTTTCATGTCAAAAACAAGAGCTGAGCTAAAAGCAGAAGCTAAAGCACATCTGCAAGAAAACTGGGGTTACGCCATTGGCTTATATATTTTGCCGGTTTTAGCTGTTATGGGTATCTACTTGGCTTGCATCCTCGTATATGCTACTCTGACTGCCCCTCTTGTCCTATCTATAGGGGAAACTGCTTTTCTTGCAACATTACCACTTCTCATTATTCTGTGGTTACTAGTTTTGGTAGTTTCATCCACGGTGACAATCGGAGTTAATTTAGGATTTCTGAACTTCTTTAGAGGAGGACGTCCAACTTATACTGAAGCGAGTACCTATCTTTTAAAAGAAAAACGCTTTTGGAAGTTCCTCTGGACCAATGTGCTTATGGTCATTTTGCTTTACCTATGGTCATTGCTCTTTCTTATCCCTGGAATCATTAAAACTTACAGTTACTCCATGACCAACTATATTCTTAAAGACAAATTGGAAAAAGGCGAATCAGTAACTGTCACTCAGGCTATTACTGAAAGCCGTCAATTAATGAACGGTCATAAATGGGAATACTTTGCCCTTCAGTTAAGCTTTATTGGCTGGGCCATTTTAGCCAATCTTACCTTTGGTATTGGCTATCTTTGGCTCGCCCCTTACATTGAAACAACCAATGCTGCCTTTTATCAAAATTTGATTGACAGTCAAATAGCAAATCATTCTATTGCATCTCTATCTCAAGAAATTGAAACAGGAACTGTCTAATTCTTAAAATCAATTCTAATACCAAAAGCTAGATAAACATCTGGCTTTTTTACTTGCTCATATAAAAAAACGAGCTTGTTTTCAATCTGAAAATTTAATCCCCTTTCAATTATAAAATTTACCTTAAAATGCTATAATAAAAGAAATGTAAATGTCTTAGGTTATCATCAGAAAGGAGACTAACCAATGAAAATAATTAATGCAAGCTTTTTTATTAAGGCAGACAAAAGAGAAGAGTTTTTAGCCGACACCTTGCCCTTAATTCGTTCATCAAGAGCAGAATCCGGCAACATCAGCTATCAACTCTATGAAGCAATTGATACTCCTAATCAATTTGTGATGGTTGAAGAATGGCAAGATCAAACTGCCATCGATCAGCATAATAGTAACCCTTTATTGATTCAATTGCTGGAGAACTTAAAAATGTACAGCTCAGCCGAACCCATTATCAAAGTGGCAGAAGGCTAGGTTAAGCAGAAAAGGAGTAGAACCAAATCATGATTTCCTAAAAATCGACCTTATCGTCCCACTCCCTTTCTCATACCATTTATCTCATCATTTCAAGCGAGAAACCTACTACTCCTTTAGTATATAACCTTTTTAGATTTATTTTTCAACATAGGTATGAAGAGGATAGCTCGGATAGGTTATCAAGCGAGCCTTTTCTGATGTGATATAACCAGCTGGAGCATCAAGAACAGTTGGAATGCGATTGACAATTGTACCACATGTGAGTGCTACCGTATCAGGTTTGTTAACTGAGAAGATGAGATCTGGCTCTCCTGTAATTTCCCAGTCACACATATCGCCATCATCTTGTCGATAAACTTTACCAATACATTCCACCTCTAAGTCAATGCCTTGATGCGTTTGAACCTTAGTGACTGCCGACATTCCTGTCACTTGACCAGCTGGAATAGTGCGTCCCAAGGTTTCAGAATAGACATCTTCATCTAAAATATAAGGAACGCCTTTTTGATTAATAGATTGGATGGTCCAATTCATTTTCGAGCAGATGGCTTCCGCAGCATTCCACATATAAGATGGTAAACTTTCCGCAGAAGCAATGTCACGTTCAAAACGTTCTAAATCATAACCAGCGCCGTGTGCCTCAGCTAGTGCCAATCCATAATCTTCAACATTATAGCTGACCACACCTCTCACTTTTTTAATCTTATTCATTCCTGCCATTGCTAAACAAGGCATGTTAATCCAGTAAATGTCCTGCATGCCCGACCCCATAATAGTGACATGATTCTCTTTAGCCAACTTATCCAAACGATTGGTCTCAGAAGGGGATGTTGTCCAAGGATAAATGGCTTCTTCACAGGTTGAAATGACATTAACACCATGTTTGATAGCCATTTCATAAAATTCATACATTTCTGGCATATAAGAAAAAATGGTAACAATAGCGATATCGGCATCACAGTTATCAAACACTTGGTCAGCCTTATCAGAAATAATAATACCAGTCTTATGACCAAAGCCAGCAAAATCACCAATATCCTGTCCTACTACTGCTGGATTTTTATCAATAGCACCGACAATTTCAACACCATGATCTACAAGATAATTAAGAATGACCTTTGACATTTTACCACAGCCATATTGGACAGCACGAATTTTTGTATTTCTCATGAGAGGTTCCTCCTTTTATTGCTATAGTCTTTTAGTACTAGGCAGATGCAAATTTAATGGCAAATAAATTCCTTCATCAAACAAGAAGAGATCTATAGAATTTTCTCTAATAGCTGCATTAATTAATATCTTTGAAAATTAAAATTCCCAAAATACCATTATCGGCAATGAACTGCAGAATAACTTGAGTTAAACAAGGAGATTAACAACTCTATAAAAGATAAACTAAACAGCCATATTTATGTCACAAATATATTATAATATCTATAGTAACTATAGAGTCAAGGAGAAATGTTATGGAGTTTATTTTAAAAATTGGAGATTTTTCCTACATTAATAACATCCCTATTCAAACTCTGCGTTATTATGATAAAATTGGTCTTTTAAAACCCTATCGCATTGATCAAAAGACGAATTATCGTTATTATCATATCAATCAATCTCAGATAGTAGACGAAATCCAATATTTAAGACAGCTTGACTTTTCTCTGGAGGAAATTAAAGGAATACTTTCTAAACATGAAAATTTGACTGAACTCAACCATTACATTAATGAACGACGCCAGTGTCTTTTATTTGAAAAGCAACGTTTGGAAGAGCGCTTAGCAGAAATTAATACCTATCAAGCAGGTGCCTTTATGTATGATTATAAAAAGCATAACCAAGGTTTGGAAATTTTGACTTTACCAGCTAGACGAATGATTATTTATGAAACTAAAGAAAATATTTATCAAATGACTGATGAAGCTTATGAATTTAATCTAAGAAAATTTAAACAAGCTTTGAGAAAAAATAATCTCTCTTATTCAACCTTTTCTCGTGTTGGTTCTATTATTGAGAAAGAAGATTTCAAAAATAAAAATTGGTTATCTCATCAAATGTTTATGTTCTTTAATGATATTGTGGAAAAGTTTAAAATAAAGACCTACCCTTCTGCCTTTTATGCTTCAATTTATTGTTCCTCTTTTCAAGAGGAGATTGAAAAATTAGACGATTTCTACCAAATGATTGTTGATAAGGGTTATCAAATTAAGGGAGATTACATTTGCGAGGTCATTTATGAACATCCTAATTTAAATCACAACAAAAGAGAAATATTTATTAGAATGCAGGTCGCTGTTAATAAAGGCTAAGAATTTACAAAAAAGTTGGATAAGTGTACGTATATTATCCAACTTTTTTTATGAGTTAAAACTTATTCAATCCATCATACCTGCTTGGAGTTGATACATTTTGTGATAGGTTCCTTTTTTCGCTAGAAGTTCCTCATGAGTTCCCGACTCAATAATTTTACCCTTATCAAGAACATAAATACAGTTGGCATCTTGAATGGTTGATAAACGATGGGCAATCGCAATGGTTGTCCGTCCTCTACGCATTTTAGCCAAAGAATTTTGAACCAATTGTTCTGTTTCTGAGTCAATATTAGCTGTCGCTTCATCAAGAATTAAAATTTTAGGCGAACTTGCTACCGTTCTGGCAAAAGCCAATAGCTGACGCTGACCAGTTGAAAAACTTGAACCACCTTCACTAACAGGTTCCTCATATTTATGAGCCAATTTTTGAATAAATTGATCAGCATCCACAAATTTTGCCGCAGCTTCAATATCCGCATCTGTCAAATCCTGATACATTTTTATATTAGACTTGATTGTCCCATGATAAAGGAAGGGCTCTTGCAAAACCAGACCAACATTTTTGCGTAATTCTTCTTGGCTATAGTTACGGATATCATGTCCATCAATGGTAACTTGACCTTTTTGAAATTCATAAAAGCGCATGAAAACATTAATAATAGAAGACTTGCCTGACCCTGTTGGACCAACAAAAGCAATCGTTTGACCCTGATTGACTTTAAAAGAAATATGATCTAAAATTTGATGCTGACCATCATATGAGAAAGAAACATCCTTAAATTCAATATTACCAGCTGAAATGCTAATGTCACTATCATCTTGATGTGGTTCATAATCCCTTTCATCTATCAGATCAAAAACACGTCCTGCTGATACCATTGAAGTCTGCAAGGTCGAGAAATTCTGAGTCACTTCAATTAAAGGGTCAAAGAGGCGATTAACATATTGAATAAAGGCATACATCATCCCAGCTGAAATACCAATAGTCTGCCAATTAAATCCAAAATAAGCCATCAAAAGAGCATAAGCCAAAAGCTTCAAAAGCGACATAGCTGGACGTAGGAAAAGACTGTCCAAGGCCATAGAACGATTGGCATAATGAAAATGTTCTTCATTGATTGCCTCAAATTCTGCTTTTAAACGCTCTTCTTGTCCAAAAGCTTGAATAATATTGATACCTCCAATACTTTCAGATAAATTGGTATTGATATCACTCAATAAACTCCTCGTTTTAGCAATAACCTTAACAGACTTTTTACGATAGAGATTGACCAAAATAAAAATAAAAGGCAAAAAAAGCATGACCAGAAAGGTCAAATGATAATTCAGCATTAACATGGTATAAAGGGTAACACTAAAAATAAAAATAGCTGAAATAAAACTAGATAAGATGCCTGAAAACATGTCACTAATACTTTCTGTATCATTGGTTAAGCGCGATACAATCGAACCTGCTGGCGTTTTATCGAAATAGGCCATTCCCAATCTTTCCATATTGGCAAAGGCATCCCTACGAATGTCGCGAACAACACTAAAAGAAACACGCGCAAAAAGAAGATTGCCAAAATATTGTAAAATCGTCTGCAAAACATAGAGCAAGTAGTAGCCCAGCAAAAGTGAAGCTGCTGTCTGATTGAAATGAGTCAAAAAATGATCAATAAAATAAGAGGCCACTAAGGGGACGAAACTTTTAATCACTGTTGTTAACAAAAGGAAAAGCAAGGCGAAGAAAGTTAACCATTTATAGGGCTTAAGATAAGACATCAGACGCCAAAAAACATGGCCTTGGTGTTCATTATTCTTCATCTATTTCTCCTTTCATTTCTAATTGTTGAGATTCATAAGTTTTAGCATACCAGCCGCCTGCCTGAATGAGCTCATCATGACAACCGCGTTCTTGAATGTGTCCATCTTGCATCACTAAAATCAGGTCAGCATGCACAACAGCACTTAAGCGATGAGCAGTAATCAAGGTTGTCTTGTCCTGTCGTGTTTTTTTTAGATTTTCAATGATAGCATGCTCGGTTTTAGCATCAACTGCCGACAGAGAATCATCTAAGATAAGGATATCAGGATTTAGAATCATGGCACGGCTCATGGCAATTCTCTGTTTTTGACCACCAGACAAAGAGACGCCTTTTTCACCAATAATCGTGTCAAAACCCTGCGGCATAGCTACAATATCATCGTAAACTTGAGATAACTTAGTGGCACCTTCAACTGCTGTAAAAGTTAAATTAGGATCGCCAAAGCGAATATTATCCAAAATAGACATGGCAAAAAGAACCTGATCCTGTGGAACATAACCAATTAAACTGCGCAAATCAGCCAAACGATACTGACGAATATCATGTCCATTTAACTTGATTGTACCTTGATTAACATCGTATTCTCGCAAAAGAAGTTTGAGAAGACTGGTTTTTCCTGAACCCGTCTGACCAACAATGCCTAGTGTCTGACCTTTTTTCAAGGCAAAATGAACATCTTTAAGTGTTGCTTCCTTTTCATAAGCAAAGCGGTCAATATCATATTCTAAAGAACCATTTTCAATCTTTGTTAAGGGATGCTTAGGATCTGTAATATCTGATTTTTGAGACAATAAATCCATAATGCGTTCATAAGAAACCGCACCACGCTGAACAATATTAAACAAAAAACCAATCGCCATTAAAGGCCAAACCAGCATATCCAAGTAAGTCACAAAAGTAACCAAACTTCCGACAGTTACTTGACCATTTTTAACAAAAAAAGCACCAACGAGCAGCGTCAAAGCATAGGAAGCTCCCACAAACAAAAGAACCAGAGGATCAAACATACTATCGTACTTCATGGTTATCATATTTTTAGCAAAAGTCATGTCATTTGTTTCCTGAAAAGAAGCTAATTCATTGGTTTGATAACCAAATGATTTCGTCACCTTGATACCTGAAACACTTTCTTGAACCTTATTATTAAGTTCTGAAAAGGCAGCTTGTGATCGTTTAAAACTTTCATGTGTTTTACGTCCTAAACGACTGGTTGCTAAAGCCATTAAAGGCAGAGGAATGATAGCCACCAAGGTCATCTGCCAAGAAATGCTGAAAAACATGGTCATTAAGGTCACCAAAGCAGTAATGGAAGCATCAACTGCTGACATGACACCGCCACCTGCTAATCTGGTCAAGGAATTAATATCATTGGTGGCATGCGCCATCAAATCTCCTGTGCGGTACTTCTGATAAAAAGAAGGCGACATTTTAGTAAAATGCTCAAAAAGACGAGAGCGCATAATTTGCCCCAAACGATAAGATGTTCCTAAAATATAAATCCGCCAAACATAACGTAAGCCGTACATGGCAAAAGCGGATAAAAGCAAGTAAAACAAATCCCATAGAAGCATCTCTTTGTTTAAGTTCTTATTGGTGATATGATCAATAACATGTCCCATCACTTTGGGTGGAATCAGATTGAGCACACTGACCAAACTCAGTGCCGATATTCCAATTAAATAGCGGCGCTTTTCAAGCCTGAAAAACCACCATAAATTCTTTATAACAGACATTATTGTCCTTTCTTTCATTTTGACAAGAAAAACTCCCTCTCATCTGAGGGAAACCTTCTTTTACATTTCTTTTATTATATACCTTGAAGCCAACTCTAAGTCAAGTAAAATGAACTTTCTGAACCTACAAAAAATTACATACAAAAAGCGGAAAGGTCAAGCCTTACCACTTTGAGATTTCTGTTGATAATATGCTCTTATTTTCTTTTGAATAAAAAGGTGACAATAAAAGGCTAATAAACCACCTAAACTATTGGTCCATAAATCATCAATTTCAAAAACACGATTAACATCGAAAAAGAAATCAAGAAGCAGTTGTGTGCATTCAATACTTAGACTTAGGCAAAAACTAAATAACAAGATTTTTTTCTTATTTCTCAAGTTTGGAAAGAGTAACAGAACTTGCAAAACCAAGGGAAAAAGCAAAAAGATATTAACAACATTTTGACCAAACACCCAGATAAGTTTCAAAAGATTGGACAAGTGCCCTAAACTAAATAGTGAATTGAAAGGCACAGGCAGTATAACAAGCCGACCAAAATGCTGAATGTTCGGGGTTTGAACACCCCTTATTGTATGCTGAGGACAAAAACACATATAGCAAATAGCGATAAAATATAAAACCAGCAAAAGCCAAGATAACTTGCGACCGATTGGTTTTAACTCAGCTGTTTCATCAAAAAAAGCAGTCATTACTGAGCTGTTCCAGCAGTCGCTTTCTCACGATCGCGTTTCATAGTATTAGAACGCAGCTGTCCACAGGCTGCATCAATATCAGTTCCATGTTCCTGACGCACCACACAGTTAACACCATTTTTCTTAAGAACATCGTAAAAAGCATCTACACGCTCTTTGGGGCTACGACTGTACTGGTCGTGTTCCGTGACAGGATTGTACGGAATTAAATTAACATAGGAAAGTTTGCGGATTTTCTTAGTCAAATCAGCCAATTCCTGAGCATTTTCAGGGTTATCATTAACACCATTGAGCATAATATACTCAAAAGTCACACGACGGTTGGTCGTTTCAATATAATATTCAATGGCTGCAAATAGTTTTTCCAAAGGAAAAGAACGATTGATGCGCATAATGCTAGATCGCAATTCATTGTTAGGTGCGTGAAGTGAGACAGCCAAATTGACTTGAACCCTTTCGTTGGCAAAATCACGAATTTTATGGGCTAAGCCTGAAGTTGACACTGTAATATGACGAGCACCAATTGCCAGCCCATTATCATCATTTATTGTACGCAGGAATTTGAGCACATTGTCATAATTATCAAAAGGTTCACCAATTCCCATCACCACAACATGACTGATACGTTCACCCTGACCGCGTTCATCAAAATATTTTTGCACCAACATAATCTGCGCTGTAATTTCGCCATTATTAAGGTCACGTTGCTTTTTGATCAAGCCACTGGCACAAAAAGTACAACCAATGTTACAGCCTACCTGTGTCGTCACACAAACAGAAAGACCATAATGCTGACGCATTAACACCGTCTCAATTAACATGCCATCTGGCAACTCGAATAAATACTTGACTGTCCCATCTGCTGACTCTTGAACGATACGCTGTTTGAGCGGATTGACAAGGAAATTTTCATTTAAAAGGGCGATAAAATCTTTTGAAAGATTAGTCATTTCCTCAAAAGACTGAACACGTTTACGGTAAAGCCAATCCCAAATCTGTGTGGCTCGGAACTTTTTTTCACCGTGTTCAATCGTCCAAGCAATTAAATCATTACGGGTTAAGCTATAAATAGATGGTTTCATTTAACTTCCTTTTTCCTTATCACAAAATTATTCTTAGCATCCTGAATCTCTCGCATAGCCTGACGCTCTTTTATCTTTTCACGACGAAGCTTCTCTTGAAGATTCATTTTAGCATTATTTTTATTAAAACGTTTTTTCCTGCGATTATCGCGCCGTTTACGTCTTTGAGAGTTATCTTCTTCACTTTTGATTTCTTTAGGATTAGGATTTTCCAAAACAAAATAGGCACAGCCAAAATTGCAATATTCTTTTAGATAATCATCCAAATAACCAATGTAAGGAGTTTTAGTTTTCCCTTGCATTTCCTCCTTATAGAAGCCCTTCAAACGCAGTTGTTCATTGCCCCAATCACCAACAATATAATCATATTTGAGCAAGATGTCTGAAAAGCGTTGGGTAAAAACAGTCACATCAAAAGCATTTTTGACATTTTCCAAAAGAAGCAAATCAATATCATCACTCTTAACATGATTATCAAAAGTTACAAATTGAGGACCGGGAAACTTATTGTAATTATACATTTCAGGAGTAATGTCTTTTCTCATAGATCTCCTCTCAGGTATTTTTCTACTGTCTGTCTCAGTAAATCAGGAAACAGCAATTGTCCTTTTCTTGATGTTAGGCTATTAAAATAAGGAGCAAAATAATATTGATCCACTAAAACAAGGCTCATTTTATCTTTTCTGCCAATAGCCTTATTATTATACACTATTTTTCCATTTTTGTAAGTAAAACCACTCGTTACTACTTTGCCGAACTGTTTACCGCGAAAGCCCATACCACGAATCTGCTGACTAGCTAATAAATCTGCTTGCGAAAAGATATCGTGACAGATTTCTAAGAGTTCAGTTTGTGTCACTTGAAATTTGACCAGACGCATTTGATGGGGTAAGGATTTGTGGAGGTCTGCCTTAGTAAGATTTTGCGAAAAAGGCTCAACAACCAATCCTGTGTTTATAATAGCTAAATCTGCAACAGCTGACTTCTTCATTGCCTCCATCACTAAATCTGCACACTCTTTCAAACTTGGTTGGCGAGATAATTTGCAGATCAAATTCTCTGCCAGCAACTTTTCGCCTTCTTCAAAAAGATGGGCAACAAAAGCCGCATCTTCTTTTTCCGAATCAAGATCACTGGTTGGCACAGCTTCAATAGCGATATCCGTCAAGCTATGATCTTCAAAATCCAAATCAATTTGTCCCACATGATCTCCGTAACGCCCTGCCGCTGCTAGATAAGTGCCATTGACAACCTCACCTTCTTCAAAGACATGGTGCGTATGGGCGCCAATAATCAAATCAATTTCAGGAACTTGACGCGCTATTTTTTCATCTAAACGAATGCCTAAATGGCTAAGTAAAATACGAAAATCTGCTGCCGCTACCTCTGGATTTTCCAAATCTTTTTTAAGACTGGAAATCGCATCAAGAACTTGCCAACCATTAGGCACATAAGTCCAATAGTAAGGAAAAGTGTAAGCCAAAAGTGCCAGTTTTGTCCCAGCTTTAGTTTCATAAATGACATAAGGCTGAGCCCAAGTAGGACGTCCCTTTTTGTCTCGCAAATTTCCTAAGATGACTTGGAAGTCAGCTTTATGATAAAGCTGATTGATTTCAGCCTTTGCTAGACCAATGCCTTCATTATTGCCAATCGTCGCAAAATCAATTCCTAGATCGTTCATCAAATCAACATTTACCCTACCAGCGCTCACATCGGTCAAAGGATGGCTTTTATCTACATTATCACCAATATCAAATCTTAACACTTCCCTCTGTGTTTTTGAATGTTCAGCAAAAAAACGCTTAATCTTTGGATAAGCTTCAAAGTGAGAATGTAAATCATTGATATGCAAAATACGCAGACTTTCTTTCATTCTTTTATTTTAACATTTTCAGCTCTGATATTAAAAGAGAAAATAAAAGTCCTAGAAATTCTAGAACCTTTATTAGTGTTTTCTTAGGTAATCAATAGCCTCCTGCACATTTTTAACAGGGACAATCTTCATCTTAGTGCCTAATTTTTTTGCAGCCTGCTTAGCTTCTTGATAATTAGTGAGAGCTTTGGGATTTTTTTTCAAAATTGCCTTACTTACAGGATTATTGGGAACAAAAAAGATATCTGCATTAATCCTATCTGCTGCTGCCACTTTCATATCAGCACCGCCAATATCCCCAACAGACCCGTCTTCTCCAATAGTACCAGTACCTGCAATAATACGACCCTTACGTAAGTCCTCTTTCACTAGTTGATCGTAAATATCAAGGGTAAACATGAGACCGGCACTTGGCCCTCCAATACCATTTGTGCTAAATTCGATTTTATCATCAGAAGTGACCTTGGTATGATCAACCAAGCCAATGCCAATACCATTTTTGCCATTTGACAATTTAATAACTTTGCCCTTGGCTGTTTTCTTCTTATTTTCAGAAGTATATTGAACACTGACCTTGCTGCCTAATTTCAGTCCAGACACATATTTAATCAATTCTTTTGAACTATGAAAGGTCTTGTCATTAACGCCTGTTACAGTATCAGCAATATTTAAAACACCCTTGAATGTTGAATTCTTACTAACCTGCAAAACATAAACACCCATATAATTAAAGCTTGCCTTTTTATGAGCTAAAGAAAGAGCTTTATAGATAGCTCCATTTTGTGAGGTTTCCATATAAAACTGATTAATCCTCATATAATCCGCATCACTAACACCACCAGTTGTTTCCTTGGCACTGGTAATTTCTGTAAAAGGGGTCAGCCAAGCATAGAGGACTTGTATGGGGGTTGCCTTACTAAGAGAGACAGCTACAAAATTATAAGATCCCTTCTCTTTATCTTCTTTATGATTAACCGTCACAACAGAACGAATATCATAGGCTCCGCCGGGCATTTCTAAATAGTAAGGAAGAGGAAAAAAGAATACCATTAAAAGCAAAATAAGACTGATACCGCTGATTAGCCACCATTTAAATTTTTTGTTTGTTTTCACATTTTTTCTCCACTTCTTTTACAACTCCCTGCGGAACATAAGGACTGATGTCTGCCCCAAAATGAATAAGCTCGCGTATCCGACTAGAACTGAAATAACGATAGTCTAAAGCTGTTAATAAAAACACAGTTTCAATTTCTTTAGCTAATTGACTATTGAAAAAGGCGAGATTAGCTTCATACTCCAAATCTTGCGCATTTCTTAGCCCTCGAACTAAATGTGTAACCTGATGCTGTCTGGCAATATCAACTGCTAAACTATCTCGAGCTGCAACGACTTCAACATTTTTTAAATCACCCAATGCTTCTTTTAGCATAATTTGCCGCCTAGCAGGTTCAAACAAGCCAGTCTTATCTTTATTGTAAAAAAGCCCAACATAAAGTTTATCAAAAAGTCCGCTAGCACGACGAATAATATCCACATGTCCATTTGTCACAGGATCAAAAGATCCTGCAAAGAGTCCAATTCTATCTGACATAAACCGTTACCTTAGAAATCCCATAAATTTTTTGTTTCCAAATGCCTAATTCTGCAACTTCTTCTGGCAGCTCAACCGCTTTATCCGTTTCACAGACAACCATAACTTCCTCAGACAAAAGCTTTCGCTGACAGAGTTCCTCAATGGTTTTCATAATTTCTTCTTTTGCGTATGGTGGATCTAAAAAAATCAAGTCAAACTGTTCATTTAAATTTGTCAGAGCACGCGCTGCATCCATTTTTAACAGTTGGAATTTATTTCCTTCTTTAGTCATCCTGATATTAGCTTCAATAACAGCTTGAGCTCTGCGATTCTTCTCCACCAAGACTGCCCCAGTCATTCCTCTTGAAATCGCTTCAATAGAAAGACCCCCACTGCCTGCAAAAAGATCCAAGACACGACCACCATCAAAATAAGGACCAATCATATTAAAAATGGCACCTCTAACCTTGTCTGATGTCGGACGAGTTGTCTTACCTTCCAAGGTTTTTAAAGGACGGCCGCCATAATTACCGGAAATAATTCTCATGTCTTCCATTATATCAAAAAGTATAACAATTTCGTACTGGCAAATAATTAAGTAACTATTAAAATAAAAAAGCTAAAGAGTTTGCCACCAGATTGAAAGCAGCTTATAACAAGGACTTTCATAACATTCAGCATGTTTATAGTCCTGTCATTATTTCTTTTACCATTCTAAGTAACAGTATTAAGAGTCTATCAGTATCAGCCAACCACTTTCGATCCATCGAATTAATTGTTCAATTCGATTTAGTTTAAGACTCAACAACATTTAAAATGCAATCTTTTGTAAAATACTCCCTTTACTAACTAAATACGTTGTACCGTGATCAAAACTTATATAGGCTGGAGACATTGAAATCAGCAAACTCAATATCCAATTGTGAAATTTCCTAGGAGTTCGCTGATGTCTATCATCACTTGAGCAAAGTATAAGGAAAGGCAAACTAGATTGTACTTGATTGTACTTTGATTTTAAATCAGTATAAATTATTATAACTAAACTTTTATGATAACAAAAGAGATTAGAATACAATAATCCTAATCTCCATTGAGCATAAAATGTTTTTGTACTAAACATAAGTCCAACTTAAACAAGATGATAATCTTTCAGTAATTTTTCAAGATCTGTCCCCTTAGTTTTTTTCAATAATTCTTTTAGTGCAATCTTTTCAGATAAATTTAATTTCATATCTGTAATCTTTTTGCCATCACGAAGGGCAACTGCTGCATGCAACAGATCACGGATATCATAAGTGCTTCCCCAAACTTCTGGAACACCGCGATCCACATTCAACAAAGTATAAACAGCTTCCATCCCTGTCCGAATAGAATATTCCGTCGTAAAGATTGTATCTCTTTTTGTTTGTGCAAATTGTCCTAAAAAGGCAAAATTAACAGCACCTTGTGGAACTACATCTGGACGATCTCCCTCTTCTCTTGGCATAAAGAAAGCTGTAATATAGGGCATCATACAAGGAACAGTCTTGGCACTTTTTTTAGCCATTTCATCAATTTCTGATAGAGGAACACCTAAATGATAGAGCCATTCTGCGCATATTTCTTTTCCCGTACAATCCCTCATTGGTTTTTTAATATAATCTCCTTCTTTATCAGAAAAGAGCGCATAAACCCAAACAACCAGCTGATCTTTAGGTTGGTTATGGAATTGCGGCTGACGATTGATGGTCCAGCTCATTAACCAATTAGAATCACGAACAGTAACAATACCACCTGTCACGATCTTTCCTGAGAATGGATCCCGTTTACAAATTTTTTGAATGTATGGCGGAATCTTATCATCCAAAGTTGTCACGGTTGCGCTCATCCAATTTGTCTGCTCAGGATCATAGCAGAATTTATCAGGATGCCCAAAAGAGGGATCTTGCTTAGCAATTTGACGCCACATATCCCAACCACCGCCTTCACGAATCTCACAATTAAAGACTGCCGCTTTATCCTGACTGCCATAGCTTGAATTTTCTACACAGCCGCCATTTGTAATAAAAACTAGATCATTTTCTGTCAAGTCAATTTTTTCGCCTTGGCCATCACGAATCACTGCGATACTTTTAGCTGCTTTTTTATCTTTTTGAATAT
Source organism: Streptococcus mutans (assembly GCF_006739205.1). Lineage (NCBI taxonomy): Bacteria > Bacillati > Bacillota > Bacilli > Lactobacillales > Streptococcaceae > Streptococcus > Streptococcus mutans. Next base: position 1,563,979 of record NZ_AP019720.1, read on the forward strand.
CAAATGTAATATTAACCACCTTAGTATTGTAATGAAACACAACCCCAAATGACTCAAGATATTTGATCATTGGCAAAATCATCGATTCGTATTGATTGTACTTTGTGAAGCGCAAAGCCGTAAAGTCAGGCAAGCCACTAATATGATGAATGAAGCGCTTCAGATAAAGTTTCATTTCTAAGGCAGAATGCCAATTTTCAAAAGCAAACATTGTCCGCCAATAAAGCCAGAAATTAGAATCAAAGACTTCACCATCAAAAACTTCGTTAATACGTTTATTATATAAATCTTCGTCTGGTGTGAAGAATAAATGCATAATCTCTTTGGCCCCTTTATCGGACAAGGTAAATTTTTTATCAGTATGGGCATCTTGTCCTTGCTTTTTCGTTGCACGGCAAAGCGAATAGTTGGGGTCTGCTTTATTGAGCCAGTAATATTCATCAAGAACACTTATGCCTTCCGTTTCAATAGACGGAATTGAACGAAATAAGTCCCACATACATTCAAAATGATTGTCCATCTCACGACCGCCACGCATCACATAACCAATATCACTGTATTGATAACCATCACAAGCACCACCAGGAATGGGATCTTTTTCCAAAATATGCACTTGTTTACCGGGCATTTGTCCATCGCGAACTAGAAAACAGGCAGCAGACAGAGCGGCCAAACCAGAACCAATAATATAAGCCGATTTGTGTTCAACACCTGCAGGTTTTCTAGGGCGAGCAAAAGCTTCATAATTTCCACTTGAATAATACATTCTGATACCTCCATAAAACTTACCTTTATTGTAGAAAACCTTCATCTCAAAAACAATAAACAAAAAAAGCAAGTTGATTAAAAATTTATCAAAACTAGCTTTTTGTTCAATTATTTTTCATTATTGATCATTAGTCTTATCATAGTGATGAAGAGCTGTCACAATATTGCCATGCACTAAAGAATCCAAGTGTTTCACGATGATACGAGGATCTTCTTTCATATCCTTTCTAATCCAATCCAACATCAAACCGACAAGAGCAAATTTATAAAAGTCCGCAATAAAACCCTTTTCTTCATCATTGACTTTCAGTCTCTTAGCTTTTTCATTAACAACATTAATCATTAAATCATAGGTTAAAGTATAAAGATAAGTTTCAATCTGCTCCCTGCTAACTGAATGATAGACATTCATGATAAAGGGTTTATTGGCTATCACGGCATTAAAAATTCGCAATAAGCCTTCCTCCCATGTCTCATAATCTTTATTTTCTCCTAAAGCTTGGCTAGCATTCTCAATACAAACCCATTCAATCAAGTCATAAATATCCTTAAAGTGATAATAAAAAGTCATGCGGCTAATGCCGCAATCATCTGTTATGTCCCGAATTGTAATCTTAGGCAAGGGCTTTTGTAACAACAAATGTTTGAGAGAGTCCTCTAAAGCTTTTTTAGTTGTTTGTGACATGAACTAACTAACCTCAATTCAATACATTATTTTTAACCCGTGGTGCTAGTTTATTTAGTTTATTTTTTAGTTCACAAAAAAGTCCATTGGACTATGCTGTTAGTGATCAAACGAACAGGAGACATCCAAATGAACGACTTAAATGATACCGCTAAAAGTCATCATTTGCAATAAATTAAAAACGATTTCCCTTTACTATTTTTGGTCTCCGAAGACATCATTATTATTATAGCAATATCCTGCCGCAAGCCCCACATTGATAGCAATAACTCCTATTGCTAAGGCAGCTGCTGCTCCCCAAGTAAAGGCTTTATCAAGTTCTTCAACAGTCCCACCCCAGAGGGCCGAACCTAAACCTTCTCCTTCGGTAGTAGCAAGATATTCATTGTTAGCAATTTCAAAATTGTCAAATACCATTGAATCTAATGTTAGTGTATTCATTACAAATCCTTTTAATTGTACTATTTAAGCCCTATTAAAATTATTTTTTTGTGAATAAGTATTGTAGCATTATACGAGCATCTTTACCATACCTTAACAACATATACAAGGTGAAAACTAGCCCAATAAGGGAAATAAAAATTTTTACCTTCTCATTTGTTATTGTTTTGCGTAGAAAAAATATAATAACTATAGTACTCGCATACAAACCACACATCACGATAGCATTACTGGGATTTTTCATAATAACTCCTTTAAATCAATCTGTATATCATTGCGTATCATAGCCATTGAATCTAAAGTTAACGTGTTCATCAGGTTCTCCTTCTTTTAAAATTATGCGGTCATTATAACGCTTAAAATTTGCTTATGCAAGGAGATTTGAAATATTTAATGTGAATAGTAACCTTTTGAAAAAAAATCCAAAATTTCTGATAATTATTATCTTTTTCTTCACCTTCTCTTCACTATCCAATCATGCTATAATGATTTCCATGACGAAGAAAAATCTGCTTAAGGGAGAGCGCATTGACCAGCTCTTTTCTACCGATGTTAAAATTATCCAAAATAAGGAAGTTTTCAGCTACTCTGTCGACAGTGTCTTACTGTCGCGTTTTCCCAAGTTTCCATCTAAAGGACTGATTGTTGAGCTCTGCAGCGGCAACGGCACAGTCGGCCTCTTTGCCTCCACTCAGACTAAAGCTAATATCCTAGAAATTGAACTCCAAGAACGGCTGGCTAATATGGGCATGGGCCAGCGTTCCATTGAACTCAATGGGCTAGCTGAGCAGGTGAAGGCGAGTGAAACCTCTAAGAAAAATGCCAGCCAGCACTATCTCCTAGCCCGATAAACAGACTGCTTTTAAGATCATTATAGACTTGTTCTTTAATGGTAAATAGAATTTTTGGGATATTTACAATATCTTTACATTTATGTTATAATAATGACATCTATTTTTAGGAGGTTCTAGTCGGAACATGAAAAAGAACAAATTAATATTGCTAATTATTGCTGTTATTATAACTTTAGGCTGCCAGCATTCGCCATTATCTTATTCTGATAATCATCTTTTCAATCTCACAATAGCTTCTGCAGCAACTACAGATACTAACAAAGCGGAAAAAGCTGTTAAGAACTTAGAAGATCACCAGACTAGACAAAATTTAACAAAGGCTCAGCAAAAAGTTGATACGGTATCAGATGCAAATAAAAAAGAAAAACTTCAGCATCGGGTTAATTTAGTTAAGCAAGCGATTACGATTAAAGAAGCACAAACAGCTGTTAAGTATTTAGAAGATCATCAATCCAGAGATAATATAGCAGATGCTAAAAATAAAACTGACCTCGTTACAGATGAAGGAACTAAAGCGAATTTAATCAATAGAATTAATCTTGTCGAAAATGCTATTGCTGCCAAAGAAGCGCCAACGACTGAAAGTGCAGCACCTTCTCAAGAAGATCGGACTGTTTATGTTACCGGCGGCGGAAAATCACATGTTTATTGGTATAGCACAGAGAGTATGCCTTGGAATACCAATAGGAATAACATTGTTGAAATGAAAGAATCTGAGGCTATAGCCGCAGGAAAACGACATTCTCTAACAGAACCTTAAATAGAAACAATAGAATTGGAAATGTTAAATGATACTATAACTGCCCCCTTTTGTATGTAATCAAAGGGGGGCATGTTTATTATTCATTGGCTAAGCTAACCAGCTCATCAATCAATGGTCTGTAATCGACTTTGGCAAAATCGGTGACATCAATCTCATACAATTTTCCCAAGGAAAAGTCATTGTACTGACGATCTTTGATAATCTCTTCAAATGCTTTTTTGGTAATAAGATCATCTGCCAAGTGACGATTGGAAAGTGTATCACCATGATGAAAATGAGTCATAATAAAGCTCAAATGTCTGTCATCGGCTAAGTCACGCGCTATGCGCCTTTGCCACAGAACGTCAAAATCGGCAGCCAAACGGATAGTGATAACGGAATAACCATGTTTTTGTGATAATTCTTTTAATTGCTTTCTTTGCTTAAATGAAAAGGGGTATTCTGTCACAACAAATTGTTTGCCAACAGCCATATAAATATTTAAGGCTTCATAATAATATTTCCAAACTTGTTTTTCTAAGATGCTCTTTTCTTGTAAATTATCAAAACCGATATTTTCCGCCAAATCTTGTTTAAATTCATCTGGAGACACTGTGTAGATTTGAGGGAGAGCCTTACGTATCAAATGCACCAGATAGCTTTTTCCAGTTGCTGGAGGACCGGCTAATAAAATAAGGTACTTATTCATAATCCTATCCTACATTACTTGACCCTTGCAAATTCATAAATAAACCAATTTTATGTTTGACAATTTCCTTAACCTTTTGATTGGCTGGAATAACATTGTAGCGCAGTGATTTATTAACTGCAGTTTTTCCAAAAGAATCTTTAGCTTCTTGTGTCCAATTAACCAGCAACTCTGTACCAACGTTAAATTTACGAATACCATTATTAATTAATTCAGAATAGTCTGCTTCTTTTACCCCTGTACCGCCATGGACAACTAGGGGAACAGTTACAGTTTGATGAATTTCTTTTAATAAAGGAATTTTAACATCTGTTTTAGACTTGAATTGACCATGATTTGTCCCAATAGCTACCGCTAAAGCATCAACATTAGTCTCTTGGACAAAAGTAAGGGCATCTTCTGATCGTGTATAAATTTTATCATCTTCTGAAACTGAAATGCCTTCTTCTGTACCGCCAATCGTTCCAAGTTCTCCTTCAACAGTCACCCCTCTGGTATGAGCATAATCAACAACTAATTTTGTTTTTAAAATATTTTCTTTAAAGGACAAATTAGAACCATCAAACATGATACTAGAATAACCAGCAGCTATCGCATCCTTAATAGCATCTAAATCTCTAGCATGATCCAAATGCAGTGCTACATCAACCATATTTTGATTAGCTAATTCTTTCACAACTGCTACTATAACAGAATAGCCAATATATTTAGCAGTGTCTACACTGGTTTGAATAATAATCGGTGCTCCCATTTCTTTTGCCCCTCGAATCATATCTGGTAACATCTCCAGATTATGCATGTTGAAAGCACCAATGGCCATGTTTAATTTTTCTGCCTTATCCGTAAGTTCTCTCAAAGTAGTATACATTATTATTTATCCTCCTTCATCTATTATTTGGAAAGTGTTAATTTTTTAGCGATATTTCGCATTTCATCCATCTTTGCCATGTAATAGTCAATCGCATCGTTATCTTTATTGCGTGCTGCTTCTGCACGTTTGGCATTATATAAACTCATTAATTTTTTATAACCTGCTCCCATAGACAACTTTTTGTCTAAACTCATTTCTAAGTTTGTAATAGCAGTATCAACTTCATTAAGTTCTGCATACCATAAACCCATTTGTTCGTAAGATTTTGCTAAATCTTCATCTGATTTCTCACTATCATTATTGACAAGAGCTTTTCCATCTGCAATCTTTTTTAAAAGTTCAGCCTTTGCTTCTTCAGATAAGGTGATTTCTTCGACAGTTTCGACTGACTTTCTATTTTTATCATCTTTTTTCTTAAAAAAACCAAACACACTATTATCTCCTTAATTATTAAATACCTACTGCTTTAAATATCGGACTAAGCAGCCAAGCATAGAGTAAAGCCACAACTACTGTATCAACATCAGTTGCAGTTGCATTAACAAAACCTAATTGATTAAAGGCGGTTACCAATAAGGCTGGAAGCAGTGTGATAAAGAAGCCGTGAGCAATACCACCAATAATGGCACCTCGCCTTCCTCCAACAGCATTCCCAAAAATACCAGCAGTTCCTCCGGCAAAGAAATTGGTTAACATACCTGGTAAAATCATAGCCAAACCAAACATTGGTAACAAGAGCATCGCAACAATAGTACCAATAGTTGTCGTAATAAAGCCAAGGATAACAGCATTAGGAGAATAAGGGAAAAACACTGGACAATCTAGAGCTGGCACTGCATCTGGAACAATCTTCATTGCAATACCACGGAAGGCTGGTACAATTTCAGCCAAAAGCAAACGAACACCAGCTAGCAAGATATAAACACCCACTACAAATTGAATGGCTTGCATGAAAGCGTACATAATATAATTTTGTGTCCCTGTATCAACTGCTTTAGATCCTGCAAAAACGGCTGTAAGGATAAATAAAGGTACCATGACAACCATTACAGACAAATAAGTATCTTGAAGGAAATCAAATGCTTTAGGAAGTTCAATATCTTCAATGGATTTTTTCTTATCTCCTTTTTCTCCAAAAAGTTTAGCAATACCAGCTTCAAACAAATAACCAATGGTACAAAAATGTCCTAAAGCAATATCATTTGAACCCGTTACTTTTCGAATAATAGGCTGCGCAATTGCTGGCATGGCAATGGCAAAAGCACCACCGACAATACCGCCAATAAGAATTAAGAAAATCCCACGTAAACCTGCAAAGTAGCCAAAGACAGTTGTCATTGTTGCCATCCAAAGTATAGCCTGTCCTGTCAAAAAAATATATTTCCACTTGGTAAGTCTTGCAAAGATGATATTAAATACAAAAATGGCTAAGAAAGTTAAGGCAATATCACTCCCCAATCCCAAATCATTCATGGCCTGACCATTGATAGCTTCAATAGAAGGAACAATACCTTGGGTATGAAAACCAATTTTAAATATTTTTCCAAAATAGGTTAAACTTGTGACGATAACACTCGAACCTGCACTTAAAACTTGGAATCCTAGTAAGGTCTTAAGCGTTCCTGAAATAACTTGGCCAGTTGATTTCTTTTGCAAAATCAATCCCAACATAGCAATCAAAGCAATAGTAATAGCTGCCTGAGTCAGGATGTTATTAATCATAAAATTGATAACACTCATTATTTTATCCTCCTTTAGATAAGGTTTCTATCCTGTAAAACGGGAATCAGTTTTTCTTCAATTTCTTGACTGGAAACAATATTTTGTAAATAAATAATAGCGGTTTGTGATGTGTCAATATCAAAATTCGCAAATTGTTTTTGAAAATTTTGTGCTGTAATAATAACCTCTGGTTGTACCGATGCGGCTGTAGAAATATCTACATGATCCAATTTTGCATTAATATGATACTTGGCCAAGACGTCTTCAGCAGCCATTTGCGCAGCAAAGCTACTACCTAATCCTGCACCACAAACGAATAAAATATATAATGTCTTTCCCATTATGAATCCTCCTTTGAATGGAATAAAATAGTTTTAACTGATTGGACATCTTTAGCAGTGCATAGTTGTTCAATCTTATCGTTCGCTCGAATAAGATTAACTAAACTTTTCATAATATTAAGATGTGAAAAAGAATCAACTGCTGTTAAGCAAAATATGACTTGAACTTGCTCATTTTCTTCTTCTCCAAATTGAACAGGCTTTTCAAAAATAGCTAGACTCAATCCTAACTGATTAGCACCATCCTCAGGTCTAGCATGGGCTAAAGCTAAGTGAGGGCCAATAATAATATAAGGACCATATTGCTCAACGCTTTTAATCATTGCCTCACTATAATGCTTGGTCACAATGCCATCCTCATAGAGAGGAGCCGCAACAAATTTAATAGCATCGCGCCAAGTGTATTCTTTATCCGTAATTAATATGTGTTCATCACTTAAAATATCTTGAATCATTGGCTGAATCTCCCTTTTATTAATGGTTAAATAATTCTTTAAAAAAATCTCCTCTACAGCACCATACAATTTTTTATCAACTTTACCATCAATCTCTTCCATTAAATTGAGAATATCTAAAAACACTTTTGTGTAATCCTCATGTTGCTGCGTAACTCTTCTTGCTTTATGGTTAAGATGTAAAAAATGACCAATGCGTAATTTGGTATCCTCTTGGATAATAGAATCCAGAATCAATACCGGCTTGCCTTTATAATCGATATCAACTGTCGAAAAGACCAAGTCAACATCTAATTTATCAATAATATCTATTTCTCGAGAATTTAAAATTGCAAACACTTCAATATTAAAGAATTCTTTCAAATTCTCCGCTAACAGTTTTCCAGTAGCTGTTCCATGATTACAAACAACAACAGCGCGATACCAATATTTATTTTCCTGATTAATTTCACTTAGAGTTGTTGAAAAATAAATTGTCAAAAATGCGATTTCATCATCAATAATTTTCCTCTTTAATAATTTTTCTAAATGGAAGGAAAACTTAGCAACGGCTTGATAGATACTGCCATAGCTTTGTTTTATTCTTTCTGTTAAAGGATTGGTTAGCTGAATATTATTTTTGACTCTGGCGACCATACTGACCATATGCTGATATAAACCTTGTTGTAAGATATTATCTTTCATATTAAAAGGTATCTCTGTTTCTTGTTCAACAAAATCAATCAGTTGAATAGTTAAAATTTGCAATTGAACCCAATTAATAGGACTATCATCATTCTTTGTATTGAATGATTGCAAAATAGCATGGATGTATTGGCATTCCACTATTGAAGGCTCTATTGTAAACATTTGACAAATTGCCTTCAAATAGCCCTCAATAGACTTAGAATAATGGAACTCTTCTTTAGGCAATTCTTCTTCTTGCAGTCTACTTTTTTGTTTAACTCTCAAGAGCCAAACACAGGTCAATAAAATAAAATGTGTCCTGTGAATATCATCAGTTATGGAAAAGATAGTTTGATCAAAAATCTTATTTACCTTTCCAATCATGTCAGCGGAAATATAATGATTAATGATACGATTTTTACGGAAATTAAAATTTATGCCCATCTTACTGATTTCGGGACTGAGCAGGCTATAGAGCATGATACGAATGGAAATTTCACTTCCTTCTAGGATCAAACCTTTTTTGGGATGACTGACAATATCAATATGGTAAAAAGATAAGCGCTGTCTAATTTGTCTCATATCTTCATCCATCGTAGATTTTGAAACCTTATAAAACTTTTCTTTTTGATATAAGAAAATCTTCTGTTTACCTAAGGCAGCATCAAGTATTAAGTCTAAAATACGCTCCTCTCTTTCAAGATAATCTGACTTATCCTCGCTTGATAGCTCACTTTTTAGTTTTCTTCCTTCTTCATCAGTTAAGGTTAGGAAGAAGCCTTGTGAACGAATACTTTGGATAATTGGTAAGTGAATTGATGTTAAAAAATCATTGATGGTTAAAATATCATTTCTTATAGTTCTAGAACTTACATTAAATTCTTTTTGTAAGCTATCTGTTTGAACAGGTAAAGTTGACACTAAAATGCGATTTAAAATACTGACAGAACGTTCTTTCATCAATTTCTTACTCCTTTCTTACTTATTAGTATAAGATGAATGATAAGTAAATGGTAGTAGATATTTTTGCCACTTTTAATGGCAAAAAAGTAAGCTACTTTCATCTTTTGATAACTAAAAAAGCCCTTATAGAACCAGATTTCGATTATTTCATCTTGAAATTCGATTCTTATTAGGCTTTTTTACAAACTTTTCTTGACTTGATTAATGAGTTCTTTAGTCATGCGACGTGGACCGCGAATATTGGTAACACCATATTTTTTGAGACACTCGATGGGAAAATTGCCATCATCATATTTTTTCAACAATTCTAGTCTCATCTTTTTTTTATCTGAATGCCATCCTTCTATACCTGCTTCTACTACCCGACAAGCATAGCGCAAGGCACGCGTTGGTGCCGTAATGTAAATAAAAAGATAATCACCTGCTTTAATACTGGCCTTTTGAGGCCATTCAACTATTTGGTAGCTTGCAAATTCGGCATCAATGTCATAATATTTAAGATTAGCTGGAATAATCCAGTAATCAGGCCCATCAGGATTCCCTAGGGCCTTTCCGGCAGTCAAAGCTCTGCTATTGTCCACCAAAGGAAAAAGAAAATTATCAGAAACCTGCTCATCTAAAACAAGAGAAATCCAAGATTTCTTGTTCATATGATAAGAAGGATAAATACCAGAAATAGTAAGTAAACGAGACATATCAGCAGGATTCACCTTGAGATTGATGATTTCTACCTGCTGATCCAATTCTTCTTTCTCCCACTCTTCCTTTCCTAAGTCCAACTTACCACGCGCAATAGCCATAATCAGTGCATACCATTTGTGATTATCCGGATGACGATAGGAAGAAAAAGCTGGATACTTGGCAAAAGGATGGTCACAAGCATCACCATATTTCTTTGCAATATATTGGGCCAAACGGTTGGTTTGATTTTTAATAAAAGGCAGAGCTTCAAAACAAGCATCTGCAATTCGACTTAAAATTTCTGTATAAGCTTGTCGAACCTGACCAACAAAAGTTCCTACCTGTCTTTCGACACGCAGTGCAAGATAATCATCATCTGTATCCCTATCCAGTACTCGACCTGACACCTGTCCAGACTCAGAAATCTTAACTTGAGCTTCAAAATCACCTGCCATAAAAATTTCTTTATAGAGATAGTCCTGCCCTATTTTAACAAAACCAAAGGCAGATAAGGTCTCAAAACGAACGCGTTTTTTCTTAAAAAAGTCAGATTCAAAAGACATGGCAATTCCTTTCTTATAGCCCCTATTATAACAAAAAATCAAGCAGCAAAAACCACTTGATCTCTGTTTTAAATTAAAACATAATCTTCAATCACCTTGGAAACACCGTTGTCATTGTTCGATACCGTTTCAATATCTGCTTCATTCTTAACAGCCTGCGGTGCATTGGCCATAGCCACCCCCAAACCTGCTAGTTTAAGCATGGGAATGTCATTGTAATTATCCCCGATAGCCATCGTTTGGGATAGGGAAATATCATAATATTTTGCAATTTCAAGTAAGGCATTTTCCTTTGATACGGACTGGGAAGTGACTTCTAAATAATTGTCTTTCGAAAGGTAAAAAGAAGCATCTTCAAAATTCACTCGTTTAAGGTAAGTAAAGAATTCTTGAATAGCCTGTGCATTGGCAATTAAGAGAAGTTTGTGAATAGGAATAGAGTCATCTGTAAGCAGGGTATCAAAATTCCTAATATCAGGACTCTCTTTGGTAATATCAGCCTCAATCTGCACCCATTGATCTATCTCTTCAACAATCCAGTCACCGCCAGAATAAAAATTAATAGAAATATGCGGAAACTGCTTCTTGATCAAAGCCACTATTTTTTTAACATCAGCTTTACTGAGACCGTGTTCAATTAAGGTTTGATAATGTTCTTTATTTCCCTCAACAATCAGAGCCCCATTGTAACAAGCAATGGGATTAGCTCCTAAGTTAAGCTCTTGTGCAATAGGAAACATTCCATGGGGCGATCTAGCCGAGGCTAAAACGAATGGAATAGATTCTTTTTTTAACTCAGTAATCGTATCACGCAAATGGGCGTCTACCTGATGGTTATTATCTAAAATCGTACCATCAATGTCACTTAAAATCAGTTTAATTGTCTTTGCCATAACAAACCCCTTTAAAAAATAATTTCGACCTTATCAGATAAATTTGCCCGTATCTTTTTACTCGGTTTTTTGTCCGTAATAAAGTAATCAAAGTCATTGATAGATGCCAAAACGTAATTGGAGTGCTTAGCAAACTTATCCGCTTCTGCTAGCAGCACTTTAACTTTGGCATTCTTTAATACTAGCTTCTTTAAATACGTATCAGCCTCATCTTCAAAAGAAACTTGCCCCCCTTTAAGACCGGCAGCACCAATAATAGCCACATCAAAATGAATATCTTTCAACAATTCCGCTTCATTTAAAGCATAATAGAAACGATTTTTATGATGAAACTGACCGCCTAGCAAATGAAAGTCAACGGTTTCATGCTGAGCCAAGACCAAAGCATTATCCAAAGAATGTGAATAAACCGTAATGTCTCTATCAATAAGCTGAGCCAGCTTGAGAACAGATGTCGAAACATCAAAAAAATATAACTGACCTTCAACAATCAATTGGTAAGCTTTCTGAGCAATCTCATTTTTCTCTTTCATCAAATTATTAAGACGCTCTTCAAAAGAAAGAATCGTTTGCGATTTCTGCAAAGGTAAAATACCTCCATGTGTCCGCAAAACCTGCTTTCTCTCCGTCAAAAGAGCAAAATCACGACGAATCGTATCGCGCGAAACAGCTAACAGATCAATAGCCTCTTTCGAAGATAGTTGTCCTTGCCTATCAAGCAATTCTAAAATTTTTTGCAATCTTTGTTCTTGATACATAACTTTCCTCTTTTCATAAATTAATAATAACATGATTTTTAAGTAATTACAAGTATTCTTAAGTATTTATATATAAAAACACTTAAGAATACTTGTAAAACCTTATATTTCAATACCTTTTATAAACCCTATAATCAAAAATTTCCTTAACAAATAGAACTGCCAAGTTATTTCTTTGCTTAATATACTAAAAAAACCAACGTTCAGATGTTGGTTTTTTGATTTAGATAACATTAGCAAAAGAGGAATAATTGCTTATGAATTTGATGACTTATGATTACTCCTACAAGTTTTACACCACGATTGATTTCTAATATTACCTTCTCCCATATTTCTATACCCAAAATCACTTAATGGCTTTTCTTCCTTACAGTGAGGACAAGGTCGAGTCGGTTCACTTCCATTGTAATCAGTAGCATTAATTATTACGTTTGTCATTAGTTTCTCTCCTTACATTATATTCTAAATTCTTACCAATGAAATGATCAAAATTTTAACCTACTATCAAAAGATATCAATTAGTTTATTCAAGATAATCATTTAAATAATCCGATTCAATCATTTTATAATTAAAAACTTTACCAATGTATTTCATGGCTTCCATTAAATGTGATTTATCACTATCCCAACCTTTACCATCTGTAATGTAAATGAACTCATGATTGGTTCTACTGAATCTATCATGTAAATCTTTAAATTCGGTTGCTGAAGCCTTGGATTTAGAGCCACTAGAATTGAAATTATTTACCTCAAATAAATATAATTTCTTCCTTACAGGATTAAATAATGACCCGTCAAAACGACGATTTTCAAAACTTTTATCCAAATCAATTCCATACCAATTTTTGATACTGCTACGGGTTGACTGCCCATGAGCTAACCAGGCCTTTTCTTTAGCAATCTTTTTTAAAGCCGTTTCCAAATAGAGTTCCCCCATATCTCCACTTCTATTTTTTCGACCATTAGAGTCCATACCAGCCTCCACTCCAACAGCATAATCATGAACTGACTTTCTTAATCCAATTTTGAAAACCCAATCTAAACCACTGTCATGAATGAATTGAAGATAGAGATCTAGTTTACTCAAATCAATATCTTTAAAATTTAAGGTATAAACACCTGAGACATCTTGAACTTTTAAAATTCTATTTCGAATCGGTTTTTCAAATTTACTATCCCTAATCCCTAAAAGTTTAGGGACTAACAATAATAAGTTGGGGCGTTTTTTAAAAAAATTGTCAATCTCTTGATCTGATTTTCCAATTAAATAATCCAAAGTATACAAATCTGGCTCATCATAGTTTGAAATATTAGCTTTAACATTATCAAAATCAAACCAGTAAGAAGCAAGAAAACTCAATGATGAACGCGTCTCCATGAAAAACTCTAATTTTGCCTCTGAGGATAAATTAAGGTAATCAAACACACTATATTTCAAGTTGTCATCAACAGTATTGACCATCTACTCTCTCCAATCTTGTACGTGCAATTCTTAAATATTCTCGTTCTGAATCAATGCCGATAAATCGTCTACCAAGCTTTTTAGCCACCACTCCAGTTGTACCACTCCCGACAAAAGGATCTAATATATAATCTCCTTTCTTAGTGCTGGCCAAGATGATTCGTTCTAATAAATATTCTGGCTTTTGAGTTGGGTGTTTCCCAGTCCATTTTTCGGACTTTTTAGTTAGACTTCCCGTCCAGACATCCTTCATCTGCTTACCATCATTGATTTTTTTCATCAAATCATAATTATAATAATGTTTTGATTTTTTATCATTTTTACGTGCCCACAGAATAGTTTCTGTTGAATGTGTGAAATAACGACAAGATAGATTTGGTACTGGATTAGTTTTCTGCCAGGTAATATTATTTAAAATTTTAAATCCTTCTTGTTCCAAAGCCATACCAACAGAATAAATATTATGCAAACTTCCTGATATCCAGATAGTTCCATTTGACTTCAAAACCTTTTTAGCTAGTCTTATCCAACGACGATTAAATTCATGTTTTTCCTCAAGAGAAGCAGCTTTGTCCCAATCACCTTTATCAACTGAAACCACTTGACCACCCGAATTAGAAAAACCTCCATTACTAAGAAAATATGGCGGATCTGCAAATATCATATCTATACTTTCAGATTTCATCTTTTCTAAAAATTGAAATGTATCAGCATGAACTAAAATAGTTTTATTTTTGTAATAGTATGGCTTTGTCATAAAAATACCCCCATACTTATATTCGTTATTCATCATAATTAGTTACTATAATTTCTTTGATTTTTTTTCGACTTTCTGTTTTTGCGCCATTTGTTCTTACTGCATCTACAAAATGAATATTATAATCTTGATACAAATCAAGTGCTAAGGGACTAGACGAATTTGAAAGCATCACATAAATACCTTTTCTATTCAGCTGTTCAAATACATTTCTTAATCTTAGTTGTTCTTCATAAGTAAAACCTTCATGTGTATAAGATGTAAACGAACTTGTTTCATTTAACGGAATATAGGGAGGATCAAAATAAACAAAGTCCCCTTTTTTAGCATTAGAAACCGCTTCTTCAAAATTAGTATTCAATATCTGAATATCATTTTCATTTAAATAGTCACTTATTTGATAGATTAATTCACGATCAATAATTTTAGGATTCTTATATTTCCCATAAGGAACATTAAATTGATTTTTTGAATTAACACGATATAAACCATTAAAGTCAACTCGAAGCATATACATCAAGCGAGCAGCCCTTTCTACATCAGACATTCTTGTAATCGTTTCATTACGGTCTGCAGCTCTAACTTTTAAATAATATTCCTTACTATTTTTTTCTTTATGCTCTGTTAACAGATCAATCAATGCAGTAGGATTATTTTTAATTTGTCTATAGGTATTCATCAACTCTTCATTAAAATCATTAATAACAGCTTTTTCTGGAACCAAATCAAAGAATAGAGCTCCACCACCAATAAAAGGTTCGAAATAGCAATTATACTTCTCTGGCATATAACTGCGTAAGATTGGAAGTAATTGCCTTTTTCCTCCAGTCCATTTAGTAAAAGGTTGCAAAGTAGTATTTGCTAATTTTATCTGTTCTGACATTCTATTTCCTTTATAATAAATTCTGTGACTATTATATCATATTACATTTTTTAGATTTACTGTAATTACTATTGATTTTATAAATTTCAATGCATCTCTCTCAATACTACTAACTTTTTTTGTTAATTCAAATATCATGGTATAGAATCATTCATTTTAGGGAACAAAACATTACCTTTATGTTACATAATCATTTCATTTTATCTTGACAATACGTAATATTCGTAATATTATTGTTACAGAAAAAGAAAAGGAGACTTCTATTACTATGACACCTAAAAAAATCAAAATAGCTCTAACAGCTCTTATCTCTTTGATGCTCGCCTTATTTTTATTCTTGTTTAATCACCATTCAGTAAGAGAAAACAGTCAGCAAGAAAAGTTAAAGATAAGTAAAGCAAGTTCTAAAAAATCACAAACAAGCACTTCTTCTGTTATGACAAGTAGTCGAAAAGCTACTGAACAAACAAGCCAAGCACAGACTCAAAGTCAATCACAAGCAGAACAAAGTAACCCTAATGTGATCCTCCCCATTCCGCAAGAATTAGTCGGCACCTACAAAGGTTCGAGTCCACAAGCATCTGAAATAACTTTTACCATTTCTTCAAATGGTCAATTGCGTGCTCAAGCTAATTTTGATCCTGCTTCTGATATAAATGACGTTACCGCCACTGTTAGTGGTGTTAGAAAAGTCGGGGCAGATACCTATATTTGGGAGTTTGTCTCTGGTAGTTCAGCTGCTCTTTTACCGGGTGTTACAGGTATAGGAGGGCTTGGAAAGATGCAGCCTGGTTTCATCCTAAAAGGGGGGCAATTAACACCTATCATGTTTACAGGTTCTGTAGATGGTGAAATTGATTATTCACATCCCAATCCCTATCCAGTATCATTAAACAAGCAGTAAAGGAAAAAATAACAATTTACTGGTAAGAGAAAAATAAAATACTTTAATGGATTCATTGAAAAATCCATTAAAGTATTTTTTAGTCAACTGTATTTTTTGTACTAAGAACACTTGATTTACCATTGTCAGAAGTTATGCGATAGTCTTCATAAGAGTTATAGGAATAACTATCACTACTATTTTTCTTATTGTCACCAACATATTCAACAAGTGCAGACCAAGAGAGTTTTTGAGTAATGCTTCCTGAAGATTTGTGCTCAGAACTATAAGAATAATAGAAATCATAAACAACTGTAAATTCGACAGCATAAGTTGTCGGACTTGTCTGTGTTACCTTAGTAACATCTACATCACTAAAGTTAATTGAATCCGCACTGCGATTTTTAGCATTGGTCGTATTAGTATCTATAGTATTTTTTACATCTAAATAGAAATTGTTATGATTACCGCTCGTAAAAATGTCATCTAAATCATCAGGTGTTGTATGAGAAGAAGCATAGGAATCCAATTTGTAATAGGCTTGTGTAATCAATGAATCTGCGGTATCACGGTCAAGAACTCCCTTAGCATCCAAACTAATGGTATCCCCATCATAAACGTCTTCTATCGATTGTACCTCAGATTTTAATGTTGCTTTGCCAGAAAATGATTTTTGAACGTAAATTTTTGAGGTATCTGTAACAGCAAGCTTAGTCACATTATATTTGCCATCTTTTAACGTTCCAATTTTGCGACTGCCTACATATAAATCGCCGTCTGTTAGATTACTATTTACTTTGAAACTAAGATATTTAACATTTAAGTTAATCGTTGAATGGTTGGTAAGCTTTTCTTCTGATGAAACTTCAACCTTTTGTCCAGATATATTTCCTTTAGCAACAAAGTTATAGGTTCCAGGATATAAGCGAGATATTGTTTGACTAAAAGAATCACTGTCCGCTTTTGTGACCCTTTTATCATTAATAAATAATTCAAGTCCCTTTGTATTAATTGAAATTTTTGCTGAGGCTGGTTTGATAGCTACACGCCAATCAGGGAAAATGAGAAACTTATTGCCTACTTTTTTCATCTGACTAGCATCAGAGGTAAGCTTATCCATTGTGACTGTTCTGGTTTCTTTAGAATTTCTATAGGTTAATTCCGATTTTTTGATTGGCTTTTCCGTATCGCTCCACACTTCAAATTCTAAAGCTTTATCAAAATTACTATTAGCAACTTTCAAATATCTCTGTGCAACTGCTTCACGAGAAAAATACTGATTTCCATAAATATAACCGACAACAAGTGCTAACAAGCAAACCAGACCAAGTGTGATTAGGATTTTTTTACCTTTTGTGAAAGGTGCTTTAGCTAAATTTGATGTTTTACTAACTGACTCTTTTTCAACCAATTGACTTATTTTAGCTAAATCAAAATCTTGATTTCTACCACTTATAAATTCTTCAGGGGTTGGCTGACGTCCAATAGTTTTTTCAAAAGCTTCTACCCATAATTGCTTAGGTGATTTATCCACTTCAGTAGAAACTGGCTTATCTGTAGATTTTGTCTCCTCTTTTGAAGACTCATTATCTGGCTTTACTGCTGTAATAGAATTACCTAAAATTGCTTGCTTAATATCTGAAGATGTTTCTTGCAAATCATCTGCTTTATCAACTCCTGCAATTTTTTTAATTTCTTTTAAATCAAAGAAACCCTTCTTTCCTTCAAGAAATTCTTGCGGAGTTGGTTTGCGTCCAATAACTTTTTCAAATAATTCTGTCCATTTTTCTTTACTTGCCATAATTTCATCCTAATCAGTTCTAAAATAATTTTGCTAGAGAGTCTTTGAGGCTATCTAATCCATGTAAAAGATTTGATAGCAGCGATTTATCCATAAAGAAAATAATTAAGATAAAAACAAGAAATGATATCAACGTAACATAGAAATTATTTAAAGTTCCAATAGAAACCTTGATATTTTTTAAGAAAGCTACCAATAAAACAGCTAAACTAATAATACTTAAAATCGTTAAATAAACACATACTGTTTGAATAGAATGAATGGCTGGAACTTCTTTGATTAAACGAGAAACAGAAGACAAACCTTCAGAAGGACTAGAAGCAACTGTTTCAAATGAAGATGCAATTTGATAGGCATATTTACTTGAAACCACTAATTTATCTGATGTGAAAAAACTGACAACTAAAATTAGAAAATTAACGACTGCTAACAATGGTGTATAAGCAACATATTTTCCTAACAATTCCGTCACATTCTCTTGAGATTTTGAAGCAAATTTGTTAATGAATGCTGGCAAAACAGCCAAAATGGCATAAGCAAGGAAAATAATGAGAGTCACAACAATGACTTTACTAAAACCAAAATTGGTACGAATGGCATCTTCAATCATAGAAAAAGTCTCTGGTTCTTTGAGCTTCAGACTCTCACCACTGACTGTCATATTAATAATAGAAGTAAAGATTCTATTGATATAATTGACCAGACCAGCTGCTAAAAGAACAGCAGCAAGAAAGAGTGTGATTAAACCATAAATAAATTGACTATTTGAAGACTCGGCAACAGGATGCTTCAAACCTTCTAAAAACCAACTTAAATAATTTTTCCCCTTTTCTTTTAACTGTTCTACCTGCTGCTTAGAGTTAGCAGTGTTATTTGAATGAGCAAGGGGCATTTGTTCTTTAGGATAAGCTATCGGATCAGTCTCAATTGATGAAGCTTCTTTTTCTTCTACAACTTCAGCAACCGTGTCGTTACTACTGCTTTCTTCAAAAGCTACGTCTGTAGTAGCGTCATCTTGAAATTCTCCTGTGGCTAAAGCCTCTGCAATCTCTTTAGCAGACGGCTCACGACCATTAATGGCTTCAAAATAATCCAACCAATCCTCTTTATTCATTTCAATCTCCTTCTCTGAATATTAAAAATATTACAAAATAATTATAGCATGGGAAACTTACTCTGACAAGGCTATAAAAAAAGCCAACCCACTTAATGAATTGACTTATTAGTATTAATTCTATTATTTTGCTTCAATAAGACCCAAATTACCATCTTCACGACGATAGAGAACATTTGTTGTATTATCATTAGCATCTGTGTAGATGAAGAAATCGTGACCTAAGAGATCCATTTGTAAACGAGCCTCTTCGATATCCATAGGTTTTAAAGTAATGTTTTTGGTTCTGACAACCTTTATAGCTGGAGCCTCTTCCATCTCTTCTGCTTCAAATTCAGCTGTAAAGACATGTGCCGCTGGTTTCTTTTCACGATGCTTCTTAGCAATTTTAGTTTTATTTTTACGAATCTGACGTTCAATCTTATCAACAACTAAATCAATAGAACCATACATATCTTGTGAAACATCCTCTGCACGAAGAGTAACGGGAGCAAGAGGAATAGTGACTTCAACTTTAGCTGTTTTCTCACGATATACTTTCAGATTGATACGTGCATCCAACTCTTGTTCAGCATTGAAATACTTTTCAATCTTCTTGAGTTTAGACTCAACATAGTTACGGATTGCATCTGTTACCTCGATGTTTTCACCACGAATACTATATTTAATCATAAGTTACCTCTTTTCTCGCGCTTAAGCGCTTTCTTCATTATTATTATATCGCTTTCATGAAAATTTGCAAGTTTTTTATTACCTTGCTAAAGAAAAGGATTTTATTGTTTTCACACCATTTTCACGCAATAATTGACTGGCCAATTGAATTGTCATACCCGTTGTATAGATATCATCAACTAGCATCACTTTATCAGGTAATTCTTTATGTTTCCTTAAATAAAAGTTTTGTTGAGTCTTTAGGCGTTCTTGACGTGTTTTACTTGATTGTTTTACACTACCATCTTCTTTGCCTAATAAATCATGATAAGACAATTTTGCCTCATCTAAAAAAGCTTGCACTTGATTAAAACCACGATTCTCTAAACTTGAAGAGCTGAGTGGAATGGGAACCAAAGTATAATTAGTATACTCTCTTAAGGCTTCTTTAATAGGCTTTATAAAGACCTTTCTTAAAAGATAATCCCCTTGAAATTTGTAAGCACTGAAATAATCTTTCATAGCTTGATTGTAACAAAAGAGAGCCTTGTGATGAACCTCCTTTTTGAGATTTTGCCATTTGTGGCAATCTTGACAGATATCTCCTTCTCCCTCCTTATAACAATTTAGGCAATGTTTTTCAGATATGAATTGAAATTTCGCAAAGCAAGGTGGGCAAACAAAATCTCTTGAAGTTTTCAAGAAGAAAATAGAATAGAAATAATATTTACTCTCAAAAGGCAAGTGACAAATGAGACAGTTCATGCAAAACCTCCTTTTTTGTTCATAGTCTTGATTTCCATAATGGCCTTTTTCATGGCTCTGTTCATTCCATTATGAAAGAAAAGTAATTTTCCATCTGGTCTATCGGCAGAGCGTCCCACACGACCAGCAATCTGTACCAGAGAACTTTTGGTGAACAGATAATGGTTGCTCATCATGACAAAAACATCTACACAAGGAAAAGTGACTCCCCTCTCTAAAATCGTTGTTGAAACCAAAATTTGTGTGTTTCCTTTTCTAAAATTTTCGACTTTTTCTAAACGATCTGTTGTCAAGCTGGAAACAAAATCAATTTTCTCATTTGGAAGATAGGTTTGCAGTGATTTAGCAAAGGTTAAACCATCTTCAATATTCGGAAAAAAGATCAAAAGAGGGAATTGAATCTGCCTTTGAATTCTTATCTGCTGTAAAAAAGAGCGCGGTAATTTACCTCTTTGTAATCTTTCAAGAGATAAATTCAACCAAATTGGCTTGGGAACAACTAAGGGATTGGCATGAAATCGTCTGGCTAAATGCAGTTTTTTTAGCTTCCCTTGCTTAACCTGTTTGTCTAATTGGTCAGTCGAAGTTGCAGTCAAAAATACTTTGACACCATCTGATTTCAGACAATGATCTACAGCATAATAGAGCATCTTATTGTCAACAAAAGGAAAGGCATCTACTTCATCAATAATTAACAAATCAAAAGCTCGGTAAAATTTCAAAAGTTGATGCGTGGTTGCAATCACTAATGGACTGCGTTCATAAGCTTCTGACTCTCCATACAAAAGACTGATAGGACAAGAAAAGTCACGACTTAAACGTTTATACAGTTCTATGCAGACATCAATGCGAGGACTAGCAAGTGCAACCGCACCCCCTTGATTGAGAATGCTGGCCAGAGTTTCATAAATCATCTCCGTTTTGCCTGCACCTGTTACAGCATGAATAAGCATATTTTCCTTATGGCAAACACTCTTTTTTAAACCACGGGAAACTTCCTGCTGAAAAGGGGTTAATTGCCCTTGCCACCTTAAGACCTGACCCTTTGGAAAAGGCTTTTGCTCAAAATAATAAAGACTGTCCCTGTTAGTAAGACGTCCAAAGACAAGACAAGCTCGACAGTAGATAGATCCATCCGGCAAAGCATTACCAAGATTGTTCTGACTGCCGCAACGATTGCAGATAAAGTAATGCGGTTTTTTTATCATAGCTGGCAAGATTTTAGCTTGCTTTTTCAAATCACTGTTCATTTGATTCTCGGTCAAGAGGCGGCCATAATAATTCTCTAAATTCTCCATCACCTTTCTTATTCGTAAACAAATAAGAAGAATTGACTTGCAGCTTTTCAAAAAAATGTGTACACTTTTCCTATGAACTATCGAACAATCGCCAAAAACGGCAGCACTGAAGAAACTATTAAAAAATCACGATTTATTTGTCAGGCAAAAAGAATCACTAATGAAGCAGAAGGACGTGATTTTATTACTCAAATCAAAAAAGAGCATTACAAGGCACGACATTCATGCTCAGCTATGATTATTGGCGAAAACAGCGATATCAAACGATCCAGTGACGATGGTGAGCCCAGTGGAACTGCAGGCATCCCTATGTTAAGTGTCCTCGAAAAAAAGCAATTGACAAACCTTGTCCTTGTTGTAACACGTTATTTTGGTGGCATCAAGTTAGGAACAGGCGGACTGATCCGAGCTTATTCGGGTGGAGCTGCTAATACGCTCAAAGCTTTAGGAATCGTTGAAGTCAAAAAGCAGACAGGTTTGCGGTTGGAATTAACCTATCCACAATATCAGACCTTTGCTAATTTCTTGAAGGAACATCAACTGCAAGAATATGATACCGATTTTTCAGTGACTGTTAACACTACTATTTATGTGGATAAGAAAGATATTGAGTTCACCCTTGACCAACTTACTGAGTTTTATCAAGGAAAACTTAAAAGCCATGTTGCTGGTAATCAAATTATTGAAGTTCCCGTGATATGATTTCCTTATCACGGTGATAAATAATTTATATTTTACAAAGCTTATTTTTCAGCCTATACTGGAAACATATTAAATTTGTGAGGTATT
The DNA here is from genome assembly GCF_006739205.1 of Streptococcus mutans. Classification (NCBI taxonomy): domain Bacteria; kingdom Bacillati; phylum Bacillota; class Bacilli; order Lactobacillales; family Streptococcaceae; genus Streptococcus; species Streptococcus mutans. The sequence continues at coordinate 1,586,494 of NZ_AP019720.1, forward strand.
ATCATGGCAAAAATTTATAACAACATTACTGAATTAATTGGCAATACACCTATTGTAAAACTCAACAATGTTGTTCCTGAAGATGCAGCTGATGTTTATGTTAAACTTGAAGCTTTCAATCCTGGTTCTTCCGTTAAAGATCGGATTGCTTTAAGCATGATTGAAGATGCTGAAAAACGTGGTCTCATCAAATCTGGAGATACCATTGTCGAACCGACAAGTGGTAATACAGGTATTGGACTTTCATGGGTCGGCGCTGCCAAAGGTTACAATGTCATTATTACAATGCCTGAAACAATGAGCGTTGAACGCCGCAAAATTATACAAGCTTACGGTGCCAAACTCGTATTGACACCAGGAAGTGCTGGTACTAAGGGTGCCATTGACAAAGCTCACGAGATTGCCAAAGAAGTTGGTGGTTGGGTGCCTCTGCAATTTGACAATCCAGCTAATCCAAAAATTCACGAATTGACAACAGGTCCTGAGATTCTGGAAGCATTTGGTTCACATGGACTTGATGCTGTCGTTGCTGGTATTGGTACTGGTGGTACGATTACTGGGATTTCACGTGCCCTTAAAAAAGACAATCCTGACATTAAAATCTATGGATTGGAAGCTGATGAATCTGCTGTTTTGTCAGGTGACAAACCGGGGCCCCATAAAATCCAAGGTATCTCAACAGGCTTTATCCCAGCTGCATTAGATACTCATTCTTATGATGAAGTTATCCGTGTTAAATCTGATGATGCTTTGGCTACTGGTCGCTACTTCGGCGGTAAGGAAGGATTCCTACTTGGCATCTCCGCTTCTGCTGCTGTCTGGGCCGCACTTGAAGTCGCTAAAAAACTCGGTAAGGGTAAAAAAGTCTTGGCTATTGCACCTGATAATGGTGAGCGTTATCTTTCAACCGCACTTTATGAATTTAACTAAGAAACCTGTAACATTTATGTCATGCTGACCTTCAAAGTTGCACAGAAAGAAAAAAACAAAAGAGTATCATTTATATAACTCCCTTTACTGTAAACAGCGAAGAACAAAACTTCGTTAAAACACAAGAAAGGGAGCTTTCTTATACCCAAAAACGCGAAATTAGTCTACCTCAAACGTTTTCCAACACAAAAAATAATCTGATTCCTCTTGCATTTAGGAATCAGATTATTCTCTCAAGCTTTTATTATATCACTGTCTGCTTGTCAGAAAGTTATTTCATTTAATCTTTTCTTTTTCGTCTTCAGTGCCATTAATTGGTAAATATTTCGTTTATTATTTTAATGATCTAGTGTACTGATCTACTGCTAAGAGTGCATTGGCAACATCACCTGCCTTAATTTCAAATGGCATTTGATGAATCGTTTCGCCTTCAATTGTAGCTTGTTGGCCAATCTTTAGAAGTTCAGAATAGTCAGCATCTCCCAAGTGCATTTCTTCTAAAGTCGTTGGCATGCCAATTGCTCTATAAAAATGAATATACTTATCAATTTCTTCTTTTGGACGATTTTCAAGAAAGAGTTGCGTTAAGGTTCCATAAGTAACTTTTTGACCATGTGTCAGATGATGAATATCTCCCGTTAAGGCTGTAAAACCGTTATGAATAGCGTGAGCTGCGGCCAAACCTGCACTTTCAAACCCTAAACCACTTAATAAGGTATTAGCCTCTATAACATTTTCAAGTGCTCTTGTCACTACTTTTGCTTCACAAGCTGCCAGCGCTTGTAGACCATCTGCAAATAAAGTACGCTCACAGGCTTGGGCAATAGCAAGGCTAGCTAAAGTTTGCCCTGCACCAGTCATTGTTTGCCCATTTTTTTGAAGCACAGCTCTTGCTTCTACCCAAGTAGCAAGTCCATCTGCAATTCCCGAAGCCAGTAGAATAACTGGAGATTTACTGATGACTTCAGTATCTACTAAAACAAGATCTGGATTTTTGGAATAGAAAATGTATTTTTCAAAAGCACCTTGGTCAGTATAAATGACGGACAAGGCTGATGTTGGAGCATCTGTCGAGGCAACTGTAGGAGCAATAATAACAGGTATCTCTAATAAATCAGCAATGGCTTTAGCACTGTCAATCGTCTTTCCCCCACCAAGACCAATAATTAAATCATTTCCCTTTTCTTTAGCTATAGCAACAACGCGATCAATTTCGTTTATTGAAGCTTCACCATTAAAGGCTATACGATCTACTATCAATCCTTCTTGGTTAAGATAAGTTTCGAAACGTTTACCAACAATATCATAAACGACATTGTCTGTTAAAAGGATAGGATGAGAACCCAAATTAATAATAGCTTTTGCATTTTCAAATAAAGCTTTTTCACCCTGAATATAACGTGATGGGCTGGCAAAAATTTTCATCATGAAACCTCCTTCTAAAGTAAAGTCCTTTTATTTTTTAAATATAAGGACGTCCTTGTGTGCTTTCCCAATCTGCTGCAAAATCATCAACAGCTTTTTGAATGGATGGATTGGCAAAACCAGCAGCAAAAATATCTGCACCAGCAGTAACGGCTTTAGCACCCGCTGCTAAAGCCTTGGCAACCTGAGTAACATTTTTAAAGCTTGCTGCCAAGATTTTTGCAGAAGCTTGTTGACACTCAATAGCCTGAGCAAGTTGACCAATCACCTCAATTGGGTCTATATTAAGATTTTCCATACGATTATAGTAAGGGGCAAGATAGTCTGCGCCAGCTTCAATGGCTAAAAGGCCTTGAAAAACTGTATAAATAGCCGTAGCAGTGATTTGAAATCCTTCTTCTTTTAGTTGCTTCATCGCTGTTAAGCCAGTTGGAGAGACAGGCACTTTAACATAGAGATTGCCGCCAAGTTCATCTTGAAGTTTGTGGGCATCTTTAATAATCCCTTCCACATCTGCCGCAACCACTTGTGCATGAATACTTGGTTCTTCACCAATAATGGTACGAACCCTTTTCACTTGCTCAAAAAAATCAATTTTTCCTTCTTTTTTAGCAATTGATGGGTTGGAAGTTACCCCAGCTAATGGTAGGATTGCTGCCCATTTTTCAATGTCTGCTAAATTGAGTGTATCAAGCATAAATTCCATTTTCTTTTCCTCTTTTTCTCAAAGTGCATGTTCTGTACGAGCGATAATATCGTCTTGAGTTGCTTTAGAAAGAACATTGAAGAAGGCTGAGTAGCCCGCAACCCGTACAATCAAATCGCGATGTTTCTCAGGGTGCTTTTGAGCATCAATCAGAGTTTCACGAGAGACAACATTGTATTGAATATGATAGCCATGTAAACGATTAAAGAAAGCTCGAAGAAGTGCAATGAGTTTTTGCTTATCTTCTTCTTTTGATAAGGTTTGTGGATTTACTTTTTGATTGAGAAGGACACCTCCAACAATTTCAGCGGTTGGTAATTTAGATACTGATTTGAGTACCGAAGTTGGACCGTTTTTATCCATATTATGAGATGGTGAACAGCCTTCTGCAAGCGGTGTCCCTGCATGACGGCCATCCGGAGTTGCTAGTGTTCCACGTCCTTGACCAACATTAGCTGAAATGGATGATGTTCCTGAATAACGAATACCACCGATTGGGCCTCGACCATAGCGTGTATTTGGATATTTAGCGATTTCATCAACATAAACATCGTAACAATCACATACCAATTGATCGGCATAATCATTGTCATTGCCGTACTTAGGAGCGTCATTAATCAGCATTTGACGAATTTCTTCGCCACGTTCACCAGCATAATCCGATTGCAAAGCTTCCCAAAGTTCAGCTGTTGTTAAGCGTTTTTCTTCAAAAACTAATTTTTTGACAGCTGCAAGAGAATCTGAAAGGTTAGCAATCCCAACTTGAAGTCCAGAAATATAGTCGTAAATGGCACCACCTTCTTTTAAATGTTTGCCACGACCAATACAATCATCTGTCAAGGCAGAACAAAGAATATCTGGAACTTCCCGTTCCAAACTGAGGTCAATAGCGTTTTCGACAATAACACTCATACGCGTCAAATAGCGGAGCGTCTTATCCCATGCAGACTTAAGATCTTCGTAAGATGTCATATCGACAAAATGCCCAAATTCAGGCGCAAAGCGTTTGCCAGAAGCTGGATCAATACCATTGTTCATGGTAATAAGCAATATTTTAGGAAAATTCATATAACTCATACCCGTACAACGATAGCCCCATTTGCCAGGAACAGCCGTTTCAACACAGCCGATTGCTGAGTAATCGTAAGCGTCTTCTTCTGCCACACCCTTAGCGATGAATGATGGAATAATAATTTCATCATTGTTAAAGGCCGGCATCCCAAAACCAAGTTTCATGACCTCAATCGCCTCATTCATAAAATCAGGGTTGAGACCAGCATGATAACGAACCGTCAAATTTGGCTGTGGTAAATGTGTCTGCGCAACAGATTTCAAAACAAGGAAAGATAAAGGATTAACTGCATCCTTCTTAGCGCGCGTCTGACCTCCAACAGTGACATTTTGATAAAGCGGTGAGCCAGCAGATGAAAAAGTATGTGCTTGACTGCGAACCTTGTTGATGGTAAGTGTCTTAATCCATAAATTGGTCAAACGTTCAACAATGGAGTCTTCCGTTTCACGACCTGCTTCTAAATCTGCTTTAACATAAGGATACATGTATTGATCGAAACGCCCGTAAGAAAGGGAATGACCGTTTGATTCAATTTGCAAAATACATTGGATGAACCAAACCGATTGCACAGCTTCTGCAAAGGTGCGTGCTGGATAATAAGGCACCCGTTCACAAATGGCTGCAATCTCCAGTAATTCTCTTCGGCGCTTAGCCGCTGCAGTTTCTGCCATCTCTTTAGCTAAAGTTACAAAACGTTGGGCATAAGTTTTGACTGCGTCAATTGTCACTAAAATAGAATCATAAAAATGATATTTATCGATACTAGCTGGGTCTGTTAAGTCAAGATCGGCCTTAGCTTCACGTGTCCGTTCTTCAAAACCGACAAGTCCCAATTCCAGCAACTTTTGATAATTGACTGCTAAATGAGCATCACCAGAATTCATCTTGCCTTCCATACCAAAGAAGCCTGTTTCCATATAGACCTGTACTTCATCTGGGAGCATCGCACCTGCACGAGCACGCAAGTTATTATTTTCCCAAAAAGGGGCAATGTCACGAATCTGCTTTTTGGTTTCTTCTGTGATATAGAAAACGTCACCGTCACGCTTTTCAAAGAGGTCCAATTCATTCAAAACAAATTCGAGTGTATATTCCGGAAAGATTGGAGCATCTTTATCACTAGAAGCTTGATTTCCAACAATCATCGTCTCATCATCAATATAGAGCGACATTTTTTCTAAAATGTTTTTAAGCATGTAAGCCCTCTTAAGGACATTTGGTTTTTCTTGATGTTCTTTATAGGCTTCTGTAGCAAGTATGGCACGTTCGGCATCAATATAAGGCTTTTTATCAAGTACCTTATCACGATAACTGTACATGCGTTCCGTCAAATAACCAAAGTGTTTTTGAGAATTCTTTTGAACATCATTTGTGTACTTTTGAGTTAAAAGCGGAATTACCATTCTCCTTCTCCTTTTTTATGTTCGTAATAATTATATTTTCTTTCGAAGTTATAATAACACCAATTTTAATAAAATGCAACCATTTTTCATAAAAGACAGTCTGTATTTAAAGAAAAAGACCAGTTTTTACAAATGAAAATACTGATCCAATTTTACCTTTTATTAAGAATTTACAGTCAATATCATAAAGACATGTCTCCTTACGAATAACTGTTTTTTCTTGTTATTCACAACCGTCTCATATCATGCTTTAATTGACCAATTTTAGATTAATATGATTAGCTATTAAATGCTCACGTCTTGCTTCTGAAATGGCAGAATCTGTTATGACTTGCGAAACTTGACTCAAAGTAAATTGATTGACCAAACTACGCTTAGCAAATTTACTTGAATCTGTTAAGACAACCAATTCATCAGCAGATTCAGCCATATATTGAACAACTTCACATCGCATCATGTCTTTTCCCATAAACCCTAACTCATCGTCAAAGCCATCCGTTCCTACAAACAACTTTTCAACATGAAACAGCTTAAGCATTTCTTTTAGCAAGGGGCCAACAGTTACTTCAGAATTAGGTTGATAATTACCACCAAGTAAAATCACTTGACAAGAATCATACTTTCGAATGTAAGTTGCAATAAAACAAGAATTGGTAATAATTTTGACATTGCGTCTACTTTGACAAATAGCTTCCGCTAACAAAGCACAGGTTGAACCTGATTCAATCATAATGGTTTCATTGTCACGTACCAATTCAACTGCCTTTGCAGCAATACGCTTTTTGATATTATAGTTGTAAGAAAGCCTGACATTTAAGTCATCACCACTATTTAATACTGCATAACCGTGCTCACGATGCAGCAATCCTTTGCTTTCCAATTTATCTAAATCTTTACGAATAGTTACTTTCGATACGCCTAATTTTTCAGATAAGGTATTAACATCTATTTTTTTCTCCTGAGAAACTAAGTTAATAATCTCATCTAAACGTTTCATAATAATCACCTCTAGATTTATTTTACCAAATAGAATATAAAAAATAAAGCCAACAGCATTACGTTCGTAATTGATTTTGTTTCGTTTTTCTGATAAACTGATTATAAGTTGAAAAAAAGAAAGGCAAAAATATGACTAGCGAAAAAGGAATTATCTTTAATATCCAGCATTTTTCCATCCATGATGGCCCTGGTATTCGCACAACTGTGTTTTTAAAGGGTTGTCCCTTACGCTGTCCTTGGTGCTCTAATCCTGAATCTCAAAAATATAAACCCGAACAAATGCTGGATGCCGAAACAAAATTACCAATGATTATAGGGGAAGAAAAAACAGTGGAGGACATCATATCAGAAGTTAAAAAGGATATTGATTTCTATGAGGAATCCGGAGGTGGTCTCACGCTGTCTGGTGGTGAAATTTTTGCCCAATTTGAATTTGCCAAGGCCATTCTTAAATGTGCCAAAGAAGAAGGACTCCATACAGCCATTGAAACAACAGCTTTTGCCGAGCATGAAAAATTTACCGATTTGATTCAATATGTTGATTTTATTTATACTGATTTGAAACATTACAATACTATTCGACATCGCAAAGTAACTGGTGTCAATAATAATTTTATCATCCAAAACATTCATTATGCCTTTACGCACAAAAAAACGATCGTTTTGAGAATTCCTGTCATTCCTGATTTTAATAATTCCTTAGATGATGCTGAACACTTTGCAAAACTTTTTAATGATATTCAAGTAGATAAAGTCCAACTGCTTCCTTTTCATCAATTTGGAGAAAATAAGTACAAATTCCTCAATCGGAAATATGAAATGTCCGGCTACACAGCTCTTCATCCGGAAGACCTTTATGATTACCAATCTGTTTTTCTAGAACATGGCATTGACTGTTATTTTTAAAAATATAAAATAAAAAACTGCATCTTTAAGTTTTGGATTTTTCTGTCCAACTTAAAGATGCAGTTTTTTAACGAACACTTAATCCTTAGCTTGATTATCACTCTCATCTTGATCCTTTTTCAAATAATCAAGATTTTCTTCAACCCAGATTGGTAAATGTTCTTCTAAAGGTTTAAAACCAATATTTAAACGATTATTAGAAAAACGATGGCGATGTTGGTAATGATGTTTTTCTTCTTCCAAAGTTCGCAAAGAAAGACTGGCTTTTTGACTATATTCATCATAATCAACGACTTGAACAAGAACTTCTTGACCAACCGATAATGTCTGATAAATATTATCAATATAACCCGTTTTGATTTCTGAGATATGGATGAGACCAATTGAGCCATTTTCTAATTGGACAAAGGCACCGTAAGGCTTAATTCCTGTGATTTTTCCTTTTAGCTTATCCCCTATTTTCATCATCAATCACCTCGATGCTCTCAATCACAATGTCATCTATAGGTTTATCAGCAACTCCTGTATCAACATTAGCAATATTATCAAGAGCTTCATAAGAAGCTTGATCAACTAGTTGACCAAAAACGCTATGACGGCGGTCAAGATGCGGTGTTCCTCCATTTTCGGCATAGGCTGCTGCAATTTCCTTAGGCCAACCGCCACGTTCTAATTCTTTAGCGCTATATGGAAGATTCTGATTTTGAACAATGAAAAATTGACTCCCATTGGTATTTGGACCTGCATTGGCCATAGAAAGAGCGCCTCGAAGATTGTAAAGTTCCTCTGAAAATTCATCTTCAAAACGCTCACCATAGATGGATTCACCACCCATACCAGTACCAGTTGGATCGCCACCTTGAATCATGAAGTCTTTAATAACACGGTGGAAAATCACACCATCATAGTAGCCATCCTTAGCTAAAGCAACAAAATTGGCTACTGTTTTTGGGGCCTGTTTAGGGAATAATTTCACCTTTAAATCGCCATAATTCGTTTTGATAAGAGCCATAGGGGCATCATCATTAGTCACATCTAATTGTGGAAATTGTAATTCTTTTTCTACCAAACCTAATTCCTCCAAGGCATACAAAATGCCATCTTCTTCTACATTTTTTGTAATAAAATCAGCTTTCTCTTTTAAATCACCATGACCATTGCCCATGGCAACTTTGAGACCAACATAATCAAATATTTCCATATCATTTGGTCCATCACCAAAGAAAAGAACATTTTCTGGTTTTAAATGGACTTTTTTTAGAACATGAGCAAGTCCTGACGCTTTGGAAATACCATTCTTAATAACATCTGAAGAATTTTCATGCCAACGTACCAAACGGACATCTTCTTTCAATTCATCTGAAAGTTGTAAGCTGTCACCCACATCCTCAAAGGTCCACATATGATAAACCTCATGATTTTTATAAAAATCGGGTTCAACAGGACAAAAACCATAAACAGGGACTAGAGCCTTATCAACCAACTCTGTTCGTTTTGAAACAACAGCTTTGTCTTTACCAGCAAAACCATACTCAATACCAATTTCTTGGCACCAAACAACATATTTTTCAATAATATCTTTAGGAATTGGATCATTAGATAATTCTTCACCTTTATGATTAATCACATAGGAACCATTAATGGTGACAAAAAAATCTGGATTTAATTGACGAATTTCTGGAACAACACCGTAAGGTGCCCTCCCTGAAGCAATACCAGTTAAAATATCCTTTTCTTGTAAGCTTTCAAAGACTTTTTTGATTGAATCAGGCATATAACCCGTATCTTTGATGCGTAAGGTATCATCAATATCAAAAAAGACGGCTTTTATTTTTTTGGCTTTGTTTTTTATTCTAAGATCCATTGTTCTCCTTTTTTGAATAACCCATTTTATTATAACACAGAGTCTAATTTTCGTCCTGTGGCACTAAATGATGCTGAAAAGCATAGACAACGGCTTGGGTCCGATCATCAACTTGTAATTTCGATAAGATATTAGAAACATGTGTTTTGACAGTCTTCAAAGAAATGAAAAGCTCATCAGCAATCGTTTGGTTATCATAACCCTTAGCAAGTAAAGCCAAAATGTCTCGTTCACGCGCTGTTAAATCTTCATGCAAATCAGGATTATTATGATGATCCTTGATTTTCTTATCAACTTCTGTTTCAATCGCTAAATCTCCCTTAGCTACTTTTTGAATGGCATTCAAAATTTCAGCTGCACTGGAAGTTTTCAACATATAACCTTTAGCACCTGCTTCAATGACAGGATAAATTTTTTCGTTATCTAAATAACTGGTTAAAACTAGAATTTTGGCTTCTTTCCAATCTTTTAGAAGTTCAAGAGTGGCTTCTACACCATCCATTTCTGGCATAACCAAGTCCATGACAACAACGTCTGGTTTTAATTTTAAAGCCAAGTCAATACCTTGACGGCCATTGCTAGCCTCACCGATAACTTCTACATTATCTTGTAAATTAAGAAAACTTTTCAAACCCAATCGAACCATTTCATGATCATCAACCAGTATAACTTTTGTTTTACTCATCAGCATCTCCTTTCATTATTGGTACATGGATATCCATAACAACCCCCTTATTTTCAGCACTTAAAAACTTTACTGTCCCAGCTAAATCATTAACGCGATCTTCGATGTTTTTCAAGCCGTAACTCAAATCTCGAACGACATCCATATCAAAACCAATACCATCATCAATCATCTTCAGCTGAACTTTTGAAGAAGTTTGATACAAATAAACTTCTAGACGACTAGCCTTGGCATGTTTAAGAGTATTGCTGATAAATTCTTGAGCAATTCGGAAAAAATTGCTTTCAATCGTTTTAGGAAGTTCCCCAATATCTTCCTTATAAACAACCTCAATATTACTCTTATCAGTTAATTCTCTAAGAATCATAGCAAGTCCTTCTGAAAGTGTCTTTCCTTCTAATTCTGTAGGACGCAAATGCAGTAAAAGGACTCGCAAGTCATTCTGAGCATTGTTGAGCATATCTTCAATAGCTAATAATTGTGTCTGCAGTTGTTTTTTTTCCAATTGATCAAGATTATGAGAAACACCTGACAAAATCATAGAAGAGGCAAACAGTTCTTGACTCACTGTGTCATGTAAATCTCGAGCAATGCGTTTTCTCTCCTTTTTGACAATTTCCTGACTGCTGGCAATATAGGTATTTTCCGTCTTTTGCAAATTATTAGTTAACTGCTGCATTTTACGAGAAAGGCGATTAACGTTTTTCCCTAATTCGGTATCATCTTCCTGTGTGATGGTCTGATTAAGCAGAATGCGTTTCAAATTTTGGTTGAGGTGGCGTTTGCTATTATCATCTAAAATCATCCATACCAACAGTAAAAGAAAAGTCAAGGAAATAAAGGCAGCAAGAAGCGATAAAATAAATTGCTCAAGAACAAGCCAATCAGCTAACAAACTTTTCAAATCAAGATTAAGACTGTTAATAATGACAAAAACAATGGAAATGATGGTAACTGCCGCGTATAAAAAAATCATTAAGATCGTCTTTTTTTTCATATACGTTCTACCTCCACCAAGCCCGCAATGACATTGATGATAATTTTTACAGATTTGGTTCTTCCATCTATATGATCAGACAGTCTAATTTCCTCATTGCGCAAATCATATTCTGGTGCATCAAAAAAGCGAACATAGCCATAGATGCTGCTAACATCCAAACTAACTGAGACATCAACAGGAACTAAAATCTTGGTAGGTCCGTAAACTTTACGAATCATGACCACATTATTTTGTTCACTTACAATGACCTGACTGAGATTAATCACATCACTTCCGCTGAGACGAATAACATTGATATCATCAAAAGCATAGGTATCTGTTTCCACATGTTCATCATTACCAATCCACTGATGTGGTTTTTTAGTCACATCTAAACCTTCTTCTTGCAAGGTTAATAAAGCGTAGCGATTCTTCTTTTTGACTTGAGCAAAATGATTAATCATAACATAAAGGATTCCAACAAGTACCGCAGCAATTGTATAAGGATTGAGCATAAAAATAAGAAAAAGTAAAAGTAAACTAGCTGTCAATAAAAAGTCATTTCGACTGCCTAAACGATAAAATCTCAAGGCTAAAAGAGTAATAACCACAATCAAGATAAAACTTGAGAGATTACTCGCCAGAATAGTCATAAAAGCTAAAGCAATTAAGATAGTTTCAACAACCAAAAAAAATTGAAATTTTCGCATAAGGCTTCCTTCAGTTCTACAATTATTAGTCATTGTATCAAAATTTAGGATAAATTTCACCCCTTGATCTAGACCAGATAACACTAAAGATAAAGAGAATTTTTCAAATATCAAAGACGCCATAGCTTAGTTATCATACATCAATCTTATACAGTCTTAATCCTAGACGGATACAAGTTTGATAACAAAAAAGTTATCTCTTCAAACAAGGAGGCTGAGGCAAGAACCTTAAACTTATAAATATAATAACTACAACATATGAGTATATCTGCATTAGATAACATTATTATCAACAGATCATAAACATAACTTGAATTGACATGATGACCTAATAACATCATATAATTAACCGCCTATATCATTCAATAGTTCGAGCCATGATATATAAAAACAAGGATTGAGAAGATTCTTCTCAGTCCTTGTTTTACCTATTTCTTTATTTAATGTGAAGTTGTCGTCGCACTTGAACTAGAGTCTGTCGAGGCTTCGCTTGATGTTGTTCCTTCACTGTTCGAAGATTCAGACGACGACGAACCAGAATGAGAGCCACCTGATGTTGAAACATACAAGATAATATCATCATTAGATGACAGACTGACAGTATTACCATAATAAGGACTTTGACCGACAACGAGTGACGAAGATGATGGTGATGAAATTTCTGATGAGTAATCGCTGGCATCATAAGCTTTTATACGGCTTGAAGAAATCCCCATAGCTGTTAAAGTACTGACAGCCTCTTCATAAGTAGAATTTTTAAGATTTGGCATAGTGACTTTGACAACCTTGAGAGTTATTTTTTTATCACTGCTAGGATGATAGGTCTTTCCGGGTTTTGGTGATTGACCGATAACAGTTCCACCACTGTAGTCATCAGATGAAACTTCCTTAAGAACAATACTGTCCCTAGAAACACCATAATTATTAGTCAAATTATCAATAGCATCCTTGTAGTCTTGACCGGTATAGTCCTCCATCTTAAATCCCTTAGCACTAGCTACAAAAATATCAACACTAGAACCTTCACGTTTTTTACTGCCTGCACTTGGATTAGTTCTTACGACCTTTCCAGCACCAACGTTATCATCCTCAATTTTTTGAACGTCACCCACCTTAAGACCCGATTTTCTAATAATCATCTTGGCCGTTGATAATTTATCTCCTGAAACGTCAGGAACTGAAACAGTACTCGGTTTTGTCAGAACCAGGTAGGTCAAAACAGCAATACCAATGGCAACTAATATAAAGAAGATTTTAAAGAAACGAGCTAAAAAATGTCTTTTTTTCTTAGGCTTAGGTTGTGGTTTGGTTTTAGGCTTAGATTTATGATCTACTTTATCCTGATTGGAAGTTTTATTTTTTAAGGACTGAGCAGCTAAAGAGTTTGCTGCTGCCTGTTCCAGTTTTGGTAGTGGTTTTGTATCTGAAGCATCACTGAAAACAAGCTTTCTTTCACGGCTGCGATTCGGCTGCAGAGACGTTCTTAAATCCTGCAACATCTCCTGCGTTGAATGATAGCGGTCCGTTAATCGTTTAGCTGTTGCTTTAATAACAACATTTTCAAGAGCTTGAGGGACATTTTTATTCTCAGCAATAATAGATGGTAAAGGCTTTTGAAAATGCTGCAAAGCAATTGTAACAGCACTATCGCCATCATAGGGAATATGCCCTGTCAGCATTTCAAAAAGCATAATCCCCATTGCATAGATATCACTTTGAACAGTAGCCTTAGAACCACGCGCCTGTTCAGGAGATAAGTAATGTACTGAACCCAGCATTGAATTGGTTTGGGTCAAACTCGTTTCAGCAAAAGCCACAGCAATACCAAAGTCTGTTACTTTAGCCGTTCCATCTTTGGTCAGTAAAACATTTTGAGGTTTTAAATCCCGATGAATAATACCCTTTTGGTGGGCAAGAGTCATAGCAGAAAGAACCTCTTTCATGATTCTAATGACTTCAGCATTTGATAAAGGAGCGTGATCTTGAATGTATTTCTTCAAGTCGGCGCCATCAACATATTCCATTGCAAGGAATTGCTGACCGTCTTCTTCTCCAATGTCACGAATGGCTACAATATTAGGATGATTAAGTTCTGCCATGGCACGTGCTTCCCGCTGAAAACGTGTCACAGCAACCTGATCTGTCTGATAATTCGTACGTAGAACCTTAATGGCCACTTCCTCATTATCTAAAATCAAATCATTAGCTAAATAAACATCCGCCATCCCACCTCGTCCGATAGACTGGAGAATCCGATAACGACCAGCAAATAATTTGCCAATCTGAATCATTGATCTCCCTCACTTTCGGCGTGAATTAAGGCTACAGTGATATTGTCAAGCCCACCTGCATCATTAGCTAATTGAATCAAATGCTTGGCTTTTTCATCTAAGTCCTTTGTTTCATCAGTTAGAACAGCAACAATAGCTTCATTCGAAATCATATTCGTCAAACCATCACTATTAACTAAAAGATAATCATTTGCTCCTAAGGTTTGAATACCAAGATCTGGTTCAACTGGACTAGCTTGTCCAATAGATTGTGTGATAATATTGTTTTGAGGGTGGCTAGCAGCCTCTTCTTCTGTTATTTGGCCAGCCTTAACTAATTCATTGACTAGAGAGTGATCACTAGTCAATTGCGTATAAACCCCATCGTGAATTAAACTAATTCGTGAATCACCAATATGAGCAAAAAGAACATTATTTTCAATGATAACTAAGGCTTCAATAGTTGTCCCCATACCTTGAAAATCATCTGTTTGACCCAATTCATAAATCCGACGATTAACTTTTTCGATATTATTAACCAGCCAATCACGAATTTGTCCTAAGTCCGTTAAGTCTGTATTAATCCATTCGCGCCCCAAATCAGTAACGGTCATCTCACTGGCTATATTTCCAGCACGATGACCGCCCATGCCATCTGCCAATACAATCAGTGTATGCCCCGCACGATTATCAAATTTATTGATAAAATCTTGATTATTAGAACGCTTCTGTCCAATATCTGTAAAAAGGGAAATTTTCATATGCTCGTTGTCTGACAAGGTCAGCCTCCTCCTAAATCTTACGAAATACGCTTAACTTGGCTGATAAAAAAACCGTCTGTTAGATATTGTTCAGGTGTAATAAGAAGACAACCATCAACGACAATATCTTTCTTTTTATGATTTAATTTTACCTGTTCAAAATTTGGATGCTGTTCCAAAAATTGTTTAAGTACCATCTGATTCTCTTCAGCAAAAATAGTACATGTGCTGTATGTTATTATACCACCTTTTTTTATAGTTTGGCAAACACTATCTAAAATCTCTAACTGAATTTTTTGTAAGCTGGTAAAATCCTTACTATCCTTATTATACTTAATATCTGGTTTACGCCTAATCAAGCCAATTCCTGAACAAGGAGCATCAACTAAAATTTTATCAAATGTATCCTTAGCAAAGTATTTATGGACTTTTCTAGCATCTAATTTTTGCGGCTTTATATAATTGGCGGCTTTTAGACGGTCTGCATTATCTTTGATTAATTTTAGTTTATGATCATACAAGTCAAGTGCTATAATCTGGCCTGTCGTCAAATAAGAAGCTATATGGACAGCTTTTCCTCCGGGGGCACTGCAAGCATCTAGAACAGTCTCATTTCCTTTAATAGCTAAAGTGGGCGCTACTAACTGACTACTCTCATCTTGAATGGTGATCTTTCCCTGTTTAAATAAATCACTATCAAAAAACTGACCTGATGCTTTGACCAGACCACAAGGTGATAAAACCGATTTTTTGGCTCCTGTTGCTTTTGCTATCACTTCTATTTGATCAGGATTAACCACACGAATACTAGCCTTACTTCGAACTAAAAGACTTTTCAAAATGCTGATTGCCCTATCTTCACCGAATTGGCTAATCATTTTTTTAACTAGCCAAACTGGTACAGAATAGGTGATGGAATAACGTTTATTTTTTCGTTTAATGACAGTTATGTCAGGTCTTTTTTGGCGTAAAAACTGCCTTAACACAGCATTGACTAACTTTTCAGCACCTCTATTTCTGCTTTTTGCCAGATCAACAGCTTCATTAACAATAGCATGCTGAGGAATTTTATCTAAATAAAGAATTTGATAAAGGCTAAGCATTAGTAAATAATAGATCCAAGTTTCTAATTTATTGCGATCTTCAATATAATGAGCAATATACCATTCCAAGGTAATCTTGCGAGTCAAGGTCCCATAAACGAGCTCAGTCAGTAAGGATCTATCAGCCTGAGAAAGTTTGTGCTTGCTTAAATAGTGCCTTAAAGCGATATTGCTATAGGCAGTCTTATCAAAAATTTCAGTTAAGACAAAAAGGGCACCACTACGTGCAGTTGGTTGCTTATTTCCCAAAATAATCACCCACTTTAAGTTTTTGACCTAGGCCGTTTAAAAAGTCAGTGATAGACATTTTAGGTTTTCCAGCAGGCTGAACCAATTTTAATGATAAAGCATCTTGGTTTGCAGCTACAATCAAAGCTTTCTTCGTTTTTTCAATGATTTCTCCCGGATTTCCAGCCCCATTAACGACTTCAACAGCATAAATTTTAAAACGTTTACCATCAAGCAGAGTGTGAGCAACTGGCCAAGGATTCATACCACGGACTTGATTGAAAATATCTCGGGCAGATTTGCTCCAATCAATTTTTTCTTCTTGAGAACTGATATTAGGAGAAAAAGTTGCTTGACTATCATCCTGAGCCTGTGGCTCAATTTTACCAGACAGATAGCCTGGAAGAGTCTGCAAAAGTAAGTCACGCCCAATGATAGCTAACTTTTCAAACATCGTACCAACATCATCTGCATCCGTAATTGGTGTTGAAGCCTTTGCAATCATATCCCCAGCGTCCATCTCTTTGACCATTTCCATGATGGTTACGCCAGCTTTCTTATCTCCATTGATAATAGCATAATGAATAGGTGCCCCACCGCGATATTTAGGAAGCAAGGATGCGTGAACGTTGACAGCAAAATCAACAGAATTAATCAATATCATTGGTAAAAATTGACCAAAGGCAGCTGTCACAATACCATCAGCACCCAAATTCATTAATTCTACCATTTCCGATGAACCTGATAACTTCTCAGGCTGATAAACCTTTAAACCATGTTCTAAAGCAAGTTGTTTAACAGGTGTCATCTTAATTTCTTTTTTACGACCAACAGCACGATCTGGCTGTGTAACAACTGCTAAGACATGATAATGACTGTCCTCTAGTAAACCTTTGAGAACAGTTGCTGAAAAATCAGGTGTCCCCATAAAAATTAATTTTGTCATTTGTAACCTCATTAGTGTGTCACCAATCTACCATAAGCACTTGGCAAGTTTAAAGTGTTTTACATAAAACTTTGTGGCTCATGATCAATAATCAAACGTAACTTTTTATTTTCTTTAGCTTGAGTTAAATCTAAAATATGATTTAAAACAATCTCCAACTGGTCTTCAAAACGATACTTAATGATAATTTGATAATGATAAAGATTATGCGTCCTAGCGACAGGTTTGGGTGTTGGACCCAATATTTTAATCTTATCTGTCAGTCCTTCCTTGATCAACGTCACTATCTCATAAGATTTTTTGATAACCTCTTGCTCATCTTTATGTGATAGAGTTAAGCCAACTGTGAAATAGTAGGGTGGGTAGGAAAGTGCCTTACGAATTCTCATTTCGTAGCGATAAAAAGCTTCATAGTCCTGTTCCCTTGCCAACTGAATAGCATAATGATTAGGATTATAGGTTTGAATCAAAACCTCACCCGGTTTATTTGCACGGCCTGCGCGTCCTGCCACCTGTGTTAAAAGTTGAAAAGTACGCTCACTTGAGCGAAAATCCGGCAAATTAAGTGAAGTATCTGCATTTAATACACCAACCAAAGTAACATTAGGAAAATCAAGTCCTTTGGCAATCATTTGCGTTCCTAAAAGAATATCAGCTTCATGACGACCAAATTTCGTCAGAATCTTCTCATGCGCTCCCTTTCTTTTGGTTGTATCAACATCCATCCGTAAAATGCGTGCTTCTGGCAAAACTTGTTTTAATTCATCATAAGCTTTTTGCGTTCCCGTTCCATAATAACGAATTTGCCGACTTTGACAATTAGGACAGTTGTAAGGAATTCCTTTTAAAAAGCCACAATAGTGACAATTCATTGTTTTGGTATCCATGTGTAAAGTTAAGGAGATATCACAATTAGGACAGTTATCAACATAACCGCAGTCACGGCACATAATAAAACTAGAATACCCGCGACGATTAAGCATAAGAACGACCTGTTCCTTTTTTATTAGACGATCTTTAATTTTATCTAGCAGAACAGGTGTTAAATTACTCACTTTTTGCTGACCGATATAATCACGAAAATCTACAATTTTTACCTTGGGAATGTGTGCTTGAGGATTGGCCCTTTGACTTAGCTGCAGGAAGTTATAAACACCACGGCTGGCTCGCGCTCGGCTCTCAATAGATGGCGTCGCACTGCCTAAGACTAAAACTGCCTGATGATATTGGGCACGCAATAGTGCCACCTCCCGCGCATGATAGCGTGGACTAGACTCTTGTTTATAAGTTGCCTCGTGCTCTTCATCAATAATGATAGCACCAATATTTTTTAAAGGAGAGAAAATAGCTGAGCGCGCTCCAACAACAACTTTAGCTTGATTGGATTTCATTTTACGCCACTCATCGAATTTTTCACCATCAGACAAGCCCGAATGCATGATAGCAACTTGACTGCCAAAGCGAGAAATAAAGCGACTAGTCATCTGAGGTGTTAACGAAATCTCAGGAACTAGAACAATGGCTGTTTTACCTAATTTCAAAGTCTGATCAATAACATGGAGATAAACCTCTGTTTTTCCGCTTCCTGTAATTCCTTCAAGCAGATAAGGCTTATTAGAAGAACCAATAGCAGCTGTTATTTGCTCTACTGCTGTTTGCTGTTCTGGGTTTAAATCAAGAAAATCAGATTGAATAATATTTTCAAAATAGCTTTGGGTACGATTCACTTCTACTTGTGAAATATTGAGAACAGCTTCTTTTATAAAATAATGAACAACCTCTCTTGAAAAAAGCCGATACAGATCCGAAAGAGGACCGGGCTGCGGATGATTAGCAAGATAATCTTTCAGTTCTTGCCGCTTTTTAGCTCGCTTATTGATAAGAAGATGAGATAACTTTTCAAGATTAACATCATAACATTTTTGCGTTTTAATTGTCTTTCTATCCTTGGCTAAATATTCTATATCAATTTTACCAGCCTGTATCAAGCTTAAACTTTTAGTCTGTATTTCTTGATTCAGTTGCGAAAAATTTATCTGTTTTTTACCAGCAAAAATTAAGGCCTTTTCTTCCTGAGATAGCCCTTTTTTAGGTTTCAGCAAACGATCATAATTAGAATTTAAGAGATTTGGAATCATTGATTTCAAAATAGAAATCTTATAAGAAAAAACCGTTTTACGCATTTGATCTGCTAATTCCAACTGCTCCTGATTAAGCACCGGTTCCACATCTAAAACGTCAATAATTGTTTTTAAATGCTGAGCTGATCCACTATCTACACTTACTACAAACCCTTGTAATAATCGATTTCCTTTACCAAAAGGAACATGAACACGTGAACCTGCTGTAATCACTGATAATAATGCCTCTGGAATTTTATAAGAAAAGGGCTTATCTGTTTGCATTAAGGGCACATCTACAATGACCTTTGCAATTTTTGTCATAGCTTACCTCAATATGAAAAAATCTAAGATTGATGCCAACCTTAGATTTTCTCACCTTCTTCTTCCTTCTCTTTTGCAATTTGTTCTTTAATTTTGCGTTCTTCCTCTTCTTTCGCAATACGTTCAGCTTCAGCTCTAGCTCTCACAGCTGCACGTTTAGCTTCTGGATCAGGGTGAATAACGACATTACCTGCTTCAATCTCTTCAAGTGCTTGAAGAGTTGGCTTAACTGATGTGAAGGCTTGAGTTGGGGTTGCTCCAGATTCAAGTTCATGTGCACGTTTAGCTTGTAAAATAACCAGCGAATATTTTGATGGTACCTTATCCAACAAGGTATCAATTGATGGTTTTAACATCATAAAAGTTTTATCTCTTTTCTAATTTATCTAAGGGGTAAAGGCAATTCTTCATTAATCATTTTATGATAACGGCCAATAACACGTTCAACACGGAAATGCTCCGTCTCAATAATATGCTTGACTCGTTCTGCTGCCAGTTTTACTTCATCATTGACAACAGCGTAGTCATACTCGCGCATTAGGGCAATTTCTTCTTTAGCACGTTCAATGCGTTGAGCAATTACTTCCTGACTGTCTGTTCCACGTCCAACTAATCGATCCTTTAATTCTGCTAAATCCGGTGGCGTTAAGAAAATAAAAACACCGTCTGGAACCTTTTGTTTAACTTGAAGAGCGCCTTGTACCTCGATTTCAAGAAAGACATCAATTCCTTTATCTAATGTTTCATTTACATACGTTAAAGGTGTGCCATAATAATTACCAACATACTCAGCATACTCTAACATTTGGCCTTGTTTAATGAGTTCTTCAAACTCCTCACGTGTCCGAAAGAAGTAATCAACACCATCAATTTCACCCAACCTTTGCGGACGCGTTGTCATGGAAACAGAATATTCAAATTGATGGTCAGGTGTTGAAAAAATTTCCTGCCTAACCGTTCCCTTACCAACACCAGAAGGTCCTGAAAAAACGATTAATAAACCACGTTCAGACATTTCTTGCTCCTTAAAGTTTCTGTTTCTAGTTTAACAAAAAGCCAAGGGATTATCAAGAAATTTTTCCTAACTTTATCTCTTTCTTCCAATAGTTAATGACGGATACTCCTCACTAAATAAGACTGCCTTATTAGCCATTACAAAGTGTTCCGTTACGACTGCATAGTCAGCTTAAGTGCCCATACCGTACAAAGCCTGTTTATAGCTTTTTTAAGTTTTGGAGCGAACAAAAGTATGCCTAAATTCCTTGATACAATCCGATTAAAATACAGCACCACACACTTCCTAATTTTGATCTTATCGTCTCACTTTTTGCAAAGTTAATTGGGTATTGACACAAACTTTCCTTCATGGAATTAGACAGGGATTTCCGACCAACCGCTGTGTTAAACGGAAACCACTGCACAATAAAAGGGCGGAACATTTTGTTCCTACCCCTGCTTTTCTCATTTAGCATAATCAATCGCACGAAGTTCACGAATGACTGTAACTTTAATATTACCTGGATAATCCAAATTGTTTTCAATTTTTTCACGAACCTTGTGAGCTAAAATGGTGACATCATCATCAGAAAGTTTTTCTGGTTGAACCATAATGCGTATTTCACGGCCTGCTTGCAAGGCATAGCTATTTTGAACACCATCAAAGCTTGTTGCTATTTCTTCCAAATCACGCAGACGTTTGATGTAATTTTCCATAGACTCATTGCGAGCACCCGGACGAGCTGAACTGAGCGCATCAGCAGCAGCAACTAAAACAGCAATGACCGATTGAGCTTCCACATCACCATGGTGACTAGCAATAGTGTTAATCACAACAGGATTTTCCTTGTATTTACGAGCAAATTCTGTTCCAATCTCAACATGACTGCCTTCAACCTCACGGTCGATAGCTTTTCCAATATCGTGTAGAAAACCGGCACGGCGAGCTAAATCAACATTTTCACCTAACTCACTGGCCAAAAGTCCAGCTAATTTACCAACTTCAACAGAATGACGAAGAACATTTTGTCCATAAGACGTTCTAAATTGCAAACGTCCCATCAGTTTAATCAAATCAGGGTGAAGATTGGGAGCACCAATTTCAAAGGCGGCAGCTTCACCATATTCACGAATCCGATTGTCCATTTCCAGACGATTCTTCTCAACTAATTCTTCAATTCGAGCAGGATGAATACGGCCATCTTGGATAAGCGCTTCTAAAGTCATACGAGCAATTTCTCGACGAATAGGATCAAAGCCTGATAAAACAACCACCTCTGGTGTGTCGTCAATAATAATATCAATACCTGTCAAGCTCTCAAGCGTTCGAATATTACGACCTTCGCGGCCGATAATACGACCTTTCATGCTATCATCAGGGAGATGAACTGTCGTAATGGTCTGTTCAGCTACATAATCTCCTGCTAGACGTTGCATAGCTTGAGCTAACAAATCTTTAGCCGTTTTATCCGTTCTATCTTTGATTTCACGCTCTGCTTCTTTAATACGATTCGCAATATCATGTGCTAAATTTTTCTCTGTTTCCGAAAGAATAATACCGCGTGCTTGTTCTTGACTTAAGGACGCTATTTTCTCAAGTTCCTCAGCCTTTTTAACTTCTAATTGTTTAACTTGTAGTTCACGCTCATCAATATGCCTAGATTTATCGGATAGACTTTGCTCTTTACTATCAAGCAATTGTTCTTTGCTGCTTAGATTTTCATCTTTACGATCAAGAGATGCTGCACGCTCTGTCAAACGCGCATCCATTTGTTTGAGCTCTTGTCTTTCAGACTTAAATTCTTTTTCAATCTCTTCACGATATTTTCTAGCCTCTTCTTTTGCTTCTATAAGCAGTTCCTTTTTATAGGCCTTACTTTCACGTTCTGCCGTTTTTTTGATATGCTCAGCATCCATTTCAGCTTTACTGCGAGCATTGACAGCATCTTGTTCTGCATTTAAAAGAGTCAGTTCTGCGGTTTCTTTAGCTTTCTTTAAACGAGCCGAAATAACTGCATAACCAATAACCAAACCAATGAGGGAGAAAACAAGAGTTAAAAGAATATTTAACATGCTTTTACCTCAAAATATTATTGGATTTCGATTAGAAAATCCAAATTATAGTTTATCATAAAATGCCATTTTCTACAATCTAAAATTATCAGCAACATTTTCTAAATTATGATATGATTATCATAAAACTAAAAGGAGTTTACTATGACAAAAGAAGTTACTGTTGAAAGCTTTGAACTTGACCACACTGCTGTAAAAGCCCCTTATGTCCGTCTTATTTCAGAAGAGTTTGGACCTAAAGGCGATCTTATTACCAATTTTGATATTCGCTTAGTACAGCCTAATGAAGACTCTATTCCGACTGCAGGCCTTCATACTATTGAACATTTACTGGCTAAGCTGATTCGTCAGCGTATTGACGGGATGATTGACTGTTCCCCTTTTGGCTGTCGTACTGGTTTTCATCTCATCATGTGGGGTAAGCATACAACAACCCAAATAGCCACAGTCATCAAAGCAAGTTTAGAAGAAATTGCTAATACAATCTCATGGAAAGATGTCTCTGGAACAACTATTGAGTCCTGTGGGAATTACAAAGATCATAGCCTTTTTTCAGCTAAAGAATGGGCAAAGCTGATTTTAAAACAAGGCATTTCAGATGATCCTTTTGAGCGTCATCTAGTGTAAAATAAAAATAGGATGGATACCCTAACTGCTACTGAGTAGTCAAGGGATATTCATCCTATTTAATATTTGGTCTTAAAATATGAAAAGATAACAATGTTTGTCTTTCTTAAGCAAATAATCCAAAGTATCTCTCTAACACTTTTAAACATCTCATTCTTTTTTAATAATCTAATTTATCCGAATGACCGGCGGCATTTCCCACAAAATAACCTGTTTTACAATTAATTGAGAAAAGGTAAGTCCCATCTGGCTTAAACATATTGTAATAACCATTACCATTGATAATATTAACTTTCTCAAGAATATAGTCATTACCTGTAATATAACCACGTTGTTGTGAAATAGCTACTATTTTTTCTAAAATACCTGCATTAAAGGCCCAAGCTGAATTGTTACTATCAGCAATCTTAGATTGGTCATAAGGAACTCGACTACGATCACGTTGCAGCTTAGAAACATCATAGTTGGAAATACCATAACCAGAAGCACCTGCATTTGATGTCCCATTATTTGGAGCAGCAGGTGTACTTGGTGATGTGCTACCAGATGTATTATTAGATCCAGATGAGCCATTAGCTGGTATATTGGAGTCAGCAGCTGGAGCTTGAGCATTTTGATTACTGCCTTCAGTATTTGATGATGTACCGCTGTTAGCATTTGATGAAGCAGCTGAGCTTCCTGATTTCTTATTATTAGCTTCTAATTGTTTGCGTCCATCAGCAATGACAGATTTCAAAAGGGCATCTAATGTAGCATTTCCTGTATTTAAGCTCTTTTCTGAAATATCATCAAAATTAGCATTATCTTTAACAGCAGCTGCTTTTTTATCACCATTAAGAATGGCAGTTGTTTTAAATTTCCCATTTACAGCATTAATCGCTGAAATTTGACGCTTCAAGCTTTCATACTTCTTTTTAGCCTCGTCATAATATTTGCTGTCCTTAAGTTTTTTCAAATGTTTTTCTAATTTAGGCAAGTTAGCAAATTGATTGTTTTTTAACTTTGTTCTCTTTGCATCCGCAAAGAAAGCCGTATAAGACTTTTCAAACCTTTTAGAAGCTGCTGTAAAATCTGTTGATTTCTTTGTTGACGTTGATTTTGTTGTTCTCTTAGTTTTTGCTGTGTGATGGCTCAATTGATAAACACTGTATGTAGCACCAGCAGCCAATAAAAGTAAAACAATAAATGATGCCATGATTACTTTTTTACGCTTATAAAAAGGCGGTTTTGTTTCATCATCTTCATCAAAATCTTCAGAATTCCCAACATCATCCTTATCCAAATCAGAAGTTGGAGCAGTCAAAAAACTAGACTTCTCCTCAGTATCTAATTTGGCAGTCTCTTGCGTATCTGACAAAGGAACATCATCAAATTCGTCTTTCTTCCAGATCTCCTGATTCGGATTGATAGCTGGTGCCACAATGGTATCTTCTAGGCTCTGCTCTTTAGCAGTGTCAGCAGAAATCGCTGATTCAGAAGGTATTTCTTCTTCTGGCTCCTCAATGGGATCAATTAAACCTGTGTCAACTAATTCCTGACGCTGTTGCTTAATAAAATTATCAAGTGTGCTAGTATCAATGCTTTCAAAATCATCACTGCTAGTATCAAATTTCCGTGCGGTTACTTCATCACGATGTTGCTTAATATAACGGTCTAGAACACTATCTTCTTCAGTTACACCGGCCTTAATTTCGGAATCTTTACGAACTGCTTCACCAACTGTCATTTCCTTGGCATCTTGAAAATCAAGACTGTCTTTGCTCTCACTGTTTTCTATTGGATTTTTTTCCTTTTCTGACACGCACTTCCCGCCTTTCTATCTAAGCACACGTTTGACACGTTGACCATAAAATTGATATAAATCAACTTTTAAGCTTCCATTATAAAGCTTACGCTTTTTATCCGCTTTTCTACCAAATTTTTGTTCAAAATCAGTATCATTAGTCAAAATAAACTGACTCCATGTTTTTAAAGGAGCGAATGTTTCACCCATCTCATTATACAAAATGTCAACTGCTTTGTCATCAAGCAATCTTTCCCCATAAGGTGGATTTGAAATGAGAACACCGTTGATTTTATTGGTTTTAAAGTCTTGAAGACGCATTTGTTTCAATTTGACAACATCTTCAAGACCAACTTCTCTAGCATTTTTCCGAGCAATTTCTACCATACGGCCATCAAAATCAAAGCCTGAAATATCAAGTTGAATATCATAGTCTGCTTGTTCATCTGCCTCATTACGAACCCGGGTGACAAGTGCCTCATCCACCCAAGGCCATTCTTCAAAAGCAAAATCACGATTAAATCCAGGTGCAATATTCATACCAATCATAGCAGCCTCAATACAAAAGGTTCCTGAACCACAAGTTGGATCAACAAAAGGCTTATCAGGAAACCAGTTACTTAAGAGAATAATAGCCGCTGCCATGTTCTCTTTGATAGGAGCTCCACCCTTTTCAGTACGGTAACCACGTTTGAATAGACTTGGTCCTGTTGTATCGATCATAACTCTAGCCTGATCTTTAAGGAGAGAGATTTCTATTTTAAACTCAGGCCCATTTTCTGGCAGAGGTACACTGTCAGGTCTATGAAAATAATGTTGTAATTTCTTGACAACGGCCTTTTTCGTAATTCCTTGTATGCTCGGCTCATTATGTAACTTTGACTTGACGGATTTAGCCTTAGCAACAGGAAATTGGCAGCCCAAAGGCAAATAATTTTCCCAATCAAGAGCATAGACTCCCTGAAACAGTTCTTCAAATGTTCTGGCAGGGAATTCTCCCACTACAATTTTGATTCGATCTGCTGAACGCAGCCAGAGATTGGATTTAGCAATAGTCTCAATATTTCCTTTAAAAAGAACCCTGCCGTTTTCTACTTGACAATCAAGACCCAAGTTTCTTAATTCTTTACCGACAACAGCTTCAATACCTGCTGCTGCAGTTGCTACTAAATTGAAAGTTTTTTTCATGATTCCTCACTAAAGACAATAAAAGCTAGCCAAAGCTAGCTCACCTATTATGCAATTTTCTATAAGCCATGTTTTGTTCCAAAGGTGACTAGGTACCACCTTTTTTGATAATCATCTGTCTACTGCTTATGCAGTCAGAAAAGACCGTTCTTTTTCCAGCTTTTCCATGCCCCTACCAAAGTTTGGGTTGCTAGCTTGAGGGGTTTACCGCGTTCCACCTTTTATGTTTCCATAAAAGCTACGTCACTGTGGCACTTTCAGAATTACTCCGGCCTATCAAAGACTTAGCCATTTTATCCGCCGTAATGCGCAAAGCACATCCCTAGACTTATTTTTTTGTCTAGCACAAACACTACTGGCATCACAGCCAGTGCTAGCATGGACTTTCCTCATGATAAAATTGCAATATTTACCACGCGATTATCCAAAAATTGCATCGTTTTCTTAATCTATTCGGTAATTTGTTTACCAAAAACTTCTTTTTCTAAACGACTGATACGTTTTAAAATATCAAAATTTGTAGCGGTAGTCGCCACACGACTAGAACTTACAGAAGCTGCTGGAGATACTGTTGTTTGAGCGGCCTCTTGACGTTTTTTAGCTTGTTTTACTTCTTCTTTTAAGCGCGTATTTTCTTGACGCAATTCTTCGATTGTGGAAATATAGGTTTCATAATCCTTAATAATATCGTCAAGGAATTCGTCAACTTCTTTTTTATCATAGCCACGCATGCTAGATTTAAATTCTTGTTCAAAAATATCTTTAGGGGTGTACATAATACTTGCCATACTTTTATCTCTCCAAACATATCATTTCGACCAGCTTACAGCTGTTCCATCATTTTTAATCATACAGAAAATTATTTCAAAAATCAAGTCTTTTATATTACAATTCTAATCAAAGTCCTGAACGATGTCATCTAAATCTTCAAAAGTAAGCAGGCTCACAGGATAGTTATCCTTAGCTGTCATCATTTGATAAAGATATTTTAAATTCGTTTCCTTATCTTTATCATAAAATAGGTAAGCTCTATCCGTATTCTCCAACAAAAATTGATTATATTTTTTAAATTGATAGGAATTTTGATAACGTTTATAGCTACTTTTTACAAAGTCTGTCTGTTTAAATTTAAAGAGCTTTTCCTGATTAGCTTCACTCCAGTGCTCTCCATGATTTTCAAAGGGAAAGATAGTAGCCAGTTGCATATCATATTCTGTTTGGAGACTTAAAGCAACCTCTAAAGCCCAGTACTCAAAGCCCAAATTACCCATAAAAACAAACCAATCCACTCCTTCTTCAAGAAAATGAATGAAGTCTCGCTTAATTGCTTTCTTGATAATTGTTATTTTAGGATCCTTATCCTGAAAAATTCCCAATTCAAAATTTTTATAACCCGTTACAAGAATTGTCGTCATAAACTGTTGTCCTTTTCAATTTTATGATATAATAGTAGTGTTTTATATTATGAATACTTATGGGAGAGTTAGGAGAGCTATGGTCAACTATCCTCATCATTTCATTCGTAAACAAAGCAAACCTAGTCAAATATCTAAAACAATCAATTTTGCCAATCGTGGAATGTCCTTTGAAGCAGCTATAAATGCGACAAATAACTACTATTTATCACAAAAAATAGCTGTTATCCATAAAAAACCAACTCCTATTCAAATTGTAAGGGTTGATTATCCTAGACGAAGTCGTGCTAAAATTGTTGAGGCTTATTTTAGGCAGGCTTCAACAACCGACTACTCAGGAGTCTATAAAGGATATTACATTGATTTTGAAGCAAAAGAGACCAGACATAAGACATCTATTCCCATGAAAAACTTTCATGCACATCAGATCAAACATATGTCACAAGTTTTAGACCAAAAAGGTATTTGCTTTGTCTTACTGCATTTTTCCACACTTAGGGAGACCTATTTGCTTCCAGCCTCCCATCTAATCCATTTTTATCGGATTGATAATGGCGGGAAGTCCATGCCACTTGATTATATCAAAAAAAATGGTTATCAGGTGAATGTGTCAGCTTTTCCTCAGGTTCCTTACTTAGATATTATTGATAAAAACATTTTAGGCGGTGATTAAAATCAAATTCAACAAGTTTAAATTTGACAAATCCAAATTAAAAAACCTTAACTTTAAAAAACCAAATTTTAAAGAGTTTAAATTTGACAAAAATTTTGGAATGACAGTTTTAAAATACGGACTAGGTATTCTCTTAAGTGCTATTATTCTAGCCATTATAATTGGAGGTCTTCTGTTTACCTATTATGTCAGCAGTACTCCTAAATTATCAGAAGCTAAACTTAAAGCTACTAATTCTAGCTTGGTTTATGATAGCAATAATAATCTGATTGCTGATTTAGGTGCTGAAAAGCGCGAAAGTATTTCTTCAGACAATATTCCAATGAAGTTAGTAAATGCCGTTACCTCTATTGAAGATCACCGTTTCTTTAAACATCGTGGTGTCGACATTTATCGTATTATTGGTGCAGCTTGGAATAATTTACTTCATAAATCAACTCAAGGGGGATCCACTCTTGATCAGCAGCTTATCAAGCTGGCCTATTTCTCTACTAAAGAGTCTGATCAGACCTTAAAACGTAAAGCTCAAGAAGTTTGGCTGTCTCTACAAATGGAGAAAAAATACACGAAAGAAGAGATTCTAACTTTTTATGTCAATAAGGTTTACATGGGTAATGGGAATTACGGAATGCGCACTGCTGCAAAGTCTTATTATGGCAAGGATCTTAAAGACTTATCAATTGCCCAGCTAGCGACACTTGCAGGTATTCCGCAAGCACCGACACAATATGATCCTTACGCTCAGCCAAAGGCAGCTACAAGCAGACGCAATACCGTTTTGTCACAGATGTATAAACATAAAAAAATTACAAAACGAGAATATGATGCTGCAGTAGCAACACCAATTTCTGATGGCCTGCAAGAACTGAAACGCTCTTCTAGTTATCCAAAATATATGGATAATTATCTGAAACAGGTTATTTCAGAGGTGAAAAAACGTACTGGTCAAGATATCTTTTCAGCAGGCATGAAGGTTTATACAAATGTTAATGCCGATGCACAGCAATATCTCTGGAACATTTATAATACAAATGAATATATTGCTTATCCTGATGATAATTTCCAAGTTGCTTCTACTGTTATGGATGTTACTAATGGTAAAGTTATTGCACAGCTTGGCGGACGCCATCAAGATACTAATGTTTCTTTTGGTACCAATCAGGCTGTCTTAACTGATCGTGACTGGGGATCAACCATGAAACCTATTTCAGCATATGGCCCTGCTCTTGAAAGCGAAGCTTTTACGACAACTGCACAGATGCTAAATGACTCGGTCTATTATTATCCAGGTACAACAACACAAGTCTATGACTGGGATCATCGTTATAATGGTTGGATGACTATCCAAACGGCTATCCAACAATCTCGTAATGTCCCTGCTGTCAGAGCTATTGATGCCGCTGGATTAGATACTGCCAAAGGTTTCTTAAGCGGTCTCGGTATTGATTATCCTGAGATGCGTTATTCAAACGCCATTTCAAGTAATACAAGTAGTTCAGAACAAAAGTATGGTGCCAGCAGTGAAAAAATGGCCGCCGCTTATGCTGCTTTTTCTAATGGTGGAACTTATTATGAACCACAATACGTCAATAAAATAGAATTTAAGGATGGAACATCAGAGACCTATGATGCTAAAGGCAATCGTGCGATGAAAGAAACGACAGCCTACATGATGACAGATATGTTAAAAACAGTATTAACATATGGTACTGGTACTGAGGCTGCTATTCCTGGTCTTTATCAAGCAGGTAAAACAGGAACATCCAACTATGATGACAATGAATTGGTAGAGATGTCTGAAAAACTTGGTATTAATCCTTATGGACTTGGTACTATTGCTCCAGATGAAAACTTTGTTGGTTATACACCTCAGTATTCAATGGCTGTTTGGACAGGATATAAAAATCGCTTAATGCCTGTTTACGGAGACAGTATGAAAATTGCTGCGCAAGTCTATCGTACTATGATGGCTTATCTTTCTAGCTCAGGTAATTCTGATTGGACCATGCCTGACGGTCTCTATCGCAGCGGTGGTTATCTTTACCTAAATGGTTCAAGTGGGTCAAATAGTAGGTATGGTGCAGCTCCTGCAACTTCATCGTCATCTTCTTCATCATCTTCTTCTGATTCAAACAATAACGATCAAAATAATAATCAAACTACAGAAGCGTCTAGTGACTCATCTTCATCAAGTTCTGATGCTACGACATCTTCTAATCCATAAATAATTATTTTAAAGGCACACTCTTGGTATTAGAGTGTGCCTTTAAATATCCAATCTAAGTATATCATATGTCATCGTCATCTTTTTCAAAAATCAAAACTATACTAGTAAGTTCTTATTTTGCGAGAGCCCCCATTGGATCCCAAGGTGCCAGAACTTGTGGTGCCTCTTCATAAGCCGCTAGTTCCTCAGCAGTAAGAAATTCCTTACGAACAACGATTTGATAAGTGTATTCATCCATCCAAACATCTGAAGCAACAAAGTAGCCTTTTTGACCAACCTTATCCCCCCATGAATTTTCGACTTTCCATTTAATAGCTTTGCCATTTTCATCCAAATCAACACCAGTCAAAACCATAGCATGGGTCATGAGGCTTTCACTATAGTCCAAACGACCAGCCTTGTCTTGTGTCAGATCAATATTCATAGCAGCCTTAAAATCATAGGTATTAGTAGCTAAGATTCCCTTTTGACGGTCGGATACCTGACCCACATCAGAGCCAAACCAGACTGTTTCGCCAGCCCGCATCTGAGCAATAGCTAACTCTTTAAAACGTTCCATTTCTAGATTGAGATAGCGTACAGCAGGGCTGCCTACAACATTACCTAACATGTCAACTGTATAAGATTTCCCATAAGGCTTGTCCGCCGTTGGGGCATTGATAATCGAAACATAGTCTGACAGATTAAGACCAACGTATTTTTTATAAAAGGCTCGTGGTGTAATCTTTTTTTCAGATTGATAATGATTATCTTTATCACGATAGGCAAAATCAAAGTGGCGTGGTGGCAAACCAAGATTCATCGCAAGAAAATTAAAGATTTCTTGTAAAAGTTCTTCCTTCTTGGCTTGAACAGCTTTACTGTCTGCTCCTGCTGCAAGGATTTGGCGTAAAATTTGAGCATCTTGGCGCAGCAATTTATTGAGATATTGGTTTAATTCACGGCTAGCACTTGATGAGATAGATTCTGGATAGACCGATTTAGGCACAACACCATATTTTTCAAAAAGAGCGACAACCATATCCCATTGTCCACCATCTTGTTGGGGCGTATCAAGCAGAAATTTCACTTTGCGACTAGCAAGTTCTTCATCCGCTGTCGCAATGACTTGTTCTAAGAACCAGTTTGACTTTTCGTATTTATCCCAGAAGAAGGTATGGGCTTGTGACAATTCAAAGTTTTCCAACTTGAAGTCTGAAATAAGTTTGTGACGAAAAGTGTTGAGTGCTGCAAACATCCAGCAACGTCCAGAAGCTTTTTGGTTAGAAACCTCATCTTTGGTCAAATCAATGGAAAAAACATGATCGTTTTCTACTTGACTTTGGCGTGTTTCAAGCGATTTTAATAAACCGTTATGGGTTACAGCATTTTCAACAGCATGAAATTTAGTATTTGCTTCATAATCAGCAAATAATTTATCTGTAAATGTTTGTGTTAATTGAGACATGGGACTCTCCTTGTTTGAATAAAATTATCTAACTTCCAATAAACCACTGCGTCAAACATTTGATGTTGCACAGATTGAAGGAGTTTGGGACTTTTGTCCCAAACTCTTCAATTTACTTCCAAAAATCATCAAAGATAGAAATCGGTAAATGACGTTTATGTTCTGTTTTGTTCCACCAATTTTCAATTATTTTCTGGGCTACTGGGGAGACTTGCTTGCCCTCTAAATAATCGTCGATATCATTATAGGTCACGCCAAGGGCAACTTCATCAGCGATACCGGGTTTATTTTCTTCAAGGTCTGCGGTTGGAATTTTTTCATAGAGAGCCTTATCAGCTCCTAATTCTGCTAACAGCTGCTTACCTTGACGTTTATTGAGACGATATAAAGGTAAAATATCAGCTCCACCATCGCCAAATTTAGTAAAGAAACCAGTAATGTTTTCAGCAGCATGATCTGTTCCAATGACAGCTCCGCCATTTTCACCAGCAACAGCATACTGACTAATCATCCGCTGACGTGCCTTGATATTTCCCTTATTAAAGTCAGAAACTTGAACTCCAGCCTCTGCTAAGGCAGCGACTTCCCCATCAACAGCAGGTTTAATATTGATAGCAAGACTGACATCAGGCTGAATAAAATTGAGCGCTCGTTGTGCATCATCTTCGTCAGCCTGTACACCATAAGGCAGACGGATAGCTATAAATTTATAGCCATTATCACCCGTTTCATGACGTAATTCCTCAATAGCAAGTTGCGCTAGACGACCAGCAAGACTGGAATCTTGACCACCTGAAATTCCTAAAACATAAGATTTCAAAAAGCCATGCTTCTTCATGTAAGCTTTAAGAAAGTCAATGGATTTACGGATTTCTTCTTGAGCATCAATTTTAGGTTTAACACCCAACTGAGTAATAATATCTTCTTGTAAACTCATTTAACGTCACCTTTCTCATAGGCTTCCTTACGAATACGATCAATCAGATTCACCTTATTTTGCCAAACATCACGCGCCAGATCAACCGGATAATCTTGTGGATTGAGGACGCGTTTATACTCATCCCAGAGTTTATCAAATTCTCTGCGCGCATAATCTTGAATATCTGATAAACTTGGCTGAGTATAAACTAATTTCCCTTGGTCAAAAATATCAACTAAAAGCGGTACGGCATCAAAATCGCGAATTTTTTTATTAATGTAAGTATAAGTTGGATGGAACATGTCAATTTCATCCAAAGAATTGACATCTGTATCTGTGAAGGTAATGTAGTCGCCTTCTGATTTTCCTTTAGCACGACTGGTGATGCGCCAAACTTGTTTCTTACCGGGCGTTGATACTTTTTCTGCATTGTTAGAGAGTTTAATGGTATCTTGCATCACACCATTATCATCTTCAATGGAAACAATCTTATAAACAGCCCCCAAAGCTGGTTGATCGTAAGCTGTAATCAGTTTTGTTCCTACGCCCCAAATATCAATTTTAGCTTTTTGCATTTTCAGATTGAGAATGGTATTTTCATCAAGATCATTCGAAGCATAAATTTTAGCATGGGGATAGCCAGCTTCATCTAACAATTTACGAACTTTTTTAGAAAGATAAGCCATGTCTCCTGAATCAATGCGCACTCCTAGGAAATTAATCTTATCACCCAATTCATTAGCCACACGAATGGCCGCAGGCACTCCCAAACGCAGCGTATCATAAGTATCTACTAAAAAGACACAGTCTTTATGCGTTCCAGCATAGGCCATAAAGGCATCATAGTCATTACCATAAGCTTGGACAAGGGCATGCGCATGCGTACCTGAAACGGGAATACCAAAGAGTTTTCCTGCACGAACATTGCTGGTAGCGTTAGCACCACCAATAACTGCTGCGCGCGTTCCCCAAATAGCTGCATCCATCTCTTGAGCACGGCGCGTACCAAATTCCAAAAGCGGCTCATTCTCAATAACAGAACGAATGCGAGCAGCTTTTGTCGCAATGAGGGTTTGAAAATTAACAATATTTAAAATGGCTGTTTCAACTAATTGACATTGAGCAAGCGGTCCTTCAATTTGAACAATCGGCTCATTGGCAAAGACTAAATCTCCTTCCTTAGCAGATTTAACACTCAATTCTAATTTAAACTCTTTTAGATAGGCAACAAAATCTGCAGGATAACCTAATTCCTCTAGATAAGCAATGTCTGTTTCAGAAAAACTCAGTCCTTGCAAATAAGCAATCATTCGCTCTAAACCTGCAAAAACAGCATAACCATTTGCAAAAGGTTCCTTACGAAAGAAGACTTCAAAAACAGCTCTTTTGTTATGAATCCCTTGGTTGAAATAGACCTGCATCATATTGATTTGATACAAATCTGTATGTAAGGTTAAACTATCATCCTTATACATACATTATCTCCTTTTTTATTAAGATACAAAGGGCGTTAAGAAAACGAGAAGAAAATAGGAGGCTGACACCGTGCGCTTGCACATAAGGCAGGCTATCTTTTTCTCGACGCTTTTAGCCCGTGTTCAATTATTAAGATACAAAGAGCATTGCGAGCAAAGGCAAAATAGGAGGTTCGTGAAGAGTTTCAGGACTCTAGGAGAAGCTGTCTTTTTGACACAGATCGCAGCTCGTGTTCAATTATGTTTATTGTTACTATTATAACACAAAAACGCTAAGGTAATTAGACAATTAAAAAGGAGTAAAAATAAATTTAATGAAACTCAAATTTAAATTCAACTTATTATTTTTCTATTTATAAGCAAAAAAGGTTAGGATAAAGTTGTATGTTAGAGTAGTTATCTAACTTTTGAGACACACTTTACTGTCCTAACCTTTGACATTGTTTGATTTATTTTCAAATCCTTAATAGTTATTGACAATATATTGATAGGCTTCTTGAGCTGCTACGGCACCATCGCCAACAGCTGTCGTAATTTGACGAAGATCTTTTTGGCGGACATCACCGATAGCAAAAACGCCTGCTGCTTTCGTCTTCATATGATCATCTGTTGGAATCCAACCAGCTTCATCTGTGATATCTAATTCCTTAACCATACTTGAGACAGGATCTAAGCCAACATAGATAAAGACACCACCAAAGGCATAATTGTTTACTTGACCTGTTTTGACATTTTCAATATCAACATTGGTTACCTTAAGATCATTCCCTTTGATTTCTTTAACAACAGAATCCCAGATAAAGTCTACTTTATCATTGGCAAAGGCACGTTCTTGCAATACTTTTTGCGCACGCAGTTCATCACGGCGATGGACAATAGTAACTTTGTTGGCAAATCTGGTTAAGAAAAGAGCTTCCTCAACGGCTGAATCGCCACCACCAACAACTAACAAGTCCTGGCCGCGGAAAAAAGCACCATCACAAACAGCACAGTAAGAAACACCGCGACTATTATAGGTTTCTTCACCAGCGACAGCAAGAGGGCGGTGTTTAGCACCTGTAGCAATGATAACAGTTTTGGTTTCATAGCTATTGTCATCCGTAAGGACCTTCTTGAAATTACCATGATCTTCAACAGCGGTTACAATACCATAGAGATTTTCAACACCAAATTTTTCAAGTGGTTCATGCATTTTCATTGATAGTTCTGGTCCAGAAATCAAGTCATAACCGGGATAATTTTCAATATCAGAGGTATTATTCATTTGACCGCCGGGCGCACCTTGTTCTATTACAGCAACTTTGAGATTGCTTCTAGCAGCATAGAGGGCAGCTGTCATGCCAGCAGGACCTGAGCCAATAATAATTGTATCGTACATATCTTACTTTCCTTCTTTTTTTGTTCTTTCATTCTAAATCAATTTTATAAAATTTACCAATTTTATGCTTTGAACATTAGAATAATAGCCATAAAAGCAAAAGACAAAATAGGAATGGTGACCAAATCTATCAATAAAGCTTCATATAAAATTGTTAAACGCTCTTTAGAAGTCTTATCTTTTTTTCTAATAGCACGATAAAGAATCCAACCCGCACTAACTAAAATAACTGCCAAAGCAGACATAAGAAGACCTTGAATATACAAATTAAAAATCTCTACTAACATATTACCACCATAAATAAAAATACTCTGATTAAGAGCATTCTTATTATATCAAATAAAGGTTTTTTTGTAACTAGCAAAAAATTCTTCTGTGCGTTTTTCTTGAGGATGATTAAAAAGTTGATCCGGCGTTCCCTGCTCAAGAATATGTCCCTTTTCAAGAAATAGAACTTTATCCGCTACTTGACGAACAAAGCTCATATCATGACTAACCAATACCATGGTTTGACCTGATTTAGCAGCATCAGCAATTGACTTTTCGACTTCACCAACAAGTTCTGGATCTAGCGCTGAAGTTGGTTCATCAAGCAAAAGAACATCTGGTTTCATGGCCAGAGCACGAGCCAAAGCAACACGTTGCTTTTGACCTCCTGAAAGATGGCGCGGATAATGATTTTCCCGATCAGAAAGTCCAACCTTGGCTAATTCTTCTTTAGCAATTTTAGTTGCTTCATCATCTGGCAATTTCTTAACAATCTTAAGACCTTCTTTAACATTATCAAGCGCTGTTCGACGCTCAAAAAGGTTAAACTGTTGGAAAACCATGGCTAATTTACGACGCAAAGTTAAAATCTCTTCTTTGCTAATAGTATCGAAATTAATCTTAAAATCATCAATTTCAATGCTGCCTGAATCAGGCTGCTCTAGGTAATTCATACTGCGTAAAAAGGTTGATTTCCCAGCACCAGAAGCACCGACAAGGGCTACAACTTCTCCCTTTTCAATATCCAGATTCAGACCATCTAAGACTTTTTGTCCAGAAAATTCCTTGGTTAAATTGGAAATGCGAATCATTAACGCACACCTCCTTCCACAGCTTGATCCTTAACAATGTGATCAGGAGAAACAATCTCCATTTTCTTTTCGATAAGACGACCAACTTGTTCAATAATAATACTAACACCCCAATAAATAATAGCTACGGAAATAAAACGTTCAAAGTAACGATAATCACTACCACCGAGAATCTGAGCCTGAGCAAACATTTCAACAATTCCGGCATTAAAGGCAAGAGAGGTTCCCTTGGTCAAGCCAATTAACGTATTAATCAAGGTTGGAGTTGCCACCACAGCTGCATTAGGAATGATAACACGTCGGTAAACCTGAGCAGTTGTCATCCCCAAACTCTTAGCTGCTTCAATTTCCCCAGAATTGACAGATTGAATAGCTGCACGAATGGTTTCACTAGTGTAGGCAGCTTCATTAAAAGCAAAGGCTGTAATCGCAAAAACAGATGCTGGAATAGCATTAATATTAAAATCAGTCCCCATCTTTTGATTGAGGGCTTTTAGTAACAAAGGAATACCATAATAGGTCAACATCAGTTGAACCAAGATCGGCGTCCCCCTTAAAAAAGAAACAAAGAAAGCTTGGATGGGATAGAGAATTTTAACACGATTAAGTTTAACAATGGCAAATAAAAGCGCCAAAACAAGACCAAAAATGGACCCACCTAAAGTCAAAATTAAAGTTGTTGGCAGCTTTTCTAAAATAGATGGAATGGCATCAAAGACTGCCCGCCAACTGAATAATTTACCGTTAGGTAAACTGGCAACAAGTTTGTCATACCAATTTATCATTAATAATAGATTAAACATAATTTTCCTTTTCTAAACGCTTTTAATAAGGTAAATGCGAAACGCGATCACCCGCTAAATACTGCTGACTTAATTTCTTTAGAATCCCTGCTTTTTTAAGCTCTTTTAAGCGTTTATTAACAAAAGTCTGTAATTTTTCTCCAGTTTTATCTTTAGCAAACAAGAGATACTCCAACCCGTCTTTTTCACCACCAATCTTACCCTTGACATTGGTAACTTTCAAATTGATAGCTTGATCTTTAATAACAGTTTGAAGAGAAATAACATCGTAAAATAAAAAGTCAATTTTCCCTGCTTCTACATTTTGAAGACGTTGGGTTAGGGTAACGGTATTAGCGACATAGTGAATTTTAATAGCAGTTTTCTCCGTATGATTTTTATTCCAATTCTCAAGAATAGCAGCATAGTTAGAACCAGCATAAACCTCTACCGATTTGCCTGATAAATCATCTAAAGACTTATATTTGCCTTTTTTACTAGCAATGGCATAATTGGATTTTGAAACTGGATTTGAAAAAAGATACTTTTCTGCCCGTTCTTTGCTGTAATTAAAATTATTGGCCGATAACTGATAACGTCCTGAGTCTATCCCCGTCAAAATAGAAGAAAAGGATACTGTTTCAAATTTAACTTTATATTTTTTAGACTCCTTGAAAATAGCCTTAACCAAAGCAATATCATATCCATCAAACTTTTTATCCTTTTTATAAGTAAAAGGAGCTGTATCTGAGTCTGTTGCTACAGTGATTGTTTCCTGTGAAGCAGCTTTCACTGGTAAGGTAAAAGCGACCAAGGCTAAGCTAGCTAAAAGAAGTCCTACCATTAACCTTTTGATAATTTTCATATCATCATTTCTCCTAAAATAGTTTCATATCTCAGTCTATCACGATACACAAGCTCTGTATAATAGTTTTTTCCTATCACCGTGATAATATTTTTCTATCACTCCACAACTTAAATACTAGACTCCTCAAGTCTAAAAATAATATCCATCTAGTCAAAATAGAATATTCTTACCAAATAGGACTAAAGCATTCGAAATTTAAAAATTGGGACACTTAATCCCAACTTTTCTCTCTATATATCAAAAACGTTGTTTTTTAGCTTTACGATTAGCACGATTTTGGGCACGTTTAACGGAACGGCGTTCTTTACGACGTTTTTCATTAACTTTCCACTGAATTTTCTTCTTGTATCCCGGTTTGATTTTCTTCTTTTTCTTTTTGACCAGACCCATCATTTCCAGATCAAGTTTTTCCTGCGTTTTCTTACGATTGAGGCGCCGATCCCGATCATAAGTATCCTGAAACTCCCCATTTTTTAAGACTTTAGGAACAAAGACTATCCCTAACTTCTCAAGTTCTCTGATATCAGAATCATCACTGGGTTGATATAACGTGATAGCTGTACCAGAAAGACCATTGCGGCCTGTTCGGCCAACACGGTGAACAAAGAATGATAAATCTTGAGGAATCGCATCATTAATCACATGACTAACGCCTTCAATATCTAAGCCACGTGCAGCTAAATCTGTCGCTACAATGTATTCAAAATCTAATTGCTTAACCTGATTCATAATCCGCTTACGTTCACGCGGCGGAATTCCT
This sequence comes from Streptococcus mutans, assembly GCF_006739205.1. NCBI lineage: Bacteria > Bacillati > Bacillota > Bacilli > Lactobacillales > Streptococcaceae > Streptococcus > Streptococcus mutans. The sequence goes on from NZ_AP019720.1 coordinate 1,625,615, forward strand.
CCATGAATTTTTGCAGTTTTAAAACCATTAGCAGACAAGAAAGCGTGCAGATCATCGACACGGTCTTTGGTATTAGCAAAGATAATGGCCAAATAGGGTTTCAAACTCTTTACAATCTCTAATATTTGCTGATTTTTATCGCGTCCCTTAGTTGAAATCAGCCAATTGCCAATGGTGTCTGCAATGACTGTACTGGTCTTGATTTTTTCTATAATAGGATGATTTAGATATTTTTTCAAAAAAGGCTGTAATTTTTGAGGAATGGTTGCTGAAAAAACAAGGAGCTGTATATCTTTGGGCAAACTTGCAGCAATTTTATCAACTGTATCTAAGAAGCCCAGATCAAGAGTCATATCTGCTTCATCAACAACAAAAGTATGAGCTTTATGGATATCAAGATGCCCAGATTTAACTAAATCATAAATACGACCCGGTGTCCCAATCACAATTTGTGGCTGAGTTGCTTTTAGTTTTTCAACTTGACGAAGTTTATCAGTCCCGCCAATATAGTTAGCAAGCCGAATATTTTGTTCTGAAAATTGAGCAATTTGTTTAGCAGCTTCATAAATTTGTCTGGCGAGTTCACGGCTTGGTGCAGTGATAACGGCTTGAACATCTAAAGAATCTTCTTCTAATTTTTCAAAAATAGGTAACAAAAAAGTATGAGTCTTTCCTGATCCTGTTTTTGATTCACCAACCAAATCTTTTCCAGATAAGATAAGTGGAATCAGGCGTTCTTGAACCTCCGTCGGTCCTTCAAAATGTAAGTTTGCCAAAGCATTGTTAATATAATTTTTAAATTTAAAATCTGTAAATAACATGTTAACCTCTTTATTGTTCTACTTAATTATAGCATTAAAAAGCCCAAGAAAGCAAAACGACAACTCAGTATGTTTAAAAGTAAAAGTCTTATATTCCAATGTGTTTGCTTCTTACTTTCTCAAAACACAAAATTATCTTTTCGAACAACAAAAAACACTCTGAAAGTTAGTTGATAGCAGTTAACTTTCAGAGTGTCGCAAATCATTATGATTTTTCTTTCGAAAAGCCCAAGAATAGAAAAAGCAGGGAGGATAAATCTTCCAATAAGAACTCCAATATGATAAGGCAAATCTCCTGACCTAACTAGTATTACTAAAGTAAAGGCTGTTAAAATAACGGTTAAAACCAAGAATCATACTCTTTAAATTTTCATTAACTTCTCTTATAAATATAAAATCGCTAAAATAAGTAAACTCCCGAGAAGACCTATTGACCAAAGAAAAAAATCAACCTGCCACTCAGACCACTTTTTACCAGATTCTCTTAGACGTAAGCCACCAAGTTCAAGATGGTGATGAAAAGGTGTCATCCTAAAAATACGCTGCCCTTCTCCTTTGCGCTTTTTAGTCCATTTAAAATAAGATACTTGAAGCATCACAGAAGCCGTCTCAAGCACATAGACAATACCAATAATCAGTAAAGTCCATTCCTGATGAAGTGTAATTGAAATAGCTGCCAACATTGCTCCTAAGGCTAAACTACCAACATCTCCCATGAAAACCTTAGCTGGTTTGTGATTATAGATAAAAAAGCCTAGTAAAGCACCAACCATGGAAATGATAATCAAGAGAACATCAAATTGGTTTTGCATATATGCAATAACACTATAAGTTAGCAGACTGATAACCACTGAAATGGAAGCCAAGCCATCAATACCATCCGTCAAATTGACGGCATTTGAAAAACCAACAACCCAAAACAGAATAAAAATAATGTAAAACACGCCCAAATGTAAAGGAAAACCAAAAAGATTTAAGGAATCTGTACCGCTTGGTTTAACATGAACAAGGTAGAAAACAAGACCGCCAATAAGCTGCAAGGTCATTTTTTGCCAAGCTGTTAGACCTTGGTTAATTTTTTTAAAAATCTTTAAGAAATCATCCAAAAATCCAATAGTCCCATAAATTAAGACAATAAAAAGAATAGCCAAGGTGGCCCCAAAAGCAGGCCCTCCAGTAATATGAAGAACGAATGCACAGATAAAGGTAACTAAAGCTGCTACAAGAAGAAACACTGTCCCCCCCATGGTTGGAGTCCCAGCCTTAGCTAAATGTTGCTTCACATCTTCGTGCATTTGTTGTCCATTGATTTTTTTCAATTGATAGAACCGGATGAAAAATGGCATGGCAAGAATGGTTAAGATAAAAGAAATAATTCCTGCGATGATTGTAGTGGTTAACATGTTATTCTCCTAGGGTTATTCTTATTTTTTTCAAATTTTTAAGCTTACTGCCAACTTTAACACTCTGTTCGGTAACTTTTCCAGATTTTTTCCCTTTGAAAGTTACCTTGATACCAGTCCAATCTTCAAACTTCTTAACGTTTTTCTTGCTCCAGCCATACATATCAGGCATAGTATCAAAATGGCTGGTTAATAGTAAAACCTGTTGATTTTCCTTCAAATTCGAACCAACACTTACAGACGTTTTAATGATTTTATTTCCTGTACCAAGCACAATTGGGTGAACAAGATTTTGACGTAAGTCATCAGCCGTATTACCTGGGTTTTTTCCAATAACATTTGGTAAATAATACTTAGTCTGTTGATCTTCAGGTGTTTCAATTGGTGCCAATAGCGTATCTTTCATTAATGTTGCCTCTTCCAAAACAGGATTAACAACATCTTGCCAGAAGGACACACTAAATGATTCTGGTTGTTGTAATGTCACATACATCAAGAAATCAGGATTATCAGATGGTACCATAGCAACAACTGAATAGATATAATCATTGCTTCCAGATAAGTAACCCGAACCGTCACCAGAAGCAATTTGAGCTGTCCCTGACTTGACTGCAACAGACTGATTGCCTACTTTAATGACTGGACCACCCAAACTGGCTGAATAGAGAGTCCCGTAATTAGGGTCTGTTCCTACTGTTACCATATACTGCCGTGTTTGTTTCGCTGCATCGGCTGAAACAGGATTGCCTGCCTCTTCTTTTTTCGCCGTACGGCTGCTTCCCGTTTTAGGATCATAAATTTTGGTGATAAATTGCGGTTCTAACATAACACCATCATTAGAGACAGAAGTAAAGGCTCTGAGCATCTGTGTCTGTGTCACTCCAATACCTTGACCAAAGGCACTCATAGCAATCGTTACCATATTATCAGATGGAAGGAGGCCTGAGGCTTCACTGCCCATTCCAAAACGTGTTGGTAAGCCAAAACGATATTTATTGAGATAATTAAGCCAATTATCATTACCCATTTTTTGTTCTAGCAGCGTCATTCCTACATTACTAGAATAAGCAAAGCCTTGAGCGAAAGAAAGATAGCCTCCTTGCGAAATACCTTCATTAACTGACCAATCTTTGATGGTAGCGTCAGCAATAGACAGACTGGCATTATTATAAGTTTCGTTAGGATTGAAGACCCCTTCATCAATAGCAGCAGCGAGTAACATGACTTTCATTGTTGAACCCGGTTCATAATTGGTTTGATAAAGAGCATTTTGCCAAGAAAAATCTTTAGAATCCAAACCTTCCTTTGTATCAGAATTAAAGCTTGGTCTTTGTGAGGTTGCCAATATTTCGCCTGTTTTGGCATTGACCAGAGTAGCACTCGCCTGAGCACCCTTAGCCTTACTTTGGAAAGCATCCATCTGCGTTTCCAAATAAGTCTGAATAGGAGCAGACAATGTTGTATAAACATCTTTGCCATCTTGAGCTTTTTTTACAGTTGTGGCAGCACCTAGAAGTGTGTTTCCATTTTTATCTTTTTGGTAGGTCACTTGTCCGTCTTTTCCAGATAAAATTTTATCAAGAGAAGCTTCCATGCCTGTTGCACCTACTAAGCTCTTACTACCATCTTTATTTTCTTTAATCTGAGCTAGACCAATAAATTGTGAAGCGAAGGTCCCATTAGGATACATACGTCCGGGACTTGTTGTAAAAGCGACTCCCTTAATTTTTGCATCTTTAAGTGCCTTGGTGACATCTGTCATTGTTCCATAAGTAATATTTGAACCTTTAGATCCAAAAGATACTTGCGTTAGCTTCTTTTGTTTTAACTGAGAAGTAACATAATCTTTTTCCATGCCTAAATGCTGGTTAAGAATATCAGCTACTTTATCATATTGTGAAGGCTGAACATATAATTTTTCACCGGAAGTCGACACATAAGATTTATCAATAACAGCATAAATATTATAAGTGGTTGAATCTTCTGCGATGGGATTTCCATTACGATCATAAATTGTCCCGCGTTTAGCCTGAACTTTTTGAACGGTTTGATAAACAGAGGACGCCCCTTTAGATAAATTAACACCAAATTTCCGATCCGTTCCAATAATAATAATAAAGTTAACAATGAAAACACAAAAGATAAAGACAGACAAAATCATTAAATTTTGTCCAACACGTTCACGGTTTTCTCTAGGTACTCTGCGGTCGCCTACAACATAGTCCAAAAATTTCTTTTTAAAATTTTTCATAGACTAGTCCACCTTCTTAATATTATCTTTTTGCACAGTAAGACCTGCTTTTTGAGCAATTTCCGCAATACGATCATAGCGGCTCAGTTCATTAACTTCCTGTTTAGCATTATTATATTCAGTCTCTCTATCATTGATTTGGCTGTTTAAATGGCTGATTTCCTGCTGAATTTGTAGGCTGCGACTTTGTAAATAAATAATACTAACAGCCAGTGTGATAGCAGTAATAATAATCGCACCATAAAAAGCCTTTTCCAATCTGGTAAAGGTTTTGATTCTTTTTTGTAAAGCTTGAGAGAGAGCTTCGCTCCGTTTTTCATTTGTCATATTATTTCTCTAATTTCGAATTTTTTGAATGACCCGTAATTTAGCCGAATGTGCCCGATTATTTTCTGATAGTTCTCTAGCATTGGGTAAGATGGGTTTGCGATTTACCAAAGAGAATTTCGGTTGTAAGTTCTCTGGAACAAAAGGGAGGCCTTTAGGAACATCAAGAGTGGTCACTTCTTTAAACAGTTGTTTCGTGAGACGGTCTTCTAAGGAATGAAAAGTAATGACAGCTATTCGTCCATTTAAAGCCAGCAAATCTAGGGCTTGTGTTAAAGATTCCTCTGCTGCACCTAATTCATCATTAACTTCAATTCGGATAGCCTGAAAAATTTGCTTGGCTGGGTGACCCTTCTTCTTTAGTTCTTTAGCAGGTTTAGCAGATTTAATAATCTCAGCTAACTCTGCCGTTGTCTCAATCAGTTTCTCTTTTCTGGCACTTTCGATCTTTCTTGCAATTTGCTTGGAAAATTTATCCTCGCCATACTTAAAGAAAAGGCGTACTAAATCACGATAATTATAAGTATTGACCACATCAAAAGCTGTCAACTGTGCATCTTGATTCATCCGCATATCAAGCGGTGCATCCTTCTTATAAGAAAAACCGCGTTCGCGTTCATCTAATTGAGGACTTGATACTCCTAAGTCGTAGCAAATACCATCAATTTCGTAGATTCCCTCATCAGCCAAGCGGCTTTTTAGATGTCGAAAATTATCTTTGATAAAGCTGACTTGACCAGTCTTAACATATTGTTGCAAACGTATTTTAGCATTATCAATGGCTTTTTGATCCTGATCAAAACAATAAAGATGACCTTCTTTACCAAGTTTTGAAAGCAAACACTCACTATGTCCTGCACCACCAAGCGTTGCATCAACATAGATGCCATCTGGCTTGATGTCAAGCATATCAATTGTTTCATGCAAGAGCACAGTGATATGATGAAAATCATTAGTCATAACTTTTATTCTACCACACTTTTACTCTATAATAAACCAAAAAAGAAGCTATCTTATTATTTCTAAGATGAAGGCATGGGCAGTCTTTAAAAGCAGCCTTTCTTTAAATCAAACAGCTTCTGTAACACATAAAAAAGCAGGACTAAGGTCAGTTTATAAATGAACACCACTTGTCCTGCTCTCATTTTCATATCTGTTTTATCTCAAGCGCCATTCTACAATAAATAAGTGATGTTTTATTTACATTCTCTATTCAAAATTTTGTCTGGCATTCCTCTTGTGAACTTCACTTCTAATCATCATTTATTCTCTAATTTGTCCTTTACCATTAATGTAAAATTTAGTACTGGTTAGAGCTTCTAAACCCATTGGCCCACGGGCATGTAATTTTTGAGTTGATATACCAATTTCTGCTCCCAAACCAAAGACAAAACCATCTGTAAAACGTGTGGAAGCATTCACATAAACTGCTGCCGCATCCACTTCATCTTGAAAGCGTTCGGCTGCCTGAATATCTCTTGTTATAATGGATTCTGAATGATGACTGGTATAGGTATTGATCCAGTCAATCGCTTCACCAAGACTGTTAACAATCTTAACAGACATGATATAGTCTAAAAATTCTGTCGCGTAATCTTCCTGACTGGCAGGTTGAGCGTTTTTCAAAATCTTTTGTGCCCTATCATCAGCTCGGAATTCAACTGGATGTATTTGATTAATAGCCGCTTCTAATTTTGGTAAGAAATCCGAAGCAACTTTTTCATGGACAAGTAACCCCTCAGCTGCATTACAGACACTAGGTCGCTGCGTTTTGGCATTAACAACAATCTTGCTAGCCATGTCAAGGTCAGCAAACTCATCAACATAGATATGGACATTGCCAACACCTGTTTCAATAACGGGTACCTTGGCTTCCTTTTTTACGGTCTGAATCAGACGGGCACCGCCGCGCGGTATGAGAACATCTACGTAGTCCACCGCAGCCATCAACTCTTTGGCAACTTCATGGCTGGTATCTTCAACTAATTGAACTGCATTTTCATCAAGTCCAAAGCTAGCGAGTGTCCGACGAATCACATTGACCAGAGCTGTATTGGAACAAATAGCATCACGGCCTCCGCGTAAAATGATAGCATTTCCTGTCTTAAAGGCCAAGCTGAAAGCATCAACAGATACATTGGGACGGCTTTCAAAAATCATAGCAATGACACCTAAAGGCACACGTTTTTGAATGATTTTCAGCCCAACCATATTCGTATAACCACGAACAACCTGTCCAATGGGATCACCTAAAGCAGCCACATCACGAACAACTGAAGCAATATCTTGCAGACGTTTCTCATCCAAACGTAAACGATCTACCATGATAGCGCTAATACCATGTTCTTGAGCCAAGGCGACATCTTTAGCATTTTCTTCTAAAATATAAGGCAATTCTGCTAACAAAGCTTCCGCCACTTTAAGCAAAGCAGTATTTTTCGCTTCCGTACCTAATTGAGCAAGTAAAAAACTAGCCTTTTTTGCATTTTGTCCTAAATTATCAATAATTGCCATAAGCTACTCCTTTGCAAATAAGGTTCCTATCATTTTTCCATCAAGAGCCCGTAAAATATCACGGGGATTGGCACCGTTCATCAGAATCATTTGACGGTCACAGTCAAAAATCATCTGAGCACTTTTGATTTTGCTCATCATACCGCCTGTCCCAAACTTACTACCTGCACCACCTGCTGATTTAAGAATTTCCTCGGTAATTTCAGTTACATTTTCTCTCAAAACTGCATTATCATAAATAGTTGGATTTTTATCAAAAAGACCATCAATATCAGATAACATAATTAAAAGGTCACTATTTGTAATATTTGCAACTAGAGCTGACAAGCGATCATTGTCGCCAAACTTAGTTGTATGATCCATCTCATCCACACTGATGGCATCATTTTCATTAACAATAGGCACAATTCTCATAGATAAAAGGGTCTCAAAAGTATTGGTCACATTTTCAAGACTTTCAGGAAATTCAACAACATCTCTTGTTAAAAGAATCTGAGAAACATTGGTTTGATAGTGCGAAAAGATTTGAGAATAAAGGCTCATCATAGCTACTTGACCGACGCTGGAAACAGCCTGCTGGCGAGCAACCTCGGCTGGACGCTTATCCATTTTCAAGATATCTAGTCCAAATCCCATTGCACCAGATGAAACTAAAATAACATCAAGTTCTCTATTCATCAAGTTTGAAATAACAAAAGCCAGCTGATCTATTTTATTCAAATCAATCTTTCCACTTGGTAAAACAAGCGAACTGGTTCCGATTTTGATAACAATTCGCTTGACATGTTCAAAATTTCGTTTCATATGATTCATTATAACACACTTTTACTGCTCTTTAAACGACTCAATAGTAGAAAGATACCTTTAATAGAACTCCTTTTAACTTTAAAAAATGAAATATTTTATTCAAAAACAAGTAAAATACTATTATGAATGAGGATAAATCTTAACACAACACTCGTATAAATAAGCAAACGATTAATTTTTTAAAAAGGAGTAGGACAAAATTGATAAACCGCAATGAATGTGATGTCAATTTTATAATCCAGCTTTTGCAAAGTGGACTTGGTATTGATATGAACTGAGGCTTATGGGGATTAGATAAGCTTTAACAGTTTAGAAAACCGTTAGAGCTATCACTTGGCAAGAGAGATTTTAATAGTCCGCTGGACTGTTAAAATTTTGTACCTAAAAACCAAGATGTGAAACTTCCAATCAACCACTGCGTTAGCCTAAAACTACTGCACAATAAAAGGGCCGAAACATTGTTCCGCCCCTTTTATTAGTGTCAAAATGACTGTCTAATCATTTACATCTTCTGTCTCCTTGGAAATAATTTTTCCCGTATCAGCATTGATTGTATAGTTATATTCTGTTGCATCTTTAGTGAATTCAACTTCAAATTCCGTCACCCCGTCATCAATATCCTGTTCAACGGTTAGCAATGTGACTTCCTTTTCAGTAAAACCTGCATCTTTAAGAGCAATATGCTTAGCTTGCTCTTTAGAAATTTTAGTTTCGGTGATATCAGAGTGGCTTGTTTCCTTATCACTCTTCTTTGTTGTTTGGTCAGTCTTCGTCTGAGCTAGTTGATTGTCATCATTGATGTTATCCTTATTACAGGCCATCAAGAGCGGGATTATAGACATCGCTAATAAAAGCGCTAACAATCTTTTTTTCATAACACACACCACCTTTTTTCTTTGATTGTAACCTACTTTAAGGTCACTAGTCAATAGGAAAAGCAAAATTATTTTGAAAAGATAAGTTCCAGATTATAAAAAGAAGCATGATGAGGTATCTATTTAACTATTATCTCCCGGCTTCCTACCATGAATTCCTTTTTGACGCTGAATTTCCTTTAGCTTTGCAGGCGTAATATCATTGCCCTCTTCATCAACGATTTTAAGTCCTTCAATATGATGGCGAATGCTGCGGCGATAGCCTTCAATATACTCTTCTCGAAGTCTTTCCTGTTCTAGTTTTTCAGCACCAGTTAATCCTTCTGTCTTCTTTTTTCGTGCTAATTCATTAATACGATCAATTTTTGTTTGTTCCATAAAAACTCCTTCTATTTATTTCTTATTTAAATAAAAATAGGTCAACACCTTAATTAAGAAATCAGGGTATGAGACACCAAGTCTTATTACATATCACATCTGAACTTATTTTGTCCTAATTTCATTAAAAGCTGCGATAGTATTAGCTTTCTGTGCCAGACGATCCAGTAAGTTTAAACGATTCTTTTTCACAGCCTCGTCATCCACCATAACCATTGTATTATCAAAGAAAGCATCAATAATCGGACTTAAGACAAAAAGACGGTCAACATTGTCAGTCATATCTTCTGTAAAATGCAATTCTTCAACAGCATCGAAGAGCTCTTGTTCATATTCATTTTCAAAAATACTGGTGTCCACCATTTCATTATGATTAGACTTCTCTGCTAAATTAAAGACTCGCGATAAACTTTCAATAGAAGCTTTAAAATGATCCTCGTCAGCTTTTTCAGCCAAGGCTGCTGCTGCTTCAACCTCCAGACGAACAATATGTGTTGAACTGTCAAGAACTGCTTCTCTAATATCTTTTGGTACAGACTTATCAATCATTTTTTCAACACGACCACGAATAAATGCCAGAACATCTGCCTGATTTTGATAAGTCAAACTGTCAAAGTCAAATTGATAAAGATTGGCAACTAAACGATCCAAAGGAATTTCCCAACCGAATTTATCTAAAATACGAACAATTCCTTGGGTCGCACGACGAAGAGCATAGGGATCGTTGGAACCACTTGGAATAAGACCGACTGAGAAGAAGGACAATAGGGTATCAAGTTTGTCAGCAACGGCTAAAATAGCGCCTACCTTGCTGTCAGGCAGCTGACCGTCACTGCTGATTGGCAAATAATGTTCACGAACAGCAGTTGCAACCGCCTGACTCTCACCTGCTAAAGTAGCATATTTTTCTCCCATGATACCTTGTAATTCATCAAATTCACCTACCATACCAGTCAAAAGGTCAAACTTATAGATGCTAGCTGCACGCTCTATTTCTGCTTTTTCTTGATCCGTCAAATCTGCCTGTTCTGCTAGATAAGCCGCAATCTGCTTGGTTCGCATCATATGTTCATATAAAGAACCAATTTTTTCATGGAAAGTAACCAATTTTAATTTTTCAACTAGATCTGCAATCTGCAATCTTTGGTCTTCACGCCAGAAAAATTCTCCATCTTCTAAGCGTGCTAATAAAACTTTTTCATTTCCTTTAACGACATTTTCAATGAATTGTTCATTACCATTACGAACTGAAATGAAATTAGGCAATAATTTACCAGTTTGATCACGAACAACAAAATAACGTTGGTGCGTTTTCATTGACGTTACCAAAACTTCTTCTGGCAATTCCAAATATTTCTCATCAAAACTCCCCATAAAAGCTGTTGGATATTCAACCAAATTCAGCACTTCGCTGAGCAATGCTTCATCAATTTCGACAGAAACATTATAGGTTTTTTCAATTTCTCTAATTTGCTCAATAATCATGTCTTCACGTTCTTTAGCGTCAGCAATGACAAATTCTGCTCGCAAATCAGTTTCATAAGAGGCAGCGCTAGCAATTTGTGTTTCCTGACCAAGAAAACGATGGCCTCTGCTGATACGCCCAGATTTAATATCAAGAAAATTAAGATCAAGAGCTTCATCATCCAAAAGAACAACAAGTGTATGAACAGGACGAATATATTCAAAAGTATGATTAGCCCAATGCATATTAACAGGGAAAGTCAGAGACTGCAATACATCAATAAGACCACCTAAAACTTCTTTAGCTGGTTTGCCTGCTTCATTTTTAGTGACATAAACATATTCTTCGCCCTTGACCTCACGAAATTCAATGGCATCTGTTGTCAATCCTTTACCGCGAACAAATCCTTGGGCTGCTTTAGTAAAATGACCATCAGCATCCAGAGCAATTTTCTTAGCCGGCCCCTTAAAGTCTTCAGAATAATCACTTTGCTGATCAGCCAAATGAACAACACGAATAGCTAAACGACGAGGAGTTGAAAACATTTCTATTTTTTCAAAGGAAAGACGATTGGTCTCCAAAAACTGTCCCATTTTTTGACGTAACTGTTTGATACTCGGCTTTACAACATAAGCCGGCATTTCTTCAAGACCAAGTTCGACTAATAAATTCTTTGTCATGATTATGCTTCCTCCTCTGCCAAAAGTTTTTCTCGTGTCATTTCATCTAACAGTGGATAACCAAGACGTCTACGTTCGGCTACAAAGGTCTTGGCAGCCACACGCGCTAAATTGCGAATCCGTGCAATGTAACCAGCACGTTCTGTTACCGAAACAGCTCCACGGGCATCAAGCAGATTGAACGTATGTGAACATTTTAGGATATAGTCATAAGCTGGATGCACTAAGCTTCCCTCCAAGCAGCGTTTAGCTTCTGCTTCAAATTTTTCAAAATTCTCCAACAGCATCTCTTGGTTGGAAATTTCAAAAGAATATTTAGAATGCTCATATTCTGGCTGTCTGAAAATTTCACCATATTTAACGCCAGGTGCCCATTCAATATCATAGACAGAATCAACTTCTTGAATATAAGAAGCTAGACGTTCTAAACCATAGGTTACCTCAGCGGTTACAGGTTGTGTTGCTAATCCTCCTACTTGTTGGAAATAAGTGAACTGGGTAATTTCCATACCGTCAAGCCAAACTTCCCAACCAAGTCCAGCTGAACCAGTTGAAGGATTCTCCCAATTATCCTCAACAAAACGAATATCATGTTCTAAGGCATTAATACCAAGTAATTCAAGTGATTGCAAATAAAGTTCTTGAATGTTACTTGGTGATGGCTTCATAACTACTTGGAATTGATGGTGCTGATACAGACGATTAGGATTTTCACCATAACGACCATCGGCAGGACGACGGGAAGGCTCAACATAAGCCGCATTCCAAGGCTCAGGTCCAATAGCACGTAAGAAAGTGTAGGGACTCATGGTACCTGCACCTTTTTCATTATCATAAGCCTGCATCAACATACAACCCTGATCATTCCAGTATTGCTGTAACGTGAGGATAATCTCCTGGAAGGTTAGTTTTTTTGACATAATTTACTCTCTTTCTTAATAATTATATCTTGCGACATTTCCTTTTAAAAGCGATATTCTTTTGAAAAGGAAACAAGTGCATAGACTAGGTACATAGTAATTATCGTTAGGTGCTTAAATCTTTAGGATTATTAGCAACTTTGGCTAGGTGAAAGGTTTGTTCTTTAGACATTTCGTCTCTCTTTTTTGTAAAATAGCTGACGCTGGGAAATCAAAAGAGCCACGCTCAATCACTCCCATGCCAACTGACATAGGGGCGTTTGAAACGCGGTCCCACCCTAATTTATTACTTCATTTATCTGATTGTTAGCTTGGCTATTAGCCAAGAGAAAGTGCCAGTCCTTCATTTTGTTTCACCTGACTTACACTCTCTCAGGTTCGCTGCAGAAACGCCACAAAACTCTCTTTCTTAACAAAGATTATAGCAAAAAAGGTCAAGCTTGTCCAGACTTACTCCAACTTCATGGCGTTAAAAATATACATAAAGAAATCTCGGCTGACTTCAAAATGCCCGTAGCGTAGCTGGCTGGCATAGGTTTTCCAGTCTGGATGCTGTCTGGCGGTTTCAATCGGGCAAGGCTGGACAGACCTGTAATACTCAACATCCCGCCTGAAAGGGATAAAGTCCGGTGCCATTTCAAATTGATAAACCCTATCATTCTTCATCTTACCCGCGGCTGTGAAAGCCTGCGGCTTTTGATTAGAATCAAGAGCGATTTTAGGACTGTAATAGAGCAGGTAATCGCCCTTTTTCATGCGTCTTAAAGGACCGCCTTTACCATGACAGACCTGGCAAAAACCGCCGTCAACACCGCGTTTAACATGATTTTCTGAAACAACACCAACCCAGAACTTAACCATGATTTTCCTCCAGTTTTATTAAAAGCCGATTGAAAACCGACAGCTGTTCTTCCAGCTGACCAAAGTAGGTTTGGTCAATTGCCTCAATGAGAGGCAGAGCCTGATTCATGCGCTCTCTGCCTGCATCAGTTAGGAAAACAACTTTGGCTCGACTGTCCTGCGGATGTTCCCGACGCTCAACTAAGCCTTTTTTCAACAGGAGCTTAAGAATCTGAGAAACCGTCATCACATCCATATCCGAAAAAGCAGCTAGATTGACCTGAGTAATCAGGTCCTGTTGCAGCTCTAAGGCTCCTAAACTGGTCAGAATAATAAATTGCGGATGAGTCAGCCCCACTTTTTGCAGAGCTGCTTTTACTCGGCCATGCCAAGCATTGTAAACTCGTGCGAATAAGAGACCTGTCGATTCCTGATGGTTGTCAGCATACTGGGAATGAAAAGTTTTTGTCATACTGTCTCCAAGATTTGTTTCAGCTTTCCGACACTTTCGGGCACATCAGCAAAAATCTGTTTCAAAAAGGCTAAAGCCTCCTTTGTCGTATCGCTGTCTGTCAAAGAAACTGAATGCCTTAGACTAATGGTACCGTCAGGATTTTCAAGTATCTCATGTTCAAAGAGGACATTGCCAAAAGGCGTTGCTGTTAAATCAGAAAAACACTGATTCTCACGCACCTCAACTAAAGTGAAGGCAAGTTCAGGCATATCCTCCATCTTCATTTTCCCCTTTTGCCCTGTAGTGAATTCACCCTCCAAACTAATTTGTTCCAAATCACCCTCCCAGACAAACCACTGATTAACTTGAGAATAGTAGGTCCAAGCGTCCTCTTTTTTAGCATTAACCGCCAATTCAAAAGAAAATTTCATAAAAAACACCTCCATATTTAATAAATATTTATATTATAAGTCTACTTACAATATTTGTCAAGAGAAAAGAATGAGATAGACAGCCATGTCTAATAAGATTTTTGCTTTTTCCAATATCAATCCTCACGATTAATATTAACTCCCATAACAGTCAAGTGACCATTGCTAATGAGTTTAATGACCAAACGAGCCAATTCTTTTGCAGGCATATCGAAATCAGACTGGATCCACCACATCAAAGTCCCAACAAAAATGCTGGTCAAATAAGCAACAATAAAATCTGTTGGTACGGGTTCCCCAGATTCTGTGACATTAAGTTTTGTTAAGAGATGATCATATTTTTGATGCAATAATTGACTGAAATCGTTTTGAAGAATTTCTTGAGAAATATTTTTTAAAACAATTTTAGCAATAGAGGGATTTTTTTCTAAACTGTGATAATAATGACTTAACAGACTCTCTGCTTTTTTGACCTTGACCGTATCATCAGTAGTAACTTGCGCTGCATCAATCATATCGGACAGCTGCTCAATCATTTGTTTTTGAATGCCTTGCTGTAAGGTATCCTTATCGGCATAATGAGAATAAAAGGTTGCCCGATTAATCATAGCCTCATCAGCAATATCTTGAATAGTAATTTTTTCATAAGGTTTGTCACTCAGTAATTTAACAAAGGCATCAAAAATTAATTTTTCCGTCCGCAAATAACGAATATCAGTAAATTTCATGACATTATCCTCCTTAGATAAACAACAAAACGTCAATTGCCGTTGCCTAAACAACACAATCATAAAAATTAACGATTGAATTTGATATTTAGAGATTTATAATAGCATTATAACAAACGGACTGTTTGATAGGCAACAATCTGTTGTATTGTCACTGTTATTCCGTTGATAAAAATGTGACTAGAAGGGAAAATTGCAGGCTGAATTAGAATTAAGAAGCTCCTTTCTTTACAAATCAGTTTAAAATTCTACGATTTACAGTCAAACTAGGTATTTTTATATGTATAAAGCTGGTATTGATGTTGGTTCAACAACAGTTAAGGTCGTTGTCTTTGACCAAGATTATCATTTAATCTTTTCACGTTATGAACGCCATTTTTCAGACGTAAAAGCGGCAACTATCAAGATAATTCAAGAAGCCATATCTAAAATCGGTAATCAGGAGGTCTCCATTGCCATCACTGGCTCTGGAGGTATGGGACTGTCTGATGCGGCTGAAATTCCTTTTGTCCAAGAAGTTATCGCAGCAACTACCACCGTGGAAAAATTCATTCCACAAACAGATGTGGTTATTGAATTGGGCGGTGAAGATGCCAAAATGACCTTCTTTGGGGATGCCCTCGAACAACGCATGAACGGAACTTGTGCTGGTGGTACAGGAGCTTTCATTGACCAAATGGCAGAATTGCTAAAAACAGATGCTAACGGTGTTAATGAATTGGCTAAAGAGTATGAAACCATCTATCCGATTGCCAGCCGTTGCGGTGTTTTTGCCAAAACAGATGTCCAACCGCTGATTAATGAAGGAGCCCGTAAGGAAGACATTGCGGCTTCCATCTTTCAGGCGGTCGTCAATCAAACTATTGCTGGACTAGCTTCTGGTCGTAAGATTACAGGTAATATTGCCTTTTTAGGCGGACCGCTCTTTTTCATGAGTGAATTGCGCCAACGCTTCATTGAAACTCTGGATATCAAGTCTGAGAATGTTATTTTCCCAGAAAATCCTCAACTATTTGTTGCTATGGGAGCAGCCCTTGATGAAAATCAAAGCCAATTAAAATTATCACAAATTATTGATAACCTTAACAATAATAGTTCTGATTCTCTTGTACCTAAAAGCACTTTAGATGTTCTCTTTAAAGACCAAGATGAGTTAGATACTTGGCGTCAACGCCACAATGAAGCTAGTGCTCTGCGTAAGGACATCTCTACCGCTTCTGGTCCAGTCTTCTTAGGAATTGATGCTGGTTCTACCACTTCAAAAGTTATTTTGACTGATCCTAATGGTAATATTTTATTCGAGCATTACGGCAACAATTTAGGGCAACCTTTAGAAAATATCATTGTCATCCTCAAGCAAGTATACCAAGAATTACCAAGTACTGCTTTTATAGCCAATTCTTGTGTCACTGGTTACGGAGAACACCTTATCAAGGCTGCTCTGCGAGTTGATAATGGCGAAGTTGAGACCGTTGCTCACTTCAAAGCTGCCAATTATTTTAATCCTGGTGTTGATTTCATTTTAGATATTGGTGGTCAGGATATGAAAGCCATGTCTGTTCAAGATGGGGCGCTCTCTAGCATCCAGCTCAACGAGGCCTGCTCGTCTGGCTGCGGTTCTTTCATTGAAACCTTTGCCAAATCTCTCAAATACGATGTCAAAGATTTTGCTAAAGCAGCCCTTTTGGCTAAACATCCTGTGGATTTGGGGTCAAAATGCACTGTCTTCATGAATTCCAAGGTCAAACAGGTACAAAAAGAAGGAGCCACTGTCGCTGACATCTCAGCAGGACTTTCTTATTCTGTTATCAAAAACGCCCTTTACAAGGTTATCAAGGTCAAACGGCCAGAAGATTTGGGACAAAAGATTGTCGTTCAAGGCGGTACTTTTTACAATGAAGCTGTTCTTCGAGCCTTTGAATTGGTCTCAGGTCGTGAAGTCGTTCGTCCCAACATTGCTGGACTTATGGGAGCCTACGGCTGTGCCCTTATTGCCCAAGAAAAGTATGAAGACCATGCTCAGCCATCCAAACTCATGCAATTAGAAGAATTAACAGCATTCAAGGCAGAAAAAGAATTCACTCGATGTGGTCTTTGTGAAAATAATTGTTCCTTGACCGTTACTATCTTTAACGATGGCTCTAAATTTGTGACGGGTAATCGCTGTGAACGCGGTGCCGAAAAAGTCACCAAAATTAAATTTGACCGCAGCAAGCAAAAAGAAAATTTGGTTGATTATAAATACAAGAAGCTTTTTAAATTCAAGGCCTTATCTAAACGCGATGCTAAGCATGGTGTGATGGGAATCCCTCGCGTTCTCAATCTATATGAAAATTATCCTCTATGGCATACTATCTTGACCGACCTAGGATTTCGTGTTCAAATTTCACCAAAATCTGATAAAAAACTTTATCAAAAGGGAATCGAAACCATTCCAAGTGATACCGTTTGTTACCCTGCTAAAATGGTACACGGTCATATTCAAGCTCTTATTGATAAAAAAGTAGAAGCCATTTTCTATCCAAGTGTCATTTACGAACAAGTCGAAAATAAACAAGCACCTAATCATTACAACTGCCCTATTGTCCAAGGTTATCCAGAACTGATTGAAAAAAATATGGACCCCATTCGTAATAAAGAGGTCAAATATTTCCATCCCTTTGTTAATTTAGCTGATCCAGCAAGTGTTGTCCAAGCACTTGCCAAAGCTTTTGCAGATTATGATGATATAACGAACGAGCAGATTCACAAAGCCGTTGAACATGGCTTTCAAGCTTTAACGGATTTCAAAACTGACTTACAAACCAAAGCAGATGAACTCTTAACACACTTGGCAATGAACAATGAAAAAGCTATTGTATTGTCAGGTCGTCCTTATCATCTTGATCCAGAAATCAATCATGGTATCGCTAATATCATTACTCAGGAAGGTTTCCATGTGCTGACTGAAGATATGGTATCGGGTCTTGAAGAGGTTGATGGCTTGCGTGTTGTCAATCAATGGGTCTACCATTCTCGACTTTACGCCGCTGCCAAGGTCGTTTCTAAAAATCCTAATTTGGAACTGGTTCAGCTTAATAGTTTTGGTTGTGGTCTTGATGCTGTCACAACAGATCAAGTTGAAGAAATCATGCGCGGTCATAACAAACTCTACACCGTTCTTAAGATTGACGAAGGCAGCAATATGGGAGCTATTCGTATCCGTCTGCGTTCGCTTAAGGCAGCCGTGAAAGAACGTGACCAAAAAGTCAAAAAGGCTAAGCTTGATCACATTTTCAACCAAACACCACAATTTCCACAGGAGCTAGAAAATGAAGAAAGCAAACAAAGGCCTATCTTCACCAAGGACATGAAAAAGACCCATACCCTGCTCATGCCAATGCTATCGCCTATTCATCAAAATGGTCTCATTGAAGAAGCCTTTAAGCAATCAGGTTACAATGTTGTCATATTGCCAGCCATGGATCGCAAGGCAGTTGACGTAGGATTAAAATTTGTCCACAATGATGCCTGCTATCCTGCTATTATTACTATTGGTCAATTAGTTGAAGCCCTACAAAGCGGTCAATATGATCTCAACAATACCAGTGTCATGATGACGCAAACTGGCGGCGGTTGTCGAGCAACCAATTATATTCCGCTTTTACGCAAAGCTCTTAAGGACGCTGGTTTTCCACAAATTCCTGTTGTCTCTATTTCTATGGGAAATCAAGGAACTGAAGAAACACCGGGATGGAAACTTAACTATTCTTTTGTCAAACGTCTGCTTATCAGTGTGCTCTACGGCGATCTTTTCGAACGCTTACTCTACCGCGTGCGTCCTTACGAGTCTGTTAAAGGCTCAGCTAATACTCTTTATGACAAATGGTTAGAAATTGCTCGTAAAAATGTCAAATCAGGTTCTTACTTTGAATTCAATCGTAATATGAAACGTATTATTCGTGAGTTTGACAAGCTGGAAACAGTTAATTTTGGACAAAAACCACGCGTTGGTGTTGTCGGAGAAATTTTGGTTAAATATGCTCCAACAGCCAACAATGACATCGTTGGTATTATTGAAAGAGAGGGGGGTGAAGCTGTTGTTCCAGATTTGATTGGTTTTATGAATTATTCACTGTTTAATCAAATCTGGAAAGCTGATGAACTCAATATGAGTCAAAAAACAAAACGCTTGGCTAAACTAGGTATTGATGCTATTAACCTCCTTGAAAAGCCAATGAATAAAGCACTTGAAAAATCGGAACGTTTTGAAGGCATTGAGTCTATTTATAACATTGCTGATAGTGCTTCCAAGATTATCTCTATTGGTAATCATACAGGTGAGGGTTGGTTCCTGACTGGTGAAATGATTGAACTGCTTAATAATGATGTTAAAAACATCGTCTGTCTGCAGCCATTTGGCTGTCTGCCCAACCATATCGTTGGTAAGGGAATGGTAAAAGAACTTCGCAGGCAGTATAAAGGGGCTAATATCGCTCCTATTGACTACGACCCAGGTTCTTCAGAAGTCAATCAGCTCAACCGTATTCGTCTTATGATGACAACTGCTAAGAAAATGCAAAAGACCAAAGTCAATGCTTAGTTAAAAAATAAGTCTAAATGACAAGCCGTTTTTGTCCTAATTTTTTTATTAACTATTAAAAAAGGCTGGAATGTCGTTCACAAAACGACTTCCACGCCTTTTTCTTTTTATAATCATCTTTCTTTACTTGCCTTTATTGATATTCATAAACTTTTTTACCTGCTAAATAAGTTGCGCGTAAGTTCATCTCTTTATCCAACACGATAAAATCTGCTAGGTGTCCTTCTTTTATTTGACCGCAAACATCATCTATACCAACAGATATAGCTGGAATAAGACTTGCCATCATAATAGCATCAGCTTTAGAGACAAGGCCCCAATCAACAATATTTTTGACACCATCTTTCAATTGCAAAATAGAACCCGCCAAGGCACCATTTGATTTCAATCGAGCAGTGCCATTTTCAACAGTAACAGGGTATTCTCCCAACATGTAATTTCCATCAGGCTGACCGCCAGCTGACATACAATCCGTAATCAAAACCACATGATCAGGTCGCTTTTGATGCAGAAGAATGTCACAAGCACAAGTATGCACATGGTAACCATCACAAATCAATTCGGCATAAGTATTAGGAATGTCATAAACAGCTCCGACCATACCCGGTTCACGATGATTGAGCCCCCGCATACCATTATAAGCATGCACCCAAACAGAGGCACCAGCTTCAACTGCCTCAACAGCTTCTTGATAGGTTGCATCAGAATGTCCTAAAGCCACAACAACCCCTCGCTTGCATGCATAAGAGATAAATTCAGCTGTTCCTTCACGCTCAGGTGCAAGGGCAATCTTCTTTAAGAGTCCCTTGGAACTTGCTAACCACTGATCCAATTCACTAGTTGAGGGATTTCGCATATAAGAAGGATTTTGCGCACCTTTATACTTTTCAGTGAAATAAGGACCTTCAAAGAACAGACCTTGAATGTGAGCACCCGTTTCCTTACCTGCAAATTTGGCTGTCGTTTGACAGACTTTATTTAAAGTTTCAAAGGAAGCTGTTAGCCCTGTTGGTAAAAAACTAGTCACACCAGCCGAGAGCAATTCTCGACTCATTGTCGCTAAGGATTCTTCTTTATTATCCATTACATCGGCTCCTGCAAAGCCATGGATATGTGTGTCAACAAGTCCAGGCGCAATTTCATATCCTGAATAATCAAGCACTTGAGCACCTTCTGGAACAGTGCTCAGCCATTTTCCAAAAGAATCATCAACTAGTTCTAAATAACCACCCAATTTTGTTTCATAAGGATAATAAAACTTATTTGCTTTAATGTATGTCGTCACTTTACACCTCCATATTGTTACTTTCATTATACTCTTATTAATAACAGTTGTAAATGGTATATACCAAATTTCTTCTTTAGGCCATCAGCAAAGCTTCATACCAAGCAAATTAATTCCTGTTCTCTTCAAAAACCATCGAGGAAGCCGATTATCATAGGCATATTCATACCTGTATAATATAGCCTTCCAGCAATAATTTAAAATAATAAAATGTGCTGTCCCATTAAAGCTGCCAACCAATATAATCTTCCTCATGATTAAATAAGGTCAAAAATTTCATTTTAAAGCCTTCAATTCCTTTTTATGCTATCTAGCTTCTCATAATCAACAATAAAAAAACAAGAGAAATTACTCTTGTTTTTTATGGCGCTCAGATAAGACCTGATTAATCTTTTGTGTTTTCAAGTAAATATCCAAACGAACACCTCCCCAAATAATAATATAAATAAGAATAAAGTCAATCCAGAAACGCGGCAAAGCCAAAATATCTGCCCAGCCATTATAAATCATCATGGCAGACACCACACCAAGAGTCACCCAAAAATGAATGATTAAAAGCTTTAAAAAGGAGAAGCGTTCACTTTCGAAAATCAGACTAATAACACCAATACAAGCACTCATGATAAAAATACTGACAATATTACTTTTAGAAACGGGTGACTTTTGAACATTAAAGAGCAGAACAAGCAAGTAGACTAAGCTGCCTGTACGGATTCCTGAAAGTATGTTGCTAACAATTGTTTTCATCTTTCTTTCCTTTCTAAATGCCCAGCTGAGTCATTAAACCTTTAACATACTTGCGACTGACGCTTGATTTGATATTACTGCTTAACTTTGCCATCATGTTCCCCGAAAAACTGTCTGACAGAGATTCCAGATGGTCAAGATTAATCAGGGCATGTTTGGAAATTTGAATAAAGTTAGATTTATTCAGACGATTGGCAAAATGAACCAAGGTCTCAGTCGTGGTAAATACACCCGTTAAAGTATAAATTTTAAGTGTCGTCTGATTTACATCAACTAAAATAATGTCATCTAGCTTCAACATCATAATTTTATCCATACTTTTGATAGGAATAGAATTACTAGATATCATCTGATAGTTGCTGATATAATCCAACAACTGTTGAATAGCACTTGTCTTTTCCGCCGCCTTGACTAAGACAAGGGGGCTGTCAGTCGAAATTTGTGAATCCTGTTCGAATTGACTTTCTACCACCTATTTTTCCTCTCTAAATGAGGGCTTGGTATTTTCGCAAAGCATTTTGTAAACAAAAGATGAGAACACCAGCCACTAAGATACCTATCACTATATAGTAAGTATCAGTATTTGTCAATAAATTTTGCCAATTCAAGCGAATCCCCATCATTTTTTCAAAATGCTCTCTAGCATTTGCTTGACTAAAATTGTCTTTAAGAGTATCTGACATTAAGGTTTGTCTAAATAAAGAAGCGATATAAGCACCCGGAGTCAGCTTCATGATGGTTTGCGCTGTATCTGGCAGGGCACCGATTGGAACATAGGTACCTACAAGAAATCCAGAGGCAGCTCCAAAAATAGTAGCTAGTTTCCCAAGATTATCAACCGATTGAATGCGATTCACGATCAGAGCATTAATGATGGTTGAAATCAGTGTATTTAAAATCATGATAAAGATAAGCTGCAAAAGAACAGTCCAAGAAAGTGTTACTTTATCAGTAAAATAGAAATACGTTCCCATAATCGTCAGCATAATAGCCTGCATGATAAAACCAACAAGAGCAGCGCTGATAATATAACTTAAAGAAAGAGGCCAATAACCTAAATCTGTAATCAAAAGATCTTGACGGACATGACTTTCTTTGTCTTTTGTCCATTGTGAAAGGTTAGATAAGGTTGTTGTAATCCCCGTAATAGCTAAGGTTCCACCAATAAGCCATGTATCTAAGAGTTGATTGGTATTGTCAATTTGAGACCAAGAAGATTCAATATTATCCTTTAGAAATACCAAATAAAGAATAAAAGAAATCAGAGCACCCAGTAGTGAGAAAACCACACCGCTGCGATTGCGGAAATAGAGCAAACAATTACGTTTAACCAAAGCCAACATTTAACGTACCTCCCGTCCAGTTAAGGCTATAAAAGCATCATCCATTGTGCCAGAGCGAAATTCAAAATTATCAATCAAATCACGACAATCATTAATAATATCTAAAGCCGATTGAGCTGTTTCAGGTTTTAAAATGATTTCTCCTTCATTGACCTTTTCAATCAAGGAATCATCTCTCAGATAATCAAGTAAAGGATCAATATTTCCTGTTTGTAGTTTGAGAATGTTTTTAGCATATTTTCCCTTAATTTGATTGGCTGTTCCTTGGGCAATAATTTGACCATGATCAACAATATAAACCTGATCAGCACTGTCTGCTTCATCCAAATAATGTGTTGTCAGAACAACCGTCATTTTTTGCTTTTCCTGAAGCAAATTCAGCAAGTCCCAGATAGCTTCTCTCGTTTGAATATCAAGACCTGTTGTCGGCTCATCCAAAAAGAGAATGTCTGGATTGTTTAGCAGAGCACGCGCGATATCAACACGCCGTTTTTGCCCTCCTGATAGGCTTCCATATTGTTGATGGCTAAAATTGGTCAAACCTAATTGGTCAATCAACTCTTCGACTTTCCCAGAAGCAACTTGCTTATACTGACAAGCACGAATTTGTAAATTTTCCTTAACCGTTAACATTTCATCTAAGACACTGTTTTGGAAAACAACACCGATTTTAATTTCTTGAGCATAATGAACACTCCCTGAATCTGGCTGTGATAGCCCAATCAGCATTTGAATGGTAGAAGATTTACCAGCACCGTTAGGACCAAGGATAGCCGTAAAACTTCCTTTTTCAATTTCTAAGTTAACATGGTTGACGGCAATATGTTGACCATAAGTTTTAGTAAGATCTTGTGTTTTAAGTATCATCATAAATATCCTTTCTTAAATATTCTGACCATAGTCTATCAAAAGCAAAAATAAAAATCTCGGCTTTTTGGATAAGAGGTTAAAATAACTAGATAAGATGTCCTATTCGGAAAACGAAATACTTTCTGCTTTGATTCTTTTTGGCAAATCTTGCTAGGCTTGGTTTTTCCTCTGCTTTCTATTATAATAGGATTATTATTTAATACTCAAAAAATTAAAATTAAACTAGGCGACGAGTTGCAGGCCATACTAACGTACAGCAAAACGAAGTTAACAACCTATCATTTTGATTTTTGAAGAGTATTAATTTTTGACAATCAAAAATGGTAACTTTAATGAATTCTTCCAATTGCAATGCTTTTTTCAGCCCTCGGTGCTTTTTGCCTCGCTTATTCTTCTTTTACTAAAGAGAAACAGCACATGCTACTTTGGCAAATCAGCGACTATATTTTTACGATTATTGCTAATCTTTTACTGGGTGGCTATACAGGCGCCCTAACCATTAGTGTTTCCATCGTCAGAAATGCACTTATTCTTAAGAAAAAGAATACAAAAGTTATTACCATCTGTTTAGTCCTCATTCAAATTGCTTTAGGTACTTATGTGAATAACTTGGGCTTAGTCGGTTACTTGCCCATTATTTCTTCTGTCTCTTACACTTTGACAACCTTTTTAACATCCAAAATGCAATTTTTGCGCTGGTTGATTATTGAAAACATGTCTCTCTGGTTCATTTATGACCTCACTATCAACGCCTACCCTACTGTTTGCATGGATATTTTGATCATTCTCTCAACACTGCTGGCTTTATATAAACATCGAAAAAAAGCAGGACATTCCTTGTGAATTGGCTTTGTCCTGCTTCCTATTCTTATTTAATTGATCCTGAACTTTCTATTTTCTAGTGTTAAGCAGATGAAAACGATTTCCCAGTTCCTTTTTCATGATTTATCACTTATTTAAGACATACTTGGCAATAGCTTGAGCAACACCAGCATCATCATTAGAACCAGTCACAAGGTCTGCTGCAGCCTTAACTTCTGGACTAGCATTTCCCATAGCCACACTGAAACCTGCTGCTTTGAGCATTTCAAGATCATTAAGTGCATCTCCTATTGCCATAATATCAGTCCTTGAAACTCTTAATTTCTGAGCTAATTCTTTCAAACCAGTAGCTTTTGTAATGCTTTGAGGCATCACTTCAAAAATGTAAGGCTGACTTCTTACAGTAGTAAATTTTTCTGCTAATTTGCACTCAAATTTTTGCTGGAAAGCATCTAAGCGATCGCTCTCTCCTAAATACATAGCCTGAAAAACTGGTTTAGCAGCATGCTTTACATCATTTAAGCCCACAGTCTGTGCTTGCGTAAATACCAGACTCGCATCATAAGCTACTAATTCTGATACTTGATCAGCCAAAACCAGATAATCCCTATCAGCAGTCAATGTTAAATCGATTTCAGGATAACCCTCAAGCAAATCATACAAATAAGATACTCCATTAAAGTTTAAATCATGATAAGTCAGTAACTGCCAATCTCTATTAATAGTGTGAAGAGAGCAGCCATTATTTAGAATCGCATATTCTTGTTCAGCAGCCAAACCTAATTGTTCAAAGTAGGGCTCAACACCAGTCTGCATACGGCCTGTGCAAAGAACAATTTTATAGCCCGAACGAGCTGCTTCTTGAATAACAGCAATATTTTCTTGCGGGATTTCTTTTCGACTATTCAAAAGCGTGCCATCCATATCAATAGCAATCAGTTTAACCATAATCATATAACCTTTTCTAAAACATTCCACTATCTAGTGTATCACAAATCAAGGAAACTGGCACAGCAAGTTATTATAATTCTGTATATTCTACAATAATTGAAACAGATAACTATGACAATGCTATAAATTCATTTTACAGCAGAAAAAAACTGGTTTTCCAGTCTTTTCCCTCTTTGTGACCATCTGATAAGATGCAATGAAATAACTGTGTCTTTACAGTTTTTAAGGTATATGGAGCCTACTTAAATTTCTGCTCCCAATTCATAATTGGTTCCTTTCAGTGCTCGTTTAAGAGACCACTTGCTTGGATTTCCTGTAATCGTGACTTCTTTTTTATCAAGGTCAACTTTGACATCATTGACTTTCTTTAATTCTGAAAAGCGTTTGGTGACATTGTCAGCGCAGCCTTGGCATTTTAAGCCATCAATATGATATGTTTTTTCCATGATAATTCTCCTTTATAATTTTACAACTTTAAGACGCAGGGCATTTAGAACAACAGAAACAGAGCTAAAGCTCATGGCTAGACCAGCAATCATTGGATCCAGCAAAGGTCCGCCAAAGAGATAAAGTACTCCCATAGCAATAGGAACTGACAGAACATTATAAATAAATGCCCAGAAAAGATTTTCTTTAATATTAATAATAGTAGCACGACTAATTTTCAGTGCCTTAATAATATCAAGCATTGCAGGTTTCATCAAGACAATATCCGCGGACTCCATGGCAATATCTGTTCCAGAGCCCATGGAAATGCCAATATCTGCTGTCGCAAGTGCCGGAGCGTCATTAATACCGTCCCCAACCATGGCAACTTTCTTGCCTTCCGCCTGCAAATCAAGAATGGCCTGTGTTTTTTCCTGCGGCAAAACTTGACTGATAACAAAAGTAATCCCCACTTCTTTGGCAATAGCCTGCGCAGTTTCTTCATTATCACCCGTCAGCATGGCCACTTCAACCCCCATATTCTGTAAAGCTTTAACTGTTGCTGCACTGTCATTCTTTACCTTGTCCGCAATCGTAATCAGTCCTAACAATTGACCATCACTGGCAACAAAAATGGGTGTTTGTCCCTGAGCTGTTGCTGCCTTAAAATCTGCTTGAGCCTGTTCTAGAGAGATATTTTCTTGACGCATCAATTTTTCATTACCAACAAGCAAAGTTTCATCAGCAACACAACCTTTCAGTCCTAGCCCTGTTAGAGAAGTAAAGTCTTCCACTGCAAGTAAACGAGTCCCTTCTTTTTTAGCATAATCAACAATGGCCTGACTAAGGGGATGTTCAGATAATGCTTCTAAGGAAGCTGTCACTTGCACTAAATCAGTTCGATCATGATAAGAAAATTGATGAACAACTTCTGGTTTACCTTGAGTAATAGTGCCTGTTTTATCGAAAACAATCGTATTAATCTGATGTGCCAATTCCAAGACATCACCACGTTTATAAAGGATTCCATTTTCAGCAGCACGACCTGTACCAACCATAATAGCCGTTGGCGTTGCAAGACCCAAAGCACAAGGGCAGGCAATGACAAGAACAGCGACACTGATTGTCATTGAAAAGGTAAAGTCTTGTCCCATGACAAAATACCAGAAGAGACCAGTCAAAATAGCAATCGTTATAATAACAGGTACAAAGACAGCAGATACCTTATCAGCAATCTTGGCAATGGGTGCCTTAGTTTGCTGAGCGTTCTCAACCAATTTAATAATTTGTGAAAGCAAGGTTTCATTGCCAACTTTTTCAGCCTCAAAAGTCAGACTTCCCTGACCATTGATTGACCCGGCATAAACAGGGCTATCCGCCATTTTTTCAATAGGAATAGATTCCCCTGTTAACATGGATTCATCAATAGCAGAATGCCCTGACAGGACTCGACCATCCACAGGTATTTTTTCACCGGGTTTGACTAAAATTTTATCTCCGATTTGCACTTGCTCAATAGGAACCTTAATCTCCTCGCCATCACGTATCAGAGTAGCCTCTTTAGCAGACAAATGCATTAATTTTTTTATCGCATCTGAGGTTCGACCTTTCGATAGGGTTTCAAAGTATTTCCCTAAAGTAATGAGAGTTAAAATAACAGCTACCGATTCATAATAGAGATGGTGAGCATGATGTGTATGTCCCAAGTAAACATGGTAAGTTCCATAAAGACTGTAAAGAAACGCCGCTGTTGTTGCTAAGGACACTAATGAGTCCATATTAGGATGACCTTTAAAAAGCGATCTAAAACCATTGTCATAGAAGCTCCAACTTAACACGATAACCGGAATTGTCAAAAGAAGCAAAACCATCGCATAAGTGAGCGGAGCACTGCTTGGTGCTAAAAAGTTAGGTAAGGGCAAGCCAACCATACTTCCCATAGCAATATAAAAGAGGGGAATGGTAAAAATAGAAGTCCACAAAAGACGTTTTTTAATACCTGCTAACTTATGTTCTTCACGATCCTCCTGACTTTCAGCCGTCGTTGGGTCATAAACTTTAGCGCCATAGCCTGCACCAGCAACTGCCTTAGTAACATCTGCTTCACTAACCTTAGCGGCATCGTAATCTATCGTCATTTTTTCAGTTGTCAAATTGACTACTGCGCTTTCAATACCGTCTAGTTTTTTAACGGCATTTTCAACATTGATGGCACAAGAGGCACAGGTCATGCCATCTATCAAAAATACTTCTTCACTCATTTTGATGTCACCTCCAAATGTTCATGGCAAGAACATTGCCCGACAATACAATTACACTTAACTTCAGGCACAGCATTTGCTTTTTTGGACAATAGCAGAGCTTCCAATTTTTCAATATCAGACAAAGTCATAGGCGTTTCCTCAATTAAGTGCCTAATCAAAGCTTGATGCTTCGTGACACAAATGCGCGAGAAAACTTCCGACACTTGCTGCTCTAATGCCTCTTCTTCTGAAATCAAACTAGAATAGATGTATTTTCTTCCTTGACGCTGACTGGTCAAGTAGCCTTTTTCTGATAAACGCGTGATCAACGTTTTAATCGTTGAAGCGGACCAGCAATAAGTCCGACTTAAGATAGCAATAATTTCACTGCTGCTAGTCATCTGCTTAGCCCAGACAACACGCATTACTTCCCATTCCGCATTTGAAATAGTTGTCATTTGAGCTCCTTTCATCTACATTTGTAGATATATTATAACCTCTTTGTCTACATTTGTCAACAAAAACTGATTTTTAATTTTTTGACAAAATATGACCCTACTTATCAGCTTTTTAAAAGAGCAAAAAAAGAGGCGAGAAACCTTAGTTTCTGCCTCTTCACTCAAACAATGAACAGTTCTTCAATAATAATTTTTCAAAATGATACAGTCCTTATTAGCTCTTGTGATTCTTGTTAATTTTAAACCATAAGACTAACAAACCTAACAGACCTAGTAAATTAATGCTATAAATGATTGGCGAGAGCTCCTTAAAAAGATTTTTTACTGCCATAAATAACAAGAATAATAAAGGCAGACTTCCGATCAATAAGGATCTTCTATTTTTCATGTTCAACAAAAAGTAGCAGCACCTACAGCTGCTCCAGACCAGCCTCCTAAAGCCGCTCCAGATACTGTACCAACGACTGGGAGAGTAACTGTACCAGCTCCCATACCCCCTACAAATCCTAAACCTGCAGAACCAGCTGTGCCAAGTGCACATCTAATCATACCACCACCCTCAACAGTTGAAAGTGCTTCATTATCCATTACGTTAAATTGTTCAAATGCTTGTGTATTCATATGATAGATACCTCTTTTCCATTTTTAATTTTTTGTCTGGTTAGCCAACCGACATCTTTAATATAGCAAATTATTTTTCAAAATGGAGCAAAATATCCTAAACGGTAGCTATTTTGTCCTAAACGGTTAAAAATGACGTTATAATGCCTGTAATAATAGTCAATAAAAATTAAAAATAGTTTTCGCCTACTCGCATCGCAACTGACTACAAACATACTGGAGCACGACAAGCTCAAAAAAGTCAAAAGGCTTGGGAGGCCTTCTGAGATGAAAATAGAAGTAGATAAGCTGATATCGTCAGCACAACAACCTATTATTCTGGTTTTTAAAGAGTACAGACAGGCCTACTTCGAAAATAATCGTTTTTTGGTTGATGGAAAAAGCCTTCGTTGGACTTATAATCCTAACGAAGGCTTGACACCTATTTTCGTACTTTTACAGCAATTAACAAGCAGACAGAAGAAACTTTTTTGTTTACTTAATTTCTTTTTTCTAAATCCCGCAGCATTTGGTCAATCTTATTACCATACTCAATAGATTCATCTTTGATAAAAGTTAAATCGGGAATTTTATACATGGTCAAATTTTTTCCAAGTTCACGTTTAATGGTCCCTTTAGCCTTTTCAAGACCTATTTGAACTTTCTGATTATCAGAAGCAAGGTCGCTCATGATAGTATAGTAAACCTTTGCCAGAGATAAATCACCTGACATTTGGACATCAGTAATAGTGACACCTTGAACACGTGGGTCACGTACCTTCTTTTGCAAAATCTCATTAACTTCGCGCTTAATTTCCATACCAACACGTTCAATACGATGATTAGACATTCTCTTTTCCTTTCTTTTAATTTTACAATTTTCTTTTTTCACCACGACAAAAAATATCTTGTAAAAGCTCACTTCATTCGCTCATCTTCTGAAAAAAGCTAGGCCAGATGACCTAGCTTTATTGTTTATCTTTGAATTTCAAAAGAAATCATATGACGTTCATCTAAGGCAACACGACAACGACTGTACTTGCGTATGCCTAGAAGTGTTAACAAAGGAGTAACTAAATATGATTATCTTTTAATTTCTTCCATAATGTAAGCCTCAATAGTATCATCAATTTTGATGTCATTGTAATTTTCAATCATGAGACCGCCTTCTTGACCATTACCAACCTCTTTAACATCATCTTTATAATGTTTCAAACTAGCGAGCTTACCGTCAAAGACAACCACACCATCACGAATAACACGAGCACTTGAATCACGCGTAATTTTACCATTTGTTACCATGAAGCCGCCAATAGTTCCCACTTTAGAAACTTTGAAGGTCTCACGAATAATCGCTTCACCAATAATTTTTTCTTCAAATTCTGGATCAAGCATACCTTTCATGGCATCTTCTACTTCTTCAATTACCTTATAAATAATGGAATGCAAACGAATTTCAACTTCATCTGCTTCGGCTTGCTGACGGGCCTGTGGAGTTGGGCGAACATTGAAACCAATGATAACAGCATTAGAAGCTTCTGCCAAGGTGATATCTGATTCATTGATGGCACCAACAGCTGAGTGGACCACATTAACTTTCACACCTTCAACGTCAATCTTCAAAAGAGAGGCTGCAAGAGCTTCAACGGAACCTTGCACATCTGCTTTGATAATAACATTAACAGATTTAACCTCACCGGCTTTGAGCGTATCAAAGAGATTGTCAAGACTGACACGATGAGTCAATTGACGTTGTTTCAGCAGAGCACGTTTAGCTCTTTCTTCCCCAGCAGCACGCGCAGCCTTTTCATCCTCATAAACGGCAAAATGGTCACCTGCCATTGGGGCTTCATTCAAACCAGTGATAGAGACTGGCGTTGATGGAGCAGCAACCTTAACACGACGTCCAAGGTCATTAGTCATAGCACGCACACGTCCAAATGTGTTCCCAACAACGATTGGATCTTGAACATGCAGCGTTCCTTGTTGTACTAAAAGCGTCGCTACTGCACCTTTTCCTTTATCAAGGCGAGCTTCGATAACTGTACCAATAGCACGAACAGTTGGGTCAGCTTTCAGTTCTTGGATTTCTGCTACTAGAAGAACAGTTTCTAAAAGTTCTTCAATATTTTGACCGAATTTAGCTGAAATTTCAACAAATTCAGAATCGCCGCCCCAAGCAGTTGAAATAACGCCATACTCAGCTAACTCACCGATGACACGTTCTGGATTAGCACCCGGCTTATCAATTTTATTAATAGCAACA
This sequence comes from Streptococcus mutans, assembly GCF_006739205.1. Lineage (NCBI taxonomy): Bacteria > Bacillati > Bacillota > Bacilli > Lactobacillales > Streptococcaceae > Streptococcus > Streptococcus mutans. The sequence goes on from NZ_AP019720.1 coordinate 1,657,102, forward strand.
ATAATTGGAACATCAGCAGCTTTGGAGTGGTTAATAGCTTCAATCGTTTGTGGCATAACACCATCATCAGCAGCTACAATAAGAATGGTAATATCAGTTACCGAAGCGCCGCGTGCCCGCATACTTGTGAAGGCTGCATGTCCGGGTGTATCAAGGAAAGTAATTTTCTTTCCACCTTCTTCAATTTGATAGGCCCCAATATGTTGGGTAATTCCTCCAGCTTCACCTGTCGCTATACGGGAATTACGCAATGTATCAAGCAATGTTGTCTTACCATGGTCAACATGCCCCATAATCGTTACAACGGGCGCACGTTCAACCATATTTTTCGGATTAAGATAATCATCTTCAACGAAGAAACGTTCAATATCAGCTGTATCAACTTCCACTTTTTGATGTGCTTCAATGCCATAATCAACCATTAGGAGTTCAATCGTATCAGCATCCAAAGATTGGTTTTGAGTTGCCATAACTCCCATCATAAAGAGTTTTTTTACAATTTCGGCAGGCTCACGCTTAATTCGTTTTGCAATTTCAGCAACCGTCATACCTTCTGTATACTCAAATTCCTTTGGTAGTTCATGGAATTTGCGTTCAGTCACAGGTTTCAGATTGGCATTATGATTACGGTTATTTTTAGATTTTTTATTTTTCTTATTCCAATTACTATTTTTTTGATTTCTCACTTGGTTTTGTTTATTCCGATTTTTCTTATGTTTATTTTGTTTTGGTCCGTCTTCATTCTCATGTGAAAAATCACGTGATTTATCTGGGCGAGCCTGTTTTTTGCGACGTGTATCCACAGCTGCTGGATGTGTCACTTGTTCAACTGTCTGAGGCTGAGCTTGTGGCGCTGCAGTTGCTGCAGCTTCAACCGTCGGCTGCTCTTTCTGATTTAGCTTCTTAGCTTTTTCTTTAGCTTGAGCGGCTTGACGTTTAGCTTCTTGAGCTTCATGAAAACGTGTTTCACTCTGACGCGAATATTCCGCATTTTGTTCTGCTTTTAAGGCTGCAGCACGTGCTTTGAAATCAAAACGCGGTCCTGTCGGCTGGGATTTTGATGCTTCTTGTCGATTTTGAAAATGATTACGATTATCGCGACGATTGTCATTTTGACGATTGCGATTATTGCGGTTATCATTACGACGATCTTGGGAACCATGATTACGATTGTCTTTTTGCCGATTGTTCTGTCCTTTATTTTGGTTTCGACGTTCACCATTATTTTGACGACGTTCAGCCTCTGCTTTGGCACGCGCTTCTCGTTCTGCTTTAAAATTACGATTTTGCGGTCTTGGACGCCCTGCAGGCTTTGTAGCAACTGCTTTAGGTTCCGCTGCAACAGATCCTTCTTGTGCTTTGGCTTCTTTCTCAACTTTAGAAGTTGGAGTAACAGCCTTGGGTTCCACAGAGACAGTAAAACTTTCTACTATACGTTTAGCATCACTTTCTTCCACGCTTGAAGCATGGCTTTTAACTTCTAGGCCCAATGATTTTGCCTTTTCAACAATTTCTTTACTTTCTTTGCCAATTTCCTTGGCAATTTCGTATAATCTTTTCTTCGACAAATCTTGTCCTCCTATTCTTTTTATTCCATAAAGGTCCTCATTTTCTTTGAAAATCCAGTATCCACAATAGCAAGAACTTTTCTGTTTCTGCCAATAGCGATACTTAATTCCAGTGCTGAAAACACTGTGGAGACTTCTATATTATAATAGTTACTTTTATCCGTTACTTTTTTAGTTAGATTAGAACCAGCATCTTTGGCTAAAAAGATGAGCTGTGCCTGTCCAGTTTGAATAGCTTTAACAACTAATTCTTCACCTGAAATAACACGTCCTGCTCTCTGGGCCAAACCTAATAAGTTTGATAACTTTTTTGAATTATTCAAGACCTAACTCTCTTCTTTTAACCTTATGATCAACAAAAGCAATTAATTCATCATAAAAGCTTTCAGGAATTTCCATGGAAAAACTGCGATTAAAGACTTTTCTTTTTTTAGCTTCTAAAGCTTCTTCGTTAGCAAGTTTAATATAAGCCCCTCGCCCATTTTTCTTACCAGTAGGATCAATAAAAACATCACCTTCCTTGGTTTTAACAATCCGAAGCAAATCACGTTTATCAATAATCTCTCCTGAAACAAGAGACTTTCTTAAAGGTATTTTTCTTGTCTTTGCCATCAAACACCTCTGACTTTCTATTTTGCATCTTCTGCTGCAAATTCTTGAGAGAGTTCAGAAACTTCCTCAGCAGGAGCCTCTTCATAAGTAGCCTTTTGGGTTTCATCTTGTGCTGTCCACTCGGCTTCCATTTCTTCAAATTCACTAGCAGACTTAATATCAATACGATAGCCAGTCAAATGAGCGGCTAAACGGACATTTTGACCACGACGGCCAATAGCAAGTGACAGCTTATTGTCTGGTACAACAACTGTTGCATGTTTGTCATCTTCTTCATCAAAGAGAACTTGATCAACCTCAGCAGGAGCAACAGCATTATAAATGAATTCTGCTGGATCATCAACCCACTCAATAACATCAACATTCTCTTCCATTGGAACCCAAAGTCCAGTTTTTTGATCAAAACGTTTAGGATGGAATTTACTGGTCACTTTCTTAATATTGGCACCTTTGCGGCCAACTATAGTTCCAATAGCATCAACATTAGGATTATGACTGCGAACCGCAACCTTCGTTCGATCACCAGCTTCACGTGCCACGCTCATAATTTCAACAGTGCCATCAAAAACTTCAGGAATTTCCTGTTCCATAATACGCTTGATAAATTCAGGATGACTGCGACTAACGAAGACATTGACGCCCTTAGGATTGTTTTCTACTTTATAAACATAAACTTCAATGCGATCATGAGAAGCAAACGTTTCACCCGGAACTTGATCTTGACGTGACAGCTGCGCTTCTATCGTTCCTAAATTAACATAGATAAAGCGATTATCAAAACGCTCAACAGTCCCTGTCATGATTTCTCTTTCATGCTCTTTATACTCATTAAAAGTGACTTCACGCATTTGACGGCGCATTTTTTCCATGATCGTTTGTTTAGCTGACTGGGCAGCCACGCGACCAAATTCCTTGGGAGACTCTTCAAAACGAATTTTATCTCCAAGTTCATAGGCTGTACTGATCGCAAGGGCGTCCTTCAAGCTGATCTCAAGGCGGCTGTCAAAAACTTCTTCAACAACTTCACGAACAGTGAAGACTTTAAAGTCTCCTGACTTTTCGTCAAATTCAATCTCAGCACTTTCTGCCTGCCCATAGCGACGTTTATAAGCTGACTTTAATGATTCTTTAACCGCATCAATAATATCATCTTTGTTAATGTGTTTTTCCTCTTCCAGAATACGGAAGGCTTCTAGCATTTCTTGGCTCATAGTTGTTTCTCTTTGTCTTGCAAAGATCTTCCTTTCTATAGTTTTACAGCAAGACGGGCTTTGGCGACCATCTTATAGGGGATAGTAACAGTTTTCTGCTGTGTTTTATCTAAATAAGTCATTATTAGTGTTTCACCATCAAAGGCAGTCAAATCACCTTCAAAAACTTTGACCTTATCAATAGCTTGATAAAGACTGACATTGATATAATGACCAACAGCATTCATTAAACTCTGGGCAGTTTTTAAGGGGCGTTCTAGACCAGGACTTGAAATTTCCAACATGTATTGTTCTGGAAATGGATCAGGCTTTATAGTATCAAGCAAAGGACTGATAATATCTGTCAAATCAGCTGTATCTTCAACCGTAATCCCTTCTGGTTTATCAACTAAAATACTGAGTACATAGTTTCCACCTAATTTTTCATACTCGATATCAACCAATTCAAAAGGTTTTGGAATGACAGGTGCGACTACTGGCCTTACAATATCAACAAGCGTTGCGATAGTATTTCCCTCCTTACACACATAAGGAGCGAAGTTGTGACTTCGCTCCTTTCTGTATTATTTCTTCTTATTATAGCATAAATAAGGAAAAAAGCAAGGCTAAGCGTTAATTTATGCTAATTATCAAAGGAGAGGAGGGGATTCGAACCCCCGAGCCCCGTTAAGGACTACACGCTTTCCAAGCGTGCGCACTCAGCCACTATGCGACCTCTCCATATAAACTGAACAAGTGCTCAGTTATATTGATAACTGTGAACAGACAGCTATATTTCTCAAAGAAACATTTGATCTCTTAAAATCGTGCTTCAACACGATAGATAACTTGACCTTTTTGAGAAAATTTCTCTTCATATTCTGTCATAACATTATTTTCATAATCACTAGCATGCAAGTCTAACCAGACCTGCTCTAAAATCATACCATATTGTGAGAAACTTGCCAAGCTGTATTCAAAAAGTTCACGATTATCTGTTTTAAAATGAATTTCACCCTTTTCTGGCAAAATTTTCTTATAAGTATCAAGAAAACTTTTATAAGTCAAGCGGCGTTTTTCATGCCGTTTTTTAGGCCAAGGATCACTGAAATTTAAATAGAGAAGGTCAATCTCTCCATCTGCAAAATAATGCGTCAAACTAGAACCATCCGCCAACATTAATTTGACGTTGGGAAGCTGACTGTCTAGAACTTTATCCAAAGCATGGCTAAGAACAGAAACCTGAATATCAATCCCTATGTAATTGATCTGAGGATTTTTTGCAGCCATTCCTGTAATAAAACGACCCTTGCCACTGCCAACTTCAATATGAATGGGATGATCGTTGCCAAAAACTTCCTGCCAATGCCCCTTGACTTCTTCTGGTTTTAAAATAACATATCGAGGATTGTTTTCCAGATGCTCTTTGGCGCCTTTGCGTCTTCTAACTCTCATACTCCCCTTCTAAAAGGATTCTCTAAATTTACGTAATTCATAGATTTCCTGATTGACATTTTCCATGTCTCGATTTTCATAATATTTTAAAATTTGTGATAAATAAGACAGTTGCCCGTACCATTTTATCTTTTGAAAAACCTTAGTATTTTGCTTATAACCATAATAGCTCAGCCATTCTACCCAACGCGTATGTGGAATATAATGGCTTAAAATATGAGCTACATCATACATGCGATCTGTCACTCGAACAGAATCCCAATCTACTAAATAAACCAAACCACTGGTTGTAATCACCCAATTGCTGTGTCTAACATCTCCATGAACAATAGTTGCATAGTCCTTTTTGAAATCAGGTAAGTTGCGCTTCATTTCAGCAACAACTGATTGCAAATAGGCATTTTCTGAAATTTGGTAAGGCGCGCTGCGTTCCCATGATAGAAGCAAATCCAAAGGTGTCTCAACTTTATAATTTAACTGAAGTAACTGATTAACCAAGGGTTTCGACTTATGCATTTGCAGCAAAACTTGTATAATTTGCTTACTATTCATATCGGCTCTGGTTAAAAGTCTGCCATCCAGCCATTCCTGAGCACTCATCATATCGCCATTACCTAAGCGTTTTGCCCATAAAAGCTGAGGAGCAATCTGCTCCTTAGCTAAGGCAGCTAAGATGGGAGTGGTATTGATTTTAACAAAAATCTTATCACCATTTGGATAAGTTCCGATATAAGCTTGACCACTTTTGCCCTTTAAAGGTGTTAAGGTTAAATCTTTATCTGATTGTGCCAAACTTTCTCCCTCCTTTTCATCTCAAATCACTAGTCTTATTTTACTTGTTTTAAACAGCTTAGTCAATCATCTTCTTTATTTTGTAAGGCAGATAAACTTCATTGAGACAAAGCATTGCCAAAAGTAAAATAATTGTCTTTTGCCATGAAAAGCTAAAACAAAATTCAACAGCTGTTAGAAAATATAGAATAACACGCAATAACTGTTTCAAATTAGCCTTCTTCTCCGCTTTTGAAATGGGAAAAAGGGCTGTTAAATATTGATAATCATAATGTTTATAAAGAGCCAACAATTGAAAAAGCAAGAGGTAATTAAAAAGGAGCGCTAAACCTGCTGACATTAAAGGATTATCAATAAAAAGAAGACTTAAAAGACTTAAAAAACCTAAACGAAAGGTCAGTCCTAAATAATCGCCACTGCGTAAAAAAGCTCTTAAATAAAGATTAGTCCACGCTTTATGAGTCTCCTTCGGCAATAATTTTGTCCCAAAATCCAAATAAGCCCGTCGCTTAACGCTGTTTGAAATTCCCTTAACATTGGTAAAAAGTGAAAAGAATTTTAAAATTGCCTGCTGCCGTTTTTTCTCTTGATTAAGAGCATGATCCCAGTTCAGTCCTTTCTGCTTCAAAAAAGCTCTGCTTTTTTTTTCAATGATCAATCCTTTTAAAAAGAGCAAAAAAAGGAGCAAAAAAAGAAAAGAAAAAAGTGCCAGTCCCAAACGTAAAAAAAGAGGTGCCAAAATAAGAAGCAAGAGTGTCTGCCAAGTTCCCCAAAAGAAAAGAGCTCGTCTTTTAGCTTTTTGGATTAAAGCAACAATGTCCTTTTCCCTGACCAAAAGAAATTGCTGATCCGCTGGTTCCAAATAAGTCGCTATATTTCCCCAAAATAGTAAGGTCAAGACAACTAACACTAAAACAAGCATGATAGGCCAATGATTAGCCGGAAAATGTTTTAACAGTTGGCTATACTGTACCATAAGAAAACCTAGTAAAAAAATCAATACTAAAACAAAATGATCATTAAAAACATAGCGAAGGTATCGACTGCATTGATTGATAAAATGGAATCGTCTTTTTGTAAAAATTGCCTTCATAATCAACCCTCTTTAGTCAAAGTCATATAGATATCGTTAAGGCTGGCTTGTGCATTTCCAAAAGTCATTCGTAAATCAGCGAGACTTCCTTGAGCTCGGATTTGTCCATGATGTAAAATAACAAAGCGATCACACATCTTTTCAGCAGAATCCAAAACATGAGTTGACATCAAAATGGATTTTCCCTTAGCCTTTTCTGCTGCCAAAAGCTGAGTCAAATCTGAAATGGCAACAGGATCCAATCCCAAGAAAGGCTCATCAACAATAAAAAGACTCGGATCAATGATAAAGGCACAGATAATCATGACCTTTTGTTTCATTCCTTTGGAAAAATGAATAGGAAACCAATCCAGTTTATCTTCTAATCTAAAAAGTTCCAGCAGTTTTTGCGCACGCGCCAAAGCTGCTTCCACTTTAATATCATAAGCCATGGCTATCATCTCCAAGTGCTCTTTTAAGGTTAATTCTTCGTAAAGGCTAGGCGTTTCTGGAATAAACCCAATTTTCTTTCGATAAGCCATTTCTTGATCTGCAAGCGTCAGTCCATCAATACTGATTTTGCCTTCATAAGGCTGCAAAAGTCCAATAATTTCATTGATAGTTGTTGATTTTCCTGCACCATTGAGGCCTATGAGCCCGACCAACTCACCATCAGCAACCTCAAAACTGATATTTTTCAAGACAGGAATGTTGACGTAACCACCGGTCAAATTTTCTATTTTTAACATGACGTTTCTTTCTAACTTTGATATACTATATTATAACAAAAACAAGTTAAGTAGGTGATTTTTTATGAACGATTGTCTTTTTTGTAAAATTGTAGCTGGTGACATTCCCTCATCAAAAGTTTATGAGGACGAGGATGTCCTAGCCTTTCTTGATATTTCTCAAGCTACCAAGGGGCACACTCTTGTTATTCCCAAGGAGCATGTTAGAAATGCCCTTGAGATGACTCAAACACAAGCGGCCAATCTCTTTGCACGCATTCCAAAAATCGCACGCGCCTTGCAAAAGGCAACCAAGGCTGATGGCCTCAATATCATTAATAATAACGAAGAAACCGCCGGTCAAACCGTCTTTCATGCCCATGTGCATTTGGTTCCTCGCTTTGCTGATTCTGATGAATTTGACATTCGTTTTGTCCAACACGAACCTGACTTTACCCGTCTTGGACAATTAGCCGAAGATATTCAAAAGGAGATTGAAGCATGAAAATTAAAACTTTCATTCTTTCAAGCCTTCTTGGAGCCGGTCTTTATCAGATGTATTACAAACGCAAAGATATCAAGACTTCTTTCAAGGAAAGCAAAACACATTATGACAAAGCTAAATTCGATCTTAATAACATTAAAGAAAATTTAGCGATAATAGAGCAGCAAAAAGAAAAGATACAAGCTATCAATCAAGATTTAACTTATAAAATCCGTGTCTTTCAAAAAGAAAGCCAATCTCACATGGACGAAATTCAAAAAATAGTTGCTAGATATCACCAAGAAGACTAGATTGAAAAAGAGAGCCTCAGAGAAACTTGGAAAGATATCATTATTATAGAAAAATTGGGGTTAAAGTAAGATTCTAATCTCATTTTTTGCAACGTTTAATCTCAACTTTATGAAGTAAGGTGAAAGGGTATAACTGAAAAACCATACCCTTCCACCTTATTTTTTATTTTTAATTACCAATTCCCGTTCCTGCAGCAGGTTGTTGGTAATTTCCTTGATTATAACTATTTTGTCCAGAATAATCACTGGAAGAACCAGAACTCGAATTGGAGCCATAAGAAGAACTAGAACCATAATCTGAACTTGAGCCAGAATAATTACCGCTGCTACTGTAATCTGAGGCACTGGAGCTACTGTCATAAATACTCGTATCGCCTCCATAAAAATTCTCATAAAGACTAGCCGTTGTTTTCAGATTTTCAGCAGTTGATTTTTTCAGCCCTAATTGTCCTTTAATACGATTTTGAGCTTTTAGCAATTCCTTGCTGGTTACTAGCTGATAAGAACCACCGTCAATAGTCGTTCCTTCTCCCTTGAGCTGATAAGTCCTAATACTCTTGAGAGCATCGCTGTACCCCAAAAGTTTAGGAATAGTACTGCTGGAAATTTCAATATTAGTCTGCATATTCTTGCTGACAGCTGATAAAATTTTACGATACTTGCTGACACTGTCTAAAGCTAAAATTTTCTTTAAGACCTTGCTGATGACCTCACGTTGACGCTTTTGACGGCCATAGTCTCCATCTGGATCATCATAACGCATTCGCGAATAAACGAGGGCCTGCTCCCCATTAATCTTGTGAGTCCCGGGCTCAACTGATGCTGTAAATTCAGGCTCATGTTCTTCAATTGAAATTGGAAAATCAAAATGATTGGTTACCGTAATACCACCTACAGCATCAACCAACTGAACCAGCCCTTCCATATTAATTTGAACATATTTATCAATCTTAATATCAAGCATATCCTGAACTGTCATAATAGCCATCTTAGCACCTCCAGCAGCATAGGCTGCATTAAGCTTGGCATCATAACCAGTCTGGTCATTAGTTTTAGATCCAGATAATTTAACCAAGATATCCCGTTCTAAACTGGTCATGGTTGTCTTTTTAGTTTTGGGATTAACCGTTACCAAAATCATAGAGTCACTGTTACCTTCCCATTTGGAAGTCCTCTCGGAAGAGCCCGTGTCAACTCCCATTAAGAGGATACTAAAAGGTTTTTCATCAGCAATAACGTCTTTACCTGAACCTGTGCCATAATCTTTAAAAGTTTTTGAAAATTCTCCTAAAGAAAAGTTATAAATACTCGTTGCATAAACTCCTAAAGCTACCAAGCTTGTGAGAAATATTGTAACCAGCATAATTAGAATTTTTTTACCAATCTTCATTTGTTTTTCTAATCTATCAGTTTCCTCCTAAGGTAAACATCAAGAAATACTCCATCTTTTGTTTTTGAGCCGTTCATTCCAAACAGCGTATCATTTCGCTATGTGCTAAAATCATCACAAGCTCTATCACTTGGCCGACTAGCTTACAATCACACAAATTTCATTGACTGATTGAGCTTTTTTCAATAAAAGCAGCCATTTCTTGAGCAGTTATATGAGGGCCCTCTTCATCTCAATTTAAAATTAATCTCTTAATCGGTTTTTTCGAGATTTCTGATAAACTTTTTTTCTGTATCTTCAAAACTGACTTGACAGATAAAAACTTCCTGCTCAGTCATGCTCAAGTTCCGCAACCAATTGCTGAGAGCGCAGGCCATGAGGTAATAAAGTAATTTGTCTGCCATCCTCTGTTTTATCTAAAAAGACTGTCAAATAATCACTCAAAAGGCTATCGTCTAAGAGCTCTCCCCACTCAATCACTGTTACGCCATCTCCAAAAAGAAAATCATCCAGATCAATAGAATCAGGATCATCATCAATTCGATAAATATCCAAATGATAAAGCGGCAGCCTTCCCTCATATTCACGAACAATCGTATAGGTTGGACTCTTAATCATCTGCTTAATCCCCAAACCTTTGGCAATTCCTTTTGTCAGAGTAGTTTTCCCAGATCCTAAATCACCTGTCAGAACAAGAACGTCTTGAGCTTGTAGTTTTTGACCAATTCTCTGTCCAAGAGCCATTAGCTGATTTTCATTTTGGCTATAAAACATAAAAGTATTATATCAAAATCTTTTATTACTTCCAACTATTTTCAAAAAATGAAAAAATTTCGCTTTGGACAGTAAAAATAGGAGCTCAGCTTTATCTGAGCCCCTAATATGCAAATAAAATTTTTAATTACAAAACAGCTAAACTGATAAAGTTCAAGATGAAAAGAACATCAAGCACCCAAATAATAGGATGAATATCCTTGGCTTCCTTTTTAATCAATTTAGAGAAGGTATAAAAGAGAAAACCAGTTGCAATTCCTTGTGTAATACTGTAAGCAAGCCCCATAAAAACAGTTGCAAAAAAGGCTGGAATGGCTTGGCTCATGTCAGACCACTCAATGTCTTTGAGACTTGATAGCATCATAATACCGACAATTAAAAGTACTGCTGCTGTTGCCTGCGTTGGAACAATAGCAAGAAGAGGACTGAAAAAACTTGATACAGCAAAAAGAAGCGCAACGACAACCGCTGTCAGACCCGTACGGCCTCCGGCACCAATACCAGCGGCAGATTCAACAAAAGTCGTCACATTTGAGGTACCCGCAACTGCTCCAACCGTTGTTCCCACCATGTCTGAAAACAGAGCCTTATCCATTTTATTTTGCAGACCAGATGATGTTGATTCACTAGTTACATCAAAAATACCAGCTTTAGCTCCTGTACCAATGAGAGTACCAACATTATCAAAAATATCAGTCAAGGCAAAAGCCAAGATAGTCATCAAAACCTCAGGAATGCGACCAGCATCTGAAAACAGAGCTCCCAAACCTTTATTGCCAAGAGCCGCTCCAAAAATTGTGCCCAAATCCTTAACAGCAGCCACTGGATTATTGGCAGAAAAATCAATTTTTGACAGATCAACAACACCCGCTAAAAGAGCAATAACAGTTGTTACAATAATAGAAAGGATAACCCCGCCTTTGATATTTTTAATGATAAAGAAAGCTGTGATAATAATACCAATAACGGCCACGAGAACTGCCGGATTGTTAAAATTAACCAGTGATGGTGTTGCAGAAGAGTTAGCTGTAATAGAGGCTAGGCCTTTTGCTGCACCTTTACCAGAGACGCTATAAGTTCCTGGATCAATAGCAAAATTCAACAAACCAGCATTCTTAAGACCAATGTAAGTCAAAAAGATACCAATACCAGCACTGATAGCTTTTTTAAGACTGTCTGGAATTTCATCAATAATCATACGACGAACTCTGGTTAAGGTAATAATAATTGAAATAATCCCACAGATAAAAACCATGGCTAAAGCTTCTTGCCAAGTATAACCAAGTGAAAAAACCACTGTATAGGTAAAGAAAGCATTGAGCCCCATTCCCGGTGCCATAGCATAAGGAATATTAGCATAAAGTCCCATCATCAAGGTTCCCGCGATAGAGCCAATAATAGTTGCTAGAAAAACACCTTGTGATGGCATACCTGTCTGACTCAAAATAGAAGGGTTAACAAATAAAATGTAGGACATGGCAAAGAAGGTTGTGATGCCAGCCAACACTTCTGTCCGAACAGTTGTTTTGTTCTCTTTTAGTTTAAAAAACTTTTCCATTAAAAATAGTTCTCCTTTTTATGAACGCTAAGTCTTATTATAGCTAAAGATGAAATGGTATTCAAGAGCCTATTTGCTGCTTTCCTTATCAAGAAAAAGCAAAACCATGATTTGAATAAAGCTAAATCCCACAATAAAAGGTAGAACATCTGCTGATAAGAGTTTACTTAATTCAGTAATGACTACTGTTGGACGCAAGACAAGATCCCAAGAATTAAGTCTGGCATAGCGTCCTAGATGGATGGCAAAACTAGAAATCACAGACAGCAATATTAGAACAAACAGCTTAAAATAATATTCTTTAATCACAAAACGTTTCAATAACTGATTGACACTCTCAACACCGCACAAGGAACCAAAAAGAATACTAGCCAAAAACAAAAAATAGTGAATCAGACTCTGAACATTACTAAAACTACTGCCAATAAAATCCATGTGCACCAAATCCGTCAACATATAAAAAGTATTGGGATAGAAGAAAAGCCAAAATAACGTAAAAATAAAGGTTAATGAAAGATTTTTAAAACGATTAAGGCAAAAACTAAAATCCAAAGCCAAAAGGGCCAGAAACATATTCCAAATTAAATACGTTTCTTTTATTTGAAAATAAACAATAGCTCCAGAAATCATAAAGAAAAAAAGATGGCTGATAAGCAATTTATTTTTCATAAAACACCTCCACTTGTAAAATAAAATTATACCATATTCTCAAAAATGATATCTTCTATCTAGAGTTCACTATTAAGAAGTTCTTAGAACCTCAATTTTACTATTCTATCCTAGCAAGCCTTTTAAATTTTTTACTGAAATAAAATTTGATAATCACCGCTCTATCATTGATTTTCCTTATAATAGTAGTAAAAACAGTTTGGTTTAAGTAAGAGCATCCTCAATTAATCATTGAAATATTTCGTTCAAAAAGCACACTAATCATCCCTTCACTTGCTTAATTTTCTTCTTTTCTGCTATAATTTTGCTATGATTAAAAAAATGATTGCCATTGATTTAGATGGTACGCTTCTCAAAAGTGACGGAACACTTTCCGATTACACTGTCGCTATTATTAAAAAAATTCAAGAGCAAGGACACTTGGTTATCATTACGACTGGCCGGCCCTACCGTATGGCTTTGGAATTTTATAAAATTCTAGGATTAAAAACACCAATGATTAATTTCAATGGTTCTTTGATTCACATTCCTGAGAAAAAATGGGCTGGTGAACACAAGGTTCGGATTGACCGAAGGTATCTTTTTGACGTTTTAAAGAATGAAAAGGCCTTTGAAGCAGACTTTATTGCCAGTGAATACCGCAAAAAATTTTACTTGACACTTGATCACCGTCACGCCATTAAACCAGAGATCTTTGGTGTTAAAGAATTGACAAATAAGATGCAGCTTAAACCTGAAAAGATTACACGGGATCCCCATGCCCTTCTTATGCAGACCCGAGTTGCTGATAAATATGCTCTAGCTAATGATATGCGTCGCCATTTCAATCATGAAATGGAAATCAGCAGCTGGGGCGGCCCTATGAATATCCTTGAATTTTCACCCAAAGGAGTGCACAAAGCTTATGCACTAAAAAATCTGCTCAAAACGCTCAATCTTTCTCGAGATGATTTAATAGCCTTTGGTGATGAACATAACGATCGGCAAATGTTAGCCTTTGCTTCTGTCGGCTATGCCATGAAAAATGCCAGTGAAGTACTATTACCTTATGCTGATAAAATGACACAATTTGACAATGATCACGATGGCGTGGCTAAAGAACTAAAAAAATTGTTTTTATAGAGTAAAAAAGGTTTGTCAAAATATTTTGACAAACCTTTTTTTGACCATTATGCAAAGGATTTTTGATAGACCTTTTTCCTAAAAGAGAGTAAGATGAAGATAAACGAGGTAACCTATGAACATTGGAGAAAAACTCAAAACAGCACGCCAACAATCTCATCTAACTCAAGAAGCTGTCGCTGACTTAATCTTAGTTTCCAGACAAACCATCTCTAATTGGGAAAATGAAAAATCTTACCCAGACATTGTCAATTTGATAAAACTTAGTGACCTTTATCAGATTAGTTTAGACACACTGTTAAAAGACGATGGAAAAATGATCGAACATCTAGATAAGACAACTAATGCTGTTAAAAGCAATCAAAAACTGCAAACTTTTTTATTAAGCTATCTGGCGATGATAACCTGTCTGCTGTTTTTGTCATTATTCTTTCTAAAAAGTTATTATTTCTTATTGTTTTTAAGTATTATCATGATTTTAGGTGTACTTATTTTGTTTTATCAAATCATAAAAAGAATTTAGAAGGTGATTGTAATGATGATACAACAAATAATGTTAATAATCAGTCTTTTTCTCTTTTTGATAGGTGCTATTTTAACCAGCTATCAAATTTTTAAAATTGTTGAACTTGATGCACGAGCTAGAGGACTAAATAATCCCGAACTTTGGGGACTTTCTACTGCTGGCAGAGGAAATATTATCGGTCTTATTCTCTATTTTAAACATCGGGAAGATTATCCTATCAAAAACTTTCCACCCAAAAAGCAGGCAGAGAGTTCAAAACGTAAGAGATGGGCTATCCTTACCCTTTTTCTAGCAGGACTTGGTGCTGTTGGTATCGTTTTAGCTACTTTTTAGCTCAATTAAGTCTTAAAATCGTCTGCTGTTAAGGAAAGCTCCTCTCTGGCACTATCTTCCAGAGCAGTTACTGTTACACCTAAAAGACGGACACCAGAATTATTTTCTGTCAGATGATCAAAAATGCGATGAGCTGAACGCTCAATAACTTCAAAATCCTGAGTGGGTACATCTAAGGTTTTTCGCTTGGTCAGTGTTGAAAAATCCGAATAACGAACTTTAATAACGACAATCTTTCCTTTGCGCCCATGCTTTTTTAAACTGTCAGCTACTCGTCTGGCAGTCTTTGATAGTTCCAGTTTAATATCTTCATCATTATAAAGCAATTTCCCATAGGTCCTCTCACTGCCAATAGATTTACGAATGCGGTCGTTTTTGACAGGAGAATTACTGATACCACGTGCTTTACGATACAGATCAAAGCCAAAACGCCCAAAAAGATCAATCAAGGTCATTTCCGGCACCTGTTGCAAATCCTTACCCGTAAAGATATGAAGAGCATGCAGTTTCTCAACAGATTTTTTCCCCACACCATAAAACTTTTCAATAGGTAAGGTTGCTAAGAAGCCTTCTGCATCCTGTGGCAAAATGACTGTTAAACCATGCGGCTTATCATAATCGCTAGCCAACTTAGCTAAAAATTTATTGTAGGAGACACCAGCAGAACAAGTTAAATGAAATTCTTCCCAAATATCGCGTTGGATAAGTTTAGCAATCTTCACTGCTGATTTTATGTTCAATTTATTTTCAGTAACATCTAAATAGGCTTCATCAATACTCATGGGTTCTACCAAATCTGTATAACGTCTAAAAATTTCTCTGACTTGTAATCCAATTTGACGGTATTTAGTATGATTGCCTCTGATAAAAATAGCTTGCGGACAACGTTCGTAAGCTTCTTTTGAACTCATGGCTGAGTGAATACCAAATTCTCTGGCCAAATAATTAGCTGTCGAAACAACACCACGGCCGCCTGTTTGACGGGGGTCAGCACCAATTACAAGCGGTTTACCTTTCAATTTAGGATTATCACGTTCTTCTACTGCAGCAAAAAAGGCATCCATATCAATATGAATAATTTTTCGTGACGTATCATTAATCAGCGGAAAAATAAGCATCGCAACCTCTTTTATGATTTGTTGTATCCATTATATAATCTTTCTGTACTTTCCGCCACTTTTTGTATTTATAATACAGTTAAGCTTCTTTTAATAAACTGTATTATAAAAGAAATCGCTTACAAGCAAGTTCTTTCGCTTGTGTAACCGGTTACTGTATGATAGAATATAATCGTAAATTGTAACAGATTAACTGTTACTAGAATAGAGGGGAACTCAATTATGGCAACTGTCAAAACTAACACTGACGTTTTTGAAAAAGCCTGGGAAGGCTTTAAAGGAACTGACTGGAAAGACAGAGCAAGCATTTCTCGCTTTGTTCAAGACAACTACACTCCATATGACGGAGACGAAAGTTTTCTTGCCGGCCCTACTGAACGTTCACTTCACATCAAAAAAGTCGTAGAAGAAACTAAAGCGCATTACGAAGAAACACGTTTTCCAATGGATACACGTATTACATCTATTGCTGATATCCCAGCAGGTTATATTGACAAGGAAAATGAATTGATTTTTGGTATCCAAAACGATGAACTTTTTAAGCTGAACTTCATGCCAAAAGGCGGTATTCGCATGGCTGAAACAGCTTTGAAAGAACATGGTTATGAACCAGACCCTGCCGTTCATGAAATCTTTACTAAATATGCAACAACCGTTAATGATGGTATCTTTCGTGCTTACACTTCAAACATTCGCCGTGCACGTCATGCCCACACTGTAACTGGTCTCCCAGATGCATACTCTCGCGGACGTATTATTGGAGTTTATGCCCGTCTTGCTCTCTATGGTGCTGACTACTTGATGCAAGAAAAAGTGAACGACTGGAACTCAATTGCTGAAATTGATGAAGAATCAATTCGTCTTCGTGAAGAAATCAATCTTCAATATCAGGCACTTGGCCAAGTAGTGCGGTTGGGTGATCTGTATGGTCTTGATGTTCGCAAACCTGCTATGAATGTTAAGGAAGCTATCCAATGGATTAATATCGCCTTTATGGCTGTCTGCCGCGTTATCAATGGTGCTGCAACTTCTCTTGGACGTGTCCCAATCGTTCTTGATATCTTTGCAGAACGTGACCTTGCTCGTGGTACTTTCACTGAATCAGAAATCCAAGAATTCGTTGATGACTTCGTTATGAAACTTCGTACGGTTAAATTTGCACGTACTAAGGCTTATGACGAACTTTATTCAGGTGACCCAACATTTATTACGACTTCTATGGCTGGTATGGGAGCTGATGGACGTCACCGTGTTACTAAGATGGACTACCGTTTCTTAAATACGCTTGATAATATTGGCAATGCTCCAGAACCTAACTTAACCGTTCTTTGGTCAAGTAAATTGCCTTACTCTTTCCGTCATTATTGTATGTCTATGAGCCACAAGCATTCTTCAATTCAATATGAAGGTGTCACAACTATGGCTAAAGAAGGTTATGGTGAAATGTCATGTATCTCATGCTGTGTATCTCCGCTTGATCCTGAAAACGAAGATCGTCGCCACAATCTACAATACTTTGGTGCTCGCGTTAACGTTCTTAAAGCACTTCTTACAGGTCTTAATGGCGGTTACGACGATGTTCACAAAGACTACAAAGTATTTGATGTCGAACCTATCCGTGATGAAGTCCTTGATTTTGAAACGGTTAAAGCTAATTTTGAAAAAGCACTTGATTGGTTGACTGATACTTACGTGGACGCAATGAATATCATTCACTATATGACTGATAAATATAACTATGAAGCCGTTCAAATGGCCTTCTTACCAACACGTGTTAAAGCCAATATGGGATTTGGTATTTGCGGATTCTCTAATACAGTTGATTCATTATCAGCTATTAAATATGCTACTGTAAAACCTATCCGTGATGAAGATGGTTACATTTACGACTATGAAACTGTTGGTAACTTCCCTCGTTACGGAGAAGATGATGACCGTGTAGACTCAATCGCTGAATGGTTGCTTGAAGCTTTCCATACTCGTCTTGCACGTCATAAACTGTACAAAGATTCCGAAGCTACTGTATCATTGCTTACAATCACTTCTAATGTTGCTTATTCTAAACAAACTGGTAATTCTCCAGTTCACAAGGGTGTTTACCTCAATGAAGATGGTTCTGTGAACTTGTCTAAAGTAGAATTCTTCTCACCAGGTGCTAACCCATCAAATAAAGCTTCCGGCGGCTGGTTACAAAACTTGAACTCATTGAAGAAACTTGACTTTGCTCACGCAAATGATGGTATCTCATTGACAACTCAAGTTTCACCAAAAGCTCTTGGTAAGACATTCGATGAACAAGTTGCTAACTTAGTAACAATTCTTGATGGTTACTTTGAAGGCGGCGGTCAACACGTTAACTTGAACGTTATGGATCTTAAAGATGTTTATGACAAGATCATGAATGGTGAAGATGTTATCGTTCGTATCTCAGGTTACTGTGTTAACACTAAATACCTTACTAAAGAACAAAAGACTGAATTGACACAACGTGTTTTCCATGAAGTTCTTTCAATGGATGATGCAGCTACAGACTTGGTTAACAACAAATAAGAGTTAAACAGTTTAGTTTAAAAGACCTCACTCATAAAAGTGAGGTCTTTATTTGCTTTCGGGTACGATCAAAGCAGTGAGAGCTTTTTATATTCTAAAAACTCACAAATTCAGAAAAAAACAGCTCTTGTGATTTGAAAAGCTTTTAGCTACAATAATATTATGAAAATTAATTATACTCGCGACACACTGTCATCCACCTATCTTGATGCAGTAAAAATTAGAAACATTGTCTTCGTTCAAGGACAAGGTGTCCCATTAACTATTGAAGTTGATAAGAACGAAGCACATTGCATTCATTTTGTACTTTATGATGACAAAAATAAGGCTGTTGCAACCTGTCGTCTTTTACCCACGCAGGATAGAATCACAGCGACCTTACAGCGCATGGCTGTTTTACCGGGCAATCGCGGTAAAAATTATGGAAAACTCATTCTAGATACTGCAACAGACTTCGCCAAAAAGCAGGGTTATCAGCAAATGACTTTACATGCTCAATTGAGTGCCAAAGGTTTCTACCAAAGAATGCAGTTTAAATCTTTAGGACAAGAATTTGAGGAAGCTGGCATTAAGCATATTACTATGACAAAAGCTTTGTCATAAATATGTTTATATGATGACTGTATTCGTACAATCATCTTGATTCTCTAAATATCAGATAGGATTGGGACAAAGGTGTCCTGACCCTTTTATTGTCTAGGGGGTTCAACTCCCATTTCATCTATAGCTTAGAAAATCAGTCACAATTGCTATCTGAAACTTTTTTTAAAGCAGCCTTAATTACTTCAATTAAATCATTGCGATCTAAAATCCACTGGGAACGTTCATCTTTTTCATAGGTACGATTACTAAGAAAAATGGCCGCGCTCTGTTTCTTAATGTTAAGTAAAATAAAGGTACCAGTATAGCCTGTATGAAACAGCCAATCACCAGTTAAGTCCCAAGCAAGACTACGTGTCTTGTCGGCATAAGCAAAATCTTGAGTCAACGGCTTAGCAAAGTCATCGCTTAAATAATGGTTAACAAAGCACTTTAAATCTTCTAAATTTGAAAAAAGTCCTGCTGAACCTGTGTGAATGCCCAAAACTTGAGCCTTTGGATCATGAACCCTTCCAATAGGGATTGTTTTGCCAGTTGGTACTGCTCTTTTAACAGGTCCAAAACTTGTCTTTTCCATCCCAAAAGGCTTCAAAACATGTTCTTTTATGATCTTATCTAAAGACTGATCATAGAATTCTTCCAACAAAAAACCCAACAAAATAAAATTAAGATCTGTATAATGAAAAGATTTAGTTTTAGTAACTTCAATGTGATTGATTGCTTGTTTGAGAGCTGCAAAGTCCAACTTATTTCGGTTGGGAATGAAGGGATCAATACCACTTGTATGCGTTAAAAGCTGCCTGATGGTTACTGAGGAGTCATGAAAATTGGGATAATAAGCCTGGAGAGGCTCATCAAGCTTTAAATGGTTAGCCTGAAGCAAAAAGATAATAACTGTCCCAACACCGACTACCTTAGAAACACTAGCAAGATCATAGACCAGACCTGCTTTTGTCTTGTGATGAGGAATTGTTTCTCCTAAATAAAATTCCTGCCATTGACCATCATAAAGTGCTAAACTTGCTCCTAAATAAACGTGCTGACTAATCTGTTGATTAATCTTATCAATAATTTTTTGATAGGTCATTTTACTTTACGAAACCAAATTTCAATCTGGCTTGGATCTGAAAAAACCAAAATCTTTTCCTTCTTATCTAAGTAGACATCCTGTCCTTTTTCTTCAAGATAATTCTTTAAAGCAACAAGATCATAATTTTCAGCAACTCGAATTTCTAAAATTTCCAGATCCCAGACAATATGAGGCTTGATGGTTAGATCCTCTCCATGACTCTCAACAAAATCTAACAAAATTGGAAATTGATTTTGAAAAAGATCTTGATAAAAATTCTGTGATTTTACCTTATCGGGAACATTTAAACACATACTTTCCACTTTGAAAGCTGACAGCCCTTTAAAATCAGGTAAAGGTTGATAATCCGCTTGCTTAGTCTCTTGAAGAGTCGTTAAATCATCTTCAGCATGAATAAGAAAGCGATCCTTTTCAGGAGAAATAGCCTCAAAAGCATAGCCATTAGCTCCTTTAAAAACCTTATCTGCCTGGGCTCCATTAGCTAGTAAAGCAGCAATTTCTTCAGTCTTACTAGCTTTGATAATTATTTTATTGAGTTTTTTTGTCCCTTTTACTGCTCTTGTACGAATATCCGGTGACTCTTCAATCAAAAAGAGACTGCCTGCTTGAGCCCAATCCCCAAAAATAACCAAAGAATTCTCTTCCGAAAGCACTTTGAAACCTAAAGTATTCTGATAGAAATCAATATTTTCTTCACGATTATTAATCCGTAAAACGGGTGAGTAAAACTCCATCTGTTCAAACACTGTCATCTTGTCCAATCCTCCCTTAGTAGTTCTATTTTAGACAAAATATGAAAATTTGACAAGAAATTGTATGCTTTCTTTAATATTTTTTTAACACAAGATTAAAAATAACCGAAAGACGAAAGTAAAAAACAAAAAGCTGAGCAAACAACTCAGCTTTTTGTTAATCTAAATGATTACTTCATATATAAATATTTGAACAAGGCAACGCCTGCTATTCCAGCAAGGATTGGTGCAATGACTGGAACCCAAGAATACCACCACTTTGAGTTACCCTTAGATTTACCAAGTACTGATTCTGGCAAGAAATGGTGAAGAAGACGCGGACCTAAGTCACGTGCAGGATTAAGGGCAGGTCCAGTAGGACCTCCTAAAGATGCTACCAGTGCCATAACAAGGAAACCTAAACCAAGGTGAGCTATCGCCAAACCAGAATTAACATTGGCACCCACTGTCAGACCAACTTGAGAGAATTTAAAAGTAGAAGATGTTACATCAGTTCCCATGGTGTTTAATTGCTGAACAATTTCACCGCCAAAGTAGTTTTTCGTAAGAGCAAGTGCACCAAAGAAAAGCACAAATGAACCAGCAAACTCATTTAAAAAACCATTGATAAGTGAAGCTTTCTTACTTGCATCCGTACCATCATCCACAGCTGAGATAGTAGAGAATGTTCCCAAAATACCATCAGAACTTTCAGTTTGCCTGTAATAAGGAGCATGAGTTGCCACAATAATTAACTGACCAAAGATAGCTCCCAGCATTTGTGCAAGAATGTAAGGAAGTACTTGTTTCCAAGGGAAAAGATCCGATATTGCAAGGCCAAGCGTAAAAGCAGGATTAATATGGTTACCAGATACATTACCAAACATCAAAGCAGGCAGCATCACACCAAAACCATAACCTAAGGTGATAATAACCCAGCCACTTTTGTAACCTTTTGTTCCTTTCAATTCTACATTTGCAACGGCACCATTCCCCAAAATAACGAGTAGAGCAGTACCAATAAATTCTGTGATATATTTCACAGTCCACGTAACATCCATTTGTCTGTTATTCCTCCGCATTTTAATTTTTTAGACATGTATCATTTTATCAAGTATAATAGATAATGTAAAGACTCTTAGAAAATTAAAACGTTTACTTTATGAAAGGTCCCTATGAAATATAATCAATACAGTTATATCGGTACTTCAATCTCACAGGCTGAAAAAGAGCTAAAAGAACTTGGTTTTCAAATCAGCAGTCAAAAAACCAATAAAGCAAACTTAGCGACCTTTGTTAGTCAAGTTTACTTTCACAATCCTGATAAAGATGATGTCTTCAAAAGTATAATTGCTGATAGTCAGACTGATTTAGCAACTTTTTTGCATTCTGACCGAGAATTAACAGAAGAGATTTTTTATACTATAGCCTTGCAACTCTTGGAATTTACGCCTTATATTGACTTTGACGAAGCAAAAACTTTCATTAAACACAGTCATTTTCCTATCATCTTTCAACCAAAGCACTTCTTATTGAATTTTTATCAATTGCTGGGGACGCGTACTAAAAATGGAATGACTTTGATTGATAAGTTGGTCAGTCAAGGATTTTTGCCAGCCGATAACCATTATCGTTATTTTAATGGCAAGAGTCTAGCAACCTTTGATACGAATGCCCTCATCCGTGAAATTGTTTATGTCGAAGCTCCCCTTGATACCGATAAAGATGGACAACTGGATCTCATTAAGGTCAATATTATTCGCCCCCAAACAAAGGCAAAACTACCAGTCGTCATGACGGCCAGTCCCTATCACCAAGGAACAAATGATAAAGGAGCCGATAAAAAATTGCATCAAATGGAAGGTGAATTGACTGTTAAAAAAGCTGCTACTATTACCGTCACTGATTCCCATTTTCAGGCTCTGCAAGTTCCTTCTTCCAATTTGCCAATTAGTCCTGCACAAGAAAGTTTTTCTTACATTGACAGCTATACCCTCAATGATTACTTTCTAGCTCGCGGTTTTGCTAACATTTATGTATCAGGTGTTGGCACCAAAGATTCCGATGGCTTTATGACGAGCGGTGATTATGCTCAAATCGAATCCTTTAAGACCGTTATTGATTGGTTAAATGGCAGAACCACTGCCTATACGAGTCATAAGCGTGATAAAAGGGTTATGGCTGACTGGACTAATGGTTTGGTAGCCACAACAGGAAAATCCTATTTAGGAACCATGTCAACAGGACTAGCAACGACTGGTATTAAAGAACTTAAGGTCATTATTGCGGAATCTGCTATTTCTTCTTGGTATGATTATTATCGTGAAAATGGTCTGGTGTGCAGTCCCGGTGGCTATCCGGGAGAGGATATAGATGTTCTGACGGAATTGACCTATTCTCGAAATTTAGCAGCTGGCGATTATCTAAGAAATAATGCGCAATATCAAAAAATGCTAGCAGAACAAGTTAAACAAATTGATCGCACCAGTGGCGATTACAATCAATTTTGGCAGGACCGCAATTATCTTCCTCATGCCCATAAGATCAAAGCACATGTTGTCTATACTCATGGTCTGCAAGACTGGAATGTCAAGCCAAATCAAGTCTACTACATTTTTAATGCTCTGCCAGAGGAGATCCAAAAGCATATTTTTCTTCATCAAGGGCAACATGTCTATATGCATAACTGGCAATCCATTGATTTTCGTGAAAGCATGAATGCCCTTTTAAGTGAAGAACTATTAGGTCTACAGAATCATTTTCAATTACCAACTATTATTTGGCAGGATAATTCACAAGTACAAACTTGGAAAAAACTTAACAATTTCGGCTCTCATCAGACACGTCAATTTTCTCTTGGACAAGAGAAAAAAATCATTGATAATCACTATCCTTCTTCTGATTTTAAGCGCTACAGTGATGACTATCATGCTTTTAAACACGATCTTTTTCTCAAGAAAGCTAACGAAATTGCCATTGACTTACCCATCCAAGAAGATATGCTAGTTAATGGACAGATCAAACTCAATCTGACACTTAAATCCAGTAGTAATAAAGGACTGCTCTCTGCCCAAGTTCTTGATTATGGTCAAAAAAAGCGTTTCTCTGATTTACCAACAATCCTTGAACACAATAGCATTGACAACGGACAAAATTTCTCCCGTGAAGCTTTACGAGAACTACCTTTTAAAAAAGCACCTTATCGCATCATCACAAAAGGTGTCCTTAATTTACAAAATCGCACAGATCTCTTAACGATTGAAGATATCTTCCCCAACAAATGGATGACCATTACTTTTAATCTCCAAGCAAGTCTTTATCAGCTACAAAAAGGAGACAGTCTCAGAATCGTCCTCTATACTACAGACTTTGAACAAACCGTTCATGATAACAGCAACTATATTCTGGTAGTTGATTTAGCAAAATCAACTATCGAAATTCCCATTGCTTAAGGCCAACGCATATAAAAAGAGCAAAAAATTTTTGCTCTTAGAAAGAAAGCTTGATCTTCATCCTAAGATCTGTCTTAATATAGCATTAAAAAACTCTAACACTATCAATGTAAAACTTCTTCCTCTAGCTAATTAAAAATGATATAATAAAAAACAGGCTGACAACTCAGTTCTTACTTTTCAATAAGACGATTTTAATCCACAAACAAATTTAAACAAGGTCTAAACCCTTGTCACGAAAGGAATCTTAAAAATCTTATGATGAATATGCAAAATATGATGAAACAAGCGCAAAAATTGCAAAAGCAAATGGAAAAAAAGCAGTCTGAATTGGCTAGCATGACTTTTGTTGGTAAATCTGCACAAGATCTTGTTGTCGCAACCTTTACAGGTAATAAGAAATTAGTTTCTATTGACTTTAAAGAAGCTGTTGTTGATCCCGATGATAGGGAAACTCTGCAAGATATGACTGTTCAGGCTATTAATGATGCACTTGGTCAAATTGAAGATGCTACGCAAAAGACAATGGGGGCATTTGCAGGTAAATTACCATTCTAATCCTTACAACAAAAAACTGGCAATTCTCCTCAAAGAGAATGAGCCAGTTTTCTTTTCAAAAACATGCTAATTGTCCCGTGGTACTAGTTAAGAAGAAAAGACCCAATTGGACTACACAACAATCATCAAAAATCTCTCATCTGCTCTATCAGAACTATTGCCCAGTTCCGATAAAATACCGTTATAACGTCAGATGTCTAAGGTTTCAGACGAATCTTTATTAGTCTTACTGTTATTACAAACTGAATTTTTGAGATTAACTAGTACCACGAGTAAACTACATTTTTTATATCAGTCAATATTTTACCCTACTACCGAGTTTGCTTAGCGGAGGCCGTTCCTTCACTTTCTTTATCTTGATAATCTCGTCCCCCACTGGTACATGGCTATAATGATTGGCTTCATAGACTGTCCCAATTCTGTTAGTTCATACTCTACTTTAGGTGGTATAACCGGATAGACCGTTCGCTTGATCAGACCGCTAGCTTCTAATTCTCTGAGCTGCAGGGTTAAGCTCCTATGAGAAATTCTTGGGTTCATCCTCTGCAGTTCATTAAATCGTTTTTTCCCATCTATCAAGCGGTAGATAAGCAGTCCCTTCCATTTTCCACCAATCAGACTCAAGGTTTTTGCAACAGGACACATCCGTTCCTTATTGACATCTGTCTGCATATTCTTCCCTTCTTTCAGTATAAAAAATATAGCTAGGTAACTTTTTATATAGTATATAACAAAAATTTGCGTTCTTCAAGAAATTCTTTCATCGTGCTATAATAAAAGAAAGAAATATTACTTGGAGGAAAATATATGACTATTCAAGCAGAAGAACTCTTACAAGCTTTTCATTTCCGCTATGCCTGCAAACATTTCAATCCTAATAAAAAAATCTCTGATAAGGATTTTCAAACTATCTTAGAGACCGGCCGACTCTCACCTAGTTCTTTCGGTTTTGAGCCTTGGCAGTTTCTAGTCATTCAGGATAAAGAACTGAAGAATGACTTAGCTCCCATAGCTTGGGGTGCTAAGAACAGCCTAAAGGGTGCCAGTCACTTTGTCATCCTTCTAGCGCGTAAAAAACCAGACACCATTTACAGCTCGAACTATATCTCCCATATCATGACGGATATTCAACACTTATCCGATGAACAAGCTACTGGTAAACGCCAATCATTTGAACATTTTCAAAAAAGTGATTTTAAACTTTTAGACAGTGACCAGACCATTTTTGACTGGGCTTCCAAGCAGACTTATATCGCCTTGGCCAATATGCTGACTGTCGCAGCCTGCTTAGAGATTGACTCCTGCCCAATTGAGGGATTTGACCAAGAAAAGGTTGAGACACTTCTAGCGAACAAGGGAATCATCAATCCTCAAGAATTTGGCGTATCTGTCATGGCTGGCTTTGGCTACCGTGATGAGGAAGCCACCCCTAAAACTCGGCAAAGTAAAGAAGATGTGGTCCGATACATTTAAAAGCAGCGCTCAGCTGCTTTTTTACTTCTTTTTAAAAACATGCTAATGGTTATTTCCTTATAACTGCTTAAAAAGCCTCTACATACAGAAGTCCCTTATTTTCCACCAAATAAACGTGCAAAAAAGCCTTTTTTAATGCCTTCTTGCTGGCTTTGAATTTCTTCAACTTCTGCTTTGGCTTCATCAAGTTCCAGCTTCAATTGTTCTTTGTCTTGCATAGCCGTCAATGTTAATTGCTGTTGTTGATCAATTTGCTTATCTTTTTCAGCAATTTGAACATCTTTGATACGCAGCTGTTCGTCCTTTGATTCTAGCTGACTGTCTTTTGCTTTGAGCTGATCATAAAGACGAGTGATTTCTGTATTCTTCTCATCAATCAAAATTTCTAGAAATTCACGTTGTTTTGCTTCTTCACTGACAGGTTCATCTTCAAAAATAGTTTTCTTATAAATTTCTTCTAATTTGATCAGACCAGCACGATTAACAACAGTAACACCTTTATCATTCTTTTCAACATACTCTTCAGGAAAAGATTTGACACGATTATTAACCGCTTGTCGGCTCACTCCTAAAATCTCAGCCAATTCGCTGACTGTCTTTTCAATTGCCATAATATCCTCATTTTTACAGAATTAATACTATGAAGATAGTATCATATCGCCCTTAATCTGTCAATTTATGATAGGAAAACAACCTGTTGTTTCTTTTCCTATTAAAGGAGCATCATTTATGCTAGAATAAAATCATGACACATTTTGATACAATCGTTATCGGCGGCGGGCCTGCGGGTATGATGGCCTGCATTTCTGCTGGGTTTTATGGTAAGAAAGCCCTTCTTCTAGAAAAGAACAAACGGCTTGGTAAAAAGCTGGCTGGTACTGGTGGAGGACGCTGTAATGTTACCAATAACGGCACTTTAGAGGATTTACTAGCCGGTATTCCCGGCAATGGACGTTTTCTCCATAGTGTTTTTTCTCAATTTGATAATCATGATATTATGTCTTTTTTTGAAGATAATGGCGTCGCCTTAAAGGTTGAAGATCACGGCAGAGTCTTTCCCAAAACAAACAAATCATGCACTATTATTGATTGTCTGGAAAGAAAAATCAAAGAACTTGGTGGTTTAATCAAGACACAGTGCGAAATTGTTTCCGTCAAAAAAGAGGATGGACAGTTTATTGTTAAATCAGCTGATGAAGCTTTCACCTGCCAGCAGTTGATTATTACAACTGGCGGAAAATCTTATCCTTCCACCGGTTCAACTGGCTTTGGTTATGCTATTGCTAAACATTTCAAATTGAAAGTGACCCATCTTGAAGCCGCTGAGAGTCCTCTACTGACTGATTTTCCTCACAAAGCGCTACAGGGGATTTCACTTGATGATGTGACATTGACATGTGGTAAACATCAGATCAATCATGATCTGCTTTTTACGCATTTTGGTCTATCTGGTCCTGCAGCACTGCGCTTATCCACTTTTATTCAGGGAGGAGAAACAGCCTATTTAGATTTATTACCACAGCTTACTAAAGAAGCATTGCTGAAAAAAATTGAAACAACTCGGGAAAAATCGTTGAAAAATGCCTTGAAGACATTCTTGCCTGAACGTCTAGCAGCATTTCTATCAGAAGGTTATGACCACAAGGTCAAACAGCTTTCCAAAAAAGATTTGGAAAAAATTCTCCATAAAATCAAAGCTTTACCGATTCCAATTACTGGTAAAATGTCTCTAGCTAAGTCTTTTGTGACCAAGGGTGGTATTGACTTAAAGGAAATCAATCCTAAAACCTTGGAAAGCAAAACTATTTCTGGTCTACATTTTGCTGGTGAAGTGCTTGATATTAACGCCCATACTGGCGGCTTCAATATCACAGCAGCCCTTTGTACTGGCTGGGTTGCTGGCAGTTTACACTACTAATAATTATAATATTACTTTAATCTTTACCTGTAATTCCCATCGTGCTATAATGATTTATGATATAAAAACACGTTGCAGTTGGTAGTCTGCAAGCATCATGATGATGTCAGTAACCTTCCCTCCAGGTCGTCCTTTATCAAATTTTCTTTTGGAGGGGACTATCATGAAATTGACAGTCTATTTTGATGGCACATTTTGGTTTGCTTTGGTTGAACATGTCAACCGTAAAGGACAATATAAAGTCTTTCGTTATCCATTTGGCAAAGAGCCTAAGGATTCTGATATTTGGAACTTTATTGCTAAAAAGCTGCCCAGTTTGATTAAGAAATACGATCATATCAAAACTAGTTCTCATGCTGATAGTATACCGCAGCCTAAGAAGATGAATCCCAAGCGTATGCAAAGGGTTCTTAATAAATCCAAAAAACAGTCTGCGGTTTCTACTAAGGCTCAGGCAGAGATGCAAAAGCTTCATGAGGCTTTAAAAAAAGAGAAAAAATCTCAAAGTAAAGAAAAACGGCAAGCTCTAAAGCAGTACAAATATCAACTGAAGCAGGAAAAACGCCATCAAAAAAGGCAAGGACACTAAATGTTCTTGCTTTTTTTGATTTTTTTATTCTCACAGAAAAGATAGTAAAAACATTTACCTTCCTTGGTAGGAATAAGAACCAAAGTGCTCTATCTTCAAAAAACAAATCTTAGAAAAGCCATTATAAGAACTCCTGCCACCACTGCTAAGAGGATATTCTTTGTCTTGGCAGCCACCCAGAAAGTCGGCAACACCGCCAACAATTCCAACCATTTGATACTTGGTAAATGCCCTGTTCTTTCAATGACAACGCTAGATAATGTTAAAGCAAAGATAATCGTAATTGGCAGATAATTGAGAAAACGAATAATAAAATTCGGCAAGGCTTTATATTTAGTTAAAATAAAGGGAGCAATCCGTGGAATCCATGTTACTAAGGCACTAAGTCCTATGGCAAGTAAAATAAAATTATCTGACATCAAGAAGCACCCCCGCAAAACAACCTATTAATGTTGAAAGTAAAACAGCCAAAGATTCAGATATCACAATAACTAATAAAAAATAAGATAAGGTTACAGCCAATAAAATAAGTCCTATCTTTTTAAGCTTTACGAACTGCATCATAGCGGCTAATTGAGATTCAAAGATAGAAACAAACATGGCAATAAGCGCAAAATCTAAACCAAGCGTCTCAGGATTAGGAATAACAGAACCCAAGGCAGTTCCCAAAATAACTGCAAATAACCAAGCAATATACCCCGTAATATTATTGCCATGCATCCAAGCTGTACTAATATTTTTATGATGAACATGTTCATTCAAGAGAACACCATAACTTTCATCTGTAATGAGTGTTCCGATACAGATAGTTTGCCAAAGACTGGATTTAGTAAAGATCGTTGTCGCATGCAAACTCATCAAGAAATTTCGAAGATTAATTAAAAAAACAGTCATGACAATTGAAAATAAATCTGCACCAGCTACAAACATGGCGCACATAACAAATTGAGCGCTGCCAGCATAGACTAACAGACTCATTAAGCCCATCTGAAAAGTCGTTAAACCTGAATTTGCTCCTACAACTCCACAGGCAAGTCCAATACTAACATAACCTAAGGCTGTTGGCAGAGATGCCTTAACTCCTTCCTTGAAGCCTTTTTCTTGCATACAATTCTCCACAAAAGATAATACCTTTATTATAACATAGAAAAATATACTTGAACATGGGGTTCAGAGTATTGACTTTTATTCTAATCCTTCAAAAGCCAAACTGGGTTTAGCATTTAGATCGAGTTCTGCAAAATGGCCCTTTTCATATTCAACGGCCGCAGCATAAGCAATCATTCCAGCATTATCACCACAAAGACGTAGTGGTGGAATGACAACATTAATATCTTTTATGTCTTCTTTTAGGCGTTCACGAAGACCTTGGTTAGCTGCCACACCTCCAGCAATAACCAAAGTTTTTACAGGATAAGCTGCCAAAGCCTTTTTTGTTTTCACCATCAAGATATCCAAAACAGCTGCTTGGAAAGAAGCGCATAAATCTTCTAAGCGGAGTTGCTCTCCTTTTTGTCGGGCATTATGATGAAGATTAATAAAAGCTGATTTAAGACCTGAAAAGGAAAATTCCAAATTGTCTTCTTTAATCATAGCGCGCGGAAAATCATAGATATCTTGCCCTTGATGAGCTAGTTGATCAATTTCTTTGCCTGCAGGATAAGTAAGGCCCATGACGCGCCCGACTTTGTCATAAGCCTCACCAACAGCATCGTCTCGAGTCTCCCCAACAATACGATAATCACCGGGAGCCGCTACATAGACAAGTTCTGTATGTCCCCCTGACACCAAGAGCGCTAAAAGCGGATACTGCAAATCGGCAATGCTTTGTGCTGCCATTAAATGACCTGCCATATGATTAACTGGAATTAAGGGCAAATGATTAGCCCAAGCAAAAGCTTTAGCTGCTGCCATTCCTACCAAAAGGGCTCCAACAAGACCCGGACCATAAGTTACCGCAACAGCAGATAAATCACCTGCAGTAATTCCAGCTTCCTGCAAAGCATCCTGAATACAAAGCGTAATGACTTCAACATGGTGACGACTGGCAACTTCTGGTACCACACCACCAAAACGCTTATGACTTTCTACCTGACTGGCAATAATATTGCTTAAAAGTTGATCTTCATTTTTTAAAATGGCCACACTGGTTTCATCACAGGATGATTCGATGGCTAAAATGTATCTATCTATCATATGTCTTTCTTATCTTAATAATCTATTAAACCTTCACGTTTCATCAAAATGGCATCTTCTTTAGGATTATGATAATAATCCTTTCTTGTAGTAAGAGATCGAAAGCCAAATTTTTGATAAAGAGCTTGTGCTGCTTGATTGGAAGCTCGTACTTCTAGAAAGATGGGCAGTTCATCCTTTGTTAACATCGCCAAGAGTTGACTACCTAGCCCCTGTCCTTGATAGGCCTTCTTAATAGCTATATTTGTCAATTCTAACTCCCCTACTAAATGCTGAATAGATAAAAAGCCCACAATTTCCTTATCATCATAAGCAAAAAAATAATCCACATCTAGACGATTCATATCAGTTAAAATCTGTTTTTGACTCCAAGGAGAGACCTGATAAACATCCTCTAGGATGGCAAAAAGGATAGCAGCTATTTCTTGGTTTTTCTCATCTTTCATCATTACACCCGTTTGACATAAGAAAGACCAGAATCTTCATGCGTTTTGAGCCAATTCTCTTCTGCTTCCACTTTTTTAAGGTATTTGGGAACAAAGGCATGAACATCAACTGGAGTAAGCTTTTGTCCGACCTGACCGATTTTAAAAGCGGATGGCAGAACTTCCAAGACTTTTGCCTCAGGAAAGGTCTGATTAATTTCTTGGCGAAATGCTGTCACTTCTCCTACAAAGGTGACTTGCTTTCTTCCTTTTAATTGTTCCAAAACAGCATTCAAAGAAGCATATTGATCAGCCTTCGCTGCTCTGCCATTTTCATAAAAACCAACATAAACATGATTCCGCCTGGCATCCATGATAGGTACAATGAACCCTTCATGATGACTATTAAGCGCCAGCGCCGCTAAGCTAGACACGCCAACCAAATCAATAGTAAGCGTATAAGCCAAGGTCTTCGCTGTCGCTACAGCCACGCGTAGACCTGTGTAGGATCCCGGTCCTTCAGCAACCACAATCCTATCCAGATCTTGAGGACTTAAATTAACTGACTTCATCAAAAAATCAATGGTTGGCATCAGACTAATGCTATGATTTTTTTTGATAGTGAGACTTGCGTCAGCTAATAACCGATCATCCTCTAAAATAGCAACAG
Organism: Streptococcus mutans; assembly: GCF_006739205.1. Lineage (NCBI taxonomy): Bacteria > Bacillati > Bacillota > Bacilli > Lactobacillales > Streptococcaceae > Streptococcus > Streptococcus mutans. The sequence goes on from NZ_AP019720.1 coordinate 1,689,056, forward strand.
AGAGTGCTGTGCTAGAGGTATCAAATGCTAAAAGTTTCATGAATTTCCTTTCATTCTTTATCCCAGAGAGAACGACGTTTGAGCTTCTCCTCGTAAAAACTACCTTTCGTATACTCCCTTAAAGCTTGACTAAAACGTTCAATTTCTGGGTAGTCTTTCTCTAATTTTTGATCAAAATTATTTTCGCATGCTTCAACTTGCGGCAGCAGTTTTAGGCCTGCTGCCGTTAAAGAAAGCAGGAAGCTGCGCCCGTCACTGGTCGATCTTTCTTTAGCAACTAAACCTTTCTTAATAAGTGACTGTACCAATCTGCTAGGACTTTTCTCTTCACAGATGAGTAGATTTCCTAATTCTTTTAAAGATAATGGAGCACAGCTTCCTAATATAACAAGGACTTCTCCTTGATTAGGAGTTATTCCCAAAGGTTCTAATAATTTACTTAATTCTTTCATAGCCAGTTTTTCAGCACTTTTAAATAAATACCTAAATTGAGACCCTTTCAATGACATTGTGCACTTTCCTTTTAAAAATATAATTCGTTTCTTTATTATTTTACACTAGATTCACCAAATTGTTGACAATTTAAGTTAAAAAATATAAAATAATCAAAAATAGATGACATGTCATCTATTTTTGATTAAACTTTTATTAATTAACTCGCCACTAAGAAAGGACAATTGAAATGAATTCTCCTTACACAAGAAGTCCAAGAACTATCAAACATGCTTTTGTAACTGGTGCCACCGGTCTTTTAGGTAACAATCTTGTTCGCGCTTTACTTAAACAAGGTATTAAAGTCACTGCTCTCGTACGTTCCATGGAAAAAGCTAGGTTACAATTTGGTGATTTGCCTATCCAGTATGTTAAAGGAGACATCCTTAATCCCGAAGCTTTTCGGTCTGCTTTTACCGATTGCGACACTCTTTTTCATACAGCTGCTTTTTTTCGCGATAGTCACAAAGGCGGAAAACATTGGCAAGAACTCTACGATACTAATGTTACAGGAACCACTCATTTATTGAAAGCAGCCTACGAAGAAGGTATTCGTCAAATGATTCATACGTCTTCTATTGCTGTACTTAAAGGGGAACGTCATCAGCTAATTGATGAGACGATGTCACGAGATCCTAGTACCAAATTAGACTATTATCGTAGTAAAATCCTAAGCGAAAATGCTGTGAGCAATTTTCTTAAGGAGTATCCAGATTTATTTCTTTGCTATGTTTTACCAGGTTCTATGTATGGTCCGGGAGATATGGGACCAACTGCTACGGGACAACTAATCTTGGATTACATGCAGCAAAAACTACCCGGGATCATCACCAAAGCTAGCTATAGTGTCGTTGATACCAGAGATGTTGCTGATATTCATATTTTAGCTCTAAAATACGGGCGCAGAAATGAACGCTATTTGGCAGCAGGCCGTCATATGACTATGGAAAGTATTGTCAAAACCTTGGAAGAAATAACAGGCATTCCTGCTCCAAAACGTCATATTCCCATTTTTCTAGTTCAGGCATTAGCCCAATGGAATGAACTTTATCATAAGATTACTGGCAAACCTGTTCTGGTCAGCAAAGAAATTGCAGACATTACAGCTGAAGAATATCTTCGGACATATTTTAGCCATAAAAAAACTGAGCAGGAACTTGGCGGACAATTCAGACCTTTTGAGGAAACCTTGTTAGATACTGTCCGCTGGTATCGCAATCACGGCTATCTGAACTAGTAATCAAAAGGAGCTTTTTTATAAAAAACTTAAGATCTTTAGGGCACTCAGATCTTCTTCTATCTCCTATCGGACTGGGAACTTGGCAATTTAGCAACCAGGGCAGAAACTGGTGGAAACCTGTTAGCAGTTATTTGGTTTATGATATCATTAAAGCCTCTTTGCAAGGCAGAATTAACTGGCTTGATACCGCTGAGTATTATGGACATGGAAATTCAGAAAAATTTATCGGCAGTATCCTAAAGCTGCTGGAAAAAGAAGGCAGTCTGACAGAAACTATCTATATTGCTGATAAATGGTTTCCGCTTTTGCGATCTGCCAAAACAATTGCACAGACTTTCAGCGGCAGACTGAGTAACCTGCAAAGACCTTTTATTGATCTTTACCAAATTCATCACCCTACTTCCATTTCCTCTCTCAAAAAACAAGCAGAAGAATTAGCAAACTTGCAAGAAAAAGGCCTTATAAAAGCCATTGGGGTCAGCAACTTTTCGGCCCATCAAATGGTAAAAATGGATGAGCTCCTCAAATCGTTTGGTTTAAGACTGGATTCTAACCAAGTAAAATATAACCTTTTGCACCGCAAACCAGAGCGAAACGGTGTTTTAGATGTTGCTAAAGAGCGAGGGATCTCTCTTATTGCATACAGTCCCTTACAGCAAGGTGTACTGACAGGCCGCTTTCATGCAGAATCAGACAGCATCAAAAAGATCTCCATGTTACGGCGATTAAATTCCGAATTAAGCAGCCGCAGTCTTAAAAAAACTCAACCCTTGATTGAGCTTCTGCAAAAACTGGCTGATAAATATCATAAGACACCTGCACAGATTTCTCTTAACTGGTTAATCCATGCACATGTTAGCACCATTTTTGCCATTCCTGGCGCCAGCAGTCTCAAACAAGCTCAAAGCAATCTTGAAGCACAAAATTTTAAACTGACTAAAACAGATCTGCAAAAATTAAGCGTTGACAGTGAAAAGCTGAATTAGCACTATTTCTTGTTCTAAGACTAATAATAAATCAGGAAAACAGCAATCTGATCCTCCCAAATGATATTTAAAATACCAATACATCTAAAATCTTAACACCTTTAATTTTAAATGAAACTTTTGTAGAACGATAAAAGAAAATCACTAGGAAAAGCGTTATTTAACATTCCTACACTATCCAAGGCGGATTTACCCACTACAGATATTATGAACTGCACCATAGCTGATAACTAAACTTAAAGACAGACATAGCAACAAGTGGAAAATCTAAACCGAAACATTTCAGAATCCAGAATAACAGAAAACCATTCTTGATACTGTACAGACATAGGAGATAATGATATAATCAGCATATTGAGAGGAACTGAGCCATCATGACAATAAAAGAAGATTTAGGACGGCGGATTAAAGCAGAAAGGAATCGCAAGCAACTCACACAAAGCCTTTTGTGCGGAGATGAAACAAAACTGACCATTCGACAGCTTCAGCGGATTGAGGGCGGGCAGTCTTTGCCGACCCTAGAAAAATTAGAATTCATTGCTGATCGCTTAGGAACTAAAATAGCCGACCTGCTGGAAGGCAGCGATATCCAGCTGCCAGATGATTACTGGGAGCTAAAGGGGCAGATTGTTAAATTTCCCACCTATGCTGATAAGGAAAGACTTCAGCAAAAACAGGAGCTGATCGAAGAAATCTATGACAAATACTTTGATATCCTGCCTGAGGATGAACTGCTCTTTTTAGATTTGTCAGAGAATATCCTAGACAGTTTTCATGAAAAAGACATTCCTAACATTGAGGAGATTTACGACGATGCCTTTGAGCAAGTCCTCAAAAAGGAGACCTTTGCCTTTAATGACTATCTTTACATGAGCTATTTTTTACAAAAGTGCGGAAAAACAGCGGACTATGATCAGACAACTTTCAAGTTGCTTGAGCAAAAATTGCTCAAGCAAGAGCTAACAGTAGACGAACTTTATAATATTGAACTTTTGATTGCTGTTATGGAGGCATCAGGTGTTTATGCCCTTCATAATGATTACCAGAATCTTCTTCCTTTAATGAAGAAGGCTCAGCGAATTATTGATAAGGCTCAGCTTCACACCTATAAACCGCCACTTTTAGAACTTGAAGCCAAGTACTATGTCAAGGTTGTCAAGGATAAGAAAAAAGCTAAGGAACTCTATCAGCAAGCCTTGGTGATGGGCGAAGTTCTAGGTGATCCTGTTATAATTGCAGATGTTAAGATGGAGATGGCAAATGATGGGATAGACTAGCAAGAGAGGTTATTAAGTTTAGCATAACAAAGAACTTTAGCGTCTATACTTTCAAAGTAAAAGGGGAAGTCACTAGTACAAAAAGGATGATTCTCTTTAGAAAAATATTCTTTTTCCAAGAGGTGACACTAATGTCGTTGTTGCTTTGAGGAATCTGGGGTAGAATAGACTCATCAAATGAAAGGAAGTCTTTATCAAATGAACTTGAAAAAAGTATTGGAAATTTTAACTACCCTTGTTATGTTAGTAATGGCCGTGCGCTAATAATGAACATCTATTAGACACTACTTCTCTTCAGTTAGACAATCTCTAGTAAATTATTAATTATAGCAACTAGCTCTGTAATATCTATAGTAGGTATATTTACCTGCTAAGGGTATTACAGGGCTTTTCTTTTTTGATTTATTAGATTAGTACAGAACACTTTTTACTGTAACTTATTAAAATAAACAAAAAGACAAACCTCCAAAAAGAAATTTGTCTCCATCTTAAAGAATTATATCTGTCTATGTCAGAACAGCAGCAAGTCCCGCTCCTGCTGCAACAACTGCTGCTCCTGCTATAACCCCATTATTAAAGTCATTAAGATTAATTCCATTCAGCTCTTCAACTGTGACCTCTTCAAACATCAACTCTTTTTCCATCTTTTTCCTCCTTCTTTTTAATTTCTTGATTTGTTTTAAAATTTGCAACTGCGACTCCTGCTGTAAAAACAGTAAGAATCGACAAGGTACTAACTAACAAAATTTGAAAATTCGTTAATATCTCATGATTCTTTAAAAAACTTGAACCTAAATATGCTAATATTAATGTTATGAAAACTTCCAAATAGAGTAGCTTTCTTGAAAGTAATATTTTCACAGGAACTCCTCTCTATATTAAGTGATAGCAACAGCAACAGCTAAACTTCCTCCTGCACCTACTGCTACTCCTAAAGCATAAGACCCCCAACCATTTAATTCTTCTGAAGTAACTTCCTCAAATTTTAAAACAGACAGCTTTGTCTCATTTTTATTTTGTCCTTTCATTCTATCACCTCCCTTCAAAATTATATTAGAAATTTGATTAAGCTATAAAATAACTGGCTGTAACAATGCTTGCCAAATTAACTTTCCAAAGTTAGTGTTTAATTCGTCAACTTCAATTTCTTGATAAAGATTCACATTAGACATTTGCTTCTTTTCTTCCATTTCATCACCCCCTTTCAAAGTTTTTATCTCTAAAAACTGAGCTTAAAAAGAATTTTGACTTTCAATTTTTTTAGAAATCAATTTGAGAGCTTTTTCTAAAACATTTAGATTAATATTAATCGGTGGCATAATAGACAGTCCCTCTTCTTCTTCATTAACGTAAAGATAAGTAAGTATCCCAAGTTTTTCTAACGACTTCATTAGCTGTAACGATTGGTTGCTTTCTGTCCTAATCGCTGTCATAATTCCCTGATTACGGTAGAACACATTTTGTGAATCTAAGACATTTGAAATACTATCAGAAATATCTTTGACTTTGCCTTTTATAACGTCTCTAGACTTAAGATAGTAATCCAGAACAATATTAGCCGACTCTAATCCTAAAAGATTCCCATTTTGAGTTGAGAAATGCTCCATCGTTTTGGGATTTTTCTGTAATTTTGCATCAACTTCTTCATTAACACAGACGCAGCCAAAAGACGTAATGCCGTTATTAATAGCTTTACTGAGGCATAAAATATCCGGTTTTTCAGATAACTGTTGGAAATAAAACGGCTTCCCTGTTTTAAAAAATCCAGTAGCTACCTCATCAAAGACAATCAAAACTTGATTTTTTCTCAGTAGTTTTAAAAGTGCATTGAAAAAATCTGTACTGGCAAAGTAGATACCTGCCGAAGCCAAAATCGGTTCAATCATCATGACATCATAGAAGGAAGCTACATTGGCAATATAATCTAGGACATTTTTTTCTTGTTCTGCAGATTTGGGGTAGTCTATAAACGTTACTTCTCCATATTTCGGATAGAAAGAACTATTGATTTCTTGATCAATACCACTCACTGAAACACCGCCAAAGAAGGTTCCATGATAAGAATCTTTAAAGGCTAGAATACGATTATTTTCCCCCTTCTTATTGGTATAATCAGCGATTTTTAAAGCTAATTCTGTATTTTCTGAACCAGAATTCGTATAAAGAACTCGCTTAAAAGCATGCCCTGTTAGCTCTAAAACTTTTTGGGCCACTTCATCGTAAATATCATGTTGAAAAGAATGAATATCAAGATAAGGGAGTTTTTTATTTAATACTTGATCAAATCGCTTGGAAACCCGTTGGTAGAGAGAATCAATATAACCAAGTGAAGTATTCCATAAACCACTTCTTAAATCAAGATACTTCCTATTTTGACTATCATATAAATAAGTGTTATCTGCCCTGACGGGCTTGAAATCATACATGGTTTTATTATCATAAGCACCGTTTAGCAAAGCATAATTTTTCATTTTTCTCCTCACCTTCTAAATAAAATGGCCAAGTAAACTATGAATAAAACTAATAATGGAAAGAATGATCATAAGAAAATTTACGATACCTAACAAAAAGATATCTAATCTGAACTTTTTATTCTTTGAAAACATATCCTTGAAATAAGCCATGTAGTCCTCTACCTTAAGCAAGTTGCTAAGATACCAATAACCATCTAATTTTAAAAACGGCAATAAATTGGTAACAATAAGTCCTAGATTGACAATGATTAATCCAAATAGGAAATTAGATGGATATATCAAAGCTATTAAGGTTAAGAAAAACCAAATAGCAACTTGAAATTTTACACCAGCTAAAACCAACTCATTCTTCTTTCTTCCTTTTAAGATTTTATAAAAAGGAACCTTGATAAAGAAGACAGGCATAGAAAAATATCTCAAAGAGAATCCAAAAGTAACTTTAGATGGTTTCAAATACTTATAATAAACTGAGAAGTGAGCATACTCATGCAATGGGAGAATTATCACAGTAGTCACAAAATAAATAGCTACCATATCCCAAGCTGAAAAGTGTCCCAGTGAAAAATGAGTCAAATCAACAGAGGTTGCTGTTGCTACAATAGGTAGCAAGATAAAACTGCTTATTAACATCAAAAGTGTTAAATACCATCTATTTAAAAATAAAGAAATTTTATAGAAAGCATTAATCTTAGAACTATCTAAAATTAGTCTAATCAGGTGAAAGTTGGTCCATTTTCCTCTCCTATAAGGAGAGGTATAAAAATCGTGCAGAGGGTTATCAGGTTCTTCAATAGCTTCCAAATACTTTTCCAAATGATGGTTGGACGTAATCATACGATCGTTTCGGACATTATATAGCCATCTTCTATTATCGTTAATTTGGTACTGAATATCCTTATATTCTTCTATTGTTTGATACATTATCTACCTCCTAAATGATAGTATAACCATAATCTAAAATGAGATTTTGTCCACGCATAGCTCTGCTGTTCTTACTTAGAAGGAAAAATAGTGTCTGACTAACATCTTCAACAGTCACAAACTTCCTATAAGGAATCTTTGCTAATAAGCGTTTCCCAAAGCTCGAAAATAACAGTTCCTTATTACTATCATTAATGATATATGAAGGCGAGATTGTATTGACCCTGATATCCTTATCCTCTATTTTAGCGTAATCAACTGATAGATTTTTTGCCAATTGGATTAAGGCACTTTTGGCAGGCCCATAATCTATTCTTTGTTCGTGAGCAACAACACCATTTTGCGAAGCTATAAAAACGATAGAAGCTTTGTCAGACAGATAGCTATAAATTGCCTTCATAGAAAAGAGAGCTGCCTTTACATTAATATCAAATGTGTTTTCCCAGTCCTTAAGTGTTACTCCAAATGCATCATTCATATAATTAATACCAGAAGTAAACACAACGCTGGAAAAGTTTAGGTCTAATTCTTTTAAAAAGGTTTCCATCTTGTGGAAAGAATCATCTTGTCGAAAATCAACAGAAAGGTACGTTGTTAAACTGCTAGATTTTTTAGGAAAATCAATTCCAACGATTTGATCAAAATCCTCGGAATAATTTTTCAAAAAGCCCTGACAAATATGGCTTTCTGAACCAATTAAAAGCAAATTATTCTTCCCCATGAAAAACTCCTTCTACCATGGCATAATTATCTAAATCTTTGATAATTTTCAATCTAAGACCTGATTCTTTAAACAGTTTTTCTAATATTTCATAGGAATAAGAATATTTAACAGAAAAACCTATTTTCTGAGGACTTACCAAATTGTAGATAATCCGTTCTTCAGATTGATCAAAAAAGTTAACATTGTAAAATTTTTCACCATCTATTTGGCTAGATTGTATAAGGCCAGCCGTTGATTCAAAAAAGCTTTCTTTTAAGAAGTCAAATACAATTCTCTTGATATGGGGCTGAGTTTCTTTAATCTTTTTCAAAAAATCATAGAAATCTCCATGACTGAAAAGCGAAACTGAAGTTGCTGGAATAATAATGACCTCGATGTTTTTCTGCGGAAGATTCCCAATTTCTTGTAGGGTAAGAGAATAAATCCTATCTCGGCCTTCATTGGTAATATACTTTGCCATTTCTTTTGCAGGCTCTAAACCAAAAATATTATAGCCATCTTCAAATAAAGGGTTAAAAATTCTACCTGTCCCACTACCAATTTCTAAAATGGGCATTGACTTATCAAAAAATTGTTTATAGCTGTCAATATCATCCTCTAACAATTCATCTTGATTAACAATTGATCGGTAGTAGTTCGCAAAGATATCATCCTCATAAAGATTCTCAATGATTTCTAGCTCTTCTGCTCTTTTTTGAAGCTTACTAAAAATTAATGATTTATCCATATACTTGCAGCTTCTCCTTCACTTGACTCATTAATTTCTTATTGTCAATGTTACCGGTCTTATCTTTAATGATGTATTCTAAATATTGGGTAACTAAATCATTCACTTTAAATAAACGCCCAGTTTTAACATTAAAAGCAAAATGTGCACTATCATTTTTAAAGGCAATCCATTCTAACTGGTTAAGCGGTAAATCGACTGCTTCAATTTGATAGTTGTTATATGGGGTAATAAAATCTACTTCCCCGTAAATATATGTAATATCTAACAAGGCTGTCAACAAATATTTTACATTCTCTTTTATTAATAAATTATCAATTTCCGATAATTGCAAACTAGCTTGATTATGGAGTTTCTGGTAGCTGTCTCCTGAATTCCCAAGTCTCATTTTCGCTTGAGAATCTAAATAAAACTGCCCCTCCATGAAGTATAAGGAATTTAATTTAGCAATTCCCGCTAATACACCATAATCCGCAATATAATTTGTCAAACTGATTCGTCCAGAATCGACAAACTGCCTAAAAAGTTTTCTCAAAGACTCCTGATTCAAAATCTTAAAGTTTAGCTTTTCAAAATCTGCCACAGATTTAATAATAATAGGCCACTCTTCTTTAACAACTTTGTTATTTGTATAGACAGCACTGTTGATTGCAAAATGATTTAGTAAATTATGATTTTCTGAAATAAATTTCCCCAAATCATCAACAAAAGCGTGTTTCAATAACCCTTTAGGCAAATTTGTATAAGTAGCAGTTTTAAAGGCTTTAAAGCCATTTTGAAAGATTTGCTCTGTCTTAAGAGAGCTTAGTTTGTGATATAAATCATGATTTTCCAATTCAGTTTTAATTTCCTGTATTTTAGAATTTTCAAGTAAGTTATCAAGATCTTCAATATCAATTACTTCAATTTTCATATCAAGTTGGGCTTTTAAATAGCTAACAAGATGTTTTAATCTATTATTTTCTTCAAGCTTAATAAAGATATATTGATCAAATTCTAAGAATTCCAAGTAATCAATAAAATCTTCAAAACTTTGTTTATCAAAATCAAAATAATCCAAGCTATAGTTTTGATCAATTTGAGTTGATAATTTCAGTGAATACAGCAACTCATCTTTTTCAAAGACAAAATTTAATCCAATCATATTCTCCTCCATTTTAACCTCCTTGTAATAAGGAAGACTAATTTATTTATGAGTAACTAGCTTTTCTTTTGTTGTCTAGCTACTGTAACAATTAGGATCAAAAGAACCAAAAGCCAGATAAATAAACTCAATATTTGTAAGGTGGCATGGTGCCAAGAAAATTTTTCCCATTTGGTAAAAAACTTCGTAAAAAGACCCATAAAGCTATAGTCTGTCACTTTGGTAACGGTTTTATCCATACCAGATAACATTGGTAAGAAAGCCGAAATAAGCATCGTTGGAACCGCAACAACCTGGGCCATAACTTGTGATTTGACAAGTAAGCCTAACAATAAGTAGAGAAGTGCGATTACTAAAGCTGTAGCGCTACCGACAAGACAATAATTTACTAAATGATCAATCGGCACATCCAAAATAAGTGGAGTAAGCGTCAGATAGACTACTGTTAAGACAATTGGGACAACTAATGTTGATAAGAGGTACTCACTAGTATTAACACCGCTAAGCAGCAGAGTTTTTAGTGTTTTCTTTTCTTTTTCATCTGCCAAAATAGTTAAAATTGGATTGCCTACAGCTAGGACAATGGCAAAAGGAATACAGATCATCAGATAGGCAAGAGCCATTTGGGCTTTTGGACCAGACTGACTGTCTATCATAAAACGATAAAGATAAATCAAAGCTGCAGGCATAAGTACTTGCAAGAGAATGCTCTTATTAGAAAGAATAATCTGACATCGCAACCAAAGAAGAGCCATAAATTGTCTAAACATTGAGTTTACCTCCTGTTAATTGAATAAAAATATCTTCTAATGTCGGTTCGCAAGAATGAATTGCAATTATTTTTTCACTATCACTAGCCATCGCTTGACCTAGTTCAGTAAAATCTAAAATTCTTTCCGAACCATCTTGATAATTCAACTTAACCCGTTTGTTTTGATTATACTTCTGAATTAAATCTTTTGGACTGCCCTGTTCAACTAGCCGGCCTTCATTAAGCAAAGCCAATTTATCACAAAGCAGGGTAGCCTCATTCATATCATGGGTAGTTAGAAAAATGGCAGTCCCTGCCGCTTTTAGTTCTAAAATTAAAGAATGAATAGTCTGAGAAGTAGCCGGATCAAGACCTGAGGTCGGCTCATCAAGAAATAGAACGCGAGGCTTATTAATTAATGCACGAGCTAGAAGCATCCGCTGCTTCATACCTGTCGAGAGCTTTTCGGCTACTGTTTTTCGACTGTCATAGAGACCGACCCGCTTGAGGAGATTGTCAACAGTCGTTTTATCTATCCCATAATATTTACTATAAAAAAGCAGGTTATTATAAAGAGATATTTTTTCATAAAAACCGCTGGTATCACCGACTAAACCGATTTTCCCTAATTCTTGACTCGTTAATTTGCGGGAGTCTTGTCCTAAAATAGAGGATTGACCGTTGTCTGCCATTAACTGTCCGGTTAAAATATTGATTGTCGTGGTTTTTCCTGAACCTGAAGGTCCAAGAAATCCAAAGATTTGACCCTTTTCAATCGAAAAACTAATAGCATCAAGTGCAACAGCCTTGTTAAAAATTTTTCTGATATCTTTGGCAACAATAACTGGAGTATTCATACGTTTTCCTTTCTTAACGGTATAGCATTATTATAAAAGATAAAAAAACAAAAAGAAAGTGACATCAATGTCAGACGACATTAATGTCACTATAGAAAATTTATAGATAGTCTCTCAATTCTCTGATAAATCTTTTCATTAAAGAAACAACAAAACTTGTTAAAGTCTGAAGCATCAAAAAGGTGCTGTAAAAATGGAGCTAAATTAAAGTCTAATAGAGGATATCGTCATTTTTAGTTGATAATATAGGTTTCACATTACTAACAAAGATAGAACCCAGTATAATAATTTTCCTTTAATACTTTTACTAACTCCTTAAATTATGGTATAATTTGAGTAATTGTAACAATCAAGATTAAATCTATTACTCGTAAAAATTTCATAAATTTTTGTCAAATGTAGTTATATTTGACTGATTTTTTGTAGTTTGGATTAATCATGATATGACAGAAAGGAACACTATGATTTACAAAGTTTTCTATCAAGAAACTAAAGACAGCAGCCCACGCCGCGAACAAACCAAAACTTTATACCTCGATATTGATGCTCAAACCGAACTGGACGGACGTATTCAAGCTCGTCAATTAGTTGAAGAAAAAATAGCTTATAATATTGAATTAATAGAACTTCTTTCAGATAAACACTTGGAGTATGAAAAAGAAACAGGTGCCTTTCAATTAACGGAGTTCTAAAATGGCAAATATTAATTTAAAACCTGAAGAAGTTGGCGTTTATGCTATTGGAGGTCTAGGTGAGATTGGTAAAAATACTTACGGTATTGAATACCAAGATGAAATCATCATTGTTGATGCAGGGATCAAATTCCCTGAAGACGATCTGCTCGGTATTGACTATGTTATTCCTGACTATTCTTATATTGTTGACAATGTGGATCGTATAAAAGCTCTCGTCATTACACATGGACACGAAGATCACATTGGTGGGATTCCATTTCTCTTAAAGCAAGCCAATATCCCTATTTATGCAGGACCTCTGGCTCTAGCTCTCATCCGCGGTAAATTGGAAGAACACGGTCTCTTGCGTGATGCTAAGATGTATGAAATTAATCATAATACTGAGTTAACCTTTAAAAATCTTAGCGTCACTTTTTTCCGAACAACTCACTCAATTCCAGAGCCTCTAGGAATTGTCATTCATACTCCTCAAGGTAAAGTTGTCTGTACAGGTGACTTTAAATTTGATTGGACACCTGTTGGTGAGCCAGCAGATATCCACCGCATGGCCGCACTGGGTGAAGATGGCGTTCTTTGTCTCTTATCTGATTCAACCAATGCCGAAATCCCAACTTTTACCAATTCTGAAAAAGTGGTTGGCCAGTCCATTATGAATATCATCGAAGGTATTCATGGACGTATTATATTTGCATCCTTTGCTTCAAATATTTTTCGTTTACAACAGGCTGCAGAAGCTGCTGTCAAAACAGGCCGTAAAATTGCCGTCTTTGGACGTTCGATGGAAAAAGCTATTGTCAACGGTATTGAACTGGGTTATATAAAAGTACCCAAGGGGACTTTTATAGAGCCAAATGAAATCAAAGAATATCATGCTAGTGAAATCATGATAATGTGTACAGGCAGTCAGGGAGAGTCTATGGCAGCTCTTTCACGAATTGCCAATGGAACACACAGACAAGTTCAATTGCAGCCCGGTGATACCGTCATTTTCTCATCTAGCCCAATTCCTGGTAATACAACTAGTGTTAATAAGCTGATCAATACCATTCAAGAAGCTGGTGTAGAAGTCATCCATGGTAAGGTCAATAATATTCACACATCAGGACACGGCGGACAACAAGAACAAAAATTGATGCTGCGCCTTATAAAACCTAAATTCTTCATGCCTGTTCATGGGGAATACCGCATGCAAAAGGTTCATGCCGGCTTAGCTATTGATACCGGTATCCCTAAAGACAATATTTTCATCATGGAAAATGGTGATGTCCTAGCTCTAACCAAAGATTCTGCTAGACGTGCCGGTCATTTCAATGCGCAAGATATTTATGTTGACGGTAATGGTATTGGTGATATTGGTACAGCGGTTCTGCGCGACCGACATGATCTTTCCGAAGATGGTGTTGTCTTAGCAGTAGCAACTGTTGATTTTAAAACCAAAATGATTTTAGCTGGCCCAGATATTCTCAGCCGCGGTTTCATTTATATGCGTGAATCTGGTGATCTCATCCGCAGCAGTCAACGCATTCTTTTCAATGCGATTCGTATCGCTCTAAAAAATAAAGAAGCCAGCATTCAATCGGTCAATGGCGCTATTGTCAATGCACTACGCCCATTTTTATATGAAAAAACAGAACGTGAACCTATTATCATTCCTATGATATTGACACCAGATAAGTCTTAAATCATAATTGTAAGCAGCTATTATTAAAGAGCTTGTCTAAGCCTAAGCAAAAACGCTATTCTTTGCCCCATCCTTAGCCAGTGTCTACAGACATTGGCTTTTTATTTTGTCTAAAACAAAAAAGACAAGCCTCAAAAAGCTTGTCGTCAATCTGATAAAAGAAAATCTTCTCTAATTTTTTTATTTTAGTTAGGATAAATATAACTGACACTGCCTGGTGTTCCACTATTATTTGGATCAAACCAACCACGATAGTTATCAACCCATTGTTGATCTTTATAATTGGATTCCAGTACTTGAACTTTACCATCTTCACCAACAGCTGTGACATAGGCAACATGTCCATAACCACCATCTGTCCAACACATAATAGACCCTACTGCCGGAGTGTTACCGACAGTGTAACCTTGTGCAGAAGCACTAGAGGCCCAATCACCGCCATTGCCCCACCAGTCGCCTGCCCAAGTTGCAACAGCTTTAACCCCCCAAGTACATTGACCAACAGGATAAGTATTGGCATTCGCATCATTCGTTTCAGTGGTTGCTTGCGTAGTGTCAGTTGGCGCTGCCGCCTGATTATCCGGTGCTGCCGAACCATTAACAGTTAAAGTCTGACCCGGCAAAATCAGACTGGTAATATCTTTTCCATTCATAGAAGCTAACTCATAAGCATCCATATGATATCGTTGAGCAACACTGAAAAAAGAATCTCCTTCTTGAAGAGTATAAGTGTCTGCATCAGCCATTTTATTTCCTAAAACAACTGTTGCTGCCGTAGCCGCAACAGTAAACACAGCTTTTTCCAAAAATTGTTTTTTCATAACGATTATTCTTAACTTCTCCTTTTAGTAATAGTAACATCATACCGAATTATTATTTCAACTTTTTTAAGAAAAAGAAGTTTTTCTATTACTAATTGATAACAAAGAAAAGCCTGAGACGAAAGTCCTGTCTCTTTTGTTCTACTCTCACTCTGTAACCATCATTCTGAGGTTTTGATCAATTTTCTCTGCTGTTTTGCGTCCTTCTCGAATTCCCCAAATAACAAGACTAGGACCACGGCGTGCATCACCTGCAACAAAAACCTTCTCATTTCGAGTTGAATAGTCATCATAAACACATTCAACTCGGAATTGGTCAAAGAGCGCTTTTTCAGCACCTGTGAAGCCCATAGCAAGAAGAACAAGATCTGCCTTAATTACCTCTTCAGTTCCTTCAATGGCTTTGAAACCAGGTCCAACCTTAATTGTCTTCACCGCAGTCACTTGGCCATTTTCACCAAGAAATTCTACTGTTGACGTGATATAGTCCGTCAAATCAGTCTGTTGAACAAAATCGGCTTCTTCCTGTCCATAGCCTGTACGATTAATCATAGGATATTGTGGCCATGGATTTGTTGGCAGACGCTTTTCAGGCAGTTGCGGCGTAATTTCTAATTGTCTAACACTAGCAGCTCCCAAACGAACAGCCGTACCGATACAGTCATTTCCAGTATCGCCACCGCCAATAACTAAGACATGTTTTCCTTCAAGCAAGGGCGGTAATTCGTGTGTGTCACTGTCCAAAAGATTTTTAGTCGTTTCTGTTAAGAAATCAACAGCAAATCGAATGCCTTTTAAGTCACGGCCTGGAATATCCAAGTCACGAGGAACGCTAGCTCCAGTTGCCAAGATTACACGGTCAAATTTTTCTAATAATTCTTCTGCTGTAATATCACGACCAATTTCTGTATTGGCAACAAAATTAATACCAATTGAAGCCATCGTATCAATACGGCGTTGCACAATTTTCTTATCCAATTTCATATTGGGAATACCATACATGAGCAAACCACCAAAGCGATCAGAACGCTCAAACACAGTTACACTGTGACCCAACTGGTTAAGACGCCAAGCAGCTGATAGGCCAGCAGGACCTGAACCTACGACAGCTACTTTAAAACCTGTACGCTCAATAGGGCGACCAGAATCAGCTACCCAGCCTTCTTCAAATGCATTATCAATAATAAAACGTTCATTATCATGAATGGTAACACCCGAACCATTTAAACCTTCTGTACAGGCCTTTTCACAAGGTGCCGGGCAGACACGACCTGTCATTTCTGGTAAAGGGTTAGTTCGTGTCAAGCGTTCAAAAGCACGTCTGAAATCGCCCTTATAAATCAAATCATTCCATTCAGGGATTAAATTGTCATTGGGACAACCTGAAACAGCACGACCGCCACCATAGAAAGTTCCCTCATGACAGAAAGGGATCCCACAATTCATACAGCGAGCAGCTTGCTTTTGACGTTCCTCAACTGATAAAGTTGTCTGCAATTCTTCAAAATCTTTGATACGCTCATTAACAGGACGATAGGGATTGTCCTTGCGCTCATACTTTAAAAATCCAAACGGATCTGCCATCTCATTTCCCTCCTGTTACACTAGCCAACAAAGCTTGACGCTCTTGCGCTGTAGCATCGCCGCCAGTTGCTACTTCAAATGTACGTAATTCGAGTTCATCACCACTCATGCCTTTTTGGCTGAGAGCATATTCAATATCATTAATTTCATGGAAATCACTTGGATAAACTTTGATAAATCTTTTCACCTCTTCATCCCAATTATCCAAAAGACGTTTGGCCTTGACACTTTCTGTATATTCATAGTGCTTTTCAATCATGTCTTTTAAGATGTCATCACCACGAGTTTCACCAATCTGATAAAGATCTACCATCTCCATATTGACTTTTTGAGCAAAATCACCATGAACATCGTAAATATAGGCAACACCACCACTCATACCAGCAGCAAAGTTGCGACCTGTCGTTCCAAGAATGACAGCTACACCGCCAGTCATATACTCACAACCGTGAGCACCGACACCTTCAACAACGACTTTTGCTCCTGAATTACGAACACAGAAACGCTCACCAGCACGACCTGCAAAATAAGCTTCACCTTTGACAGCACCAAAGAGAGAGACATTACCAACAATTGGTGAATTTTCAACGTCGTAGGCTGCGTCGTGCGGCGGTTTGACAATTAAGCGTCCACCTGACATAGATTTAGCAATATAGTCATTAGCCTCACCAATCAAGGTATACTCTAAACCTTGTGTAAGGTAACTCGCAAAACTTTGCCCTGCAATGCCAGTATAATGATATTTAATTAAACCTTCTTTAACAGCGTCATTACCATAACGTTCTGCCATCCAACCAGCCATGCGACTCCCTACTGAACGGTCCACATTATTGATGGTATTTTCAATAGTAACACTAATGCCTTTTTCAATAGCTGCTGCTGCAAAACCATCCAGTTCTTTCCATTGACGTTCTTCAGCAAAAGGATCTTCATTTTTCCGATCAATTGGGAAACTGTTCCCAATAACCCTTGAAAAATTAAGAGATTTTGCCTTACCTTGTGCAACAAATCTCGATTTCAAAACTTCTGCATGACCAACCATTTCATCAACAGAGCGGAAACCTAACTCAGCCATGTATTCACGTAATTCTTCTGCCAAGAAAGTCATCATGTTAATCACATGTTCTGGCTTGCCTGAGAAGTTTTTACGTAATTCTGGATTTTGTGTTGCGACACCGACAGGACAAGTATTAAGTGAACAAACACGCATCATGACACATCCAACTGAAATCAAAGCTAGACTAGCAAATGAATATTCTTCTGCACCCAATAAAGTAGCAATAGCAATATCGCGACCCGTCATTAATTTTCCATCTGTTTCCAAAGTCATACGTTGACGAAGACGATTCATAGACAAGGTCTGATGAGCTTCAGCCAAGCCCATTTCCCATGGAAGCCCCGCATCACGAACAGAATTACGAGGAGAGGCACCTGTACCACCATCATAACCTGAAATAACCACCTTATCAGCACCCGCTTTAACACAGCCCGTAGCAATCGTACCAACACCTGTACTTGATACTAATTTAACATTGATTTTGGCATAAGGATTGATAGCTTTCAAATCATAAATTAATTGTGCTAGGTCTTCAATGGAATAAATATCATGATGAGGTGGTGGTGAAATCAAGCGCACACCTGGGGTTGCTCCGCGAATTTCAGCAATCCAAGGAAAGACCTTTTGACCGGGAAGTTGTCCGCCTTCACCAGGCTTAGCTCCTTGTGCTAATTTGATTTGCAATTCTTCTGCAGACATAAGGTATTCTGCATTAACACCAAACCGTCCGGAAGCAACTTGCTTAATTTTAGAATTAATATTGCGACCATCAACTTGCGGTTTGAAGCGTTTGCGATTTTCACCGCCTTCACCAGAATTTGATTTAGCTCCGATAGTATTCATCGCTTGAGCAATGGTTTCATGCGCCTCTTTAGAAAGAGAACCAAAACTCATGGCACCAACCTTAAAACGCTTAACAATTTCCTTAGCAGGCTCAACTTCTGCTAAATCAACTTTTGGTCGTTTAGAATGAAATTCCCAAAGAGAACGCAGAGTCGTCGGTTGTTTTAAGGCCTCATTATCTAGTTCAGTTGAATATTGTTTAAAGAGACCATAGTCACCACGACGAATGGATTGTTGGAAATTATAGATAGAGCGTGGATTAAAGAGGTGATACTCTCCATCTGTCTTATACTGATAGGAACCACCAGAAGGCAAGAAATCATTGGCTCTCGGTCCAAAGGCGAAATCAACGCGTTCTAGGTATTCTTTTTCAATTTGCTTCAGACTCAAACCTTCAATACGCGTAGCTGTTCCTCTAAAGTATTGGTTAACAACATCAGCAGAAAGACCAATGGCTTCAAAAAGCTGAGCACCTTTATATCCGAGTACTGTTGAAATTCCCATACGACTCATGACTTTAACAATGCCCTTTTCGGCAGCCTTACGATATTTTTCAAAAGAGTCATTGGTCTTATCAAAAGCTTTTAGAGTTGCATAAGCCCCATAAGGATGAATAGCTGTTGCACCAAAACCAACCAAGGTTGCAAAATGATGAACTTCAAAAGCTTCCGCCGTATCAACAACAATTGAAAATTGACTTGCTTTTCCTTTGACAACCATGTAATTATTCAAACCGGAAACTGCCAACAAAATAGGAATGGCTATGCGACCTTTAGTGACTCCACGGTCTGACAAAATGATGATCTTACTGCCTTGATTAATTGCTTCATCAGCTTTTTTGAAAAGATCTTCCAAAGCATATTGCAGGCGATTATTGTCAGAATCTCCTAAGTCATAAACAGTGGATAGAGTTGTTGCCTTGTAACGTTCATCTGTTAAATTGGCTAATTTTGCAAAATCTTGACTAGAAAGGACAGGACTGTCAACTCGAACCTTGACACAATTATCAGCATTATCTTGACGAATATCGCCATCACCGCCTAAAAAGACTGTCGTTGACACCACTAATTGCTCACGAATAGCATCAATAGGAGGATTGGTTACCTGAGCAAATTGTTGCTTAAAGTAAGTAAAGAGAGACTGTGGTTTTTTCGATAATACTGCTAATGGACTGTCAAAGCCCATTGAAATAACAGGTTCCTCTCCTTTTTCTGACATGGGGAGAATAACTGTTCGAATGGTTTCATCTGTATAACCAAAAATTTTCCACATTTGGTTCACATCATAATCATTGACAATTTCCTCTTGAGCAGCAAAGTCATCCAAAAGAGTAACATTTCCTTGCACCCACTGTTGATAAGGGTGTTGTTTAGAATAATGCTCTTTAACCTCATCATTCTTTAATACCAAGTTTTTTTTGGTATCAATTAACATCATATTGCCGGGACCAAGGACCCCTTTTTCAACAACCTGACTAGGTGCTATATCAACGACACCCGATTCGCTAGAGCAAATTAAAAAATTATCTTTGGTGCGAGAATAGCGGCTAGGACGAAGACCATTACGATCCAAACGAGCCCCAACCATCTCACCATCAGTGAAAACGAGAGCGGCTGGGCCATCCCAAGGAGCGACAAAACTGGAAGCATATTCATAAAAGGCTGTTAATTCTTTAGAAAGTCCTGCATCTTTCCCCCAAGCTTCAGGTACCATCATCAATAAGCTTTGCGGAATATCACGACCATGACGATAGAGATATTCTAGACAGTTTTCTAATTTAGCAGAGTCTGAATTTTCTTCATTGTAGACTTCAATTTGATGACTATGCATCCAATTTTCAGCACCACGAAGCGTGTTGATTTCTCCATTATGCGCTAAGAAGCGGAAAGGCTGAGCACGATCCCAAGATGGGAAAGTATTTGTTGAAAAGCGAGAATGTGTTAAAGCAATGTGTGATTTGAACATTTCATCTGACAAGTCAGGATAAAACAGACGAACCTGAAAAGCATGCAGCATTCCCTTATAAACAATCGTCTTGCTTGATAAGGAACAAATAAAAAGTTCATCTGCAGCAAACGTTTTTTCCAACTTGCGGCGCAGACGGAAAAGACTATCTTCAAAAGCACACCCACTATTTGTTTCAGTAGGTTTTTCAATAAAAAGCTGCACAAAACTTGGCATGATTTCCTGAGCAGCTGGACCACAGTTGTCATAATTGAAAGGAACATCACGCGACAGCAATACATGAAAGCCTAATCTTTTGATTTCACTAATCAAACTATCTTCTAAAATTGTTTTTGCTACTTTATCTTGAGGAAGAAACAATTGGGCAACAGCATAATCTCCCAATGGTGGTAAATCAATCTCTTCTTCTTTAGCCTTCAATCTAAAGAACTCATCTGGCATGGCCAACAACATACCAGCACCATCTCCTGTATCAGGCTCTGCACCTGTACCTCCACGGTGGTTCATTCTCTCTAACATCGTTAAGGCATAATCCACTAACTGATGACTGGCAATACCATCAATTTGAGCAACAAAGCCCATCCCACAGGCATCTGTCTCAAAAGATGGATCCCACAAAGTCGTCTGCTTAGCTTTTTTAATAACCTCTCTCATACACTTCTCCTAACCAAATGTCATTATTGCTAAATTTTCGAATAAACGCCTAAATTATATCATATATTAATGAAGAAAAACAGATTTCCTCAAAAAATTCTGAAAATTCAATTATTAGATTGATTAAAAAAACAGCCAGCTATCGGCTGTTTTTTAACCTTAATAAAGATCCAAATAGTTGTCAACTTCCCATTGCGATACAAAAGCAGCATAGCTTGACCATTCAATACGTTTTGCCTCAAGAAAACTTGTATAAATATGGTTGCCTAAGGCTGCTTTAACCACTTCATCTTCTTGTAATGCTTTCAGAGCATTATGAAGAGTTGATGGAAGATCTGCAATACCTGCTTCTTTGCGTTCTTCAACAGTCATAACATAAATATTTGATTCTACAGGTGCTGGTGCTTCAATTTTATTTTCAATGCCATCAAGACCAGATTCTAAAAGAACAGCCAAAGCTAAATAAGGGTTAGCTGTAGGATCAACCGAACGCAACTCCAGACGTGTACTAACACCACGTGAAGCTGGAACACGAATCAACGGTGAACGATTGCGTCCCGCCCAAGCAATATAGACTGGAGCTTCATAACCAGGAACCAAACGTTTATATGAATTAACAGTTGGATTCATGATAGCAGTATAGCTATAAGCATGTTTTACCAAACCACCTAAGAATTGATAAGCAACTTCAGATAACTGCATCCCTTTAGGATCTTGTGGATCAAAGAAAGCGTTCTTACCATCACTGCCAAACAGAGACATATTACAGTGCATCCCTGAGCCATTAATACCAAATTTAGGTTTGGCCATAAAGGTTGCATACAAACCATGTTTACGGGCAATCGTTTTAACAACTAATTTGAAAAGTTGGATTTTATCACAGGCAGTTAAAACATCTGCATATTTAAAATCAATTTCATGTTGACCAATAGCCACTTCATGATGACTTGCTTCAACTTCAAATCCCATTTTTGTTAAGACATTGACAATCTCACGACGGGTATTATCAGCAAGGTCAGTTGGTGCTAAATCAAAGTAACCACCTTTATCATTTACTTCTGTTGTCGGATTACCAAATTCATCCATTTTGAAAAGGAAAAACTCAGGTTCTGGACCGAGGTTAAACGATTTATAACCTAGACTTTCCATATGACGCAGTGCTTTTTTCAAGTTACCACGTGGGTCACCGGCAAATGGTTCTCCTTCTGCTGTATAAATATCACAAATTAATCCAGCAACGGCTCCGTTTTCATCTCCCCAAGGAAAAACAGTCCAAGTATTAAGGTCAGGATAAAGATACATGTCTGATTCATTAATACGTACAAAACCTTCAATTGAAGAGCCATCAAACATCGCTTTGTTTGAAAGTACTTTGTCTAATTGTTCGTCAGTAGCTGGGATTTCAACATTTTTCATGGTTCCCAAGATATCCGTAAACATTAAACGAAGGAAAGTAACATTCTTTTCTTTAACTTCACGACGGATGTCTGCTGCTGTGATTGCCATAACGGCCTCCTTTTAAAAATTAAATTCCACGTTACGTATTTACATACGTAAACCACCAAGATGTTGCGTTGGGCTCGAAAAGCGACCCTGATTTCGGAGTTCGTCATGTAAGATACGTCGAACATCCGCATCTGTCAAAGCTTTTTGCTTTTTCAGAGCACGATCTTTACGATCAGCATACTCTCTCTTGATAGCCGCGATATTTAATCCTTCATCTAAGAAATCCTTAATTTCCAGTAAAACATCCATATCATTCAGCGAGTAAAGACGTCGATTTCCAGAACTACGATCTGGCGTCAATAAACCTTGGTCTTCATAATAACGAATTTGACGAGCCGTTAAATCCGTCAATTTCATTACAGTTCCAATAGGAAAAACCGCCATTGATCGTCGAAGCTCTTTTTCTTTCATGACTTTCCTCCTTTCATTGTCTATTATATTCTGAAAATTTATAGCTGTCAAGCCTATATGTCATATTTCCTGACATAAACTCTAAACTTTACTTTTTGTAAAAAATTTTCGTACTCTATCGATATCTGAATTAACAGAAATAGCAATAAAAACCCCTACAAAAGTTTCAAAAACTCTAGCACAAACATAAAGAATTGTTTCATCTTTGGGAATAGAAAGCGTAATAATAAGCAAAGCTGCAACACCACCAATAATTCCCGTCTTATTACTCATGGCCACATTAGTCATAATGGTTAACATGGTAAATATTGGAACAAAAACAACTGTAACCCAATACTGAAAGTGAAATAGATTATTGATGAGAAAAAATAGCAGTGAATAAACCCCGCCAATACTATTACCAACTATACGTGACGTCCCAAAATGGATGCTTTTATCAAAATCCTCACGTAAACTAAAAACAGCCGTTAAAGCACCAATTTGAAGGCCCTTCCAGCCAAGTATATCAAAAAGTAAAAGCACTAAAAAAACAGCTAAACCCGATTTAAAAGTCCGCATACCCAATGTAAATTTTTGGAGATCAAAATGATATTTTTTCATACTTTTATTGTAACATGATTAGAAAAAAAGAAGCTAATTGAAAACTACCTTATAATAATGTCTCAGTCTTATTTAATTTCATTGAGGCTGATATCATACACATAAAAGACGCATTATAGCCTTTCCCCAACCTTCTCAATAAAGAGGATTATTACCAGTCAATGCAGCCAAACCTGAAAGTATCCTTCCCTTGTCTCCACTGATTTTCTGAGCTCACCTTATTTGGCAAAAAATCTACTGTATGCACTAGAAAAGAGTTGCGTTCACAACTCTTTTCATCACAATATCTTCATTCTCACAAAAAGGTGGACAAATCCACCCCTTTGCTATCATTACGATTTCGCACTTTTTTACAAAATCAGGATTGAGACTTACAGGCGTACATCTTATTTTTCCGTGAGTGCAGCGAGGCCTGGGAGTACCTTTCCTTCAAGCAATTCCATGCTTGCACCTCCACCCGTACTAATCCATGAGAATTTATCTGCGCGGCCAAGGTTGATGGCTGCAGCAGCTGAGTCACCACCACCGATGATTGATTTAACACCTGGTTGTTTGACGATAGCATCCATCACACCGATTGTCCCAGCTTGGAAATCAGGATTTTCAAAGACACCCATAGGACCATTCCAAACAACTGTCTTAGCACCTGTTAATTCATCATCAAATTTAGCAATTGATTTTGGACCGATATCAAGACCAAGGAAACCTGGATCAACAGCCGCACCTTCAGTATCTTTAACTTCAGTGTAGTCAGCAAAAGCATTAGCTTCTTTTGAGTCAACTGGTAAGATTAATTTCCCATTTGCTTTAGCCAAAAGATCTTTAGCAATGTCAAGTTTGTCTTCTTCAACAAGTGAATCACCAATTTCGATACCTTGTGCCTTGAGGAAAGTATAAGTCATACCACCACCAATAAGGACTTTATCAGCTTTTTTAAGAAGATTTTCAATAACACCAATCTTATCTGAAACTTTTGAACCACCAAGGATAGCGATAAATGGGCGAACAGGATTGTCAACAGCTTCTTGAATGTAAGCAATTTCGTTTTCAAGAAGAAAGCCAGCAACTGCTTTGTCCACATTAGCTGAAATACCAACATTAGAGGCGTGAGCACGGTGAGCAGTACCAAATGCATCATTTACAAAAATGCCATCGCCAAGACTTGCCCAATATTTACCAAGATCAGGATCATTTTTAGATTCTTTTTTACCATCAACATCTTCAAAACGAGTGTTTTCAACCAAAAGAACTTCACCATTTTTAAGAGCATTAATAGCTGCTTCTAATTGTTCACCACGTGTTACACCTGGAAAAACAACTTCTTGCCCAAGCTTTTTAGCCAAATCAGCAGCTACAGGAGCAAGAGATTTCCCTTTTTTATCTGCTTCCTCTTTGACACGTCCAAGGTGAGAGAAAAGAACAGCACGACCACCATGTTCAATGATGTATTTAATTGTTGGAAGAGCTGCAGTAATACGGTTATCATTTGTAATAACGCCATCTTTTACAGGGACATTAAAGTCAACACGAACGAGAACTTTCTTCCCTTTCAAATCAACATCTTTAACAGTCAATTTTGCCATGAATATAGACTCCTTAATTTTTTTTATACATGATAATTATATCACAAAATCAATAAAAGTAACAAAGTAATTTTATTTATATTTAATAAGCGAGCGACGATAGCTCTTTATTAAGTAAAGTCATTGTTCCAATTACTGCAAGGAGGGGGAGAAGATTAGTTATTTCTTGAAAATAACCTTATTCGGGTAATCAGATTAAAATCGTTTTGCTATAAAATTTACTGCAGCTAGGTAATGAATCAAAAGAGAATATTCCAGATATTTCCTTCATAGACCAAAAAACGCAAAAATAAATCATAGTTTTATAGCAATAATTTTAACCAACACACAGTATCGCTTTTTTCAAGTTCTTAACCTTTATAAGAAAAAGAGGACCAAAGGTCCCCTTTTACAAAATAATGAGTATTATTTAGCGATTTTTGCAAAGTACTCAAGAGTACGTACAAGTTGTGAAGTATATGACATTTCGTTATCATACCATGAAACAACTTTAACCAATTGCTTGCCATCAACATCAAGAACTTTTGTTTGAGTTGCATCAAACAATGAACCAAAAGACATACCTACAATATCTGATGATACGATTGGATCTTCAGTATATCCGTAAGATTCATTTGCAGCAGCTTTCATAGCAGCATTCACTTCATCAACAGTTACCTTTTTATCAAGTACAGCAACTAATTCAGTAACTGAACCTGTTGGAACTGGAACACGTTGTGCAGCACCGTCAAGTTTACCATTCAATTCAGGAATAACAAGACCAATAGCTTTAGCAGCACCAGTTGAGTTAGGAACGATGTTTGCTGCAGCAGCACGTGCACGACGAAGGTCGCCTTTACGGTGTGGTCCATCAAGAACCATTTGATCACCAGTGTATGCATGGATAGTTGTCATCAAACCTTCTTTGATACTAAAGTTATCATGTAAAGCTTTCGCCATTGGTGCAAGACAGTTTGTAGTACATGAAGCACCTGAAATAACTGTTTCAGTACCATCAAGAACATCGTGGTTGGTGTTAAAGACGATTGTCTTAATATCATTACCACCTGGTGCAGTGATAACAACCTTTTTAGCTCCACCATTAGCATGTAAGTGTTTTTCAGCAGCTGCTTTGCTTGCAAAGAAGCCAGTTGCTTCAAGAACGATTTCTACACCATCAGCAGCCCAGTCAATCTGTTCTGGATCACGTTCAGCTGAAACCTTAACGAATTTACCATTAACTTCAAATCCGCCTTCTTTAACTTCGACATTACCATCAAAACGACCTTGAGTTGAATCATATTTCAACAAGTGTGCAAGCATGTTTGGATCTGTAAGGTCATTGATACGTGTAACTTCAACACCTTCGACGTTTTGGATACGACGGAAAGCAAGACGTCCAATACGACCAAAACCGTTAATACCAACTTTAACTACCATTAGTGATTTCCTCCTTATGAAAATCAAAAAAATTTATTTTAAAAGGCATTGCCTTTTAGACGATTGTGAAAAGATTAACTTACACAAATATAAACCAACCTTTCAACAAAATTATTATATAATTATTTTAAGAAAATTGCAAACGATTTTCCCTATTCTAGCAAGAAAAAAGAGAGAATAAGAAGTCAAGATTTATTACTTTAAACTTCTTATTTTCTCTTAATAATCACTATTGAAATGCTACAAAATATTATTTCTTTTATAAAGGATTAATTAGCATGTTCACTAAAGAAATTAAGCTTCTCCAGCGTTTTTCTTAATGATCTCTTCTTGAACAGATTTTGGAACATCTTCATAGTGGTCAAATACCATCATAAAGGTCCCACGTCCTTGAGATGCTGAACGAAGAACAGTTGCATAACCGAACATTTCAGCAAGCGGAACAAAAGCACGAACAATTTGACTATTACCATGTGCTTCCATGCCATCAACACGTCCACGACGGGCAGTGACATGCCCCATAACATCACCAAGGTTTTCTTCAGGAACAGTGATAGTGACTAACATCATTGGTTCAAGAATAACAGGTTTCGCAGTTTTAGCAGCTTCCTTAAGAGCAAGCGACGCAGCAATCTTGAAGGCTGTTTCAGATGAGTCAACATCATGGTAAGAACCATCATAAAGTTTGGCCTTAACATCAACAATTGGGTAACCAGCAAGAACACCATTAGCCATAGATTCAATCAAACCTTTTTCTACGGCCGGAACAAATTCACGTGGAACAACACCACCCACAATAGCATTTTCAAACTCGAACCCTTTACCTTCTTCATTTGGAGTAAATTCAATCCAAACATCACCAAATTGACCTTTACCACCGGATTGGCGTTTAAAGAAACCACGTGCTTGCGTAGCTTGACGGAAAGTTTCACGATATGACACCTGAGGAGCACCAACATTAGCTTCAACCTTGAATTCGCGTTTCATACGGTCAACAAGGACATCCAAGTGAAGCTCACCCATACCAGAAATAACGGTTTCACCTGTTTCAACATTTGTTTCCACACGGAAAGTTGGATCTTCCTCAGCAAGTTTTTGAAGAGCAATCCCCATTTTATCTTGATCGGCTTTCGATTTTGGCTCAACCATCAACTGAATAACAGGTTCTGGAACTTCAATTGATTCAAGAATCACTTTTGCTTTTTCATCAGTTAATGAATCTCCAGTTGTTGTTTCTTTCAAACCAACTGCAGCCGCAATATCACCAGCATAAACGGTTTCAATTTCTTGACGGCTGTTGGCATGCATTTGAAGAATACGTCCAATACGTTCACGTTTTCCTTTAGAGGTATTCAACACATAAGAACCACTGTTTAGGATACCAGAATAAACACGGAAGAAAGTCAAACGTCCCACGAATGGGTCAGTCATAATCTTAAAGGCAAGAGCAGCAAATGGTTCATCATCAGATGCTGGGCGCTCTTCTTCTTCATCAGTATCTGGATTAACACCTTTAATAGGAGGAATATCAAGCGGACTTGGAAGGTAATCAACAACCGCATCAAGCATCATTTGGACGCCTTTATTCTTGAAAGCTGAACCCGCAAGAACTGGAAAGAATTCAACATTAATAGTAGCTTTACGAATAGCTGCTTTTAATTCTGTTTCAGTGATTTCTTCACCTTCAAGATATTTCATCATCAGATCTTCATCAGTTTCAGCAACTGCCTCAATCAATTTTTCACGGTATTCTTTAGCTTGATCAAGGTAATCAGCAGGAATATCTTCAATCAAAATATCTGTACCAAGATCATTTGTATAGATTTCGGCTTTCATTGTTACCAAATCAATAATACCTTCAAAATCATCTTCTGCTCCGATCGGCAATTGAATAGGGTGTGCATTTGCTTGAAGACGATCATGAAGAGTGCTCACTGAATAAAGGAAATCAGCACCAATTTTATCCATCTTATTAGCAAATACGATACGAGGAACACCATACTCAGTTGCTTGACGCCAAACAGTTTCTGTTTGAGGTTCAACACCTGACTGAGCATCAAGAACAGTAACAGCACCATCTAGAACACGAAGGGAACGTTGCACTTCGATAGTAAAGTCTACGTGCCCCGGTGTGTCAATAATATTGACACGATGGTCTTTCCATTGAGCAGTCGTTGCAGCTGAAGTGATTGTGATACCACGTTCTTGCTCTTGTTCCATCCAGTCCATTTGTGAAGCACCTTCGTGTGTTTCACCAATCTTATGAATTTTACCAGTATAGTAAAGAATACGCTCTGTTGTAGTTGTTTTACCAGCATCAACGTGAGCCATGATACCGATATTACGAGTTTTTTCAAGTGAAAATTCACGAGCCATGAGGTTTATTTCTCCTATTTTTTATTTTATTACTTTGTTATTAAAAACGGATAGGCATAACCTACCCGCTTTATGTTTTGTTTCATGTCAATTAAACAAGAAGATCAAGCTCTCAAAAAGCGCTTGTCTAGTTTCCCCTTGTTGACAAGTGTCAAAGCGGGTTGTATCCTACCAACGGAAGTGTGCAAAAGCACGGTTAGCTTCAGCCATACGATGTGTATCTTCACGTTTTTTAACTGAGGCACCTGTATTATTTGACGCATCTAAGATTTCTTTTGCAAGACGATCTTTCATTGTGTGTTCACCACGAGTACGTGATGCAGTCACCAACCAACGAAGACCTAATGTTGTACGACGTTCAGGACGAACTTCAACTGGGACTTGATAGTTAGAACCACCAACACGACGTGCACGTACTTCAAGTACAGGCATGATATTTTCCATGGCTTGTTCAAAGACTTCAAGTGCATCATTCCCTGTTGCTTCCTTAATTTGTTCAAAAGCTCCATAAACGATAGATGCAGCTGTACCACGTTTACCATCAAGCATAATACGGTTGATAAGACGTGTTACAAGTTTTGAATTGTATAATGGATCTGGCAATACTTCGCGCTTAGGCGCACGGTTTTTACGACTCATTTCTTAATCTCCCTTCCTTATGCTTTTGGTTTCTTAGTACCATATTTAGAACGGCCTTGTTTACGATCAGTAACACCGGCAGTATCAAGTGCACCACGAACAATATGGTAACGTACCCCTGGAAGGTCCTTTACACGTCCACCACGAATAAGTACAACACTGTGTTCTTGCAGATTGTGACCAATACCTGGAATATAAGCAGTGACTTCAATAAGGTTACTCAAACGAACACGAGCAAATTTACGAAGAGCAGAGTTAGGTTTCTTAGGGGTCATTGTTCCAACACGTGTTGCAACACCGCGTTTTTGAGGTGCAGCAAGTTTAGTATGAACTTTTTTATGGCTATTATAGCCAATATTCAATGCTGGTGAGTCAGATTTTTCTACTTTAGACTTACGTGGCTTACGAACCAACTGGTTAATTGTAGGCATCTACATTCTCCTGTATTTTTTTATTTTTGGGTGATTAGGCACTTGGTGACAGTCCTAATCTGTGTGTACTTTGCAACATTTGTCAGCACGTCTCTGTACACTTTTGAGAGACCAAAAGTAAAAAGTACCATTTATCATAATAACACAGCAGAATCGCTTTGTCAAACACTTTTTCCTTGATTTATATCTTCTAGCTATTTTTAAACTGACCTTATATGAACTTTCTCTATACTATTTCAATTTCACTATGTGCTATATTTCATTTACTAAAAATATTTCCCAACTTAACATCTACCTTGCTTTCTTTAACATCAATATTGGTTACTGTTAAAAGAGATTTATAGCTGATGCCCTCACGTTTTTCCTGAGCATTATCGGCAAAGACAGCCACTCCAACCAACTGACTGTCAAATTCGCTCAAAAGGCTAACCATACCACTGATGGTTCCCCCACCCTTAAGAAAATCATCAACAATTAAAACGCAACTGTTGGGATTTAAACTGCGTTTTGATAAAAACATCTTTTCAATACGATCGCTTGATCCAGAAGCATAATTAACAGATACTGTTGAACCTTCTGTAATCTTCAAATCTCGACGCACAATGACAAAAGGGACATTAAGAATATTAGCAACGGCATTAGCCAAAGGAACACCTTTGGTTGCCACTGTCATAACAGTATCAATTTTTTCATCTTTAAAAGCATTGGCAATAATACGACCGATATTTTTTAGAATACTTGGTGTCGATAGTAAATCAGACAAATAAATATAGCCACCCGGCAAGATACGGTTGCTTTCTGCCAGTCGCTGACAAAGTTCTTGTGCAACCGTTCTCGCTTCATCATCTGAAATAGTCGGTGTAAAAATAACACCACCATTGGCACCAGTTACCGTCTTAATATGGCCAATATCAGCGTGAGCAAAAGCTTTCTTAATAATTGCAATATCTTCAGAAATCGAAGACTTTGCCGCTTCATACTTTTGAGCAAAAGTATTAAGGCTGGTTAGTTGATAGGGGTTGTTAATTAAATAATTTGAAATAACAACCATTCGTTCGCTACGTCGCAATTTCATAAAATCACCATTCGTTTTTTACTTTTATTATATCATATTAAAAAATAAAAAGACGAACATTAGAGCTCTAATAGTCATCTTTTTTCGTGTTTTGATGGTTTGTTTTAGGTTTATAGAAAGAACGATTATCCATAGCAAAGATACGACCAGTCATCTCTCCTTCTGATACACGAGATAGAGCAGTCGTCATCATCATCATTTCAGCATCAATATTATCAATCATATGAATGATTTCTGCTTCCATAATTTTAGGTCTAACGGGACTGCCATATTCTAAGAGACCATGATGGCTGAGAATAACATGGCGCAAGACAATAACATCTTCCTTAGTATCATCAATAGACAATTCTGATAAAACTTTAGTAATTTCTTCATCGATCAAAGCAATATGACCAATAAGATTGCCACGAATAGTATATTCGGTATTATCAGGACCAGATAGCTCAAGAACTTTGGCTAAATCATGCAGCATGATACCCGCAAACAGAAGACTTTTGTCAAGTTCTTCATAAATATCCCCGATACTATCAGCCAAACGAACCATAGTTGCTGTATGATAGGCCAGACCAACTTCAAAAGCATGGTGATTTGTTTTAGCTGCCGGAAAGCTGAAAAATTCTTTACTATACTTACGATAAAGGGCACGGACAATCCGTTGCCAGGTAGCATTTTCGATTTTGAAGAGCATCTGTTCAAGATAATCTTTGACCTCTTCAACATCAACAGGCGGTTTTTCTTTAAAATCTCTAGGATCATTAGGCTCTCCATCCTTAGGATGCCGTAAGCTGATTTGATTGACCTGTGGTGTCCCATTATAAACTTCACGGCGTCCCCTCATAAAGACAACTTTCCCAGCAGTAAATTCTTCAACATTATAAGGCTGAGCATCCCAAAGATTACCAGAAATTTCTCCACTATCATCTTGAAAGGTAAAGGCAAGGTAATCTTTTCCTGCTCTTGTTTTTCTGAGCTCTGCTGATTTAATGAGATAAAATCCCTCGAAAAGTTCATCTTTTTTCATTTGATTAATTTTCATTTGATTCCTCATCTTCTAGCGGCGGAAGGTTTAAAGCCGACTTAGTGCTTTCATCCTCATATAATTCAATGTTTCTTAGTGCTCGACCAATTGCATTGGTGCGTGTTGTTAAAAGTTTATCAATATTGTTGCTAGCTTGATTGAGTTGTTTTTTGGTTGTCTGTAAAAGACCTCCAAACTTAGCAAATTCTGTCTTGACATTTCCTAAAATTTTACTGATATCATCAGCATTTTTTTGAATATTCAATGTTTTAAAACCAACAGACAAAGAATTTAAGAGAGCTGATAAAGTTGACGGACCCGCTACAACAATATGTTCATCACGCCGCAAAGCATCAAAGAAACTTGCATTTCTAACAACTTCCGAATAAAGCCCTTCTGTTGGCAAAAACATAATCCCAAAATTGGTTGTTTCTGGTGGATTGAGATATTTCTTTTGAATATCTTTAGCAAAAGTCTTGATACTGCTTAGCAGTTTTTTTCGATAAAGATCAATTTGCTCCTTATTACCAAGATCATAGGCATCTTCCAAACGATAATAATTTTCCAGTGGAAACTTAGAATCAATAGGTAGGTAAACATAGGTTCCTTGCTGATTCCCCGGCAATTTAATAGCATATTCCACACGTTCTTTTGAGTCCTTCACAGTTGCAAATTCACGTTCATATTGAGATTCGGTCATAATATCTTCAATAATTTGGCTTAATTGTAATTCACCCAGAATTCCCCGTGTTTTAGTATTGGACAGAACCTTATTCAAGGTACCAACATCACGTGCCATGTTCTTCATTTCACCCAAACCTTGATTAACATTTTCCAACTGCTTAGAAACAGTTTCGAAAGATGTTTTCAGGCGCGTATGTAAGGTTTGGTCTAATTTTTCTGCAACGGTTTGCCGCATCTCTTCCAAGCGTTTTTCATTGGAAGTTTGCATTTCTTTGACCGACTGATTTAATTGTAAATTGATTTGCTCTAAACGCTTATCCGATCGATCCCGACTGTCATTTAGATTTTGATGTAATACCTCTCTTAAGTCAGTTAATTGTTGAGAGAGATCATTTTGTAAACGTGTCAACTGCTGATTAATTGCAAGCAATTGATTTTTATTAGCAACCTCCAACTGATAAGAAACTTGATCAGAAAGGTTATCCGCATTGTCATCTAACTTTTTTTCAAGTCCCGATTGATTTTTATCCAGTTTTAGAAAAATAGCAGAGCTGATAAAACAAGCTGTCAAAGCCAGTAAGAGAGTAAGAATATCCATTTATTATTAGGTCCTATCTTTTGTTTGAATGACAACAACATAACCTGAAGCGACTGAAAAACAAATCGGTTTGTCCTTAAATTCATTGCTGCTGTAAATTTTCTTTTGAAAGTAGTTCTCTTCTGTTAATTCGTATTTAGCATCTTGAATAGACAGATGAGCGCCGTTTGCTGCCATAAAGGAAATATAAACCATATCAGTTGCCTGTTCAATTTGATGTTGCCCTGCTGGAAAAAATTCCACTAAATTTTGTTCATCACGTAATTTAAAACAGCGCATAAAAGGAGCTAAATCAGGATCGCTAGGTAAAAAAATATTGGACAGCATATGGTCTATCCGACCGCCAAAAGCACCAAAAACAATTATTTCAACCCTGCCAAAACAGTCAAAAATTGTTTTTAAAGCCAACTCTGTATCTGTATCATTTTTTTCTGCAGGAGCCATCACCAGCTTTTTAGCCTTGGCTTTAATCTGCTTAAATTCCTCTGCTGAGACAGAATCAAAATCCCCAATAGCTAAGTCTAACGGTAACTGATTTTTCAACAGAAAAGAACTTCCCTTATCAATACCTACAAAATAGTCAAAATCTCTCGTGAAATAAGTAAGATCGCCTCCAGAAAACAGAGCTACCTTAGTCATTTAAAGCCGCTTTCAAAGTTTCAACTTGAGCAGCTAGATTTTCTTTGAAAAGGTAAGAACCTGCTACAAAGATATTGGCGCCGGCTTGCTTTGCTAACTTAATGGTTTCATTGTCAATACCGCCATCAACTTCAATATCAAATGATAAACCCTTTTCTTCACGAAGCTTAGCAACAGTTCTTACTTTTTCCAACATTTCTGGAATAAAAGCCTGACCGCCAAAACCAGGATTAACTGTCATAATAAGTATCTGATCTGCTAAAGACAAGACAGATTCTAAATCAGCAACTGGTGTTCCAGGGTTGATGACAATTCCTGCCTTCATACCAGCAGCCTTGATTTTTTGAAGGGCACCGTGAATATGATGGGTGGCTTCTACGTGTACTGTCATAATATCAGCACCAGCTTGAGAAAAATCATCAACATAACGCTCTGGATTAACTACCATAAGATGACAATCAAAGACGAGCTTACTATGTTTACGCATACTAGCAACAATACCGGCACCAAAACTAATGCTTGGAACAAACTGTCCATCCATAATATCAATATGAACGTACTTCACACCAGTTTCTTCAATGCGCTTTAATTCACTTTCAAAGTTAGCATAATCTGCAGCTAAAATAGAAGGGGCAATTTGATTGAGCAACATAACAGACCTACTTTCTTTTTAATACTTTTTTATAAGTCTCTCGGCGATTTTCAATTTCACTAAGAATTTGCAAATAAGTTTGATAGCGTTTTTTCCATATTTTTCTCTGTGCCAGAGCCGATTTAACAGCACACCCCGGTTCATGCGTATGAGTGCAGGAACGAAACTTACAAGCAGCACTTAACTTCAGAAGTTCAGGAAAAGCAGCATTTAATTCCTCACTACTTGTTATTTCGTAATCCAGCGAAGAAAATCCAGGAGTATCCGCAATTTTCCCGCCATAAATGTTATACAGAGTAACTGCGCGTGTCGTGTGACGACCTCGTCCTAAACTATCTGATATCTCATTAGTTTCTAGTGCCAAATCAGGGGCAAGTGTATTGAGCAAGGTCGTTTTCCCAACACCTGTTTGTCCCATAAAAATAGTTATTTTATCTTTTAAAAGAGGAGTTAAATCTTCTAAATAATAAACAAAATAATAACCAATCTTTTGATACTGCTTTTGAACCTTTTTAAATTCATCTAAATCCTCTAGTAAGTCCGTTTTAGAAAGATAAATTATGGGACTAATCTTCCTATGTTCTAAAAGAATGAGAAAACGGTCTAACAAATTATGATTAAAATCAGGTTCTTTAGCAGAGATAATGACTACTGCCTGATCAATATTGACAATTGGCGGTCTCACTAGACTGTTTTTTCGTTCATGAATAGCCAGTATATAACCCTCAGAATTTTCTTTAGCTGAAAAATCTACTTCATCACCAACATAAGGTTTATGTCCTTTTTTCCTAAAATTACCACGCGCTCGTGTCTGATAAATCTGACCATCTGACTCTACATAATAAAAACCAGCTAGGGACTCAATAATTTTTCCTTGCAAACGCTCTCCTTACTAAACTTAATAGTTTCATTATATCAAAAAAACAATCTTTTTGCTGGTAGCTATTGGCAAATTTTAAAAAAAGCGTATAATATAATTATTACTTGCGGAGATGGTGGAACGGCAGACACGCATGCTTCAGGCGCATGTGCTCGTATGAGCGTGAGGGTTCAAATCCCTTTCTCCGCATTTTTGAATGCCTTGACAACGTTAGTTTAACTTAATCTACTTCTTCAGTATTATCTTTTATTTCACTGCCTTGTCAAGTTCATTCAAAAAATATTATAAAATTGTTTGACCACAGTGTGCCTAACACAAGTTATGCCTCATTGTGCTTCCTCGTTATATTTTGGAAAGGTGGCTCAGCTTGGTACAGCACCGGACTCGAAATCCGGCAAGTGGACATTGTTCATGCGCGGGTTCAAATCCCGTCCTTTCCTTAACATTGAAAGAAGCTAAAATATTCCAGTAAGATGATTTAATCAAATGGATTTAAATTATGATTGATTGCTTTAGTTTAAATAATAAGAAAAATCTCACTGACTTAGCGAGATTTTTTTGATAAGACAAGCAGGCAGCAACCTAGCAAGAAGGTCAAAGCTGTCACACTGCCTGTGCCATACTTTTCAAGCGGGCTGCTGCTGATAAAAAGATTAAAAACGGTTGCTAATAAAGACAAGCCGGTCATTGTCATCATAACGAGATTCAGCTTTGCTTTGGGCCAGCGGCTTGGAAGAATTTGCCCATAGATCAAGTAAAAATAAGCAAAAAATGACCAAATCAGGGCGAAAAAGAGATTGGCTGGTCTTAGCCAAAGCGGGAAGACCGTGTAAAGTCCTCCGAAAAAGAAACCACCCAAAGGCAAGCCTAACAAAATCAAGAAATGAAGGAAAGCTTGTATAAAGTAAAGAACAGCGCAGAAAGCAGCGATTAGTTTGGGCTTAGTCATAAGAATCCTTCATTTCAAATCAACTTCTCGTAGAGCATCTGCCAATCTGGCAAAGTCTGTAATCGTCAGTGCTTCACCACGAATAGATGGTTTGATGTCTGCTGCTTCCAAGGCTTGTTCCAGCTTGACTTTGACCTCTTCTGATTTACCAAAGTGGCTGGTGAGATTGTTCCAGAGGGTTTTACGGCGGTGGACAAAGGCAGCTTTGCCGACGCGGAAGAAGAAATCTTCATCCTGCACTTGCACGAGCGGTTGTTCACGGCGGGTCATCTTAAGAATGGCTGAGTCAACATTGGGTGCTGGCACAAAGACGGTACGTGGCACAATGAAAGCAACCTTAGCCGTCATGTAATACTGCACAGCGATTGACAAAGACCCATAAGCCTTGGTATTTGGCTGAGCTGAAATGCGGTCTGCTACCTCTTTTTGCATCATGACCACAAACTCCGCAAAAGGAATTTTACTCTCAATCAGGTGCATGAGGATAGGCGTCGTGATATAGTAAGGTAGATTGGCTACCACCTTGATAGGCAGGTCAGGATTGGCAAATTCCTTGATACACGTCTGCAAGTCGGACTTGAGAATATCTTCATTGAACACCTTGATATTGTCAAAATCGCGCAGCGTATCCGCCAAAATCGAGACAAGGCGATCATCAATCTCAAAAGCCATAACCTCAGCGGCATTCTCCGCCAAAAATTCGGTCAGAGCACCAATGCCAGGACCAATCTCAATGACATTGACAGTTTTGTCAATCTCAGCCGTATCCACAATCTTCTGCAAGATATTGGTATCGGTCAAAAAATTCTGACCAAATGATTTCTTAAACGTGAACCCGTGGCGCTCCAAAATCGCGCGAGTAACGGTTTTGTCTGCGATTTTCATGTTTTCTCTTTCTATTTCGGTAAGTGTTGTAAAAGTTGATCTTTCAATTCTTCTATCTCAGAAGAACTTGCTTTAACCGCATACATCTCCTCAAAAGGCAGCCACCAAACAGGACCTTTACCCTTGCAACCATGATTTCCTAAATCACCAGTTTTTCTTGGAAAAAGGTGCCAATGCAGATGACTATCGCCATTTCCCAAACTTTCGATATTCATTTTTTCAGCTGAAAATGCTGCACTGACTGCCTGTGATACGTCTGCCATTTCAGACAAATGCTTGTCACGAAAGTCTTTGGGCAAGTCGTGAAGCTCTGTCACATGCTTCTTACAAAGAAAAATCGTATACCCTTTGAAATGCTGATAATCGCCAACAACAACATAACCAGTTTCTAATTCTTTAACAAAATAAGGATTGGTTCTTGATTTAATCCTATCAATCCGTTCACAAATGAGGCACATGTTGTTCTTCTCCTGAGTATATAAAATCACTTAATTTTTCACCTTCCTTATTGTAACATAAATAAAGCAAAGGCCGATAGTTCTTAGCCTCCGCTTACCTTATTCAATAATCTCTGCAAATTCTGCAACAGACTTCCTCACATGCGGATTGCCTGCCTGCAATGCTTTTCCCACCGGCAGCATCAAAATAGGTTCCCAACCATTCGGCATGTCGAGATAGGTTTTAATAGCATCAAAATCCACGCCACGCATAGGCACACTATCATAGCCGTAAACCCTCACAACCTGCATGAGATTCATAGCAAAGAGCCCAACATCTAATCGTAAACCCTGAGTCTCCTTATCCTCAGGGTGCAGGTCAAAGTACTGACGAATTCGTTCAGCTCGCGCTGCTGCTTCATCTTTCGTGATAATACCTTTTTGCACATGAAATTCCTGCCACCAAGTCAAATCATAGGCATTTTCATCCCCAAATAAGAGAAATACTGCCGACGCAGTTGCAACTTGCGGCTGAAGGGCTGCCAGTTTTTTCAGATCTTCTTGTTTGTTTTTATTTTTCACAACCACAACGCGCCAAGGTTGAAAATTATTACCAGACGGAGCATAGCTGGCATGCTCTAACATATCCTTGATAAGATCATTTGGCAGGACTGCATCAGGATCAAATCGTCTGACTGATACGCGTCCATCTAAAAAATTCAAATAATCATTCATCATAAGCCTCCTTGTTTTTTAAGATAGTTTTATTATAATAGGCTTATCAAAAGAAAAACAGTAGGCACTTTTTTGTGACCTACCAAATCAGGAGAAAATAATGCAAACAAAGCCAAACTGGAATTGCGGTTTAACCCGTGTTATGGACGCTCTTTCAAGCAAATGGGCACTACAGATTTTTTGGGTTATCTCGCAAAAAGGCCCCATCCGCTTTAATC
Organism: Streptococcus mutans; assembly: GCF_006739205.1. Classification (NCBI taxonomy): domain Bacteria; kingdom Bacillati; phylum Bacillota; class Bacilli; order Lactobacillales; family Streptococcaceae; genus Streptococcus; species Streptococcus mutans. The sequence continues at coordinate 1,727,684 of NZ_AP019720.1, forward strand.
AGCTAAAGAGAGGAGTTGATGGCATTACCAAAATCACGCTGACGCGATCTTTAGACAGTCTCATTCGAAACAAGCTTATTTTCAAAGAAGACTTCAAGACTTGGCCACTCCATACTCAGTATTCACTGACAAATAAGGGCAAGGAATTATTAAATTTACTGATGTCTTTGAATGGTTGGGGGAGAGAAAATTTATAACATTTTACGAATAATTAGGTGTAGGAAAGTTCTGAAGGTCAGACATCATTGGTATGCGTGAGATGTCGAAGCTGTCACAAAAGATTGCTCCGCAGCAATCTGCACCAGTTAGGCTTGATTTTAATAGTATCGTGAATGAGCTGGTTAAACTTTTCATCCGACAAATCCGTCTCACAAATGATGTTACCACTCTGAATATAAGTTTGAACAGACTGCAAACCTGTAAACTCCAGAATCCCCCTAAGATAAGCCATTTTGGGAATTTTATTTCTTTCAATGGGTGTAACACCACGTAGAAGGGCTCTTATTAGCTAATCTTCCTTATAGAAACAGTCTGATTTGTAAAAATAAACTTCACAGATACATCCTAACTCGTTTTTGGTATTCTTGATAGGCAGCGCCAAATTTTATTAAACATTCTCTTTCCTCCGCCAGTATGATAAAGTAAGCTGATAGTTGAAAAATCGCTAAGAAAATGAGCAGTGTTAACGACTGAGTCAGCATCGCCACGCCTAAAAATAAAACAAAATAAGCAGTATACATTGGGTGACGGGACAGAGCATAGAGCCCTTTGGTATTCAATCCTTTTTCATCAGGGTTGGCAAAATCCTTTATGACCAAAAAAAGAAGCACACTGCCTAAGAGATAGGCACCCAACCCTAAATAGAAAAAACTAGAGAAATGAAGACTGACTTTTAAAAAGAAAGGAACAATCAGAAGCATAAGGGTAGATAATTGATAAAGATAGTAAGCTATTATTTCTTTTCCCTGCATCGAAGCAAAATAGACTGCCCGCCCCGTTGCTTTCCTATCCAAGAGTGAGAGAAAAATAAATCTGATAAACAGGAAAGGAACTAGTAGGTAAAAAGCTGTCATATTGATTTCCTCCTCAATTATTCTGCTATTCCTTTTGAATTAACAATCAGATCTGCACCTGCTGCTGGGAGGTCAACCGTCAAGGTGTTGCTTTGTTCCCAGTCAATCTTACAATAAACTTCGTACATGCCCTCTGATACATGAAATTTTAATTTCTACCCTCACTTAATTTTTCCAACGTATTCGCCATCAATGAAAACTTTAAACTTCCTAAACATATTAGCACCTTTTGTGCCTCGCTCTAGTCTGATTGTAGCTATTTTGTCTTCCAATTTCTATCTTTTTTGATACTTTTCCATCACTTCTTCAACTTCCGCCTTAGTAATTCCAAAGAGTTCCAAGCGTTTAAGCAGCTGTTTGCCATTACTGTAACCTATACGCAGCTTTTCCCCAAGATACTCACGGCGCTTGCGGCTATCAGCTCCCATGAGAAGGCCAAAGCGCATAAGGTCGGACTTGCTAATATCAAAATGATTTTCATCATCATAGTTACCCAAAACACCAGACAAAGCCTTTTGCAAATCTTCAAAAGAGGCATGTTCAACGCCCAGCGAACGTCCTTTAGTTTTGGACTTAGGCACTGCTTCACCGCGATTGAGAAAAGCATGTTTAGCGGTCGGAACAGCTGTCATAATCAGCTTGCGAATGCGTTCGCCATTATAGTCTGGATCAGTAAATACGATAACTCCGCGCAGATTATTGAGTTTTTCGATGCGCTCTAAATCTTCATCATTGATAGCTGATCCTCTGGTTTCGTATGTATCTACATCATAAAAGCGACGTAGATTGACGGTGTCGTCTTTGCCTTCGACGACGAGGACTTCTTGTATTTTGATTTTTTCTGTCATAAATTCTATTTTTTTGACAGCTTGCCTAAGGTAGCATGGACGCAAGCAAACCTTTGGTTTCATTGCTAAACTTCAAGCCTAAGGTCTTGAAGTTTTCATCGTCCTCTAACAAACAGTTGTTAGAAGATTTTTGCTACGGCGGCAACTGTCTTATTGAGCGACCTTCGGCCGCTAGTGCTCTGCTAAGTGATTTTCATCACAGTGCCCTTGTTCTTTAAGGGCTCCCTCTCTCTAGTCTTTCAATCTGAATAGTCTCATAGCATTGTCGTAGGTGACTTGGGCAACTTCTTCGATCATGAGACCGCGAAGCTCTGCGATTTTGTCTACAACATAGCGAGTATAGGCAGTATGATTTTTACGGCCACGTTTGGGTACAGGAGCGAGATAGGGTGCGTCGGTTTCGACCAAGATTGTATCCAATGGTAAATACTGCGCAGCCTCTTGGACATCCAAAGCCTTCTTAAAGGTGACCACGCCAGAAAATGAAATCATCATGCCCAAATCTATGAAACGCTCTGCCATTTCCAAAGAGCCTGAGTAAGAATGCATGATGCCACCGCGCGGACCAACTCCCGCCTCTTTGATAATCTCATAAGTATCATCTAAAGCATCACGGGTGTGAACAACAAAGGGCAGGTCATGGTCTTTGGATAACTGAATCTGGCGCTTGAAAACCTCGATCTGTACTTCTTTAGGATCTTCCATCCAGTGGTAATCTAGCCCAATTTCGCCGAGAGCGATAACTTTAGGGTCATGCAGATGGCTGACAATCATGTCCTCCACTTCCTGAATGTAGGAACCAGCTTCAGTCGGGTGCCAGCCGATAGTTGCATAGAGTTCTGGGTAGAGCTCAGCCAATTCAAGAGCACGCTTAATGGTTGATTGGTCAAAACCAACAATGTTCATCTTGGTTATGCCGAGTTCATGCGCAAAGTCAATTTCTTCTTGTTCTTTTCCAGTAAAATCTTCCACGTTAAGGTGGGTGTGAGTATCAAATATTTGTAGCATACTATCATTATAACATATGCTAAATAAAATATTATGGTTTACTGAGTGAGATAATGGAGCTGATTTTAGTACAGCCCCCCTTTGAAAATGAAAAATAATAGCTGTCTGTCCCCTCTTATGCATTAGCCTTACACCTTTTAACAGAGAGACATATAAAAAGCCAACAGGCTCGAGTTCCTGCTGGTTCTGCTTTATTTGTCAAACTTTGAAAACTTATTCCAATGAAAATAGATCATGAGACGCACCATAGCATTTAGGTAAATAATTCTCCTATCATTAACACAGAAAAAAAGTTCTTTCCATTAGGCTGACAAGACTTTACGTCCCTTACGACGACGCGCAGCTAAGACGCGACGACCATTTTTCGTTGACATACGGTGACGAAATCCATGTTTACGTTGACGACGGATTTTACTTGGTTGAAAAGTACGTTTCACTTTGAATACCTCCTCATAGATTTTCGTATTCGTTTAGCCGGCTATTATGTGATCAGTTACTAAACATACTAGATCATTTTATAATAAAGAAAGGGCAGTGTCAAGGTTTATTTTTCCTTGGTATGTGTCATAAGTTTTTAATAAGACGGAAAATCCAATGATTATTTGCCAGAACAGTTTTCTTATTGAATAACATCAAACAAATCTGTAAAATTGAACTATTCAATATCTAATCATCATAACACAAAGCAACAAGATATAAAGGTTACTTGAATAGAGGAAAAGACGTTCAAAAAGGCCAAAATATTTTTTAACAAAGGGTAAGAATAAAGCAATGACCAAACCATACAGTCCTACTTCCACAACTATTTTGATATAAGATGCTATCAAAAATAAAGTGGCATTCAAAGGTTTAAGAACTTCTGTAACATTAAAAATAAATATTGCCAAGGCCGTAAATTGTAAAATAGCAAAAAGTAAATGAATAATCCCTTTGACTGTTCGTTTGCTACCTTCAATATCTGTCGGAAATAGCGCTACCCCTGCATAACCAATGATAGCCAAGATGAGCAATAAGACAGCTTCCTTTTTAAAAGAAAAAGAATACTTCCAGAAAATCAGTGATAGAATTAAAAAAAGATTTCTAAAGGTATTAGCTAAACCTGCCAGTTGAAAATAAGATTTATTCTGTCCGATACCATAATCACTGACTGCATGAGTCATGGGGTGATAAACGCCTTTATTTTTTAGGTGCAAAATTACCATACAATAAAAGTACAGAACAAGGCATAAGATGGCTAAAATACTAAAAATAGTGAGCAACATAAGAACTTCCTTCAATTAAGTATAGCAGGCAACTGTAATTAAAAAGGATTTTTTATAAAGAAAGAATTTGAGAGCAGCCTATCCCAATTCTTTTTCATATTTAAGCGTTAATTTCCTTTCGACGCAATAACAACATAACGATTGGGATCATTGCCTTCAGAATAACTTTCAACTCCTTCAATGCCAGTAATTGTTTTATGAATAACCTTCCTCTCACTATTACTCATGGGATCCATCTGATAAGCCTTACCGGAATCTAAGACACGTTTAGCAATTTTATGTGCAAAATCAATAAGTGTTTTTGTCCGATGTTCTATATAATCATGAACATTTAAAGTGACGGAAAAATGTTTTGAATAATGATCATGTAAAAAGTTTTGTGCTAACAATTGCAATGATTTTAAAACCTTGCCATGATAACCGATAACACGTCCTGCCTCTGGCGTTTCAATTTGAAGATTGATTTGACGACGATTATGACTTGTCTCAATGCTTGTTTCTAGATCCATTTCATAAATAATTTTTTGGATGTATTGAGAAACTTCTTCACTCGCCACAGCAATATCTGCACCATTATCAACTTCATCAAATGCATCAGCAACAAAGTCCTCAAAAGTTTGCTTTCCTTTTTGATTGAAGGCTTCACTAGAAGCAGTGGCTGCCGATGTTTTAGTTGTTAAAGCATTTTGCTCTAACATTTCTTGTGCAGAAATCTTATGCTCTAAGACTTGTTCTTTGGTCTCTTTATCTAATGGTTGACCATCTTCTTTTTCTAATTCTTTAATAGTTTTTGACAGATGATTTAAAGCCACCGTATCTTCAGCACTGCTTGAAACAGGAGCATTTTGCTTATTAATACTATCCGGTACACCACGTACTGCCTTTTGATCAGCCTTATGGGCTGTCTTTTCATTAATTCCTTCAATTTCGACTCGAGCTAGTTTTCTGCCAAAACCCAGAAAGCCCTTTTTCTCCCGCGAGATCACTCTAATATGAGCCTTCATACGAGAAATACCCATTTGTTTCAAACCACTTTCAATAGCTTCTTCAACAGTTTTTCCTGTGAATAATACCATGATTTGTTCTCCTTATTTTCTCTTTTTATGTGCTTTCTTTTTAGCACGTCTTTTCTTAGCTTCCAATTCACGTGCTTCATCTTCAAGACGCTGGCGTTCTGCAATAATTTTAAAGGGATTATTTAACAACAAAATCTGGAAGACCTGATAAGCATTTGAGACTACCCAGTAGAGAGCAACCCCACTAGCTAAATTAAAGCCAATAAGCAAGATAAAGATTGGTAAGATAATGTTCATCGTTATCATCATACCATTTCGTTCTTTGGCGGCCTTATTAGTCAGCCAAGAAGATAAGAAAGTAAAAATAGCTGCCAAGACAGGTAAAATAAAGTAAGGATCTTTATCGCCAATATCCATCCAAAGAAAAGACCCTGTTTTTAAAAATTCAACTCGAGTAAGGGCTTGATAGAGAGCCCAAAGAACGGGCATCTGAATAAGAAGAGGAAAAAGGCTGGCATAGGGATTGACACCATATTTTTTGTAAAGTTCCTGACTTTCCTCAGCCATACGCATACGGCTTTCCCTGTCTTTACCCGGATATTTAGTCTGTAAAGCTTTCAGCTCAGGCTGAAGCTCCTGCATTTTTTGTCCAGATTTCAATTGCAAGTTAAACAGTGGTAAAAGAATGGTTCTGATAAGAAAGGTAAAGAGAATAATTCCGATACCAATCCTGCCATTGATGGATAAAAAGCGGATGGTCTCCGCAAAGAAATAAACAAACTTCTCCCAAGCATCGCTTGAATGACTGGTAACTTGACTACGTCCACAAGCCGATAAAAACAAAAGTGCTGCAACAGCTAATCCAATAATTCTATATTTCTTTTTCACGAATAGATCCTTTCTGATACAGTTTAGCCAGTTTTAAAACATGAACCAGATTTTTTTTCATCGTGCTATAATCAAGTTCCTCAACACCTTTTCTAGCAATAACAACAAAATCTTGAGTGCCTAAATAAGGACCAAGTTCCATAAGGACATGGCGCAATTTTCGTTTAATCGCATTTCTAACGACAGCATTTCCTAATCTTTTTCCAACTGAAAGTCCAACACGATAGTGACTTTGATCTTTTTCTAAACTATAGACAACAAATTTCCGATTGGCAACACTTCGTCCTTCAGTAAAAATTGCCTGAAAATCTTTATCACTTTTAACGCGATAGGCTTTTTTCAAAACATGACTCCAATATCTAAATTATCACTATTATATCATAAAATGAGAAAAAGCCAAAAATCTCATTATTTTTGACTTATCAATTTTGCTAAAATTAAAGTGCTTTTTTAGCCTCTGCAATCTGCCATTTAACCTGTTCAAAACCAGTTCCGCCAAGAGAATGACGTCGCTCAACGGCCGTATGTGATTTAAGTGTTTCATAGACATCTTCCTCAATTAAGTCAGAAATGGTTTGATAACGTTCAAGAGGAACATCTTGCAAATAATGACCATTCTTACTGCATTCAAGGATTAATTTCCCAACAATCTCATGGGCCTGACGAAAGGGCATGCCTTTGCTGGCTAAATAATCAGCCAATTCTGTCGCATTAGAAAAATCTTTTTGAGTTGATTCAGCCATATGTTTGTCATTAACAATCATACTAGATAGCATACCAGCCAAAATGTCAAGAGCAACTGTAATCGTTTCAGCAGTATCAAACATACCTTCCTTATCTTCTTGAAGATCTTTGTTATAAGCCAAAGGCAGAGCTTTCATAACAGTCAAAAGTCCAAAAAGATTAGCATAAACACGTCCTGACTTTCCACGAATGAGCTCTGCCATGTCAGGATTTTTCTTTTGCGGCATGATGGATGAGCCGGTTGAAAACGTATCTGAAAGCGTTACAAATTGATACTCATGAGAGCACCAACTAATGACTTCTTCACATATACGGCTCATATGCATCATAAGAATAGAAGCATTCGATAAAAATTCTAAGATAAAATCACGATCAGATACTGCATCTAGTGAATTGCTGTAAGGTTCGGCAAACCCCATAAGCTGTGCCGTCATCTCACGGTCAATTGGAAAGGTCGTACCTGCCAAAGCAGCTGCTCCCAGCGGAGACAAGTCTGTATGCTTAACATTAAAAATAAAACGTTCACTGTCTCGGGTAAACATGTTGTAATAAGCCATAAGGTGATGGCCAAAAGAAATAGGCTGAGCATGCTGTAAATGGGTATAGCCTGGCATAATAGTATGAACATGCTTATCTGCCAAGTCAACTAAGACAGTACGCAAGTTAGCTAACTTTTCAATCACCTCATCCAACTTAGCTTTCAAGTAAAGATGCATATCTGTCGCTACCTGATCATTTCTCGAACGAGCCGTGTGAAGCTTGCCTGCCACAGGACCAATTTTAGCAGTCAGAAGACTTTCCATATTCATATGAATATCTTCATTGGAAACATCAAATTTCAATTGTCCAGCTTTATATTCTTCTAACAAGTCTTCTAAACCTGCTTTGATTGTTGCGGCATCTTCTTGAGAAATAATTCCTTTTTCCCCTAACATGGTAACATGAGCAATAGAACCCTTGAGATCAAATTCTGCCAATTTTTGATCAAAGGAAATGGAAGCTCCAAATTCCTCAACCCACTGTGCTAAACCAGCTTCAAATCTGCCGCCCCATAATTTGTGATTTTTTGTTGTCATAACTTTCTCTTTTCTAATGATAAAAGTTTAAATCCAATTTCCTTAATATAACAATAAGTCTGGGACCCTCGTCTCAGACTTATTTAAGCTCCTCTCAGAAAGAGCAAGTCTCTCAGAAATTTTTTCTGAGCCTGAAGTATCCTCACAGGAATACCGTGTCAGGAGTTTTTATTAGAAAAGAGTATCAGATCCAGCTCTCTGACTGTGATTATCTGATAAGCTTTTCTTTTGAATTTTTAATGTAGAATACCCATGGCCTCCGACATTGCAAAAGTTAATTGCCTGCCATCTCTATTAACAAGCTTGAATCTTTTCAAGCAAATAATTCTCTCTTGTTTAACCTTATTTGTTGTTTACCTGTGAGTTAACCTGCGTTGGTAATCCCCAAAGTTTAATGAAACCAACGGCTGCATCTTGATCAAAACTATCAGCTGATGTATAGGTTGCTAAATTTTCATCATAAAGTGAATGAGGTGACTTTCTAGCAACAACCCTTGCAGATCCCTTGTACAATTTCACTTTAGCTGTTCCATTAACTGCTTTTTGTGTTTCCGTAATATAAGCAAGAATAGCTTGCGTTGCTGGATTGAACCAAAGAGCATTGTAGATAAGATTTGACAATTCATTTTCAAGAATCGGCTTGAAGTGCGACACCTCACGCACTAAGGTTATATCCTCAATTTCCTTATGAGCTGTTAAAAGAGTAACTGCCCCGGGACATTCGTAAATTTCACGTGATTTAATACCAACCAAACGATTTTCAACATGATCAATTCGACCAACACCATGCTTACCAGCAAGAACATTAAGCTTTTGAATAAGATCAGCCAACTTCATTTCCTGTCCATCAAGAGCAACAGGCTTGCCTTCTTTAAATGTAATATCAACGTATTCTGCTTTATTTGGAGCTTCTTCAACCGAATTGGTGATACCAAACGCCTCTTCTGGAGCTTGGTTCCAAGGATTTTCAAGGACACCGCATTCATTTGCACGGCCCCAAAGATTTTGATCAACAGAGTAAGGATTATCAAGATCAGCCGGAACCGGTACGCCATTTTCTTTAGCATAATTAATCTCTTCTTCCCGTGACCATTTCCATTCCCGAACAGGTGCAATGACTTTTAATTTTGGATCAAGTGCTGCAATAGCTACTTCAAACCGAACTTGATCATTTCCCTTACCAGTACAGCCATGAGCAATAGTAGTTGCTCCTGTCTGATGAGCAATTTCAACCAATTTCTTAGAAATCACTGGACGACTAAGGGCTGATACTAATGGATATTTTTGTTCATAATAAGCATGAGCCTGCAGAGCAGGAAGGACATATTCTTCAGCAAATTCATCTTTAATATCCAAGACATAAGATTCAATTGCTCCAACTTTCAGCGCTTTATCATGAATAAACTCAAGATCTTTACCTTCACCGACATCCATACAAACAGCAACAACATCATAATCTTTTTTTAACCACGTAATGGCAACTGACGTATCAAGTCCGCCTGAATAGGCTAAAATAACTTTCTCTTTTGACATAGTAAATAACTCTTTTCTATTTTTAATAATTATTCAAAGGATAGACTTATTATATTGCATAATTATTCAAAAGTCAAGTATATTTTTGAATTTATTTGTTTTTATATATTTTCTAATAAGAGTTTCTTAAATCAAAAAAGCTATTCTTACTTGTTAGTAAAAATAGCTTTTTTATTATTACTTAAAAATTAATTAATTATTTCGTAGGGTATTTATAAGTTAATAGATAATCATCATTAGATTGCTGTGCAAATTCTAAAGAGACATAACCTAACTTAGAACTGTCATTAGAAGCATTAGAATTGTAAAAAATTTTCAAGCTTGTTTTAAAGCCATCACCATAATTTGAAATTGATTCTCTAGCTTCAGTCGGATTTCCATGCTTTTTAAGAACTTCATTTAAATTATCTCCACCCTTTCCAGTACTAGAATCACCAACTGTTAAAGCATCAACATCTGCTTGTGTCCAGTCAGACTTATAAGATTTTTCAGAAACAGTCTTTATATCTTTAGAAGTAAAATAAGCATAACCATCCGAAAGAATAAATTTACCATTATATTGCTTTCTAAAAATTAGGTGCACACTTTCTCGTTCATCGTCGTCACCGCTTTTCCTGTATTCCAAATTTAAACTTTCACCAGAAATAGTAGCATTAGATCCCTTACCAAACTTTTTAACAACTGATTTTAAGCTATCCCCATTTTTATTAGAATAGCTAGAAAATTTTAAGTCAGTAAATTTAGACTTTGTCCATTTAAATTTAAAATCCGAACTATCTGCAATATAATCCTTAACATCTGTACTGTCTTTTGAATCATCATCGTCAACATCGGTATCATCCTTTTCGTCAGATTTCTTTGATTCTGTTTGTTCCGTAGGATTCGGATTATTTTGGGCCTGACGAACAAAAACAGCAAGCCCACTGACTAAGAAAATAAGAGAAGCCAAAACTAGAGCAATAATTGATAAGACTTTCTTACGTTGAATGTTAACAATTAAGCCCACAATTGCATAGATAAGCCCAAGAAAGGCAATAATTACATAGATAATTGGCAGTGGGGCAAACCAAGCTAAAATAAGTGTAATAACTGAAACAACGAAAGAAATAATCGGAAGAACAATGAGTTCCTTGCGAGCTGTTACAGTTGGTGCAGTTGGACTAACTGGATTGGTAAATGGCGAAGCAACTTGTTGTTCAAAAGCTGTTTGCTGTCCTTGAGGAGCAACTGATTCCGTTGGAGGCACTGGCGCTTGCTGAGGAATTTCTTGGTTGGCAGTTCCTCCTTCAACAGCCTGCTCTAGAACTGGCGCAGCTGTTGGATTGACATCTATTGCTTGCTCAGTTTGCTCCCCTGACACTGAATTGCTCTCAGTTGGATTTTTAGGGGTATTTTCCTCTGGAACATTTTCGTTCTTGATATCTTCTGTCATAACATCTCCTTCATTTTTTACTTTATTGTAATTATAGTACTATAATCAAACGTTTTTTTCAATGTCTTCTCTTATCTTAAAGCAAAAGAAAAGAGAGTCTCAAAGCAACAATCCTAAGTATCTGCTTGACTCTCTATATAAATAGACTTTAAATTCTTCCTGTTTTCTTCAAAAATTTCCAACAATAATAGGCTAAATAGAAATCTATCATTCCATGAATCAGGGAACCTAGTCCAATTAAAACAATCAACGTAAACCAATAGGAAGTCGATTGCTGATTAGTAGTTGTCAATAGTAAAACAACGAGAAATTCTCCCAGACCATGAATAATATTGAGTCCAAAGGCAAGAGGAAAAGAGTTTTTAAAATTCTTTAAGAAACTGGGGTATTTTTGAATGAGATAAGCACCAATAGCTGCAAAAATAAGATGGGTCAAAGCACGCATGACAATAACAAAAGGAAAACCAGCTATAAAGAAGCCTAGACTTGTCCCCAAAGCAACAATAACAGCAACTTCAGGTGAAAGAAACATAGCGATAAAAATAGGAACATGACTAGCTAAAGTAAAGGAAGCCGGACCAATAATCACCTTAACAGGCATAATCATCGGAATTAAAATGCTAAAAGCTGTTAAAACAGCTGATAATGTCAGATTTTGGATACGTTTACGTATGACAGATGAACCAGAACTAGACATAAGAAATCTCCTTATCAGTGATAAATCTAGTTTATACCTGTTGTTTACATCTGTCAAGACACTAGTTTAATTATTAAAGACGATATGCTCCTGCTCAAGCGCTTCAGTGATTTTCTCAAAGGTTTCTTTATCACGACAAGAAAGCGTGTGTAAATGAATCCCATCTGTCAAACTGCTTAATAAGCTGCCTTTATAACAAGAGAGCTTATCCATGAAATAATCAATTTCATCTTGATTCTCAATATTTAAAGGAGCAGTAATCATGCCATAAATCGGGTGCTCCACTTCAACATCTAAGATTTTACCACCGTTTTTGACAATGGTCTCCAATTCCAAGCGGACTTCCTTAGGCCCATGCTTACAGACAAGTTTGCCATGGTAGAAGGACTTTGGTACTTGCAGACGCTCAGCTAAAAGATAACCTCGATGAGTGGCCATAATATCATGATTTTCAGCTCGTAACAAAGCAATATCCCCCACAATAATCTGACGACTAACTCCCAATTCCTTGGCCAAATACCCAGCTGAAATTGGAACTTGTGTCTTTTCTAACCTTTCTAAAATAGCCTGACGACGTTCCTTTGCTTTCATATCTGTACACCTCACTTATTAGTTACCTAAATCAAAATGACTTTGACTTATCCAAATGAAGGTTGAAAAAGTTTAGATAAAAGCTTACAGTTATAGCCTTTATCTTCCCCACTTTTTATTTCAATTTTTCAAGCATATCTTCAAGATGCTGAATGGATTTTTCCTTACCTAGTAAGAAGATTGTATCTGGTAATTCTGGCCCATGCATTTCACCTGAAACGGCAATACGAATTGGCATGAAAAGATTTTTCCCCTTGATGCCCGTTTCTTTTTGAACGGCTTTAATTTGCGGAAAAATATTTTCCGATTTGAAATCTTCATCTGACATGGCTTCCAATTTTGCCTTGAAGGCTTGGAGAACAATTGGAACTGTTTCACCAGCCATGAATTCTTTTTCCTCTTCTGACAATTCTGGAAACTCTTCAAAGAAAAGATCCGTTAAAGGCACAATTTCATCAATAGATTTCATCTGTGGCTGATAGAGCTCAACCAATTTTTTAGCCTTATCTGTCAAACGACCAGCTGATTCTAAATAAGGTTTTGCCAAAGCAAAAATCGTATCAAAATCGGCATTTTTGATGTATTCATTATTCATCCAGTCCAATTTCTTCTGATCAAAGGCGGCTGGTGACTTGCTAAGACGATTTTCATCAAAGAGTTCAATCAATTCTTGACGTGAAAAAATTTCGTTTTCCCCACCAGGATTCCAACCAAGAAGAGCGATGAAATTGAAAACAGCTTCTGGCAGATAGCCTTTCTGACGATAATCTTCGATAAATTGTAGGGTATTGGTATCACGTTTGGATAGTTTCTTTCCCGTTTCCGAGTTGATGATAAGAGTCATGTGAGCAAATGCTGGCGCTTCCCAGCCAAGTGCTTCGTAAACCATGAGTTGTTTTGGCGTATTGGCAATATGGTCATCACCACGAATAACATGAGAAATTTGCATGTCATGATCGTCCACTACAACGGCAAAATTATAGGTTGGGTAACCGTCTTTCTTCTGGATAACCCAGTCACCACCAATATTGCCACCTTCAAATTCAATATCACCTTTAACCATATCATGCCATTTATAAATACCAGCTTCATTGACTTTTAAACGAACCGTTGGCACAATACCAGCTGCTTGCCGTTTTGCGATGTAGGCAGCCTTTTCATCTGCTGACATACCGAGAAATTCATTGATATAGCGAGGTGTTTCACCAGCTGCTTCTTGACGTTCACGTTCTGCAGCTAATTCTTCTTCCGTTACATAAGATTTATAAGCTTTTCCTTCAGCCAAGAGTTGGTCAATGTATTTTTTATAAAGTGCTAAACGTTCTGATTGACGATAATTTTCATGCGTTTCAGGACTTTCATCCCAATCCATGCCCAACCAACGCAGATTTTCAAGCTGGGAGCGTTCCCCATCCTCAACATGGCGCTTACGGTCCGTATCTTCAATACGAATGATAAAATCGCCACCATGATGACGCGCATAGAGATAATTAAAGAGCGCAGTACGTGCATTTCCAATGTGTAACAATCCTGTTGGACTTGGTGCATAACGCACACGAATTTTGTTTGTCATTTTATTCTCCTGTCATTTCAATATAACAAATCCTAGAAAATGCCTAAAAAAGACCCTTCTAACCTGTTTTCCATAAAATTCAATCGTTTTTATTATAGCATATCCTTGACAGTTGGGCGAAAAAAATTCCTTTCACTTCAGGATGTACGCATGAAAAAATGCATATCCCTAATTTCTAGTTACATGCATTTTTCAAGTTAATCTTGTGATTTTTGCTAATTCTTTCTTATATTTCTGCTTTTATAGACTCTTCATAATGGTCATATGAGCTATAAGACCTCAATTAACGATTAGTATTGGTAATGAAACCCTGTAGGACACCAGCAAACTGCTGCAGATTAAGACTTTGTACATAAATTTCACCTGTTCCTCGGAAAGTATTGACAACGCCTTCACCGGTTCCGATCGATTGCATAAAACCATTTTCCAAATGAATGTCATAGTTCAAATCCCTACTCCAAGCTACAACATGAGCATTGTCAATTGTAATTTCCTGATTCTGTAATTCTATTTTTTTGATAGAACCAAAACTATTAGCAAGCAAGGTACCTTGACCTTCTGTTGTCATAACAAAAAGACCGCCTTGACCGCCAAAGAGGGCACGTCCAACACTCTGAGCTTTCATTTGATATTGAGCAGAACCATCTAAGGCAAGAAAAGCACCATCATTGAGGCGATATTGTTTTTCTCCCAATTCTAAAGCAATAACTTGACCCGGCATAGAAGGGGCCAAGGCCAATTTACCATCGCTAGCATTTGATACTGCCTGAGTAATGAAAAAACTTTCTCCAGACGTTACAGAACGACCAATTGCTCCTACTAGCTTGCCAAGTCCTGAACCACGTCCATTGACTTTGGTATTGAGAGTGACACTGGGTGTGTGATAGACCATGCTACCGCGTTGAATATAAGCAAATTCTCCTGTTTCCAAAGTAATTTCTACCAAGGGAAACTGCATATTGCTATCAATACTATAGTTCATGCGATTATCTGGCATATGAAAACCTCCTACGTACATGTGTGTATTATTATTTTAGTACAAACACATTATAAAATTTCCCCCTATTTCTGTCAATAAAAAGTTTAAAACAAATTTATGATGAAGTCTAAGTTAATAATAGTTATGAAATTTTATCCATGAAATAGCCAATTTATTATAAATTGACTTAAAAATTAATTAGGAAGTTAATTGACTTCTCTTACTCGTCCTGTATCAACATCATAAATAGCTCCAGAAATAATAATAACTTCAGGAATCAGAGGAGAATTTTTCAAAAGAGCAATATCCTCTCGCACACTCTCTTCAATATCTGTAAACGGAAGAAAGTCCTGATCTCCAGCATCAACAGCTAAATCCCGCTTTAACTGCTCAGTAAACTCAGCATTTGTAAAAGTCTGTGCACCACAATCCGTATGATGCAAAACCACAATTTCACTTGTTCCTAACTGTTGCTCAGAAATAACCAGAGAACGAATAACGTCATCCGTTACACGGCCGCCTGCATTGCGTAAAATATGGGCATCTCCTAAAGCCAACCCCAAAGCAGGTGCTACGTGTAAACGAGAGTCCATACAAGTAACAATAGCAACACGCGTTTTTGGCTTAAGTGGCAAGTGAGCAGTTCCATGCAAATCAACATATGCTTGATTTGCCTTTATAAAATTATCAAAATAAGACATTACCATTCCTCGGTCCTAAATTTAAGTTAATCGCTTAGAGCTGTATCATACCATTTTTAAAAGACTTTGTCATAGTCAAGAACTTAAAATCAATTAAATACCTTTTTTAAGACTTCACTAACAGTTGTCACACCAATTACCTGAATACCTTGTGGAATCGTTAAACCTGACAGGGAATTTTTGGGTACAAAAATCTTGGTAAAACCGAGCTTACTAGCTTCATTGAGACGTTGTTCGATACGATTAACACGACGAATTTCACCTGTCAAACCAATTTCACCAATATAACATTCTTGAGGGTTGGTTGGCTTTTCCTTATAACTGGAAGCAATGGCTACCGCAACCGCTAAATCAATAGCAGGCTCATCTAAGCGCACACCACCAGCTGATTTGAGATAGGCATCTTGATTTTGCAATAAAAGTCCGCAGCGCTTCTCCAAAACCGCCATAATCAAACTAACACGATTAAAGTCCAGTCCTGTTGTTGTCCGTTTAGCATTACCAAAAACAGTTGGTGTTACTAGGGCTTGTACTTCCGCTAAAATAGGTCGTGTTCCTTCCATGGTAACAACAATAGCTGAGCCTGTTGCTCCATCTAGACGCTCTTCTAAAAAAACTTGGCTGGGATTCAAAACCTCAACCAAACCACCCGACCTCATTTCAAAAATACCAATCTCATTAGTAGAACCAAAGCGATTTTTAACGGCTCGTAAGATACGAAAAGTATGCTGCCGCTCGCCTTCAAAGTAGAGCACAGTGTCCACCATGTGTTCTAACATTCGCGGTCCAGCTAAGGTTCCTTCTTTAGTCACATGTCCAACAATAAAAGTCGCAATGTTATTGGTTTTAGCTAATTGCATTAATTCTGCTGTCACTTCACGCACCTGAGAAACAGAACCTTGAACACTGGAAATTTCAGGACTCATCACTGTTTGAATAGAATCAATAATTAAAAAATCAGGCTGGATTTTTTCAATCTCAGCACGAATACTTTGCATATTAGTTTCAGCATAGAGATAAAACTCATTGTCAATATCACCG
Source organism: Streptococcus mutans (assembly GCF_006739205.1). Taxonomy (NCBI): domain Bacteria; kingdom Bacillati; phylum Bacillota; class Bacilli; order Lactobacillales; family Streptococcaceae; genus Streptococcus; species Streptococcus mutans. The sequence goes on from NZ_AP019720.1 coordinate 1,744,146, forward strand.
AGACGCTCGCTACGCAACTTGATCTGCTCCGCTGATTCTTCACCAGAAACATAAAAAACAGTTCCTTTATTGGCTAATTGTGTTGAAACTTGCAAAAGTAGGGTCGATTTCCCGATGCCGGGATCGCCGCCGATAAGAACCAGACTGCCTGGTACAACACCACCGCCCAAAACACGGTTGAATTCTTCCATATTGGTCTTGACTCTAGTGGCTTGGCTGGAGGTGACCTGATTTAACTTGACTGGCCGTGTCTTCTCACCTGTCAGTGAAACGCGAGCATTTTTAACCTCAGCAACTTCAATCTCTTCAACAAAAGAAGACCAAGACGAGCAATTAGGACAACGTCCCAGATACTTGGGCGAATTATAGCCGCACTCTTGACAGACAAAAGTTGTTTTTTTCTTAGCTATGGCAATTCTCCTTTCGTTACTATTCCAGCAATCTGCCATTGTTGCAGTGTCTTTTGAAATTTTTCCTTATTGATAACGCCAAGATAGGATAAATCAACTGAGACTTGATAGCCCTTATGTGCTGCTGCCAGAATTGAAGCATTGACGCAGCCATTGCCATCAACACCAATAAATTCTAAACTCTCTGCACCGCTTTCCTCCAAAAATCTTGTTAAGTTTTGGTTCGTAAAGCAAGATGCTTGACGCTTTTCAAAGACTCTATCAGACACCAAGGAAAGGCCAATTGCAAAATTCTTCGGTTTCCTTGTTAATTCCCAGAAAAAACGATTAACTATATAAATCACATGGTCTCTTGAATAGCTAGCAATTTTGTCATTAACAGCCGCAGTCAGCGCTTCACTATCATAAGCTTTTCCAGCAGCAACATAGTCTGACTGCATATCTATAACTAATAAATAATCTGCCATTTTCTTCCCCTATCCTCCAGTTGATCCAAAACCGCCTGTACGTGTGCCAGTCGCTTTATCACCATCTATTAACAGAAAAGGCATAAAAACACCTTGAACCACACGTTCTCCAGCTTCAAGCACAACTGTTTGGTCTGTCATATTTTTCATCTGAGCAAAAATATGACCTTCATTATTAGGGTTATTGTAATAATCGCCATCAATAACCCCAACTGAATTAATCAATACCAAGCCTTTTTTACGAGGATTGGACGAACGATCAAAAAGATAGAGAACTTCACCAACCTGCATATAAGCTTTGACACCTGTTGGGACCAGAACAATTGCTCCCGCAGGAATTTCCGTCCGCTCTGCCACTTTCAGATCATAACCAGCTGCATGAGCTGTTTCCCGCTTTGGCAAAAGATTTTCATCAGTATAGTCAGTAATTAATTCAAAACCACGTGTTTTCATCACTTACTTCCTTTATCATTTAATTTATCTAAAAAATCTTTCTGGAACAGTCATTATCTTGTTGTATCAGCAACGTGACCAATTAAGTTAAAACCATTCAATTCCTTTCTATTATAAATTATTCGCAAAGCAAAAGCAAAAGTTCATTTTTGCTTTTCGTCTTTATAGTTAAAGAAATTAGCATTTCCAATCAGATTTTTTACTGACAAAACAGAGTAGTTTGTTCTTTCAAAATAAAGCAGCTCCATTAGCTAATTTCAGACAAATGAATTACCTTTATGATATAATAAACTTAACTTTTTATGAACTAACAGGAGAAACAAATGATCAGACAAAAAATTGCCGTACTAGGTCCTGGTTCTTGGGGAACCGCCTTATCCCAAGTTCTTAACGACAATGGTCATGAAGTCCGTATCTGGGGAAATATTCCTGAACAGCTTGATGAAATTAATGAACATCATACTAACAAGCGTTATTTTAAGGATGTGGTCCTAGATGAAAAAATCAAAGCTTATCACGATTTAGAGGATGCTCTTAAGGATATTGATGCTGTCCTTTTTGTTGTTCCAACAAAAGTAACACGCTTAGTGGCCAAGCAAGTTTCACAAATTCTTGATCACAAAGCCGTTGTCATGCACGCTTCTAAAGGATTGGAACCGGGCACTCACGAACGCTTATCTGTCATCCTTGAAGAAGAAATTCCAAATCATCTTCGAAGCGACATAGTTGTTGTTTCCGGACCCAGCCATGCTGAGGAAACCATCGTGCGCGATATTACCCTGATTACAGCGGCATCTAAAGATTTAGAAGCCGCCAAATACGTTCAAAAGCTCTTTAGCAACAACTATTTTCGTCTTTACACCAATCCCGATGTTATTGGTGTGGAAACTGCTGGTGCCCTGAAAAATATCATTGCTGTTGGGGCAGGAGCACTCCATGGAATGGGGTATGGTGATAATGCTAAAGCAGCTGTTATCACACGCGGTCTAGCCGAAATTACACGTTTAGGCGTCAAACTGGGAGCTGATCCGCTCACTTACAGCGGTCTGTCTGGTGTTGGAGATTTGATTGTTACTGGAACTTCTATCTATTCACGTAATTGGCGAGCCGGAGATGCTCTAGGACGCGGAGAAAAATTGGAAGACATTGAAAGAAATATGGGAATGGTTATTGAAGGAATTTCCACAACAAAGGTCGCCTACGAACTTTCTCGAGAACTCAACGTCTATATGCCAATTACCTGTGCTATTTATCAGTCAATTTATGAAGGCAAAAATATTAAAGAAGCTATCACTTCTATGATGTCAAATGAGTTTAGAGCGGAAAATGAATGGAGTAAATAATATGCCAAGTAAAAAAGTCAGAAAAGCTGTCATCCCTGCGGCAGGTTTAGGAACACGTTTCCTTCCTGCTACCAAGGCTCTTGCCAAAGAAATGCTACCAATTGTTGATAAACCAACCATTCAGTTTATCGTTGAAGAAGCTTTAAAATCAGGCATTGAAGACATCCTAGTGGTTACAGGTAAATCAAAACGTTCTATTGAAGATCATTTTGATTCAAATTTTGAACTTGAGTACAATCTTGAACAAAAAGGAAAAACAGATTTACTTAAACTCGTTAATGATACTACTGCAATCAATCTCCATTTTATCCGTCAAAGCCATCCGCGCGGGTTAGGTGATGCTGTTCTTCAGGCTAAAGCCTTTGTAGGTAATGAACCTTTCGTTGTTATGCTCGGTGATGATTTGATGGATATTACAGATGACAAGGCTATCCCTTTGACACGTCAACTCATGAACGATTATGAAGAAACGCATGCCTCAACGATTGCAGTCATGGAGGTTCCCCATGAAGATGTTTCTGCCTATGGTGTAATTGCTCCTCAAGGAGAAGGAGTTAGTGGCCTTTACAGTGTCGATACTTTTGTTGAAAAACCTGCTCCTAAGGAAGCGCCTAGCAATCTAGCTATCATTGGTCGTTACTTATTAACGCCGGAAATTTTTACAATTCTTGAAACACAAGAACCCGGTGCTGGCAACGAAGTTCAATTAACAGATGCCATTGATACTCTTAATAAAACACAACGTGTTTTTGCACGTGAATTTAAGGGAAAACGTTATGATGTTGGTGATAAATTTGGTTTCATGAAGACTTCAATTGATTATGCACTTAAACATCCACAAGTTAAAGAAGATTTAAAAGCTTATATTATTGAACTTGGTAAAAAATTAGACCAAAAATCGACTCAAAAGAACTCGGATTAAACCGAGTTTTTATTATGACAATTATTTATTAAAGGCTAGATAAAGGATTCCAGAAGCAAGGCCTAAATACAAAATTAAAATGGGCAAGCGTTGCCTAAGAGAGAAAAGTTTTCCTTCAGCAAAACTAGGCAATATAAAAGCAGAGCAAATCCCACCAATAATCCCTCCTAGATGTCCTGCAATACTAATATCAGGCATAAAAAGATTAAAAATAAGATTAACCACAATTAAAGCTTGATAGCTGCGTCCCAACTGTTTTAAATATGGGTTGTGTCCAAAATAACCTAGGACAACAATCGCCGCAAAAAGCCCAAACAAAGAAGTTGAAGCACCTGCTGCAACTACATTTGGAGTCAAATAAAGCGTAAAAATATTTCCCATAATTCCTGACAAAAGGTACAGGAGCAGAAATCGCCACGAGCCCCAAATATTTTCTGCCAATTGACCGACAAAATAAAGTGCTAAACTATTAAATAGGAAATGTTCCCAACCGATATGAACAAAAATCGGAGTGATCAAACGCCAAAGCTGATTAGGATTGTGAACAACCAAGTCACCATACATCCCACCAAAATTAAAAACAGCTAAGGTGGTATTTGCTTGTCCTAAATAAACAACTTGCATCGTCAAAAAAACGAGAGTCGTTAGCAGGACTAAAAAAGAAGTTGCAGGATATTTTTTAAAGGTCTCCACTGACCAACACCTCCTTTACTGGAATGTCAAAAAAACTAGGCTCAAAAGTGAACTGTTGAAAAGAATAAATTGTGCTGACTGTATCACCCTGAAAATCTGCCAAGTATTGATCATAATATCCCGCACCAAAACCTATACGGTAGCCTTCATTGTTAAAAGCAAGCCCCGGAACATGGATGAGATCAATAGCTGATTTTTCAAGAGCCTCCTCACTTCTTGGTTCCTTAAGGCCAAATTTAGTAATTTGTAAATCTGCTTCATCATAAACAACAAAAATCATTTTCCCTTGAGGATAGGTTTTAGGAACAACTATGCTTTTATTATCTCTTTGAGCTTGCTCAATCAGCAAAGATGTGTCAAATTCAAAAGGAAAAGCTAAATAAGTTGCAATAACATGTGCTTTTTGATAAGCCTCTAATTGAATAAGTTCTTCCAAAAGTTGCTCATCTCTGAGCACTTTTTTGGCTTTATCTTGTTTTTTCAAATCTTCAATGACTTGAGTACGATAGTCCTTTTTCATCATGTTACTATCATAACACGATTAAGATTTTTTTCCTACGCTTAAACACAAAAAGAATTTTTAAGGAAATAAGTAGCCAAAAGGCCATAAAACATTAAAAAAGCTTGTAACAAAAGGGTTCTTATTCTAATAAAATAAATATTTTAATTTAAGGTTTCTTTAAGGTTTCTCATATATACTTTAATCATCCTAAAACAACCACTTCCCCAAGTGGTTGGGGAGATAAACTTTCCTATTTTATTTCCCCTTTTTCATAAATCTCCTGGGCATTCAATGAAATTGGATGCCCTTCCCTTTTTCTTAAAAAACCTTGCAGACTTAAATCTACAAGGTTTTTTAATTCGTTCTGGTCTTCAAGAAGCCACTAATATTATCAACTGCAAATGACAAAGCTTCTTCTCTGGGACTCATCTTAGGATGATGAAGTGCATAAGGTGTGTCAATTCCCAGCCAGAACATAACACCGGGGATTTTATTGAGCAGATAGCCAAAATCTTCACCAGTCATAGCTGGTAAACAGTCTATCAAATTGACAGCAGACGCATTTTCAAAATAAGTCATCAATTGTTTAGCCAATTGAGAATCATTTTCAACTGGCAAATAGCCACCTTGTTTGAGTGTAACATCTACTTCTAAATCAAAAGAAGTTGCAATTCCTCGAGCCATTTCCTGCACCCGCTTTTGAATCAAAAGACTCATGTCCTGAGTCAGGGTTCGGATGGTTCCATGTAAGGTAGCTGTTTCAGCAATAACATTATTGGTTGTCCCAGCATGCATAGAACCAAAGGTCACAACTCCACCCTCAATGGGATCAACATTACGACTGACAATGGTTTGAACTTGTGTAATAAAGTAAGAAGCAGCTACAAGGGCATCATTAGCATTATGAGGAAAGGCAGCATGACCGCCCTTACCTTTGAAAGTGATGAAAACTTCACAAGTCCCAGCAAATAAGGTAGATGTATTAGTTGCAATATCACCAACTTTAAAATCTGGGCGGACATGCAAACCATAGAATTCATCAGGCTGCCAATTACCAAAGGCGCCATCTTCATACATGAGCATACCACCTGCTTCATTTTCTTCTGCTGGCTGAAAAAGAAAGAGTAAGTTATTTTTAGGCTGTACTTGCACCATTGTATCAAGTAAGCCAAGAGCAATGGTCATATGCATATCATGGCCGCAAGCATGCATACGCCCTTCATGCTGACTGGCAAAAGCAAGCCCTGTTTCTTCAACGACAGGAAGCGCATCAATATCGGTACGCCAACCGATTGTTTTTTGAGGACGAGAACCTTTTAAAAAGACTAAAATCCCTGTACGCCAGGTCCTCTGCTCAACAAAGTCTTTACCATTGGTGATTTCAGCAATACGTTCCAAGAGATAAGCTTGCGTTTTAAATTCTTCCAGACCAATCTCTGGAATTTGATGCAAATCACGACGAATTTTGATTAAATCTAAAGTCATTTGAGTTTTCCCTTTGTAAAAGCTTGAGAATGTAGAAAAAGTCTTCTTTTGAGACTTTCCTTAGGTGATACGGACGGTAGCGATGAGGAAACTTTCGTTTCTTTATGTCCCAACCTGAAATAGCTTTATGACTATTTCAGCCTTCGGAATTCCATACCTAAAACCAAGATACAAAGGGCGTTAAGCGGATAAAGGCAAAATAGGGAGTACGACGCGGAATCATTAAGATTCTAGGAGGACTCATCTTTTTGCCACAATCCGCAGCCCGTGGTCAGTTAAGATTTGAGCCTAAGGTCTCAAATCTTCCGAGTGCCTGAAACATTAAAGTTTCAGGCACTCTTATCACGACGGAAAATCTCGTTTAGAGCTCGCTTCGCTCGCAAATAAGAAAAATTAAAATTTGCAGAGCTTAAAAATTTTTTACATTGAAAAATAGGTTTATCTTCAGTCTGAAGCTTGAGTCTTACTCAAGCTTTTAGATATTTTTTTTGATGTGTCACGCTGTGGTGTGATATATTGTTTATGATCGCTACAATCGCAGCATAGTTGCTAAAACAGTATTAAGTCAGAATCTTTGCTTTGAAACTAAGAACCAAGGTACAGGCATAACTGATCTTAGGCAATCCAAAAACAACAAAGTCTCAGAGTAAATAGACGCACTAGTCTTAGTTGACCGAATTTCCTAAGCCATCCAACTATGAAAAAATTAGTCCTTGGCAGAGCAGCGACAAAGCTGTCAAAGATTATCTTAACACTTAGAGGTTACGAAGAGCATCTTCTAAAGCAGTCTTTTGCTGCGTTTTTTCATCAATTTCTTTGATAACACGCGCAGGCACACCAGCTACCACGACATTGTCAGGGACATCTTGAGTTACAATAGCACCTGCTGCAACGACCGAACCACTCCCTACTTGCACCCCTTCAATAATAACCGCATTGGCACCAACCAGAACATTGTCTCCAATACGAACGGGATCTGCAGAAGCGGGCTCAATGACACCAGCAAGTACTGCACCTGCACCGATGTGACTGTTCTTACCAACAGTTGCGCGACCCCCAAGAATAGCTCCCATATCAATCATGGTTCCTTCACCAATTTCAGAACCGATATTGATAATAGCCCCCATCATGACCACAGCATTATCTTCAATGGTCACTTGATCACGAATGATGGCACCCGGCTCAATACGAGCATTGATGTTGCGTTTATCTAGCAAAGGTACTGCAGAATTGCGGCCATCCTGCTCTACCACATAGTCTTTATTTTCTGTTAAATTAGCCAGAAGCGGCTCAATGTCCTTCCAATCACCGAAAAGAACATTGCCAAGCTTGACAACATTTTCAGGAAGAGCAGCAGCCAAGGCTCCTTCAAAAGTCACCTTGACATTAGTCTTCTTTTCAGCATTGCCGATGAAAGCAATGATTTCTTGCGCAGACATTTTTTGTGCAGTCATATCTTTTATTCTCCAATTCAAAAGTCGTTAATTATTATTATAGCAAAAAATTGTGGTTTGGCTAGAGGAAAAGAAAAAGACCTCTGTTCGAGGTCAAAAGCTATCATTGTCATCCTTGAGACATTTCTTTCAATTCATCACGATAATCTTTTAAAAATTGTATTAAGTCGCTTTTTCCAATAGTAGATCTTTTACCCATCGTTTTCAAAGTAAAATAAGCAGTTAATTGAGACTAACAGCGACAGCTGATACGCCAACTTCTAAGGTACGATTTATCTGCTCAACCTTTTTATAACTGGCTCCAAGAACTTTTGCCACGGCTCTTGCTTGTGCAATGTTTCCTGCGATAAGTGCGATGGTGGTAGCTATATTGAGATTTCCCATACGATTATAATAAAGAGAGACATAATCTATACCGCCTGACAATAACTAAATAAAAACCAGCATTTTAGTATAGATAGCCGTTGCTGTTTCATGAATTCCTGCGTTTTGAGTTGCTTAATAACCTGCAGATCCACGAGTATAATAGGAATTTTAATATAGTTGTTACACCAGTTAAAAGAAAAATATTCTTATAAAAACGAATGTTCTACAAATTAGTAGTGTATAACGTTAATTGCATCGTAACTACTTCCTAATCAAAAATTTGAATAAGGGAACCTGCTTCAAGCTGAACAGGGAATTCTGCTTGTATATGAAGTGTCCCCGGTAATGAACTTTCCTTTGAACCATCCAATGAGATAGTGATATGGCCAAGTCCTGTTAAATTCTTTTCAACAACACTGCCAACAGCTGTAATTTGACAGTCATTGCCATTAATAACAAGATGCCCGTCCTTTTTAATATGCCCACTTAGATTTTTATTATCAATTTTATAACAATAATCTGCCAGATCTTGAGGAGCCTCTTCTCCAAAGAGAATAAGCATATTGGCATCTTTAATCATGCTGAGAGCTTCTGGTCCAACAGCCAGCACTTTTGCTTCAAAAATTTTAGTCATTTTATTCCCCTTTTTCTAATAAACAATTAAGTTTACACATTTTATTGATAAAGTCCAATACTTGCAATCCATGCTACAATGACACGTGGTACACCATTTAGGAAACGCGAGTAAAGAACAGATGGAACACCGACTTCTACTGTTTCAGCAGTTGACTCAGACAAGCCAAGCGCCACAGGGATAAAATCACAACCATTTTGCGTATTAATAGCAAAAAGAGCCGGGAGAGCCATTTGCGGCGGGATAGTTCCCTTACCAATTTCAACCCCAATCAAGGTGCCAATAATTTGTGAAATAACAGCACCAGGTCCAAGAAGAGGTGATAAGAATGGTAGTGAACAAATGAATCCGATTAGGATAAGTCCCCAAATATTACCAGCCAGCGGCACCATGAGTTTAGCTAACCATTTACCCACACCTGATCCTTGAATAAAACCAATCAGAAGTGATACAAAAGCCATAAAAGGAAGAATAGTATTTAATAATGTTTGAATAGCATCACGCGCTGCTTGATTAAAAACAGCAACCACTTTACCAGCCCCCATACCAATACGAGCAATAACACTCTGTTGTGCACGTTGCTCAGTGATTTTTTTACTGGTATCATAGGTGCCGGTGCCTATTTGAGATTGAACAGTCTCAGCTTTCGCTTCTTTCGTTTCAATACTGCCTGCTGATTCCTCAATTGAGGTAATCTGCTCCATACCAACAGCCGAAACATAAATATCTTCAGTAATGTATTGGGCTAAAGGTCCGCTCTTACCAGTTGCAACAATATTAATCGTAGGTATCCCTTTTTTAGGATAAATACCACAACGTAGGGTGCCACCACAGTCAACAATAGCCAGAGCGATTTCTTCATCCGGAATAGAGGTTTTAAAACCATTAACAGCTTCCATTCCTGTTAATTCAACAATTTTATCAACAATTTCAGGTTTTTCACCACCACCTGTGATATAGATAAATTTATGCTTTTCATCAGTTGGTGCAATAATCAAAGGGCCGCCAAACCCACCATTTCCTTTTACAATTTTAATGTTTCTGTAAGCCATGATTTTTCTCCTTTAATCTAGCCTGCAAAATGAAATAAGCAACGATACTTTTATGTTTATATCACGCTTATTACTGTTTGCAAATTATTCTTAATCAAGGGTTTTGCTCAATGTAATTCCTTGTTGTTTGCATACCCAAGCGGTTGTGAAATCAGTCACCCAGCCAGAAACAAAATTCATTAAAAGCCCTACTAGCAGATAACGAATAGCTAGATCCATCTGACTTAAACCAAGTGTTTTTATCCCTGATGCAATCCCCATCCATACAAACAACTCACCAGGATTGATGTGTGGAAAGACACCGTTTGAAGTATGACAAAACTGCATTTGAGAAGCGATATAGCTTGGCTTGTAATACTCCGGCATAAAGCGCCCCATACTAATCGCCATTGGATTCCCAAGCATAAAGGCAGAGATAAAAGGCAGAATCATATAGCGACTAAGCGGATTTTTAGCAGATATTCGGGCTAATTTATTAACTTTTTCTTCTCCAAGCAGAGCAATCAGTGCATTCATTGCAACTAAGAGCATCAGAACTACTGGAACAATACTGGTCATCCAACCTACAAAATTGTCGCCCCCAGCTTGGAACAGTTTCATGAACCCTTCAGCAAATTTTGTAATATAAGACATAATAACCTCCTTTATCTGTATTAAGAAGCAAAGAAAATTTAGTCTAAGGTTAATTCTTCACTCTAACACATTTCTTTATTCAAATTTTAGTTTCATGACGTTTTTTTAACTTAAAACGTGATAATAAGAATTTAGTCTGTAACCTAATATCAAGTAATGGCGTCTGTTTGGCAGACTCTTTATAAATACCTGCCTCTGTTTTTAGAAAAACAGCTCTCGCATCTTCAATAGCAATGCGCAGTAACTTATTTTCCTTACGAATGAGGGGATTATAGCTGTCAAAATAATGGAGGTCCTGTCCAATATAATCTGACATATCTTTAAAACGAGCAGCCATGGTAATACCCTGCATCTTTTTAGCAGCCAAAACCTTACCATCTTTATCAATAGCAAACATAACGATGGTCCCAGCTCTGATCTTACCAGACCGACGTCCAATAGCTACACGTCCTAGACGCCTTAATTGCCTATAAATGCTATTAAAATGTTTTATTTGCTTTAAGCCTAATATGATTTGAACTGCATAGGCTGCTAAAGCAAAGAGACCAAAAATAATCATAAAATTCATCAGAATACTCCTTTTTCTCTGGTAAATGTAATAAAGTCTGCTTTGTTTTCCACTCTTTCTAAAGCTTCTTTGAGCTCTTTATCGCTAGCAATTCGAAAAATATCATCATACAATTCTAAAAGTTCTGCCTCTGTTTGTGTTGCAATTTTATTGGGAATAGCTACTAAAAAGATAAGATCAACACTTTCATGATCTGTATGGTAGGACTCCTCAAGAACCCCTACCATTAAAACGATCTTTTCTAATGTTTGATTGATAGTATGTGGAAAAGCAATACCATTGCCAAATATAGTAGATTGTTCTTTTTCTCTATCTAAAATACGTTTTTCAAAATGATCATCCACTAGCCCTAATGCTTCTAGTGACTGTGTCATATACACTAAATAATCTTGATAGCTAGCAGCTTTGACCAATCTCGAAAAGGTCAAAATGATTGTTTTGAGATTTTTTCTATGATAATGATTAACGCGTTGCCATTCCTCACGCAGCCACTGATCATCAAAAAGATTTCTAATTTGAATAACTGGCGAGTTAATCTGTCCTAATTTCAAAGGAATGGTTGTAAAGACAGCAAAGTAATTATCATTAGTGTCAGGATTAAAGTTTTCTTCTGAATATTGAGTGATTTCGATATCATGGCCAAGTACGCGTTTTAATTGACGCTTTATCATATGTGCTGTTCCGCGTCCCGTTGTACAAACAACGGCAACTCGGCGTTTTTTGTTTTGAAAAATAGCTCCATTTTCATGTAAAATCATTTCGAAATAAAGGGCTAAATAGCTCATTTCAGACAATTCCAGCTGACAGCCAAAATGATTTTTCAAATCATCACCAGCGACTTTTGCCATTTCAAAGGCCAAAGGATACTTATTTTGAATTTCTCTATGGAAAATATCATTAGCCTGAACATGAAAGATAAGTCGATTGATAAGAAATTTTAAATGTGTTTGAATTTCAGTAAATAAACGTTGCTCATCAAAGTTAACCAAGAGTGTATCCTTGACCTTCTTTACAAAGCTTTGATAAAGCTTCTGCAAACTCTGCACATCAGTCAATTGATAGGTCAATGCGTCAATATATTGTGTATTGAGAGGAAAACTCAAGAAATCTTGTTCATACTGACTGAGCGATATCTGATAAGTCACTTCAATATGATAAAGCAATTGCTCCATAATAGCTGACTGAGCTAGTCCGTTAACATAATAGTCAATAGGAGTAAGCAAAAGTTTTTTCCGTTGAATGCGAGCAACTGTTATCGAAATGGCTTTAGTCAGTAACTCCTGCGTTTTTCTAGGAATTTTAAAGGCAGTATATAGTTCTTCTAAAAAATCATGCGTCTCTTTCTTTAAGGTAGCTGAATCAAAATAAGAATAGACATGATGAATATAAAAGAGCCGTAGATTTAATTCCGTACCAATAATTTCCAAACCACGATTAGGTTTGCCGAATATGCACAATTGATATTCTACTGCTAAATCCTTAACATGCTTCAAATCCTTATTAATGGTCGTTCGACTAACACCGATTTCCTCAGCCAAATCATCAATAAGTAAGGGAGATGTGGCTTGAATCAAACGTTTAATGAGATAAGAAGCTCGCTTATTTGAAGAATTAAAATCACTCTCTTTGCGCAAACTTCCCGCTAAAATTGTTTCCAATCTAGCATAATCATAGACGTCTAACAGCAAAAGATTATCTTCTTGTCTGATTTGAATATCATCATCCAAAATAGCATTAAATTGCTCTATACTTGTCAGCAACGTTTTCATACTGACATTAAGTTCTTTACGCATAGTTTCTAGAGAAACACTATGCTGAGCAACTAATATTTCTAAAATATGATACCAGCGATTAACTAATGCCACTTTTTTACCCTCTATATTGATTTAACCGCGCGTTTTACCTCCGGCAACATTGGTTGTGATACCTGTGATATAACTTGAACGGTCCGAAATGTAATAAGCTACCAAATCTGCAACTTCACTTAATTTCCCACTGCGTCCCAGTGGTGTTGTCGTTGTTGATGCGTAACCTGCACGAATTTCCTCAACTGTCTTTCCTCTAGTATAGCCAAGTGCCTCTTCATAAGCAAGCGTCCGCAGACCTGTTGCTTCCATGATTCCCGGAGCAATACCAACAACTCGAACACCGTATTTGCCAAGTTCCTTTGCCCATGATCGTGTATAACTATAAACAGCAGCCTTGGTTCCCGCATAAGCACTTTGTCCTTCAGAACCTTCTAAACCAGCTTCCGAAGCCATATTGATAATAACTCCTTTTTTCTTTGCCACTAAAAGGCGCCCTACCGCTTGACTAACCAAATAGAGGCCTTTCTGATTAATCATGGTAATCTTTTCAAAAGTTGCATCATCAAGCTCGTATTGCCCATGAGGATCCTTAGGATCAACTAAGAGACGTGGAATATTGATGCCTGCATTATTGACAACAGCATCAACTGTTCCAAAATGTTCAACAACAGCTGCGACAGAAGCTTCTACTTGCTCACGGGATGTCACATCCACTTTCTGGAACAAGAGATTTTCATGCTTTTCTCCATTATCCGTGAGATCAAAATTAGCGACTTTTACCTTCAAGCTCAGTAATTCATCCACAATAGCTTTTCCGATGCCTGAAGAAGCTCCTGTTACAATTACTGTTTTGCCAGCAATATTTAACCAATCAGTCATTTCTTACACTCCTTGTCTTTCTTTTATTTGTTATAACTATTATAAAGCGCTCACAACAAATAATTAAGACACTCTTTTTTGGGCTATTAAAAAATTTAACATACTAATTGGCAAAATAAAAGCCAAGACAACAGCCTTGGCTTTTATTATATTTTTATCATTAAACTAAAGACGTGCGTTTAACTCAGCACCAAGTTCTTCGAATCCTGGTTTGCCAAGAAGAGCAAACATATTTTTCTTGTAGGCTTCAACACCCGGTTGGTCAAATGGGTTAACACCATTTAGGTAACCAGAAAGTCCAATAGCCAATTCGAAGAAGTAAATCACATAACCTAATGTAAATTCATCCTGCTCAGGAATAGTCAAGAAGGTATTTGGGACACCCCCATCTGTATGAGCTAACAGTACGCCATCGGTAGCCTTCTTATTAACAAAATCAACATCTTTGCCTTGAAGATAGGCAAGACCGTCAAGATCTTCTGCTGCTTCTGGAACAAGGATATTCTTACGTGCTTTTTCAACACGGATAACCGTTTCAAATAAATTGCGATTGCCTTCTTGGATAAATTGTCCAAGAGAATGCAAATCTGTTGAAAAGTTAGCTGATGTTGGGTAAATGCCTTTTTGGTCTTTACCTTCTGATTCACCGGCTAATTGTTTCCACCATTCACTAAAGTATTGAAGGGATGGTTCATAGTTAGCCAGAACTTCTGTCACATAACCTTTACGGTAAAGAATATTACGAATAGCCGCATATTGATAAGCTTCATTTTCTGATAATTCAGCAGACGAATAGTCTTGACGAGCTGCTTCTGCCCCAGCCATCAACTGATCCAAATCTGCTCCTGAAGCTGCAATTGGCAATAAACCAACAGCTGTTAAAACCGTAAAACGTCCACCAACACTATCTGGAACGACAAAAGTTTCCCAACCATTGGCATCCGCTTCTACTTTAACGGCTCCTTTAACACGATCAGTTGTCGCATAAATACGTTGATTAGCTTCTTCTTGACCATACTTTTTAACTAGAAGATCTTTGAAAACGCGAAAAGCTATGGCAGGTTCAGTAGTTGTTCCTGATTTAGAAATAACATTAACCGAAAAATCCTTATCAGCCACATAATCAACAAGATCCGCAAGGTAATTTGAAGAAATCGAATTTCCGGCATAAAGAATTTGCGGTGCTTTACGTTCTTCCTTATTTTCAAGATTGACAAAAGAACTGTTCAAAAAATCAATCGCTGCACGTGCCCCCAGATAAGAACCGCCAATACCGATAACAACCAAAACATCACTATCAGATTTGATTTTTTCAGCAGCCTTTTTAATACGAGCAAATTCTTCTTTATCATAGTTCTGAGGTAAATTCAGCCAGCCCGTCATTTCAGCACCCGGTCCAGTTCCTTTACGCAAAGCCTCATCCGCTGCTGTTACTTGCATTTGAATATAATCCAATTCATGTGAAGCAAGGAACTTCCCCAATACTTTTGAATAATCGAATTTAATGTGTGTCATTTGAATCCTCCAAAATTTCTTCTTTTCTATGATATCTCTTTCACTAAATTTAATCAAGCAATTTTTATATATAAAGCGCTTTCATTTTTATTTTCTTATTTTTTTAACTCCCACAGCGACAAGAGAACAATCGTTTGCATATACTTCTTGCATTTCTCATTCACTAACTTTCATATTGATTGATATAATCTGTTATTTCTATACAATGGTATAGCCATATAATCTAAAACAAGATTTTGTCCTCTAATTGATTTACTCTGATCACTTAATAAAAATCGGATGGAATAACTAACATCTTCTAAATCAATAAATCTTCGATAAGGAATTTTAGTTAGTAAACGTTTTCCAAATCATCTATACAAATATAATCTAATTTCATATTGCATTTTATCACAAATTTATGAAATTATTATTGTTATCTATTTACCTTACTATTACACAAAAAATAGAGCACACAGCTTACATCGCTTAGGGCTGCTGGATTCCTCCCCTGACCCGCTTCACGCAAAGCTGTTGCTCCGATATCTATTATAGCATAAAGTAAAAAAACTGCCAACTTAAGACTTTTTCTTTTGCCAAAAAGCAAGAGCTAAGAGGCAAATCATCAAACCAACTAGGGCTGGGACGACAATAGTCAAGCCCGCCTGTCCACTGTCCATATAAGACCAAATAATTTTTGAAAGGGCTGTGATAATCAAAATTAAACCAACTAACTTCCAACTATGTAGCCAAGTTGCCCTAACAATGACGATAAAAAAACTAATAACCAAAAAGGCAAAGAGCACATTCTTAGCTGTCAAGCCTGCTTGTAAAAATTCCTTCTCATAGGTTAAAAACTCCTTGACTAAAGGTGGGGTTGATTGTGGCACGGGAAACCAAATCATGCTTGTAAAAAGAGCCAAGATGCTAACCGATACCCCTATGATTCGTCTATGATAGGCAAAAAACAAGATGGGAAGGATTAAAATAGGACGAATATACCAGCTTAATTGGTTTTGATGACGTTCAAAAGCCCAAGCTTGAAAATCTAAATTCAAAACTAGCAGACCAACAAAGAGTAATGTTAAAGCAAACAAAAAAGCTGATAATAGCCATTCCTGTGGCTTGGTGATTGTATTCATTTTGTTCTCCTGTATCTAAAAAAACTCTGCATCATTTGAGCACATTCTTTTTCCAGAATTCCCCTCTCTACTTCTACACGATGATTGAGCCGCTCATCAGTTAGGATATCATATAAGGAACCAGCCCCACCAAATTTAGCATTTTTGGCACCGTAAATGACCTGCGGAATACGTGCTAAACCAATGGCTCCGCTGCACATAATGCAAGGCTCAATGGTGACAAAAAGCGTACAATCCAGCAGACGCCAACTTTCTTGTGTTCTATTTGCTTGATTGATAGCCATAATTTCGGCATGCATGATGGCAAGATTTTCCTCTTCACGCGCATTATGACCACGCCCAATGATTTGATCGTCCTTAACGATAACACAGCCAATAGGAATCTCTTCTTTTTGAAGTGATAGCTGAGCTTCTTTGAGAGCTTCTCCCATAAAAAACTCTTTTTCTGCCTGAGTCAAACCTGCCATCAGCAGTTACCGATTTGCCATGATTTGTGAGGTGTAGCCAATTCCACAGGGATGCCATTGGAGTATGCCTCAGTCTGGCTTCTTAGGATTTCTAGATGGTTGTCTGGATCAATGCCTGCTGGCGGTACTGGTGGCATATGGGTCAAGACTAGACGTTTTACCTTAGCCGCACTAGCGATTTGTCCAGCTTCTTTGGTCGTCAAATGAGCGATGTGGTTTTCATTGCCTTCGTAAAGGTAAACATCTGCTAAAAAGAGGTCCGCGCCTGCGGCAAATTTATCTAAATCCTCAAAATAACCCGTATCACCTGTGAAAACAAAAATTTGACCAGTTGTACGCTCCACAATACGTATGGCGTAGCAAACAACAGGATGTACTGTCTTAATAAAAGTAATGTCAAAAGATCCAATTTGCTCAAGACCATTGACATTATAAGCTCTGCCTTCAGAAACACCATCAAGTGTCAACTTTGAAAACTCATAAGTATCTTGGTCATGACCGTAAATCGGTAAAACTTTGGGCGTCCAAAGATGTTTAGGATAAAGCTGAAAATAATGACGCAAAACGCCCAAGTCAGCGACATGGTCTGGATGATAGTGAGAAATAATGACTGCATCTAAATCTAGCGGGCTAATTTCTTTTTCGAGTTCATTGAGTGCACGGCTACCGCAATCAATTAAGAGCTGAAAACCGTCTTCTCCTGTCAAGAGATAGGAGGTTGTTCCTTCATCTTTATAGGGATAGGCTCCCCAGCAACCAAGTGTGGTTAGTTTCATAAAAACACCTTCTTTTTTTAGTTATTTTTATTATAACAAAATGAGCTGCTCTTTGGATAATAAAAACCAGCTTATGTTATCTAAAAAAAGAATAAATCAAAGCGATAATGAACCAGGCATAAACAATAATGAATAACCACTTCAAATAAACAACAATAGCAATAAATTCACGAATAAAAGCACTGGGAATATAATAGGCGGCTGTTGAACAACCCAAGCCATCTCCAGCCATATGCAATCGGCGTGCATAAACACTGGTTCGAAAGACATGATAAGCATTAGTTACAAAAAGAAAACGCGGTTTTTTCATTTCTTTTTCTGCTAACTGCTTGGAAAAGAGAAGATTTTCATAGGTCGAATGCGATTGTTCTTCCAAGAGAAGCCTATCATTTGGAATATCACTTGCCTGTTTTCGAATATAATTGGCAATTGCCGCTGCTTCAGAAATGGTTTCCCCAGAACCTAAACCGCCACTGGCAATCAATTTGACTTGCGAGTTTTTCGATTGTCTAAAGGCTTCTAAAGCCTTATCAATCCTGCGCTTTAATAAGGGAGTCACTTGATTGCCATGCAAAAGACCTGCACCATGAATAATAATATAATCATAATGCTTGTTTTTAGGAATAATCAGATAAAGAATCGAATACAGCATAAAAGCTATAAAGGCAACACTGAAAATAAGAAAAGAAGCGCTTAACAAGGCATACAAAGAAGCAATAAAACGATTGAATAACAAATGAGTCGAATGGTGAATTCGGATTACCATGAATAAAAAGAAGCTAGTAATCATTAGCCCTAAACAAAGCGATAAAAGGTTAATCTTCGAGAAACCTTCTTTATGTAACAGAATAATCCCGTTATAGACTAAAAAGAGACCACCCAAAAATATTATAAGAGGAGTCGAAATTAAAAGAAGCAGGAAAACGCCATAAGCCGTATAATAACCATGACTATAGAGAAATTCAATGATAGCCAAATAGCTTACCATCAAGAAGACGATAAGAAGAATGGGATTGAGTAAACTTCGTGCCTCATGATAAATAGAAACTACTAACAAAATAAACAATACAACTGCAAGCAATCCTAACATAACATCTCCTTATTTTTATTACACTTAAATTTTTAATCTTGATTGTCACATTTGAAATTCTCTTCATTTTTTGAACAAAATACTTAAAAAATTCAAAAATAGCAAAGCTCTTCTAATAATCTTAGTCTTTTGTAACTTCTGAGGAATTCTTCCATCTTTATTTTATCTCAAAAATCAAGATAGAACCTTACACCTTTGTAAGTCCTCAAAATATTTTTTTAGATTATATAATCTAAAATCATCTAGTAGAGCTAGATGATTTCAGAGTGTAGACAAAGTCTCGATTAAGGCTCACTTCGCTCGCAAATCAATGCCATTTAAATTGGCATTTGCAGAACTTCAAAATATATATGTATAGAAAAAGCAGGTTTATCTTTAAGTGATAATAACTCTGGTAAACAGAGGCATTCACCCTTATAAAAAGTTTTAATCTCCCTTTAAAAACTGTAATTGTGGCCATTTATTTTGCCAATGCTTTTTCAGAAGACGTTGCTGGTAAACCCGCATTCTCTCCTCATCTGCTAAAAAATGTGGTGTGGGGGCAACTTTAAATTGAACAATATCCTCTAAACCATAGGGAAGGAAGAGCTCCAATTTCCCTTTGTCATTTATTCTAGCAGCGAGGGCAGTGCACTTTTCTGGATATTTTGCAATAGCATCGCAAGAATTATGATAAGGCTCTGTGTTTGGACTGTGAACATGCATATAAATTTGATTTTTGAGCTCCCATTTATAAGCAGGATAAGCTGCCTGTAACTCCTTCTCAATCCTCAAAGTCTTTTCATAAGAAATCGTCTGATCAAAAAAGACAACATCGATATCCGTCTCCTTATCAAAGGCTGGTTTCCCACTTAAATAATTCCAAATAAAATTGTGAAGTGTGCCCGCACACAACCAAGCATCCGAAAGTTTAAGATCTCGAATAATGGTTAAAATACGAGAAATCGGTTCATTTGCCAGCAGTAATGTCTTTAACTGCTCTTCATCCATTAAAAATTCCTCTCTGAGCGTCCATAGCCGTACTTTTCAATAAAGTCCTCACGAAATTCTAAAATATTATCATCCATAATGGCTTGACGAATTTTCTCCATAAGATTTAGTAAGAAATAAAGGTTATGATAACTGGTCAAGCGAAGTCCAAAGGTCTCATCTGCTTTAATCAGATGGCGAATATAAGCGCGTGTATAATTTTGACAAGTGTAACAATCACAATCATGATCCAGCGGCGTAAAGTCTTCTGCATACTGAGCATTTTTGACAACCAAGCGTCCCCTTGAGGTCATACAGGTTCCATTTCGAGCAATCCGAGTCGGCAAGACACAATCAAACATATCAACGCCACGAATAACCCCATCAATTAGACTGTCCGGTGCACCAACTCCCATGAGATAGCGAGGTTTATTTTCTGGTAATAAAGGTGTTGTAAAGTCAAGAACGGCATTCATTTCTTCATGCGATTCCCCAACAGCAAGACCGCCGATGGAATAGCCCGGAAAATCCATTGAAACCAGATCAGCTGTTGACTGACGCCGCAAATCTTCAAAGCCTGCCCCCTGAACAATGCCAAAAAGTCCCTGATCCTGAGGCCGACGGTGAGCTTTGAGGCCTCGCTCTGCCCAACGACTGGTTCGTTCAATTGAAGCTTTGACATAGTCATAAGGCTGATAAAACTGCGGGCATTCATCAAAGGACATCATGATGTCTGAACCTAAATTATTTTGAATAGAAATGGCCTTTTCTGGGGTCAAAAACATTCTAGCTCCATTCAGATGATTTTTAAAAGTGACTCCTTCTTCAGTAATATTGCGTTTTTCAGCCAATGAATAAACCTGAAAACCACCAGAATCGGTTAAAATCGGCTGATCCCAATTCATGAATTTGTGTAGACCTCCCGCTCTTGCAACCAAGTCATCTCCCGGCCGTAACCAAAGATGATAGGTATTAGCCAAAATGATTCCTGCTTTCATTTCTTTTAATTCTTCTGGGGATTGTGTTTTGACAGTAGCCTGTGTTCCAACTGGCATAAACATAGGGGTGGGAAAAACTCCATGCGGTGTGATAATCTCTCCCAAACGTGCTCCAGTGTGTTTTTCTTTCTTAATAAGACGATATTGAATCGGTGAATGTGTCATTTTTACTCCTTGCTTTCAAGACTGTATTTTGGACAGTTTAACCTTATAAATTTTATCAAAAAAGCTAGCAGATGTCATTAAGCGTACTTCTTAGAACCTGCATTCAGAACTTTTATCAGTTTTTTTTGAGAGTGTAAGAAAGGTACAACGAAACACCTACACTATAGCTATTGGCTGCTTTTACACTAATTTAATATGAGACATATTATCAATTCCTCATACTAAGTGCTGCAGGATTTTTCATTTTAAATTTCAATTGAAAATTAATATCCAATTAAGTCTTTTGCACTCGATTAACACAACAGTTAAGTTCCGATTTTTGAAACGGTTTCAGGTTCACATCTCTACTAAAAACAGTTATAATGACGATGTTAGTAGATATACTAACAATAAAAAAGGGAGGTATTCACATGAATACAAGAATGATGGAACAATTTGAAACTATGGATGCTGAAACACTTTCACATGTAACTGGGGGCGGTCTTTACGATGGAGCTAATGGCTATGCTTACCGCGATTCCCAAGGTCACTGGGCTTATAAGGTAACAAAAACTCCAGCACAAGCTTTAACAGACGTTGTAGTAAATAGCTGGGCTTCAGGTGCAGCAAGTTTTGCCGCTTACGCTTAAGTCATTAAGATAATCGTTCATATTGTTATATAAACGGCAAACACCTCATCTATTATAATAGATGAGGTGTTTTTTTGATATTATCGCATAAGTATGAACTAGCCAATCTGTTTGAAATAAACGACAATCCTTTTAAGTGCTAAAACACCATGACCAGCACAAACGCTAAATGTTTTTTGATAAATTGCCCTCTTAGTTTAACTTGAGATATTCAATTTTAAGACATTTATTCATGACAATCTGGTCACAACCGGCAAACCGTAATATTTTTTCCGCTTCTTGGCTTTGCAGTCCCAATTGTGCCCAAAAAACATCTGCATCTGTTTCAATGAAATCCCTAGCAACATCTGCTAAAAAGTCACTGCGGCGAAAAACATCCACAATATCAATATGTTCGGGAATATCCTGCAGGCGAGCATAAACCGTTTCACCCAAAATCTCATCACCAACAGCCCTAGGATTAACAGGAATAATTTTATAACCAGCACTTTGCAATACCTGAGCAACATCATAAGCTGCTGTCTCTTTTCTTGCAGATAAGCCAACTATTGCAATCGTCTTGGCCCTTTTTACATAATCAAAGATGACATGTTGACTAGGATTTTGAAATTGATAAGCCATAAAATGACCTCCTTAACTTTTTCGCTTGAATTTCCTCTTTTAAATCGGTAAGTGAAACTAACAATTGCTATTAAAGTAATAAATAAACCTGTTTACTTTGCCTCATACCAAGTCTGCCCTGCATTTTCATCTGCCACAAGTGGTACAGAAAGTTCAATAGCAGATTCCATGGTTTCCTTGACCAACTTTTGGATCGCTTCAAGTTCAGCATTTGGTACCTCAAGGACAATTTCATCATGCACCTGCAGGAGCATCCGCGATTGATAATCTCCTTTTTTCAAGGCTTGATCGAGATGAATCATGGCCACTTTGAGAATATCAGCGGCGCTACCCTGAATAGGCGAGTTAATAGCTGTTCGCTCCGCAAAAGACCGAATATTGAAATTGCGTGAATTGATATCCGGTAATTCACGGCGACGATGAAAGAGCGTTTCAACATAACCCTTATCACGCGCTTCTCGCACCACTCTATCCATATAATTTTTAATTCCCGGATAACGTTCAAAATAGGTTTCAATGTAATTCTTAGCGGCTTTGCGGCTAATACCCAAATTATTAGCCAGACCAAAATCAGAAATGCCATAAACCACACCAAAGTTAACAGCCTTAGCATTGCGGCGGTCATTAGGAGTGACGTCTTCTGGTCTTTCAATACCAAAGACACGCATGGCTGTAGAGGTGTGAATGTCTGCCCCTTCCTTAAAAGCAGCAATTAAATGTTCATCGCCTGAAATATGAGCCAGCACCCGCAATTCAATTTGTGAATAATCTGAACTGAGCAGGACACTCTCTTTCCATTCAGGAACAAAAGCCTTGCGAATGAGACGTCCCTGTTCCAAACGCACAGGAATATTTTGTAAATTAGGATCAACGCTGGATAAGCGGCCAGTTTGCGTTAAATCTTGCAAATAACGGGTATGAATCTTGCCATCAAAGGAAATCGAATCTTGCAAGCCAATGATATAGGTGGATTGCAATTTCGCAATTTGACGATATTCTAAAATTTTAGCAACGATTGGTGAACGATGAGCCAGACGTTCCAAGACATCAACAGCTGTTGAATAACCTGTTTTCGTCTTTTTAGTGGCTGACAAGGGTAGACCCAATTTTTCAAAGAGGATAACTCCCAATTGTTTTGGAGAATTAATATTGAACGCCTCACCAGCTAAATCATAAATCTCCTGAGTCAGAGCCTGCAATTCAATCTCATTAGCCCGTTCCATGTCCTGCAGCGTTTCTTTTCTAACCGAAATACCTGCAATTTCCATTTTAGCCAACACATTTGCCAGCGGTAATTCCATCTCAAAAAGCAAGTCCAGTTGGTCATTGGCAGACAGTTTCTGACGCATCGGCTCTTCGCTAGCAAGCAAGACACTGATTTTTTTAGCTAAATGGCTGAGCAGAACATTTTTTTCTGGGATAGCACGTTTAGCTCCTTTACCATACACATCATCGTCTGTTTCCAAAGGTAAATCTGTGTAAAGTCTTGCAATGGTCGAAATGTTATTATTTTCAACAGTTGACAGCAAATATTTGGCCAAACGACTATCGAAACTAGCTGTCGGCAGATCAATGCCCAAATGACTCAGCAAGACCTTACCGCGCTTAAAATCATAAGTTTTAATAGGTTTTGACAAGGCTTCTTTAAACAAATCATGCGTCAGCAAACTGGTATCAGTTGTCGCATAAATCGCTTGGTCATCTCCCCAAGCCAGGCCGATCATCTCTTGGGTATGATAATTATCATTCAAAATTTCAAAATAAAAGAATTGATCAGGCGCAAACATATCAGGCTTGAGTTCAGTCACTTCTGTATAATTCACTTCAAAATTTTCGGCTTTAGGTGAACTGTCAAGTTGTGATCGAAATTGTCTGAAGTCCATTTCGTCATAAAACTTAGCCAGTGCATCAAGCTGAGGACCAGAGTAATCAATATCGTCTAAAGTGATGGTGATCGGTGCTTGCGTATCAATGGTTGCCAGTGTCTTAGAAAGAAAAGCCTTTTCTTTATCGTTGATGAGATTTTCCTTCATCTTAGTCGTTTTAAAGCTATCAATATGTTCATAGATAGCTTCTAGACTGCCATGTTCATGCAACAGTTTCAAACCTGTCTTCTCACCAATTTTTGTTACCCCCGGAATATTATCAGACTTGTCCCCCATGAGAGCCTTGAGATCAATAAATTGCTTAGGCGTCAGTCCCATTTTTTCCATGAGATAGTCTGGTGTAAATTCTTCAAATTCAGCAACACCTTTTTTGGAAATCTCAACAGTCGTATTACTATCAGTCAGCTGAATGAGGTCCTTATCACCGCTGACAATAGTAACATCATATTCATCCTCATTTTCGGCTAATTTATCAAGGGTTCCAATAATGTCATCAGCTTCATAATTTTCCAAATCATAATAGGAAACACCTAAAGCGGTCAGCATCTCTCTAATATAAGGTAACTGCTCACGAAATTCTTCCGGCGTTTTAGCACGGCCCGCCTTATAGTCTGCAAACATTTCTGTTCGAAAGGTTGTTTTCCCAGCATCAAAAGCCACTAAAACATGCGTCGGTTCCACCCTTTTCATCATATGATCCAACATTAAATGAAAGCCATAAATGGCATTGGTGTGTAAACCAGCAGGATTTTTAAAGCGGTCAATTTGATTATAAAGTGCAAAGAAAGCACGATAAGCAACGGAAGAGCCGTCAATCAATAATAATTTTTTCTTGTTTGTCATAGATCTATTGTAACATAAATCCTAGTCTTTACTCTCTTTAAACACTGACAATAAGATTAAAAAGAAGTAAACAAGCCACAAAAAAATGAGACACTATTGCCTCAAGCCTCATTTTTATCAAATAATCGTTGGATTTCCTTCACCAACATCAAAATCTTCTACTTTTTCTCCATTAAGGAAGTGATTTTCCCCATAGTTTCTTCACAATTTGCATAAAAGTTAGGAGCAGCTATTTGATTTTTCTTACCACTATCGTAAAGACATTTACAGACAAACATCAAATCTTGAGTATTGCCATGCAAGGTCATAATTTTACGGGTCAGTACTTTTTTTGCAAACATGCGTTTCATAAGAGGTGCAGAAATAACAGTTGGTAATTTATAGGCTAAGAGCTCGTTCTTATAATGCTTTAAATTAACTCCTCGACTAGCTACAATTTGAGAAGTTTCACGAATAGTTTTGACAGCTTCTTTTAAGTACTGTATAGAATCCATGAGCTGTTCTGCTGCTGCAGCCGTATCCTTAACATCTCCAGATTTTCCCATGACTGAAATAACACCTGCATTGATGCCCATATGCAGCCAAATCCACTCCAGCATATCATAGGGCTGTTCCAATTGAATCTGACAGTCATCAAAAAGCCTCGCTAACTTCTCATAGTTAGAAATAGCTGCCTTTTCCTTTCTTTCCAGCATAAAGTGATCAAAAAGGCAGCAAGTCAGCCTATTGTCCCTAATATTACCGCCAGCCACAGGATAACCTAGAATATAAGAATATCCTTTCACTAACTTGTCAACATAGGCACGATCTTTCCAAATCCCACAAGCCAGAATCAACGTTCCAGAAATACCATCTGCTGCCAGACTGTCGATCACAGAAGTAAGGCCGCCTGATGGGACACTGACAAAGATAAAGTCATAGGTTTTGCTCGAGCAGTGCTTCACTTGGTAAACATCACAGCTCTGGATGCCGTCTTTCTCAGTTCGACCATCCAGCAAGTCTACTTGGAGTTGTTTAACAGCAGCTTTAGGACTGTCTTTTCTCAGGTAATGCTCAACCTCATGGCCCGCCTTTTGAAAAACATAACCATAGATGCTACCAATCGTTCCTAAACCTATTACTAAAATTTTCATTGTAACATTTCCTTTCTTTACTGACGGCGTTTTTTGATAAGTGAGTTGATTTCCTGCGCTTCTTGTCCTAGATAGAAAAGATCTAAGAGACGGGATATCAGGTAGATAATCAGACCGATAGACAAAAGCACCCAGAGACTGGCATTCCAATGGAAAGGGAAACTAAGACTGTAGATAATTCCCTCAATAATGACAAGGTCAAGAAGGCTTCCGACTAGTTCTTGTTGAAATTCCCATTTTTGCCTTGTCAGCAAGGCCAAATGAATTAAAATATTAACCAAAAACACTTGAAAAATGGTAACCAGTAAGAGCCAGTGTGCTTGAAAATAAAGAGCAAACAAAGATAACAAAATTAAACTAATTCCTGTCGTTGCAAAGAAATTTGTGACTGCTTTTCTCATTATCGAATTCCTTTCAAAGCTTCTTTAACATCTGGCAAATAGCGGCGGTTGACAATGACCTTTTCACCATTCAATAAAGTGGCTTCCATACGGCTGTTGAAAAGCGGGCGTATATTCTCCAGAACATTGATATTGAGCAAACAAGACTTGCTAATCTGAACAAAGCCATCATGTTGTAGGTCATGAAGCAACTGGTAAAGTTTTAAATCCGTCTGATAAACCTCATCTGCCAAGTAGACAAAGGTTTTTTTGTCCACACTTTCGATATAGTAAATATCTGAAAAATTGACCAAATACTTTCTGCCCTCCTGATAACAGCTGAGCTGCCTGTCTACTGTCTCCAGAAAACCGAGAATGCGCTCAATCAACTTATCTTTCTGACCATATGTGATATGAATTTCTAATTCCTTATACTGGTCATCTTGCTCAATTCGTAATTTCATAGTACCCATTATAGCACAGCTTTTCCACAAAAAATCCTGCATCAACCAAGTTGCAGGATTAGATAACTGAAATACAATCTAATTTACGAATGCAGGAATTTTTCGACTTTGTCAGTCTGCTGATGAAGAAAGCGCAGATTAACCAACTGAAGAGGGAATATAAGGACTGTCAGCATCAATAAAAGCATCCAGCTAAGTGTCTGAGCAAAACAAAATCCCATGATAGCCATAACCAGTAAAGGAAGAGTTAATGCTGCAGTGATACTTCCGGGTACCCATGTACGATAGGTAATGGCTTGAGAAATATGAGAAAAAAGATGGAAAGTATGTCCCAATGTGATAGCTAATACCAACTCTGGTACTCTAAAAAGAATGCCTGCAAGCAGAATCAGACTAGCTAAAACAAACTCTTCTAAGACAGCCACTGCAATATTTTCTGCTGAAGGGTAATGCTTTCTGCCTGAGATAAATATCTCATTGGCAAACTTGGGATCACTCTTGTTCTTAGCAATCCATGGGCAGACTAAAATTATTTCTTCAAACTCGTGTATCATAAAAAGCGTTATAGCGATAAAAGCGAATAGTGCTGCTGTCATTATTTCTCTCCTTTATTCAAGATACCAAAGAGCATTAGAAATCCGTATAAAAATAGGAAACTGACGCCGTGTCGCCAGCCAAGACACAAGGAAGTTTATCTTTTTTACTAGGATTTCAGCTCGTGTTCAATTTACTTAAGATACAAAGGCATAAGCGACACACCGCAAAATAGGAAAGCTGACGAAAATGCTTTAGCATTAGAATGTCTTTATCTTTTTTCACAGTGTCGTAGCCGTATCAATTTATTAAAGAGCGGTTTCCTTATACTGCTTTAATGTCTTGCCGGTCCATTTTTTAAAGGCCCGCAGAAAGCTGGACTTTTCTGAGTAGCCTACTAAATAAGCAATCTCATCAACTGACATAGATAAGTCAAGATAGGAAAAAGTCATCAATTTTTGCATATGTAAAACTTCCTCATTAAAAGTTGTATCCTCAGCAGCCAATTTACGTTGCAGGGTACGGGCACTGAGCCCTAGTCTGTTAGCTATCATTGCAAGGGAAAATTGTCCACTAGGGATGGCAGACAGCAACTCTGTCTGAACGGCCTGAGTGAAATTGTCATCACTATGGAGTTGGGACAACTGCTGATTAAGACTTAACTTCAAATGATACCACATGACATTATTTTCAGTGATAAAAGGTTTTTCAAGATCTGCTTTAGATAATACTAAACGATTATAATCTGTTTTTTTCGGCAGGATTCCTGCTTCCTTCTCAAGAAGTCTTCCATAATCATAAGGAGAACTTATTTCGTAAGGAAGAATGCAAGTCCCTGTTCCCGTCCGTAAGAGACTTAAAAGAAGCAACTGTTCCTGCAGCAATAACATGCGAGGAAGCGGAAGCTGTGATGAACAGTAGGCATAACTTACAGAAATTTCATCTCCGCCGTCTTCAAGCTGTACTTTTACTGGACCAATCAAGCTTTTATATTTCGAAAAACGCTGTAAAGCCGTCAAACCATCAGGACTTGCCAAAGCAGCAAAAAAGGCCGGCACAAACTTCTTAATATTTTCAATTCTGCTCAAAGCTAACAAAGCTTCATCCGTAATCAGCTTATCTAAGGTTGCTATAAAACAATAGTACTCCTGAGCATTATAAGTAAGCTCTTCTTGCCACAGCTTATTAGGCAGCTGTGCTTTTTGTAAAACCAGCCTGATATCTATTCCCAATTCTTGTAGGAAAGACTGAAATTGTTTCGTAATCATCAGTTTCATAATCATTACCCCAAGTCCAACTTGAACAGCCAAGTCATTAATACATCCGTTTACTTTCTGACTTTTATTGAAAACGCTTCAACTTCTAGTCAGCTCATTTAGGTGACATCCCTAACTTGCAACAATTTTTTTCACAGATTATTATAAAGCAAAAAAGCGGCTTTTGCATAGGACAATCAATGACACTACAATGACAATTGATGCCAAAAGCCTCACATTAACTAAGATGCAGGATTAGAAAGCTAAGATATAACACTCAACTTACAATTTAGGTTCTCACTAAGCCTTTTTATTTTTTACTGCTTACAAAAGGCCGTGGAAAATACTCACAGTATCTGTTTATTCACGCTAAACTAACTATTCTATTCTAATCTAGTCTCTTACCTGTTATTTTTCACAACTCAATTTCATAGAAAAACACCCCAAAAGTTAGATTTTAGGCTAACTTTTGAGATGCAGGTCAAAATCAATATTTCTAAGAGCCTGTTTTTAAAAGCTTTTAACATTACATTTTTTAATTTTGAGAAGAATGTCACTCCTTACTCAGATGAATTTAGAAAAATACTATTTCAGTCCCTTAACAACTTTAACCACATTATCTACTGTAAAGCCATAATTTTCAATGACTTGAGCAGCAGGAGCTGATGCTCCAAATTTATCAATACCGATAACCGCACCATCAAGACCAACATATTTATACCATGGTTGGCTGGCTGCCATTTCAATGGCTACACGACGGCGTACTGAATTTGGCAAAATAGCTTCTTTGTAGGCAGCAGATTGCTCATCAAAGAGCTCTGTAGAAGGAACAGAAACAACACGTACTTTTTCGCCTTGTGCTTCCAATTCCTTAGCTGCTTTGACTGCTAAGTTAACTTCAGAACCTGATGCCAAAAGAATGGTATTAAAGTCAGAATCTGTTTCATAAGTAACATAAGCTCCCTTAGCAACTGAAGTAAAGCTTGAACCAGCTTCAACATCAAGATTTTGACGTGTCAAAACAAGAGCTGTTGGTGTGTTTTGGCTTGTCAAAGCATAATGCCATGCTGCCTGTGTTTCGCGTGCATCAGCTGGGCGAAAAACAACCAAATTAGGAGTGGCACGTAAACCTGCCAAGTGTTCAATCGGTTCATGAGTAGGGCCATCTTCACCAACGGCAATCGAATCGTGGGTAAAGACATAAGTTACTGGTACTCCTTGAAGAGCTGACAAACGAACAGCTGCTTTGAGATAGTCTGAAAAGACAAAGAAGGTACCGCCATAAACACGCAGTCCGCCATGAAGAGCCATACCATTCAAAACAGCAGCCATAGCAAATTCACGAACACCAAACTGGATGTTACGGTTAAGCGGATGATCAGCATCTTGAAGCCCATCTGCTTTAATGTAAGTCATGTTAGAATGCGCAAGATCAGCAGATCCTCCAAGAAAGTTAGGTAGTACGTCTGCCGCAGCATTGATGGCATCTTGACTAGAATTACGCGTTGCTTGAGAGAAACCATTTTCGTAGACTGGAAAATCAGCTTCTTTGATTTCCACAGGATCTTTTCCATCAATAATTGCATCCACTTCACGCGCCTCTTTAGGATAAGCTTGTCGATATTCTCCAACAAGATTTGACCAAGCATCGTAAGCAGCTTCACCACGATCCGCAACATTTTCTTTGAAATCATCATAAACCTCTTGAGGAACTTCAAAAGGAGCATAACCCCAATTGAGAGCCTTACGAGTAGCAGTTGCTTCTTCAGCTCCAAGTGGTGCACCATGAACAGCATTGGTACCGCCTTTAGTTGGAGCACCGTAGCCAATCACAGTTTTAATTTCAATAAGAGAAGGTTTGCCAGCTGCCTTTGCTTCTTCAATAGCAAGTCCAATAGCTTCAATATTATTGCCATCTTCAACTAAGATTGTATGCCATCCATAAGCATCATATCGTGCACGAACACTTTCAGTGAACGCATCATTGGTTTCACCATCCAAACAAATATCATTAGAATCATAAAGAACAATCAGTTTATCCAAATTTTGTTTGGCAGCATAGGATGACGCTTCGCCAGAAACACCTTCCATAAAATCACCATCACCGGCAATAACATAAGTATAGTGATCAAAAATAGGGTAGCCTTCACGATTGTATTTAGCAGCTAAGAAACGTTCAGCTTGAGCCAAACCAACAGCCATTGAAATCCCTTGGCCAAGAGGGCCTGTTGTCACATCAACACCTACGGTATGGCCATACTCAGGGTGCCCCGGTGTTTTAGAGCCCCACTGACGGAAATTTTTGATTTCATCAATAGAAATATCTTCAAATCCCGACAAGTGCAAGAGAGCATATAAAAGCATTGAGCCATGACCAGCTGACAAAACAAAACGGTCACGGTTAATCCAATTTGGCTGACTTGGGTTAACACGTAAATGCTTAGTATATAGACTGTAAGCCATTGGGGCAGCGCCCATGACAACACCCGGGTGACCCGACTTAGACTTTTCAATAGCATCTACCCCTAAAAAGCGAATGGCATTAACCGATAAATCTGACATAATATTCTCCTTTTTAATGTAGTCATAGATATTTTAACATAAAACGCTTACTTGTTCCATATATCCAAATAAGTTTAAACTCTTTCAAATACCCGCATATCGTGCGACATGCGGATATAAAGTTTAAAGACATAATTAACATTATTTTATGTACCATTGAACGATAAATCAACCAATAATTGATTCACTGTTCAATTGAGGAAACAAGACGCAGGCATAATTAAAGTTAGGCAAGCCGAAGTTGACGAAGAGGGAACAGATGAGATGAATGATAACCTATGATTGATTTTGCCTTTCAGTTTAAGAAATGAACCGGAGATAGAACTGAAGTTCAGCGAGGTGAAATTGACAACGAATGAAAAGCAAAAAGCAATTATAGGAGGGCTTTGAACTGGATATTAGAATCATGCTCAAAGCAGTCATCAAAACCGCGTGGGTGATGATATTCAATTCTATCCTTATCTTGTGGGTAAGTGTATTTACCACCAACTTCCCAAATGAAAGGATGGAATTGATATTGCAAACGTTCTTTACGCATCTTCCAAAGGACAAGAATTTCATCTGTTGAAGCCATGAAATTAGACCAAATATCGTAGTGAACAGGAATAATGACTTTGGCACGAAGATTCTCAGCCATACGAAGGAGATCGATTGAAGTCATTTTATCTTGAATACCAACTGGGTTGTCACCATAGTTATTGATAGCAACATCAATATCAAAGTCTTTGCCATGTTTAGCAAAGTAATTTGAGAAGTGAGAATCAGCACCATGATAGATGGTTCCACCAGGAGTTTCAAAGATATAGTTAACTGCCTTGCGAGCCATTTCCTCATCTGTAACAGCAAGTCCTTTAAGGTCGTCATTGTTCTCTTTTGCACCTTCAACTGGTAAGGTTACCAGACAAGTACGGTCAAAGGATTCAACAGCAGTTACTTTAATATCTTTAAATTCAAAAGAATCACCCGGTTTAATCACGATAATGCGGTCTTCTGGCACTCCCCATTTTTTCCAGATTTCGCCACATTCATATGGTCCGACGAACTTAACATGGTCTAATTTGGGATTATTAACAATAGCTGCAGCTGTATTAATATCAATATGATCACTGTGGAAGTGGGAAACAAGATAGTAGTCTAATTCGTTGATGGCAAATGGATCAATGACCATCGGTTGCACACGAAGGTTTGGTTGTAATTTACGCACACCTGCCATGTTAGCCATTTGGTGGCCCCAAACCATGTCTTTTACTTTCTTAGTTGATTTACCGCGATTTGACCACAAGTCCATAACCACATTGGCTCCACCAGGAGTTTTAATCCAGACACCACAGTTACCCAGCCACCACATAGCAAAATTATTGGCAGGGACTACTTCTTCTTCAATTTCTTCGTTCAGCCAAGTGCCCCATTCTGGGAAAGTACTTAAAATCCATGATTCTCTTGTAATATCTTTAACATTAGTCATTTTGTTTCCTCCTATACATTGGATAGTTATTTTTTCTACATATTTATAATACTGCTACCAGAGCCTTTACAAAAGACCAAATAAAACACAAGCTTGTGTTCACATTTGGACTGTTCCTATCTTAACAGTGTGGCCTCATAAAAAAAACATTAACATTGCCTACCAAACATTTCAGACTTAAAAAAACTGTATTCACAGAAATTATTTTATTGATAAGATAAGTGCTAACTTAGGAAAAAAGAGTGGAAAAAGTTGTTCAGGTATTAACATGAATTGACCGTTCACGAAATAAGATAAGCTCCAATAGTTTTTCAAACTGTTGGAGCTATCGTTTGCAGAGCAAGGGATAGAAGTTAGGAAAAACTCCCAGTACACTTTTTTGTACCAGCCTCTAGTATAAAACGTAACCAATACCATAGCGTTGGCTTTTTGACGTCTCTACCACCCAAGAAAACTGTCAATACAAGTTCTAAGCCTTTTTATTTGTATTGTGAACAAAGAGCGATAGCGGCTCAATTTTAAAATTCACAAAAAAATAAGTCTGGGAGGGTATTTCGTTCCAGATATCATACTATATTTCTATCTTTTATTATTATCATAAAGCAATTCCTCATTGATTAAGCCTTCAATTTTTGTTTTGAGGACATAACAATCACTATCATTCTTAACATAATGACGAATATAAGTTTCTAACTTTTTATCAAAATCATCCTGACCCGTTTGTCCACGCTGCTTAGCAAAACGAATTAATTTAATGGCATCATCATCTCTTAAAATAGAATGGACAAAAAGAGTTGGCAGCTGCGTATCGAGACTGTCATTAGTTGAAATAACCAAATCAACAGCCATAATATCAGCAACACTATAAAATTGTTCAGATGTTAAGACAGCTTCAATCTTGCTATGAGGTAAATATTGTTTGCACTGCTGCATAAAGAGTTTTTGCACTCCAATGCCTTCATCACAAACTAGGGTCAAGGCTGCAGGTGGTGTCGGTTTCGTCTCAGAATGTACCAACTCACCGCCAATGTGGATGGTGATATAAGCAATATCATCGTCATTCATTTTAATAGACCAAGCATTTTCCAAAATAGAAAGACAAACCTTGGTCATAGCAAATAAGTCTGCATATTTATCTTTAATTTGGTCTGTTAGCGGATTATTTGAAACGATGCCATAAGCCTTCCTAAAAAGAAGGGCTTTACAATGCGTTAATAACTGATTAAGTAAGAGTTGTTTATGTTTAAAACAAACATGGTAATCAAGCTCAAAAGCATCTATAAAATAGCTTAAAACACGCCGCATATCATCATAATCATGACTTTCAAGATGCATATCGCGATCTTTTCGATACGACAAAAGCAAAACAGCAATTAAAGAGGTTTCGATCTCATCTAATTCAATATGAAATTCTCTTTTTAGATTCTCATTTAAATGCCTCGCAATTTCATATTCTTTGCGCTCTTTGATAGGAGAAAATTCACTTAATAAATCTCTTTGTTCACGTTCTGATAAACCTAGGTTCTGATAACTTAACAGCTGATAAGGTAAAGTAGCAACCATAAAACGGATATCTTGACTGTTGATTTTTTTACCGAGTAATGCTTGGGAAACCTGCAATTCTCCTCTTATAAAACTTGAAATATCATCAGAAAAATAACTAGACAAATCAGCAAAATCTCTCAGCTTATCACGCATCATAGCTATAAAATTAGGGTTACTATCTGTATAAATAGTATGAAGAAGCTTATTTAAATATTGAATTTTAGACAGAGGATGGCAGTCCAAATAATAGCCTTTTGATTTGGTTGCCTGAAGCTTAATACTATATGGTTCAAAAGAAAGACGTTGACGCAGTTCATTGAGGTCATTGAGAATGGTATTACGGGAAACTGCATTGATTTGCATCAACTTTTCAATCGTAACACGATCTTTAGCAATTGCAATATAAGTTATGCTAAGCAGCATACGTTCTTGTATACTCATTACATAAGAATAATCATCTAAATCTGCTAGCAAAGTGCGGCAGGCTGCTTTTTGTTGTGATGAAAGCAAAATACCTATGCGAGGATAGCTAATGATTTTCGGAATCTCAGATGGCAGCGCTTCATTTATTTTATCAAGATGGTAATAAACTTTACGTCTGGACTGATTTAAAACCTTAGAAATGCTCATCACTGTTTCAGGCTCTTCTAACTTTATCAAATAAGAAAGAAGGTCATAACTATTTCTATCCAAGATAATCATTTTTTGCCTCCCTTGTTATCGATTTCATTATTTTCATTATAGCACACTTTTAAAGCGAGACTTACTTTATCATCCAGATAAAAAATCGGCCTCTTATACGATTTCTTTTAATAGGAACAGCGATTTTTTACCATAAGAAACTTGCATTCGAGAGCAATCTATGAGCTGCTTTATGTTACGGAACTCTTAACAACTGTAGCTAGCAAAAAAGAAGACCAGTTTGGTCTTCTCAGACATTAGCGATTAGCTGTTCGTCACCTCTTAGGGCTCACAAAAACTTAAAAGTTCAAAAGTCTTTAGCGTTATAGCTGATTTCAAACTATTCTAGCAAAGATTGCTGCTGATATATAGAATATCTAATTATCCATTTTATGCAGTAATTTATCTTTGAAATAATCAAAATAAGTCTTTTTATCAATGACAGTGACTGTCTTGCCTGTCATACCATACTTGATGAGTTTGCTATTTTTCTTAGAAACCTTTACTTTGGCAGTAACCTTAAAGAGATTTCCTTTTTTAGTAGTAGTTGCTGATGAAGCGACATTGTTAATTTTTCCTTCAATAACAACCTTGTCATTTCCCTTTTTTTCCAAGGAAAGACGAGCGGTTTGCCCCTTTTTCATAGAAACAACATCATCAGAAGAAGCATAATAGGTGATTAACACTTTTCTTGTTTTTTGAATATCAGGATAGATTTGAGCAATCTCGGTTTGCTTCGGAATAATATTGGCACCATCATATTTGGGATTGGTATGAATAATACCATCTTCTGAAGCAAAAATCGAAACCTTTTTTGTCTCATTTTCATCGTCAGAGCTGCTTTCCTTGTCTTTCGATTTCTTTTTCTTATCTTTGGAAGCTTTCTTGCTCTTAGACTTCTTCTTTTTCTTGCTCTTTTGGTGTTTTTTCTTTTCCTTCTCTTCTCGTTTTTGTCTTTCTTTTATAATATTCTTTTGTTCAGTCTGACGGTTTGGACTGGCATTTTCTGAATATTCAATTAAAACGTCTCCCTTCTCAACAGCTGCATTATTATCTAAATTATTTTTAATGATTGAACTGTCACTGTAAGATTGGATAACATCTACAACCTTTGTTGGTGCAACTTCACCAGTAGAAATCACTGTAATTTCTTTTTTAGCAAAACAAAGGAATATGACCAAGAAGATAATCAAGCAGACCAAAGGAACAATTAATAGTGTCGCAAAATTATGATAGCGTCTCCTATAAAATTCTGCACTTTGTAAAAATTTAGGATCCATGTTATCCCCTTTCTCAATTAAACAGGTTATAATAGAAACCTTGCTTAGCTAAAAGTTCCTTATGAGTGCCTTGTTCAACAATTTTTCCCTGATCCATGACAATGACTTCGTCAGTACGCTGTGAAATGCTTAAGCGGTGGGCAACAAAAATTATTGTTTTCTCCGTCATCTGTAAGAGATTGCTGATAATTTTCTTTTCTGTCAAAATATCAAGACTGCTGGTGGCTTCATCCAGAATCAAAACCGGTGCCTGTGTTAATAAGGCCCTAGCTAAAGCAATCCGCTGTTTTTGACCGCCAGAAATACCGGCACCATCTGATAACTCTGTCTGATAGCCCTGAGGCATTTGTTCAATGTCCGAGCGGATTTCAGCAATTTCACAAGCACGAATAATGTCTTCCTGACTCGTTCCTTCTTTAGCTCCTAAAACGAGATTATCCATAATAGAGCCACTAAAAACATAGGCCTGTTGCGGCAAATAGCTAATATGCCGCCGCAAAGCTGTCTTATCAATAACTTTTAAATCATTGCCATTGATTCGAACAATCCCCTTGTTAGGCTCGTAGAAATTGACAATCAGTTTAGCCAAAGTTGTTTTACCAGAACCACTGGCTCCAACTAGACTGACCTTGGAGCCTTTTTTGATTGATAAATTAATATCTGATAAGGTATCTCGCCCAAATCCATATTTATAAGAAAGATTTTCAAACGAAATATCACCATCTAAAAAGCTATTTTCTGATAAATCGCCGTCTTTTTCAAATTCAGATTCGACAAGATAGACCTCATTAAGGCGTGTATTGGCAACGCGAGCTGACTGCAGTTTGGATTGCAGATTGATAATATTTTCAATTGGATTTGAGAAATAAGACAGCAAAGCATTAAAGGTGATAAGCTGACCAACTGAGATTTTATTATCCATAACTAGACGAGAGCCATACCAGAGAATGACAACATTGAGGATAAGCTTAGCACCGCTTTTTAATGCGGTTTGAATGGCACTATACTTGTGTAGCTTAAAGTTTTTCTCCAAATAATCAACAAATTCACTATCAATGTTTTGATAACGAGCGGACTCACTTGTGAGTGATTTAATGGTTTCCATCCCATTGATATCTTCAATGATAGAAGAACTTACCACAGCATTGCTTTCCATCACTTCGTGATTCATTTTCTCAAAGGGTTTCAAGAAAGCAAAAATAATGATGGCATAAATCGGAATGGAGAGCAAGGTTAGAAAGAAAAGGTTATTGTTTTGCGCCAACAAAACCCCACCAACCAAAATTACCATAGTCATATCTAAAAAGATTGAAAAGATGGTTGACGCTACAGCATCAATAATCTGATTGGCATCTGTAAAACGAGACGTGATTTCTCCTGTTCGCCTTGTCGCAAAGAAAGACATAGGAAGCGTAAAAATATGTTTGATATAAGACAGGATAACATCAATGACTAAACGCAAACTGAGTACGGCCAAGAGGTATTCTTTTGCAAAAGCCATGACCTGCTGGATAATATAGGTTATTATCAGACCAATCGTAATCATTCCTAAAGTTGAAATCAGCTGATCAGGAATGTACTCGTCCAATATTCCTTGGAGATAGTATGATCCGACAATATCAATGAGCGTCACAATCAAGCTAGCTATGATAATATAAGTCATCAAAGCTTTCTGCTTAAAGATCAACGGGAAGAAATTAGACAAACCATTTTTTTCACCTTTATGAGGCTTATAGTTAGGCTGAGGAGCTAGGAAAATTGCAAGGCCTGTCCACTCTGATTGAAAGCGTTCCTTACTCATCCTAGTCACCTTAACTGAAGGATCAGGATCTCCAATAATCAGCTGATTATTCTGGCTGCCATAGACGACATAATAATGCTGCAGACGTTTTCCTTTAATCACATGGACGATAAAAGGATAGGTCAAATCATTATAATCAAAAAGCGTCATATCCGCCTTGATAGAGCGTGTTTCAAAGCCTAACTTTTTAGCAGCTTCAACAATGCCAAGAGCTGTTGTTCCCTGCTTGTTAGTCTTTGAGAGTTCCCGCAGATAAGCGATAGAGTAATTAGATCCGTAATGCTTTGCAACAGATGCCAGCACTGCCGGCCCACAGTCTCTGGTATCAATCTGAGGTACTAGCTTATAATGTCTGCGCCAAAACAACTTAGACTGCCCATCTGGTAAAGGATTAGATGACGAAACTGTCCCTCCCCTTTTTGTTACTCTTTTGATAATCTCTAAGAGAATGTTAACGGCTATGACGATTAAAACAACATAAATAACTTGTTTCATAAAAATAATCTTTCTTAGTTTATATTCAGAAAAATAACTCAAACTAGGTTGAGTTATTTTAAATAGAGTGAGTTGATCATCTCAACTCTTTAAGAGATTTTAACATTTTTAATGTTTAACCTTTTTTAATAATTTTGCACCATCAATCATAATGAGAGAATCCTTCTAATGTCATTGAATCCAAAGTTAACATATTCATAAACGTCTCCTTCTCTAATTCTCTAAACATTATCATTTTAACATTTTAAAACAGCATATACAATAATATTCCAGAACTTTAATACAGATGATAATAAAAAGAAAGAATCTTACAACTTTTCTGATAGCTATTATTTGTTAGCATTCCAAAATGATCTGACCCAAGCTAGATTGGAGTACTTAAGTAAAGTGAGTTGATCATCTCAACTCTTTAAGAGATTTTAACATTTTTAATGTTTAACCTTTTTTAATAGTTTTGCACCATCAATCACAATGAGAGAAAGTCCTTCTAAGGCCATTAACCCAACAAGAATGTACTTAAGGGGCCTTATCGGTGTGTCTACAGCCAGTAATCCCATTATTACAAAAACTGGAAGCAAACTATTCTGAAATATGCGTTTAATCATAGGCTATAACCAGCTCCTATAGTTTCAGTGAGGAGATAATTTAAAATTTTTATTGTTTTTTCCCTTCAACTTTTATTATGCTAAAAAAGCTGAAGATGCTCACAGCTGTGATAGCAATAAATACCAATGTTGCTATAATTTTTGAATAACACCATATAACGACAGCAGTGACTATCGCAAATAGAAACCAAGACAGCAAATAAATTATCTTTCGTGTTCGATTCGCCATCATATTGCTGTCAACTGAATCATTTACTTTGGGGTCGCTTTCATTATTCTTCTCTTGAGCTTTTGTCATACTAAAAAAACTGAAAACAGCCATAACTGTAATTATAGTAAATAGTAATATTGCTATGATTTTTGAATGCGACCACTCAACCAAAGCAAGGCCCGTGGCTAACAAAAGCCAAGACAGTAAAAAAATTATTCTTCGTGTTTTTTCATCTTTTATTATCATATTGGTGTATTCCAATCATTAACATTAATTAGCGCCATAATAAATAACTGCAGCACCTGCACAAACTTCAGCACCTAGATATAAGACAGCACCGACAGGAGTAGTGCATGCTAATCCTCCAAGGGCTGCAGTTCCCATAGCAAGATAAGAAGCAGCAACCCCTTTCACATCGAATCCTCCCTCAATACTAGCAAGATGATTCATATCTATTTCATCAAAATTCTCGAATGCCATTGTGTCCATCACCTATCGCTCCCATCGGACATCAACTTGTCAATCATGAGAGTCATCCAGAATTTCATAAACAGTTAATCAGTTATACTAGAGTGTCACCTAATTTACAATCAGTTTTTATTAAAAAATAACAAATATAAACCATAAAATGTTATGGCAATACACTCTAATACAAAGGCTCCAAAAGAAATCAACCTAATGATGGTGCCTTTACTGCAAGCAGCAATTAACGGACATATTATGCAGCTAATCATAAAAAGACGACTTAAGATATTCCACATTTTATTACTACCATCCATTTTTCCAGCCTTCAGCTATCCCTGTACCAAGCCACCTACGGCACCTGCAATAGTCCCAACTCCAATTAGCCAAGGGGCTGGGGGCTGCTTCTGCTGCCATAGGAGGAGAAACTTGCGCCAATGCAATGCTTGCTCCGAGGCCAGCTCCAAAGCCAGAAATGCCACCCACTACAGTTGACAAGGAGCCAAATACATTCAAACAGAAAAATAATAAAACAAGGGAGCTTATCAAATGAACTTTTACTATAGTGTAATATAAGCGGCAGTATCATAAAACCATCATATAACCAATAATTTGAACTTTTATTGATTAAGAATAAAATTAATAAATTGTATAATAGTTTCATCTTTTAGAACTAGGCTACTAAACTAGCACCACAAGTTATTAACTTGACTAAATTTAAATTTGAAAATACTTTTGCTTTCACTAATGCAAAAGATAATAAGCAAATAAAGCAAGCAAAATGATGACACATATAAATGAAATAATAATGTTTTTACTACGGTAAGAAATAAGTGCTAATACACAAAGAGCAAGTAACACTAAAATTGACTGAATTATGTGCATAAGCTAATATTACCTTTTCTAAATTTGTGCTGATATTTTAATGAATTCAATAACATACCTTATACCTAGAATAGACTAACATTCGTATTCCAAAAGAAAATACTATTGAAATTATTAAAGTTAACTCTACACCTACTTTAATAAGTATAGTACCAATTGAAGTCATACAACTGATTTCCAATATATAGAAATGATTCAAATAGATAACTAGAAGCTGTTAATTACCAGAAGCCTCCATCTCCCCATCCTTCTCTAGCACCAATATAAACACCTGCTACTGTAGTCAAGTCGAGAGTCCCAAGAGCTAGATACGGTCCTGCAACTGGAACTCTCCACAAAAATTGAGCTGGCTTGAAACCGGCTGTGAACCCTGTTCCAGCTCCTAAAACTCCACCAGCAATTGATCCAACAAAACCTGAGCCATCAATATCTACAAGGTAATCTTCTCCTGCTGTTTCAAAATGATCAAATGCCATTGAATCTAAAGTTACTGCATTCATAAAACTTCTCATCTTCTTAAGATTGCTGTCATTTTAACACTTTAAAATGACAAGTTCAATAATATTTTGATTTTTAACTTTGAATAGAAAAAAAGTAAAAGTGAATATAGATTTTCTGATAATTATTATTTCATTAGTATTTCAAAATATTGTCTATCCTATATTTAAAGAGAAATATGATTGAAATCATTAATATAAAAGGTACACTATCTAAAAGATTCATGTAAGAACATGAAATCATCCTTTTTTATTTTTCCAATAATCTCTTAGCAGTTGCATCAGTTTGAAAAAATCTTTCCAGCAAAAAATGATAACTAACATCGTTCCTATTAGATATATAGTGGAAACAAAATCTCTTATACTTGGAAAGATGGCATACAGCATAAGACAAATAGGTATAGCCAGCATATAAGTATAACTAACAATGATAGATTTCTTTGAAAACATAAAATTTTCCTTTCAATTATGAGAAATAAAATGACTGTAACTAAAATGGAAGTTTCTCATAATCAGTAACAGCACCGGTGAATCCTCCACCAACGGCTCCACATACTCCACCAAAGGTTGCACCTATAGCTAAACCAGCAAGATAAGCAACAGGAACTCAACAGGAACTGCCTCTGAACCTGCTAAGGAGCCGACAATTTATTTTCGATTTCTATTCACATATTTTTACTCAAATAGCCTAATTCTTATAAGAATTAGGCTATTGATTCATTTTAACAGTCTCTCTCATATTACTTATGAGAGATGTTTACTTTTCCAATAAAATATTAATACTAAAATATTCTCTATCATAAATATCATGAATACAATCAGTTTAATATTTTTAATTGGTAATAATAAGGAAATGAGCAATAAGATAGGATAACTAAAGAGAACAGCTCTTCCTAATTTCGGTGACAACATATGGTAGTCCTCCTGATAAAGCTTAAATCCAAGGTCCCCAAGTATTAACACCAGCACCCGCAATAGTCCCAACTCCAATTAGCCAAAGGGCTGCTTCTGCTGCCATAGGAGGAGAAACTCGCGCCAATGCAATGCTTGCTCCTATGCCGACCATAATAGATATAGTTGCGTATGTTTTACTCACTCGTAAAGGCTTAGATTTGCTTACACACCTTCAAACATTTTTAATGTTTAACCCTTTTTAATAGTTTTGCGCCATCAATCATAATGAAAGAAAGTCCTTCTAAGGCCATTAAACCAACAAGAATGTACTTAAGGGGTCTTATCGATGTGTATACAGCCAGTAATCCCATTATTACAAAAACTGGAAGCAAACTATTCTGAAATATGCGTTTAATCATAGACTATAACCAGCTGCAAAACCAGCTCCTCCATATATAAGATCTTGGCCAACTCCATCAACTAAGGCACCAATTATTGTACCATATCCAGGCTCTATTGCAGTTCCTACTCCAGCTCCTTGGACAACTCCATGGGCAAAACCACCTGCAAAACCAACAAGCCCAAGACAGATACCAAGACCTAGTCCTTCTCCTTCGATTTCAGTAAGGTAATCTTCTCCTGCTGTTTCAAAATGATCAAATGCCATTGAATCTAAAGTTACTGTGTTTATAAAACTTCTCTTCTTCTTAATATTGCTGTCATTTTAACACGTTAAAATGACAGGTGCAATAATATTTCAAAATTTTAATATCTGTGACATCCGGTTGAAAAGTATAGGAAATTTTTCTGTTAAATTAGAATTGCTTAATAGTGACCGTCGTTTTTGTAAAATCTTGACTAACATTAATAAGAGGAACATATTTTTTATAAATGAAGCCTTTATCTTTTATAATTGTGTTTCTCCATGCTTTCTAAAATTCTTTTCACTTTATTAATCTGACACAGATTTATTCACAAAAAAGGAAAAGGGTGTTTTGTTCATTGATCTCTCTGAAAGTAAAAAAGACAAACCTCGAAAAGTTTGTCTTCAATCTGAAACAATCATTCATCTTTTTCTTAATGACTATCGTCTTTTTGCCCATAGTAAGCATTCTTTCCATGCTTACGGAGATAATGTTTATCTTTGAGTGCTTGCGGTACCTCTTCCACTTCTGGATTGATACTTTCTGTGTATCTCGCCATGCGAGCTGCTTCTTCCAAGACAACTGCATTGTATACAGCTGATTTTTCGTCTTTTCCCCAAGCAAATGGTCCGTGATTGCGGACAGTGACACCAGAAACATCTAAAGGGTCAAGACCGCGTTTTTTAAATTCTTCAATGATAACTTTTCCGGTTTCTTTTTCATATTCACCATTGATTTCTTCCGGAGTCAAAGCACGCGCACATGGAATTGCCCCGTAGAAGGTATCTGCATGTGTTGTTCCGTAACAAGGAATATCACGGCCGGCCTGTGCCCAAGACACGCCTTCCGTTGAGTGTGTATGGACAATACCGCCAACTTCCGGGAAAGCTTTGTACAATTCGACATGCGTTGGCAAATCTGATGAAGGATTCAAGTCTCCTTCAAGGATATTTCCATCAAGATCTGTAATGACCATATTTTCCGCCGATAATTTGTCATAAGCAACTCCAGATGGTTTAATGGCAATATAGCCACCTTCGCGGTCAATAGCTGAGACATTTCCCCAAGTAAACTTAACCAGACCATGTTCTGGCAGTTCCATATTAGCTTTGTAGACGCGTTCGCGCAGTTCAGGTACTAACATATTTAGCGTAACCCCGCTTTCTCAATTAAAGGATAGAGGAAATCTTGTGCTTCTTTAATGGCTGCACGCGTTTCTTCTACCGTTTCACAATTTTCAGACCACATTTCAATTAAAAATGGGCCATTATAATTTGTTTTCTTCAAAACATCAAACATGGCTTCCCAATCTACACAGCCCTGACCAAATGGCACATCACGAAATTGACCTTTTGAACTTTCTGTGACGGCATAAGTATCTTTTAAGTGAAGGGCTGCGATAGATTTGTGCCCAATGTAGAATTCACTCCAAAGATCATTGCCCCAAGCTGAGACATTTCCTGCATCAGGATAAACAAAGAGGTAAGGAGAGTCAATTTCTTTTTCGACAGCTAGATATTTTTCAATCGAATTGATGAAAGGATCATCCATGATTTCAATTGATAAGATAACTTGCGCTTCTTCAGCCCAAGTACAGGCCTGACGTAAATTTTTAAGGAAGCGTGCACGTGTTTTAGGAGACTTCTCTTCGTAGTAAACATCGTAGCCAGCCAGCTGGATATTACGAATACCAATGTCCTGTGCAAACTC
Source organism: Streptococcus mutans (assembly GCF_006739205.1). Lineage (NCBI taxonomy): Bacteria > Bacillati > Bacillota > Bacilli > Lactobacillales > Streptococcaceae > Streptococcus > Streptococcus mutans. The sequence continues at coordinate 1,788,399 of NZ_AP019720.1, forward strand.
GATACATTTTTCCATCATTTCAAGAGCACGCGCTTCTTTTTCAGAATCGTTGGATCCCAGTGGATAACGGCGATGTCCGCTAAAAGTAATGGTGGGAATCCGCACACCTGTCTCAAAAATAGCTTTAACCAATTCTAGACGTTCTTTCTTGGACCAATCCAAACGTGCCAAACGTTCGTCGCTCTCATCAATGGACAACTCGACAAAATCAAAACCAAGTTCCTTGGCAAAGTTGAGGCGTTCCAACCAAGTAAAGTGTTTAGGTGTTGCCTTTTCATAAATACCAATTGGACGTGCCATAAGCTCTACCCCCAGATCCGTTTGATTTCGTCTTTAAATGCACGTGCTGCCCCAGCAGGATTTTTCGCCTCAGTGATCCCACGTCCTGCGATAAAGGTGAAAACATCAACTCCTTCAAAGAGTTTCAAGGTGTCAACACTAAGACCACCGGTTACTGAAACACGAAAACCCATTTCAATAAGTTTTTTAACCTTGTTAAGGTCTTTTTCTCCCCAAGTTTCACCTGCAAGCAGAGCATCGCGTGATTGGTGATAGATCGCTTGTGAAATACCGGCATCTAACCACTGTTGAGCCTGATCATAGGTCCAATCACCATAGAGTTCAACCTGAATCTCACCTTTATCAGGATTAATGTCTTCAATAGCTTTACGGGCTGCTTTCATGGTTGGAATAGTAGCTGAACAGATACAGGTCATCCAGTCAGCGCCACGCACAGCATTATTTTTAGCAACTGTACCGCCAGCATCAGCACACTTTGTATCGGCAACGATGATTTTATCTGGAAAAAGACTGCGTAAGACTTCTACCAATTCGCTGCCAACTTGAAGGAGACAGACAGTTCCTGCTTCTATAACATCTACTTCATTTCCTACAGAAACCGCTGCTGTAATAGCGCCTTTCAAGTTAGAATGGTCCAGTGCAACCTGTAAATTTGGCAATTGTTTTGTCATTTATATCTCCTTCTTTCTACGTACTAACTCATTTCTTCTCATGAATCAAGGTCAAGCCCCTCAAGATAGGGACTGCTTTTAGATTCTTCTACCATAGCAAGCACTTCTTCTGGCGTTTTGCAATTAACAAGGCGTTCAATGGAATGATCTAATTCAAAAAGTGCAATGATTTGGGGAATAGCTACTGATGTATGAATTTTTGAACTAGTCGCTGCAAGAGCAAGGAGAACTTGAACTTCTTTGCCATCTGTAAAGGTAACAGGCTCTGTCAATGTCACTAATGAAAAGGCATCGCGCTGTACGCCTGCTTCTGGACGAGCATGAGGCATAGCCATACCCGGCATTAAGATATAATAAGGTCCATAACTTTCAGTTGACTCAATAATAGCATTATAGTATTCAGGTTTTACTGCACCGCTTTCAATAAGAGGGGTGACAGACAGTTTAACAGCTTCTTTCCAATCTTTGGCTGTTAACCCTAATCGGATTGAATGATTTTCTTTAAAGGCTTGTGCTAAGTTCATCGTATCCTTCCTTTCTTAAAAACTATAGGTGCCTTCAGCAAAATTGAAGACACCCACTACGCTTTTTATTTCAATGCTTCTTCCAATTTTGTCTTAATTTCATTATCATCCATTAAATTATCAAGACCAATTAATTTACCATTCGTACGGCCGTCCAATTCATGAATGAGGTGGTTCGAAGCGACAACAATATCATAATTTGAAGCTAAACCTTTGGCTTCGCCAACTGAACATGATGCTGATTCAATATCCGATACACCTAATTGACGCAAAGCATTTTCAACCTTCATTTTAATAACCATTGATGAGCCCATGCCATTTCCGCATGCTGTAAGAACTTTAACCATAATTTTCCTCCTATAAATGATCGTGCCTATTATAACACAATGATAGGCTAAATTCATATTAGCTGATTATTCTGCTTGAGCATCTCCACGATAGTAGGCTTCCTTATCTTTTGCTTTAGCAAATTGAATTTGCGGGATAGCAAGTAAGAAGACTGCCACAAGAGCATAACCGATAACTCCTGCATATTTGAAAAGATAAGCAAATGGCACCCATGGAATTTCAAAGTCAATGTTGCCATGATAACCGCCAAATCCTGCCAGACCTAGAAGAGCAACTGCAACTGCACCAAGTGCCACTTGAAGCACACCTGATAAGAATGACAGAACAACTGCTGCTTTCCAACCTCCGCGTTTGTCGGCATAAACAGCAATCGCAGCATTATCAAAGAATACTGGAACGAAACCTGTGATAATCAAGACTGGATTCTTAAAGACAATCAATAACACGATTGTAATTAACTGTCCAATAAGTCCAGTTGCAAAACCAAAGAGGACTGCACTAGGTGATCCAAAACCATAGGACGCCGCAACGTCAACTGCTGGGAAAGAACCAGGGAGAAGTTTGTTAGAGATACCTTGGAAAGCATTGGTCAGTTCACCGACAAACATCCGCACACCTTGCATCAAGACAAAAAGATAAACAGAAAAAGTAAAGGCCGTTTGAACAACGTACATAAAGAAGGCTTGTTTGGTTGGATCAAACAGGGTACCCGTTGTAATCACCTTTGGATTAGACATAATATCCGGACCAAGGATAGCCAAGATAGCACCAAAGAAGACGAGCATCAAGGTTGCTGAGGCAACAACTGTATCATGGAAGATATTTAAGAAAGCTGGCAATTTCAAGTTGTCCAAATTTTCTTCTTTTTTACCAAGTTTTGGAGCAATCTTATCCGTAAACCAAATAGCAAATTGCTGTTGGTGTCCGATAGCAAAACCACCGCCGCCAGTTAAGCGCTGTGTTGGCTCAACAGTCATATTAGAACTAACCGCCCAATAAAGACCACAGATGATCCCTACAGCTAAAGTTCCCCAGAACTGATTGCGAAAAGCTGGAATTAAAAGGATAACCATCAAGGTAACTGTCGCAGCTTGTTGTACCATGATGTGACCTGTAATGAACAAGGTACGAATTTTAGTAATCTTACGAAGGGCAACCAGAAGAATATTGAAGAAGAAGCCAATCAAGAGTGCTGTTGTTGCTGTACCAATAAATCTAGGGAACTCTTGAGCAATCTTTTCATTTGCTGCTGTCAGTCCAAAATATGGGTCAATAACCGCCGCACCAATTTTGAATTTATAATTAAGTGCTGCTAAAATGGGACGAAAGGTTGTCACTAGACCGCCAGCACCAACATCCAGAATCATATATCCAACAGTTGCCTTAATGAAACCAGCAAATACATCGTGTAATGGTTTTTTGAGGAGCAAGTATCCAATTAATACTAAGATACCTACAAAAAAGGCCGGTTTTTGCAAAATATTTTGCGAGAACCAAGTTAGAATATTAATAAGAATATTCATATGTTTTCCTCTTTTCTAAAAAGATTTGAAGTTTTTTTATAGTTTTATTATAATTCTTGAAAATGCTAACAACAAGACCAATAATCACACATACAAGTGTTCACAATTGGACTATAATTTTCTGCTTTTTAAATGAGTCGAAATTTAGAAGATATTCTTAATTTTTATCCAATTAAATTTTAAACATTAAAAGAAAGCTTCTTGGAATTCAACATAGAAGGAATTTTATTTGCAGTTATACAAATGGTTAAAATCGCACCAAATGAAAAAGAAGTCACACAAGCAACTTCTTTTTTATAGCATAAAAATTATTAACTTTACAATCCCCAGACACTTTCCAAAATATTAGTCTGATCACGATCTGGACCAACCGAGAAAGTAGAAATACGAACACCAACTAATTCACTTACACGGCGGACATAATTACGAGCATTTTCAGGAAGATCTTCTAAACTGCGAACCCCTGTAATATCTTCAGACCAGCCCGGCAATTCTTCATAAATAGGTTTACAGCGTTTGAGTTGTTCGAGACTGGCAGGGTAGTGATCAATCCGTTTTCCATCCAAATCATAGGCTACACAGATTTTTACGATATCAAGACCTGAAAGTACATCAATACAGTTAAGAGATAAATTGGTAATGCCTGATACACGGCGGCTGTGACGCATAACAACTGAGTCAAACCAACCAACTCGACGCGGACGCCCTGTTGTTGTCCCGTATTCATGCCCAACTTCACGAATGCGCTCTCCCGTTTGGTCAAAAAGTTCTGTGGGGAAAGGACCATCACCTACACGGCTGGTATAGGCTTTGCAGACACCAACAACCTTATTGATTTTACTTGGTCCAACACCAGATCCGATGGTAACGCCACCTGCAACTGGATTTGATGAAGTTACAAATGGATAGGTTCCTTGGTCAATATCAAGCATAACTCCTTGAGCTCCTTCAAAGAGAACCCGTCTCCCTTTATCAAGAGCCTTATTTAGGATAACAGAGGTATCAGTGACATAATCTTTAATCTTTTGACCATAAGCATAGTACTCATCAAAAATAGTATCAAAGGCTACTGGAGCCGACTCATACATTTTTTCAAAAAGGCGATTTTTTTCTGCCAAATTTGCTTTTAGACGTTCTGCAAAAATGTCCTTATCAAGCAAGTCAGCAATCCGAATACCAACGCGTGCAGCCTTATCCATATAGGCAGGGCCGATTCCTTTATTAGTAGTCCCGATTTTATTATCCCCCTTGGACGCTTCTTGTAATTGGTCAAGTTTAATATGATAAGGCAAAATAATATGGGCACGATCAGAAATACGAAGATTATCTGTTGCAACACCTTCTTGATGAAGATAATCTAATTCTTCAACCAATGATTTGGGATTGACAACCATCCCATTACCAATAACAGAAACCTTTTCAGGAAAGAAAATTCCTGACGGAATTAAATGCAGTTTAAATTTTTTCCCATCAATAACAATGGTATGCCCTGCATTATCTCCGCCCTGATAACGTGCAATCACTTCTGCATCAGCAGATAAAAAATCGGTAATTTTTCCTTTACCTTCATCTCCCCACTGGGTTCCAACAACAACAACTGAAGTCATAATTCTTGATACTGAGCTGTCAATAAACAGCTCCACATCCTTTCTCAATAGACATGGCAGGAGTTTCACCCGCAAGAATATCTTACTTATAAAGTATATGAAATTTCCGACTATTTTTCAAGAAACGTAGCAAAGAATTGTCAGAAGGAGGGAATTTATTGTACACTATTACTATCTACAATGAAGCGAGGCAGCCTATGCACATCAATCAATTATTACAGCATGCAAATTCTGACTTACCCCTTCTTCAAGCTAATTTTGGTTTAGAAAGAGAAAGTCTCCGTATCAATAAAACAGACCACCGGCTAGCTCAGACACCTCATCCAACAGTACTGGGTTCTCGCCAGTTTCATCCTTATATTCAAACAGATTACAGTGAGTCTCAGATGGAACTAATCACGCCTGTCGCTCATTCCAGCAAGGAAGTCCTTCGTTTTTTAGGGGCTATTACTGATGTTGCAGAGCGCAGTATTGACCAAAACCAATACCTTTGGCCTTTGTCTATGCCACCTCAAATTACAGAAGACGAAATTGAAATTGCCCAGTTAGAAGATGACTTTGAATTTTCCTATCGTCAGTATTTAGATAAAAAATATGGAAAAATCCTGCAATCTATATCTGGCATTCATTATAACATGGAGCTAGGTGCTGATTTAATGAATGAACTTTTTGAACTTAGCGGTTATCAGTCTTTCATTGACTTTAAAAATGACCTCTACTTAAAAGTGGCTCAGAATTTCTTAAACTATCGTTGGTTCCTGACCTACCTTTATGGGGCTAGTCCCTTGGCTGAAAAAGGATTTTTAAATGAAGAGCTCAGCCAAACTGTTCGCTCAATCCGAAACAGTCATTTAGGCTATGTCAATACTGATGATGTCAAGGTTCCTTTCGACAGTCTCGAAAATTATATCTCAAGTATTGAGCATTATGTTAAAAGCGGTGCTCTATCAGCTGAAAAAGAATTCTATTCAGCTGTTCGTTTGCGTGGCAGTAAGCATAATCGTGACTATCTTACTAAAGGAATCACTTATTTAGAATTTCGCTGTTTTGATCTTAATCCCTTCAATAATCGCGGCATTACGCAAGAAACCATTGACAGTGTCCATCTCTTTATCTTGGCCATGCTCTGGCTTGACACACCAAAAAAACTGAATCAAGCACTTGATAAGGCTCAAAAACTTAATGATAAAATTGCATTAAGCCATCCTCTGAAAAAATTACCAAAGGAGAACTCTGCTTCCCTTATTATAGAAGCAATGGAAGCCTTAATTAAACACTTTAAATTACCAAGTTACTATGATGATTTACTAATTGCTATCAAAAAACAAGTTGAAAATCCTAAGTTAACTCTAAGCGGCCGTCTTTTTGAGCATATTAAGCATGCCTCATTGGAGCATTTTGGACAGAAAAAAGGGCAAAATTATCATAATTACGCTTGGCAAGATTATTATGCCCTCAAGGGCTATGAAAACATGGAATTGTCAACACAAATGCTGCTTTTTGATACCATCCAAAAAGGAATTCATTTTGAAATTTTAGATGAAAATGATCAATTTCTCAAACTGTGGCATAATGACCATATTGAATATGTCAAAAATGGCAACATGACTTCTAAAGATAACTACGTTATCCCCCTAGCCATGGCCAATAAAGTGGTGACTAAAAAAATACTAAGAGAAAACGGCTACCCTGTCCCAGCAGGAGCTGAATTTGACAATAAAGACGAGGCCCTCCGCTATTATTCCCAAATCAAAAATAAACCTATTGTTGTTAAACCTAAGACAACCAATTTCGGACTTGGGATTTCTATTTTTGAAACAGCAGCCAGTCACAATGATTACGAAAAAGCACTTGACATTGCCTTTATTGAAGACTATTCGGTCCTTGTGGAAGAATTTATACCAGGAACAGAATACCGTTTCTTCATTCTGGACGGTAAATGTGAGGCTGTTCTCTTGCGGGTTGCGGCCAACGTCGTTGGAGACGGCCATAGTACTGTTCGGCAGCTCGTGGCACAAAAAAATAGGGATCCTCTTCGTGGTCGGGAGCATCGCTCTCCACTTGAAATCATTGATCTCGGTGATATTGAATTACTGATGCTGCAGCAAGAAGGTTATACCCCAGAAGACATCTTACCAAAGGGCAAGAAGGTGAATCTTCGTGGTAATTCCAATATCTCAACTGGCGGCGATTCGATTGATGTGACAGAAACCATGGATCCTAGCTACAAAAAACTAGCAGCTAATATGGCGACAGCAATGGGAGCTTGGGTTTGTGGGGTGGATTTGATCATTCCAGATACCAACTTAAAAGCCAGCAAGGGAAAGCCAAACTGTACCTGCATTGAGCTCAATTTCAATCCATCCATGTATATGCATACCTATTGCTACCAAGGACCGGGACAAGTTATCACAGGCAAAATTCTAGCCAAGCTCTTTCCTGAAATAAGCACCAAGATATAATTATTATTGCATAGGCTTCCTTTCATTTTTACACTGTAAGAGGCTGGAACAGATACGCATGATTGCTGTCCCAGCCTCATTTTTTTATTTTTCATCCAAATGTAAACTTACATTTGGGTGGATTTTTTAAATGATGGTCAAATGTAAACTTACATTTAGCTGATTTTTTTGATAATACCAAATGTAATATTCAAAGATTTCCCTGATTCCATTAATTCTGAGACTAGTATATTAAAGAGTGAGACAGATAGCAAGATTGCTGCGCAATTATCATTTGAAGAATAAAGCAAAAGAGGAGTAAGACTAGAACTAACAAAGCCAGTTCCAGTCTTACTCCCAACCACTGCATCAAACTATTTTATAAAAGACTCGTTCGAAAACCTATTTCCCATCTACTTGATTGACTTCTTTTTTGTCAGTTAGTCTTCAATGGTCGACAGGCCAGAATAGTTTGTTTCCAAACATCATCTTAATTAGCCGTAATTTGTGTGCCACTTCCTTCTGAAATAACATTTGCTATATTTTCTAAAGAAGTAATAATGGCTTTTCCACTGGGATGTGCTTCAACAAAGGCAATTGCTGCTTCTACTTTTGGTAGCATGCTACCTGCTGCAAATTGTTGTTGATCCTTCCATGCTTTTAGCTGACTTGCTGTTACTTTTTCTAATTTTTCTTGATTAGGTTGACCATAATGAATATAAACATGATCAACACCAGTCAAAATAATAAATAAATCAGCTTTGATTTTTTCGGCCAATAATTGACTGGCAAAATCTTTATCAATAACAGCTTCCACACCCATTAATTCTTTTGTTTTAGGGTCTTCAATAACCGGAATGCCACCGCCACCTGCTGTAATAACAACAGCTCCTGTATTAAGCAAAGATTTTATCGTTGCTATTTCCTGAATGGCAATTGGCTTGGGAGAAGCAACTACTTTTCGCCAACCTCTGCCTGCATCTACTTTATAAGTAGCACCAGTCATCTTTTCTTGCAAATAGGCTTCTTCCTCACTAAGAAAAGGACCGATGGGTTTACTGGGATGGTCAAAAGCGGGATCTTCAGCTGATACAAGTACTTCTGTTACCATAGACACAACTTCCTTATCAATGGATTGTTTCCTTAACTCATTGATTAAGGCATTTTGTAACCAATAACTAATGGAACCTTCTGTCATGGCCACTAGGGTATCCAAGGGAAGCGCTGGATTGTCATAAGAATCAGCAGCTGTTTGTTGCAATAACAGATTACCTACCTGCGGACCATTCCCATGAGTAATGACTAAATCATCACCATTTTTAATGAATTGGACCAGATATTTGGCAGTCTGAGCCAATGCTGCCTGCTGTGCTTTGGCAGAAGCATCTCTAGACAAAATTGCATTTCCCCCTAATGCAATGACAATTTTTCTTTTTGCCATACATTTTCTCCATTTTCACTGATTAATTAGTTTAAGTTGCAGGTTGCTGTTGTGTAATACAGTGAATATTGCCACCACCGTAAGCAATTTCTTCTGTTCTCACACCAACGACTTTTCTATCTGGAAACATTTCCTGTACCTGCTGTTTAGCTAGTTGATCATTTTCATCCCCATACTGCGGTAAAATAATCCCTCCATTAACAATCAAGAAATTCAAATAAGAGGCAATCGCCATTTCTCCTTCTTCACGTGGAATACTGCCTTCAACATAGTCAATGGTTGCAGCTTCCTGCAGATAACAGGGTTCCTTGGTCACGCACATTTTATGAACCTTTAAAGGACGTCCCTTGGCATCTGTCTGTTGAGACAAGAAGTCATAAGCTGCTTTAGCTTCCTGATAAAAAGGATGTTCCTTATCATCTGTATAGATGCAGGCAACTTCCCCCGGACGAATAAAGCAGGCAACATCATCAATATGACCATTCGTTTCATAAGGATCAATGCCATCCTTGACCCAAAGAACCTTTTCACAATTAAGATAGTCCTTCAATTTATCTTCAATATCTTCTTTGGTCAGATGCGGATTACGACTAGGATGTAACAGACACATTTCTGTTACCAAAACGGTTCCTTCGCCATCCACATGGATAGAACCTCCTTCAAGAACAAAATCTTTCGTTTTGTAAGAATCCACACCTTCTATTTCACAAACCTTACGTGCTACTAAAGCATCTTGGTCCCAAGGAAAATAAAGACCATCGACTAAGCCTCCCCAGGCATTGAATTCCCAATCAACCGCACGCAAATCTCCTTTGTCATTCACCAGAAATGTTGGACCACAGTCACGAATCCAAGCATCATCATTGGTCATTTCAATAATTCGAATATTATGACTACCCAATTCTGATACGCGAGCCAAAGCATTTTCATATTGCAGTGGCGGAACACAAAGAGAGACAGGCTCGAACTCACTAATAGCCTCAGCTACTTCTAAAAAAGCCTTTTGAGCAGGTTTAGCTCCCAACCGCCAATTATCATTGCGCCAAGGCCAAAGCATCCAAATTTGTTTTTGTTTTTCAAATTCACCTGGCATTCTAAAGCCATCTTGTTTTGGAGTTGTATTTTTAATACGTTTTGCCATTTTCTTACCTCATTTCTTTATTTTTTTGATGATAATAATAAGTTCACCTATCCCTATAAAAATAAGAGAACCAATTGTTATTGGTAATTTTGAAGCTAAAGTTTCAGAATCAAAAGCCAGTGGTAGAGCAGTAAAAATCAAGGAAATGATAATTAAAATCATTGGTAAAATAACAAGTAATCTCAAAAAACTATCATTGCCACTAACCTTAAAAGGACGCGGTGTATCCGGATCTATTTTTCTCAACTTGAAAAATGCTGGAAATACAGGAACATAAGACAATAAAAACATGACTAAGTTTAAGGAGAAGAAAGCCCAGAATAAATCTTGATTGGGCAAAAATGGGGCAATAACAACCACAATGCTAGCAACAATACCATTAGCAAGAGCAGCACCAATTGGCATATCTCTTTTGCGACTTCTTTTAGCAAAAAATTGGGGCATGTCTCCATTTTCTGCAGCATAAGAAGCTGTATTATTAACACCGAGAGACCAAGAAATCATATTGCCAAACAAGGTCAATAAAAATAGAAAAGCCATGGTCATGATAAACCAACCGCCCGTTGAGCCTGTTAATAATTTAAAACTATCCATCATACCACTGCTGGTTGAAATCTTATCCGTTGGAATTGAGACGCCAATACCAAAAGCAGAAAAAATATAGATAGCTGCAATTACCAGACCTGCAACAATAATAGATTGAGGAATTTGCTTTTTAGGATTTTCCATATCTCCTGCAAAAGTACAAATAACCTCAAAACCGAGCAGGTTAAAAATAATAACTGAAATATAAGAGAGACTGTTCAGATTAAAAGAAGGCAACAGTGACTTTAAGGTCATTTCATTTGCCATGCCCTTGGTCAGGGCCACATAAAGGCCCAAGCCACCAACAAGTAAGGCCAATAACATTTTAATGACAGCTGCACCATTTAAAATCCAAATACTATCACTCACGGGATAAAAACTAATCCAAATAACCAGCCAAATAAAAATGAGTTCAACAATAATAGCTGTAACAGTTGAAAAGTTGTGTCCAGTAACTGTTGTTAATAAACCCGGTGTCATAACTGCCAGAGAAGCTAGCCAGAGTGGAAAATTAATCCAATAATACCAAGCCACTCGAGAGCCCCATTTATGACCAAAAGCCTTGGTCACCCAATCATAGATACCACCATCACCAATATAAGTTGTTCCCAATTCAGATGAAATCAAACCATAAGGTAGAAGAAAGGCAATTAATAAAAAGAGCCACCAAAAGAATTGAGAATTCCCAATAGCAGCTACCGGAGCAGCCGCTTCAGCAACAAAGACGACACAAATAACAGAAAGTACTGCACTAAATAAACTAAATTTTTTCTTTCCTTCCATAGGTATCTTCCTTTCTTTTAAATAGGGAAGTTAGGAGTTTAGGACAGACATGATTGCGTATCAAGCATGGTAGTCTGTCCCATTCTCACATAATTACCTATTCCGGCTTCAAAAAAGTTTCTAATTCTTCCTTAGCCTTTTCCTGCTTCACTAAATCATAAGGATTCTTTTCCCTATAATCCCTTAAAAGATAAACGAGCAATCCTCTAATGGAAGTCAAACGATTTTCTGCTTCGTCAAAGCAAATAGAATGAGGACCGTCCATCACTTCATCTGTAATCTCTTCACCACGAGTTGCTGGCAAGCAATGCATGAATTTGCAGTCCGCACCAGCTTTAGCCATCATTTGACTATCGACTTGATATTTAGGGAAGAAAATTTGCATCCGTTCTTCCTCAGATAATTCTGCTTCGTATAGACCATACCAAACATCTGTATAAAGGAAATCAGCACCTTCAATGGCATCTTCATTATCAGTTACAGTGTATTTTCCACCAGATCGTTCACAAATTTTATCTAACTTTTCCTTATGCATGTCGTTTAATTGAAATCCTTTAGGTCCAAAGTGAACAAATTCCATTCCCATTTTAGTCGTTATTAGAGCAAGAGAAAAACAAACCTGTGTCGCATCTCCAACAAAGACAACTTTGCAATCTTCTAACTTTTTACCAGCTGGCAAATGTTCTATCATTGTACAGAGATCTCCAAGTTCCTGAGTTGGATGATTATAATCAGACATCCCGTTAATAACTGGAATAGAAGCACATCTAGCCAAGTCTACTACACTTTGGTGACGTTCAACACGGGCCATTAAGATATCATCCAATCGGGAAAGAACAGTTGACGTATCCTCAATCGTTTCATGACCTCCAAGCTGAATTTGTCCCGGTGCTAAATATTGTGCATGACCTCCAAGTTGGCTCATGGCTGTTTCAAAGGAAACACGTGTTCGTGTTGAGGTTTGTTGAAAAATCATCCCTAAACTTTTGTGTTCCAATAAGGGGGGATAGTAGCCATTTTTGATACAGGCCTTGATTTTTAAAGATAAATCTACCAATTTTAGCAATTCTTCTTTAGAAAAATCCTCTGTCGTAATATAATCTGTTTTTTTCATCATAGAAGCCTCCTCTATTTTTTTCATTTCCATCATATTTTTTTAAAGGGCAGTTTACTATAAACTTTGAGCTGTAAACGATTACAAACAAAGGTTTAGCTAACTAAACCTTATGAAATAAACCGTTTTTAAAAAATAAACCCAAGGTTTAGGCCTTTTTTACAAAGCCTTTTCAATAAAAGTTTATTTGAATGATATAATTACTATAGATATTAAAGAGAAATTAAAGGAGGGTTCTTCCATGAAAATTGAACTCATCTATATCTATAATCTATTATTAATGATGCTTTATGCCATTACCATGGCCTTTTCTGTAAGCTTCTTTATAAGAGAAAAAAATAAAAAAAAGAAGACACTTTACTTAGTCACTTCTCTTTATCTGCTCTTTTTTATCTTAGATAATTCTGTTATTTCAATGACTGAAATTATTTCAAGTTTTGCTTCCAATTACAACAGTTCCTTTCAAGGAACTTCTTTCATTAAAACAACTGTTTTTCTCGTTAACAACTTTTGTCAGTTATGGATTGTTCATTATTTAAGTAAACGGAAAATGCCTTGGTGGGAATACCTCATCTTACTAGCTATTTTTCTCTTTATGCTCTTACCATCACTACCATCACTGCCCAATACAGCTACAAAGGTATACCTCTATTACCTACCAAATCAATTGCTTCTGTTTTATACAGGCTTGATAGCCTTTTTCAATAGTAAGAAGGAAAATGTAAGCAAGTTAGGTAAAAAATATTTAAAATTAATCGCTTTGCTAGCTATGATTGCCAGTGTTGCTATTTTAATTGAGGACACTTTTGTTATTTTCACTGTTGATCAATACAGTATTTTTAATACAAAAATTATGAATCGAAATGTTTCAGAAGATCTCTTTTCCATCATTGCCTGCTGGCTTCTTCTTTATTATTTTTTAAAAGATTATCCTCTCTTGGAAAAAAGAAACCAAGCTTTACAAACAAAGGCTTTATCTAAAGATGCTATTCAAGACTTTTTTGACTATTACCACTTGACAGAACGAGAACAAGACATTTGCCAACTTTTGCTGGAACATAAACAAAATCAAGAGATTGCTAAGGAACTTTACCTCTCTGTTGGCACAGTAAAAACTCACATTCACAATATTTATATCAAGATGGCCATCAATAAACGAGAACAATTCTTTTCCTTGTACAAAGACTATTTTGCAGAACACCCGTAAATTGGAAATATTCCTAAACTGACAAGATAAAATATCCTTTGCTTCTTTTGACATTAGACTTGTTGGAGAAGTTATTCTTATTTATTGATTGACTTCTTTTTTGCCAGTTAGCTTTCGGTGGATAGCATCGTCATTAAAATTGTGTGCAAGAAAAAATACCTCTTTCAAGGCATTTTCGTCTTATCTTATTACTTGTTAAAATAAAATTTTCAATGACTAGTCACCAAATACTTTGAAACGTTCTTGGTCTGCCATGAATTCTTTCTCACCAGCAGATGCTTCAATTGAACCAAAAGGTATTTGTGCACGCAATTTCCAGTTAGCTGGTAAATCATATTTTTCAGCAACTTGAGCATCAACAAGCGGATTGTAGTGCTGAACACTCATACCAATATTTTGTTCAGCTAGTGCTAACCAAATAGCATAAAGAGCAATACCGTGTGCTTGTTCAGACCAAGGCTGGAAATTCTCCGCATAAAGCGGAAAGTTTTCTTCTAAATTTCTGACAACAGCTTGATCTTCAAATAGCAGAATGGTTCCAACTCCAGCAGCAAAACTTTCCAACTTCGCTTTTGTCCCTGCAAAGGCTTCTGCTGGTGTGACTTTTTCTAATTCACTGTAAGCAATTTTATTCCAAAAATCTTGAGAGTCCTGCCCAAAAAGAACGAGAGCACGACTGGTTTGCGAATTAAAAGCTGACGGCGCCTGCTTAATGGCATTTTGAATTAATGCAACTAATTCAGCCTTTGATAAATCAACAGTTTTGCCTAAGGCATAGATACTGCGACGTTGTTTTTGTAAATCTAAAAAATTTGACATAAATAATTACCTCCATTGTCATTATGCTAATATAATAACATTACTACTAATTAGTGACAAATGTTTTGCTTATTTTATTAAAAATTCTAAAATAAATGAAACAAATAGTAAGTATGATTCCCAAAAGGTTTCATACTCAATAAAAAACAAAAAATAAACTAGACAAATTATGAGCACGTTTTATCTTATTATTAACATTTACAAAGAAACAAAAAGCAGACGCCAATAACTTTCACTAAACCACATATAATGATTTCTCTTATGTATTATCTCAAAAGTCAATAATAAACGATTTTATTTATGAGATAATGCTAGCTTAGTAAAAAAGAGTGAACCGACAAAATCGAAATCGCAATTCATTACAATTACCAATTTTGGCTCACTCTTCATGTAAGAATAATTTCTGCTGTAGTAAAAAGAATATTGACAGGTTCCTTAACCACTCAAAAAAGTTAGGAATACAAATTCTAAAAGTTACGATACCATCAAACATAAAAAACAAATGATTATTAGGATTAAAATGGTCTGATATTAAATATCACTTAAAAACAAGAAAACACGCTGTATCAAATGAATTAATTCAGCTATTTCAAAAATGAGATTTTGTCATTAGTACAGTTAAAATAGGGCTTTCAGCTCAGCTTTATTTTTTCTTATAGGCTTTTGCCTCTTCTTCTGTTGATAAAACAAAATGCCCCGGTGTAATTTCTCTCATTTCTCGTTCCTGCCCATCTAACTCATCAACTGGGTCATAAACTTTATGAATACGTTGACGTTCTAAAACTGGATCGGGTTCAGGAACAGCTGATAAGAGACTTTGAGTATAAGGATGAATGGGGTGATGGTAAACCTCATCAGATGTCCCAATTTCCACAATTTTTCCCCAATGCATCACACCAATGCGATCCGAAATATACTTAACCATTGATAAATCATGAGCAATGAACAGGTACGTTAGTCCCTGTTCATGCTGCAGTTTTTGCATGAGATTAACAACCTGAGCTTGGATAGAGACATCCAAAGCAGAGATGGGCTCATCAGCAATAATGAATTTAGGCTCAACCGCCAAAGCACGAGCAATCCCAATCCGTTGACGCTGACCGCCTGAAAATTCATGCGGATAACGTGTTAAATGATCCTTATTTAACCCAACCAGATCCAGTAAATCCTGAACTTTTGCGTCACGGTCTGCCTTATTTTTAACCAATTTATGAACATCAAGTCCTTCAGCAATAATATCCCTAACTTTCATGCGACTATTCAAGCTGGCTTGAGGATCTTGGAAAATCATTTGCGCTTTCTTACGAAAATTAAACAATGATTTTCCCTTTAATTTTGAAATCGTTTCACCTTCGAAATCAATTTCTCCTTTATCAATATTGTAAAGTTTTAAAATAGCACGGCCAATTGTCGTCTTACCTGAGCCAGATTCCCCAACAAGTCCAAAAACTTCTCCTTCATAGATATCAAAGCTGACATTATCTATTGCTTTTACTTGGTTGGCTTTTCCTTTATTGAATGTCAAAGAAACATTTTTGACTTCAACTAGTTTTTTACGATTTTCAGTCATTATGCTTTTCTCCCTGTAAGCTCTTCCATTTTTCCCAACGCTGCAAAATTCTTTCCGGCGGAGTAATCTTAGGAGCACGATCATCTAACAGCCAAGTAGCAGCATAATGTGAATCACTAACTTTAAAAAATGGCGGCTCCTCCTTAAGATCAATATCAAGAGCGAATTCATTTCTTGGAGCAAAAGCATCTCCTTGAGGGGGCTGCAACAAGTCAGGCGGTGTTCCGGGAATTGAATGCAAACTGCCTGAAGCTGTATTAGTTGTAGGCATCGAATTGAGAAGCCCCCAAGTGTAGGGATGCTGTGGGTTGTAGAAAACCTCATCTACTGTACCATATTCCACAATCTTGCCTGCATACATAACAGCAACACGGTCTGCCATACCTGCAACGACACCCAAATCATGAGTGATAAAGATAATGGAAGAGTCAGTATTCTTTTGGATTTCTTTCATTAAATGAAGAATTTGTGCTTGAATGGTAACATCAAGAGCCGTCGTTGGTTCATCTGCAATAAGGATTTCAGGATTAGTTGCCAAAGCAATAGCTATGACAGCGCGCTGGCGCATACCGCCTGACCACTGATGAGGATAATCGTTGATGTGTTCTTGCGCATTGGGAATACCAACCTTTTCCATCATGTCAAGAGCCCGCTTGAGAGCTTCTTTTTTAGTTACTTTTTCATGCTTGATAATAGGTTCAGCAATTTGAAGGCCAATACGCATGGTTGGATCCAAACTTGTCATAGGATCTTGGAAAATCATGGAAATATCATTTCCGCGAATATGAACCCAGTCTTCTTCCTTCAAATCATTTAGATTGCGTCCCTTAAACTCAATATCTCCGAAAATCTCAGCATTCTTTGCTGACAACCCCATTAAAGTTCGTGTGGTTACCGACTTTCCAGAACCAGATTCGCCAACAATAGCCAGTGTTTCCCCTTTTTCTAAATAAAAACTAACATCGCGAATAGCTTTTACTTCACCTGCATAGGTATGAAAATTGACATGGAGGTTATTGACTTGTAAAATTTTTTCCTTACTCATATTTTCCTCCTAGTCTTGTCCTGATTTTGGATCAAATGCATCACGTAAACCATCTCCAAGTAAAATAAACGCTAAAGAAATAAAGACTAAAGCAAGAGCCGGTAAGATGATTTGATAAGGGTAATATTGTAAATTTTCTTGAGCATCAGAAATAAGAGAACCCAAAGAAGACGTTGGTGGTTTTACTCCTAAATTGATAGCTGAAAGAATAGCTTCATACATAATGGCAGAAGGAATCGTCATCATAATTTGCACAATAATAACACCAGAAATATTGGGTAAAATATGTTTAAAAGCAATTTTAGGACTGCTTTCACCTAAAGTTCTGGCAGCTAAAACAAAATCCCTTTCCTTATATGATAAGGTCATGTTTCGAACCTGCCTTGCCATTGAAGTCCAACCCGTTAAAGCAATGGACAAGATAATTGCAATAATCCCATTCCCTAATAAAAGCCCTAACATGGTTACGATAATTAGATTTGGAACAGAAGAAATAATTTCAATAATCCGCTGCATAATGATATCAACAGCACCGCCAACATAACCCGAAGTCAGACCATAAACAACCCCAATAAGTAAGTCAATGCAGGTAGCAGCGACTGCTACTAAAAGCGAAATACGAACACCAACAATAATCCGCTTACCTAGACTGCGTCCCAAACTATCGGTTCCCAAAAGGAATGTTTTCCCTTTTGGAACGGCTTGATCTTCATAGACATTGGATGCCTTGCTAGAGCCTGGCATCTGAAAAACACCATTCCAACCCGGAATACCAAGACCGCTATTAGGCGGCAAATTACTATAAGTTGATACCTTGTCCGAATCAAAACTATTAGCATCTTTTTGTGATACAAACAAAGGAGATACCAAAGAAAAAGAGATTAATAAGGTTAAAAACCAAAGTGAAACAACTGCTAACTTATTTTTCTTTAACCGTCGCCAAGCATCTTGTAAGAAAGATAGAGCCGGCTTTTCAATTTTTTCTTGTGCTTTGGTACTTCCTGCCCCAATGAGCACAAACTCTCTATTTTTATCTGACATGTCACTCTCCTTACTGCAAACGAACGCGCGGATCAACAATGCTGGTAACGATATCTGTCAATAAGATCATACTCATCAACATAACAGCATAAACAATCGTCGTTCCCATGATAACAGGATAATCATTGGAAGGGATGGAATTCACAAACTGCTCCCCGATACCCGGAATCGAAAAAATTCTCTCAATCAACACAGAACCTGTTAAAAGATTAGCAGCCATAGGACCCACTAAGGTCAAAACAGGAATCATTGAATTGCGATAGGCGTGATGATTGGCAACCTGACGTTCTGTCAAACCTTTAGCACGCGCCAGTTGAATGTAATCAGAGTTCAAAGCTTCAATCATCTCACTTCTAACAAAACGAGTTGTTACTGCAAATGGATTAAATGATAACGCCAAGGTCGGCAGAATGGTTTGAGCAAAAGAGCCCCAACCAGATACAGGTAAGAATTGCAGACGATAGCCAAATGTATTCAACAAGAAAACAGCCAAAATGAAAGAAGGAACAGAATAACCAAGTGTTGAAATGACACTTAGGAGGCCATCTATTTTATCATTTTGATGACGCGCAGAAAGAGCACCTACAATCAAACCCATTCCAACACCTAAGACAAGTGCTTGTAAACCAAGTTGGGCAGAAATACCTAGCCTTTGAACAATAAGTGTCGTCACAGATTGATTGGTATATTGAAAACTAGTTCCTAAGTCACCTGTGAAGACATTTTTCAAATAGAGCAAATATTGTTGCCATTGAGGTTTATCTAGACCATATTGAACGTTCAGAGCAGCAATAGCATCCGGACTTAATTTGGGATTGTTAAAGGGAGTTCCTTTCATCGCTTTCATGAGAAAGAAAGTAATAGTGACAACTATAAATAAAGTCAGCAAAAGAATTCCCAAACGTTTAAGAATATATTTGAGCATAATGATTCCTTTTCTTTGTTTTTATCGGCGAAAGCTCTCCAATAAAAACAAGAACTGGCATCAAGCCAATCCTTGCCATGTGTAAAAGTGTTGTTATCTTAAAAGTTATTTCTTATAAGCATAGGTGAAGTCCACATTCAAACCTGTAGAACTGCGAATCAGACCCTTGATACTTGGATTTTGCAATGACTTCGTACTGCGGAAGTAAATTGGATTAACATTTGCTTCATCAAATAAGGCTTTTTCTGCTACTTTATAATCTTCAGCTGCCTTTGTAGGATTTAAGGCATCCGTTGTAATTGCTTTTTCATAGGCCTGATCATAAGTAGAATTTACGAATTTTCCACCATTATAAGGTGAACTTGTCGTGAAATTACTGTAGAAGGTCGAACCTTCTGGATAGTCGCCGTCCCAAAGAGACATGACAATCTCAAAGTTTTGATTTTGTGTATCTTGAATACGCTGTTTGAACGGCACGAATTTTTCTTCAATTGTCAAACCTGGAAGCGCCTTTTCCCAAGCTCCTTTAATATAGTCAAGACCAGATTTAGCTACAGGTGAATCAGCATCGGAAGTCACTGTAAATTTCACTGATGTTTCGCCAATCTCTTGCAAACCTTCCTTAAAGAGTTGTTTTGCTTTGGCGGCATTATAAGTATAGCCCGGTGCCACATACTTAGAAAGATCCTTACCATCCACTTTGGCCAATTTATAAGGTGCTACGCCAGTTGCTGCGCGTGAACCTGTTGGTATCGCTGTTTCTACATAAGCCTTACGATTAGTTGCATAATTCAGTGCTTGGCGAATTTTCTTATTAGCTAGAGCTTTGTTAGTGCCTGTTTGGTTATACTGCATGTAAGCAGTTGTTGCTTCAAAGACATCAACGACATCTTTGTTGCCCTTGTTAGCTTTGAAAAGAGCTGGAGTATTTGAAATATTAGCTGTATCTAATTCACCACGCTTATACATTTGAACAGCTGTCTCAGGTTTTTTTACCGTTTGGAAATTAATGGTATCAATTTTGACCTTGTCAGCATTCCAGTAATATTTATTCTTTTTCAGTTTAAAACTGCCGTTGGTGCCATTCCAGCCACTTAAAGTGTAAGGTCCTGAATAAATTTGACTCTTGGCATTGGTCCCATATTTACTACCGACTTTATCAACAAAGGATTGTTTTTGTGGCATAAAGCTTGTGAAAGCAAGCAGATATTTCATCTGAGGAGTCGGTGATTCTAAGGTGAAGATAACTTTATTTCCATCAGCCTTAACTCCGAGTTCATTAAGATCTTTAATGTCACCGCTATTAATGGCTTTGGCATTCTTTACATGAGACTCAACAGCAAGACCTGAATATTCTGAAGCTGTCTTTGGATTAACCATACGCTGCCATGAGTAAACAAAATCCTTAGCTGTAATGGCACTACCATCGGACCATTTGATGCCCTTGCGCAATGTTGCTGTGTAAGTTAAGCCATCTTTTGACACTTCCACTTTTTTAGCAAGGTCAGGGGCTGGTTTGCCTTTATCATCAACACGCAACAGATTACTTCCTGAATTTCCAATCGCGATACCAGAATAAGTATCTGTACTTTTTGAAATATCCAAAGAATTGATATCAACTGGGGTATACCAATTAATCTCATCTTTTGAAGTTTGTTTGTTCCCGTTTCCACAGGCTGCTAAAATAGCTGCTGAAGTAACAGTTACCAGCCCTAAACCAACACGTTTCCATGGACTTTTCTTTATTGCTATCATAATGTCTCCTCTTTACTTTTCAATAATCTGAAAATTGAAACTAATATCATTTTTATTTTAGCGCATTTCTTCCCTTTTAGCAAGCTTCTGTCAAGGAAAAAATTGGTTTTGAATCTTCCAATTTATGAACGATATATAAATAAATTTAAAATACAATCGCGATCTCCTAAAAATCAGTTTTATCGTCCTACTCCTAAAAAAATAGTCCAATTTCTCTTCTCTATTTAAGGGTATTAGATTTTTTAGGAAAAGCATATTCACTCTTAAAATTATGCTATAATTAAATTTATGATGAAAAAGATTGTATGCTTACTATTTATTTTAATATCCCTAATCGGCTTTGGGGTAAAGGCTGAAGAGAACTTTGATGTCTCTGCTAAGCATGCCATTGCTGTTGAAGCTAATACAGGAAAGATTCTCTATGAAAAGGATGCCGATACCACTGCCGGTATTGCTTCTATTACTAAAATGCTGACTGTTTATATGGTTTATAAGGAAATTAAATCTGGTGATCTCACCTGGTCTAGCAAGGTTAAGATTTCTGACTATCCTTATAGTTTGACAAAGGATTACAGCGCCAGCAATGTCCCCATGGATGCTAGAGAATATACAGTAAAAGAATTAGTAGAAGCTTCTATGATTGCTAGTGCCAATAGCGCTGCTATCGCTTTGGCTGAAAAAGTTGGCGGTACTGAACCTAAATTCGTTGATATGATGAAAAAGCAACTACAAGAATGGGGAATTACAGATGCCAAGCTAGTTAATGCTTCTGGTCTTAACAATAAAACTTTGGGCGATCATATCTATCCCGACTCCAGCTCTGAAGATGAAAACATGATGAGTGCCAGAGATGTTGCTATCGTCGCTCATCACCTAATCAAAGAATTTCCGCAAGTTCTAAAAATCACGGAAAAAACAAACAGTGATTTTTCAGGAAATAAAATGGAAACCTATAATTATATGCTGCCAAATATGCCTTATGCGCGTGAAGGTGTTGATGGTCTAAAAACAGGAACAACCGAATTAGCAGGTGCTTGCTTTGTAGCTACTTCAAAGGAAAATGGTATGCGCCTGATTTCTGTCGTTTTAAATGCCGACAAGTCTGATAGTGATGATGACGCCGCACGTTTTCAAGCAACTAATAATTTATTAAACTATGTCAACAATACCTATGAACCCATCACACTTATTCACAAAGGTCAGACGTATCAAGGAAGCAAGGTCAAGGTGATTGATGGCAAAAGAACAACTGTTCCTGCTGTCGCTAAAAAGAATTTTACCGTCATTCAAAATAAACTATCTCATAAAAAAAATACTGTTTCCATCGCTTCTAAAAAAAATGGTTACACAGCAGTTATTAAAAAAGGACAACTAATCGCAAAGGCTACTTTTAAAGATGACAATCCCGTTGGTCAAGGCTACCTAGAGACACCACCGAGTATCCCATTAGTTGCTAAAAAAGAAGTGAAGCGCAGCTTCTTTCTTAAAGTCTGGTGGAATCATTTTGTCAGATACGTCAATGAGAAGTTATAATGAAAAAGAGTCTGGTGACAAATCAAAAGCAGTGAGACTTGAATCATAACCACCCGTTAAACGGGTGGTCTGCACTAGGGCTATAAGCCCAAATTATCAGCCAGCATCTTTAGGCGCTGGCTGATGTGCTGATGTATGGAATTATAATCCTTCTGTTCCATTCTCTGATTACTGCTAAAACAAGCTGAGGAGTTTTATTCTTTTTCAGTTTACAAAACCTAAAGCTCAATCAGTAAGACGAACAAGTTATCTAAGCATCCGAATCAGATACAGAAAATTGAGAATCTGAAAGCTTATTCCACCTCGAAAATTTACCTTTGGCTATCATATCAAGCTGTCCCCTGCTACCAGCATAAGATAAGCTCAACTTAAATGTTTTTAAATGAAAAGTTTTCTTGTCAAAGGTAACTTCAAATCCTTTCTTCAACTCTGACTGACTAACCCCCCTCAAATAGAGATTCAACTCTTCCTTAAACAAAGAAACGATATCTACATTCTGACTGCGTAAGCCAAGCCTATAAACATTGCCACTTTGCTTAAGAACTAAATCGTCCTTCATGGTATAGAGTACTTTTAAAAAATTAAAATAACTAGGATGAACCCGATAACTGCCTGCAGCGTTTGACTTAGTCCAATTGCCGTCTTTAGAAGTCCGTGATTGAGAACTGTTTTGGTTACCAACTAACTCTTGATAACTATCCACACCATTAATTGTTTCTTCAATAATAATGTTAGCTCTATTAATACTAGCAGCATAAGAATCATACCCAATATCAGCTGTCATGGTCTGATGTTTTCGAGTACGTGATTCTACGTCAGTCGTCATATCAAAATGCACCGTTTCTACAGAACGATTGGCTCTTTTGACTTTCTTAAAGAAATCGCTGACAGTCATCTTATCATCTCGTTTGTTCACTGCTTGCTGCGCTTTTTTAATAGACTGATTAACATTTTGAAGATCACAAGCTGTCACTATCAAAAGACTAACAAAGAGGCTTATAAGAATGATAAACTTTCTTTTCATCTTGTCTCCCTTTACAACTAAAAATAAATTCTTATTTCTTTTATTCTAACATTTTTTGAAACCCCTTTCAAATCCACTATCTCTCCCTTGTGAGTTTAGTGAAAGAATAGATTAATTTGTTAAGGACTGCAGAACAAAATTTTGAAGTTACCATTCATCTGCCCCTTTACCTTTAGTTATTTTATCAATCTGCTGGCTTCCTACTTGATTTAAAGCTTACTTTAATGTAAATAAAAAAGCTTTAAAAACAATGAGCTATCATTGTTTTTAAAACTTAATCATAACGTTTTAATTAACCAACTGAACCCTCCATCTCATAGGAAATCAAACGATTGAGTTCAATCGCATACTCCATCGGAAGTTCCTTGGTAAAAGGCTCAACAAAGCCCATGACAATCATTTCAGTAGCTTCTGACTCCGTTAACCCACGACTCATGAGATAGTAAAGCTGTTCTTCTGAAATTTTTGAAACCTTAGCTTCATGTTCCAGAGCAACTTGTGAATTGTGGATTTCATTAAAAGGAATGGTATCAGATGCTGAAATATCATCCATAATGATGGTATCACATTCAATATGACTAACAGATTTTTGAGATGACTTATTGAAAGATACTTGCCCACGATAATCTACCTTTCCTCCACCTTTAGCAATAGATTTGGAGACAATAGAAGAACTGGTATGAGGAGCGTTATGAATCATCTTAGCTCCTGTATCCTGATGCTGACCACGATTGGCAAAAGCAATGGATAGCATGGTGCCTCGCGCACCTTCTCCGTCAAGATAAACAGATGGGTATTTCATGGTTGTATGGGCTCCCAGATTACCATCAATCCATTCCACCGTTGCGTTTGTCATAGCTTTGGCTCGCTTAGTGACCAAATTGTAAACATTATCTGACCAGTTTTGAATGGTTGAATAACGCATATAAGCACCATCAAGGGCAAAAATTTCGACAATAGCAGCATGCAGACTGGCCGTTGAATAAGTCGGTGCTGTACAGCCTTCCACATAATGCACGCTGGCACCTTCATCAACAATAATCAAGGTCCGTTCAAATTGTCCCGTTCCTTCATTATTGATACGAAAGTAAGTCTGCAATGGAATATCTACTTTAACACCTTTTGGCACATAGATAAAGGTTCCACCTGACCAAAAAGCTGAATTTAAAGCTGCTAATTTATTATCAGTTGGCGGCACCAATTTTGCAAAATATTTTTTGAAAAGTTCAGGATATTCTTTAAGAGCTGAATCAGTATCCGTAAAAACAATACCAAGTTTATCATATTCTTCTTTCATATTATGATAAACAACTTCTGATTCATACTGAGCTGAAGCTCCAGCTAAATAAGCACGTTCCGCTTCAGGAATACCAATCTTTTCAAAAGTATCTTTGATTTTTTCTGGAACTTCCTCCCATGAACGTGCTGGTTTATCAGTTGGTTTTTGATAGTAAATGATATCATCAAAATCAATACCTGTTAAGTCAGGACCCCATTCTTGCATAGGCATTTTATAAAATATCTCCAGCGATTTAAGACGGAAGTCCAACATCCATTCTGGTTCACCTTTGATACGGGATATTTCTCGAACAGCCTCTTTCGTCGGACCTTTTCCAGTTGATGCAATCGGTTTAACATCATCATGAAAGCCAAATTGATAGTCTCCTATGTCAATTGGCTTTGGTTCTACTCTTTCGTTTTCTGGCATAATACCCTTTCCTTAATTCTTTAATTTTCTTGTCGCTCAATAGCTTTCTTAAGGGCATTCCATGCCAAGGTTGAGCATTTGATACGTTGAGGAAATTTGGAAACACCCGCAAGAAATGCTGCATCTCCCAATTCCTTTTGTCTATCATCTTTTTCCCCTTGAACCATTTTAGAAAAGATATCTGCTAATTCAAGGGCTTCTTTTTTAGTCTTGCCAATGACAGCGTCTGTCATCATACTGGATGAAGCGGTTGAAATCGTACAGCCATCACCTGCAAAGGCAATATCTGATATTTTATCACCATCAAATTTAACCGATAAACTGATGACATCACCGCAAGTGGGATTATTAAGATTAACCTGTTCCACATCTTCTAAAAAACCATGATGATGAGGATTTTTCGAATGATCCCCGACAACTGCCATATAAAGACTATCTAATCTAGAGAGTGCCATTAAAGAACTCCTTTGTTTTAAGAATCGCTTCTATTAATTTGTCACAGTCTTCTTTTGTATTATAAATATAAAAACTTGCACGTGCTGCTGAATGAAGACCTAAATAATTGATCAGTGGCTGTGCACAATGATGTCCTGCACGAACAGCAACACCTTCATAATCAAGTGCTGTTGCTACATCATGAGGATGAAGACCCTCCAAATTAAAGGAAATGACCCCGATATGCTTTGCAGGATTCTCAGGTCCATAGACTGTCAACTCTTTAATAGCTTGCAACTTAGGCAAAACATAAGCCACTAATTCTTGCTCATGAGCCTGTACCTGTTCCATTCCCAATTCTGCTAAATAATCAAGTGCTGCACCAAGAGCAATGGCTCCTGCAATATTTGGTGTTCCTGCTTCAAACTTCCAAGGCAAGTCCTTCCAAGTGGTCTTTTGTTCATAGACAAAATCAATCATTTCACCGCCAAATTCAACAGGACTCATTTGCTTAAGAATGTCTTCTTTACCATAAAGAACACCAATACCAGTAGGTCCTAGCATCTTATGACCTGAAAAAGCAAAGAAATCACAGTCTAAGTCTTGAACATCAATAGTCATATGAGGTGCCGATTGTGCCCCATCAACAACCATGTAGGCATTGTGCTGATGAGCCAGCTGTGCAATTTCCTTGATAGGATTGATACAGCCTAGCACATTAGAAATATGGGTTAAACTAATAAATCTTGTTTTAGCAGAAACTTTATTTTTAAGATCTTCTAAATCAAGCTGCCCATCTTTTAAATAAGCATAAACTAACTTAGCACCCGTTTTCCGGCAAGCTTCCTGCCATGGAACGATATTAGAATGATGTTCCATGACAGAAATAAGAACTTCGTCATCTGCTTGTAACACTTCCTCAGCAAAACGAGCAGCCCAATTCAAACCTGTTGTTGCCCCCCTCGTAAAAAGAATTTCTTTAGTTGAGTCAGCATTGATAAAACGACGGACTTTTTCACGAGCAGCTTCGTAAGCAGCTGTTGCTCTTTCAGCCAAGCTATGGACGCCACGATGGACATTAGCATTATCCTGTCTATAGTAATCATTCAAACAAGCTAAAACCTGTTTTGGCTTTTGAGTTGTAGCTGCATTGTCAAGATACACCAAAGGTTCATCATTGACAATTTGTTTTAAAATGGGGAAATCCTGTTTCATCTTTTGAGTATCTAATGTCATGATTTTATCTCTTATCCAATTTTTCATCCAAAACAGCAATCATTTCGTCACGAACAGCTTTAACAGGAATTTCAGTAATGACTGTTCCAAGGAAACCACGAATAACCAAACGTTCTGCTGTTTCTTTATCAATGCCGCGACTCATTAGATAATACATATCTTCTGGGTCAACTTGTCCAATAGACGCGGCATGCCCTGCTGTGACTTCATTTTCATCAATAAGAAGAATAGGATTAGCGTCACTTCTGGCTTTATCAGAAAGCATGAGGACACGACTTTCCTGCTGAGCATCTGCT
Source organism: Streptococcus mutans (assembly GCF_006739205.1). Lineage (NCBI taxonomy): Bacteria > Bacillati > Bacillota > Bacilli > Lactobacillales > Streptococcaceae > Streptococcus > Streptococcus mutans. Next base: position 1,815,471 of record NZ_AP019720.1, read on the forward strand.
CCTTTAGCTCCCTTGATAATATGACCAATACCATTGAAAGTTAGCGTTCCACGTTCCAAGATAACCCCGTGTTGGAGAATATGCCCGATAGAGTTATTGCCGTAGTTGGTCACTCGAGTGTCAATTCCTTGAATTTGACGACCGCTTGACGCCGCAACAACTTTCAACTCAGCATGACTGCCATTACCGATAAGATCGCTGTCAAAATCAGCAATAACATTGCCTTCATTCATGACACCAAGTGCCCAATCAATGCTGGCATCATTATCAAGACGCCCGCGACGGCTTATATAAGTTGTTATATTATTACCCAAACGATCAATAGCAGCAAATTTCACTTGACTGCCTGCCTGTGCTAAAACTTCAACTGCAATATTGGCAGTAGCCTTTACATCGCTATCCCCAATCGTCTCAAAACGCTCCAAATAATTAACCTTGGCATGGCGTCCAGCAATGATTAAAACATGCTTATTCAGCGGAACATTGCTAGTACTGTCCTGCAGAAAAATCCCTTCTAAAGGCAGGTCAATTTCAACATTGTCAGGCACATAAAGAACGGCTCCACTGTTAAAATAAGCTGTATGATAGGCCGACAACTTATCTTCATCAAATTTAAGAGCAGTGGCAAAATACTTCTCAATGACCTGTGGAATTTCTTCTAGAGCTGAATGAAAATCTGTAAAAACGACGCCTTGTTCTACAAGCTTTGCCGGCAAGCTTTCCAAAACCGTTTGTGTGCCAAGCTGAACCAACTTAGGATTCTCTCCAAAGGAAGTGAAGTCTGGAACATTAGCCGAAATTGGACTTTCAGTAATCGTACCGTCCCCCAAATTCCAACGTTGAAATTTAACACGTTCAATTCTTGGAAGCTCTAAGTCATCAATCTTATCAAAGGCCGCTAAGCGTTTTTCTTGTAGCCAAGCAGGCTCTGCCTTAGATTGTGAAAATGTTAAAATAGATTCTTTTGTCATTTGTTACTCCCTTTCTTTCTTGTTAAGAAGTTACAAATTAGACTTCTTCGCTGTATTCAAGACCGAGTTCTTCAGCGATTTGGGCATAACCTTCTTTTTCGAGTCGAGCTGCCAGCTCTGGTCCGCCAGATAATACAACACGACCATCCATCATAACATGAACAATATCTGGTGTGATGTAATTAAGCAGACGTTGGTAGTGGGTAATAATCATAGCACCAAAGCCTTCACCACGCATGGCATTAACTCCCTTAGAAACGACCTTAAGGGCATCAATATCAAGGCCAGAGTCAATTTCATCGAGAAGGGCAAATTTAGGCTCTAACATCAGTAATTGCAAGATTTCATTGCGTTTTTTCTCACCACCAGAAAAGCCTTCGTTAAGGTAGCGCTCTGCCATTTCTTCTTTCATCCCCAGCAATTCCATTTTTTCATCCAGTTTCATGATAAAATCACGAACAGAAATCTTCTCATCATCTTTCTTACCAGCATTCATTGCCGCACGGATGAATTCTGCATTAGTAATTCCTGGAATTTCAGACGGATATTGCATGGCAAGAAAAAGCCCTAAGCGAGCTCGCTCATCAACTTCCATTTCCAAAATATTTTCACCGTCAAGTAAAATTTCTCCTTGTGTCACTTCAAAAATGGGATTTCCCATAATAGCTGCTGAAAGCGTTGATTTCCCAGTCCCGTTAGGCCCCATAATGGCTGCAATTTCACCTGTTTTCAAGGTCAGATTAACACCTTTTAAAATTTCTTTATCTTCAATAGAGACATGAAGATCTTTTATTTCGAGTACAGACATTGTACGCTCCTTTCATTTATCATTATTCATTATAACAAAAAAAGTCCAATTGGACTTTCTTCTTGTCTAAAAATTACTTTTTCTTCTTACGGCGATATTTAGCTACTACTTCTTGACGGTAATCACTATTGCCAATAAAAGCCAATAGTCTGAAGAGTGGTGTTCTTTTAGGTCCCCAAATCTCTAAACCTTCAATAAAAATTTCCAAAGCAAAGGCAACACCAATCATAAGAAGGATCCCACCCAGACGACTGGATACATTTAAAAGCAGAGATACCAAAGAGAAGAACATAGCAATGCCATAGACGACTAAAACAGCTCCGCGATGAGTGAATCCCATAGCAAGCAATCTATGATGTAAGTGCATATTATCAGCTTCGTAAAATTTCTGACCTGATAAGGTTCGTCTGATAATGGCGACCGTCGTATCAACAATAGGAACTCCTAAGACAATGATAGGGGTGACAACAGCAACCGCCGTTGCATTTTTTAACCCTTGAAGAGATAAAACCGAAATCATAAAACCAATAAATAAAGCACCAGTATCACCAAGATAGATAATAGCAGGATGGTAATTATAAGGAAAGAAACCAGCAATAGCAAAGATCAAAACAAAAATAGTAAGTGTTAAAAAAATATCGGTATCATAGAGAAAAAAATAAGATACCAATCCCATAGTGGTCAGACTAATCATCGAAACACCACTAACCAAACCATCCAAACCATCAATCAAATTAACAGCATTAGTAATGGCAACAACCCACAAAATCGTTAAGAAGAAACTCAAGAAAGGATTAAAGTGGAGCATGGGACCACCAAAAGGAATCTTAAAACTATCAAATCGAAAGTCTGTAAAAATCCAAATAATAACAGCACCAAGCAAAATACCTAAGAATTTTATTTTAGGTGAGAGTTCATAAACATCATCAATAAAACCTGTCAAGGCAATCACTAAGGCACCAAGAACAACTGGTAAGATATATTCAAAATAGGATTTTCCTCCGATTTGCGTTTTTAGAATCATGGGCATAAGAGCCAATGTTGCAATCACAAATGAAATAATAATGGCAAGTCCGCCAGCACTAGGCATAGGGACCTTATTAATCCGTCTCGCATTTGGATTATCAACTGCCCCCACCCTAAAAGCGAAAAATCTAACTAAAGGAGTCAAAACAAGTGAAGTCAAAAGCGTCGCAATTAGTACAAGAACAAATTTTAAGGTAATTGGTATCATCTAGCTTATCCAATCATTTGTAATTCTTGCAGAGCATCTGCTTTAATGAGCTGAACTCCATGTTCTAATAGATAAGCACGTGTCTTTGTTCCTCTACCAGCATGCTCCAACATTCTTGCAAACATAAGATCAGCATAATAGTCAGGTTTATCTTCGAGATTAAGCAGAACAGTCATGTGATAAGCGTCAGACTCCTTAAAAAGTTCTGAAGCCTCTACATCATAGTCAACTGTCTTAGCAAAACTTATGACTTGCTGAATATTAGGAAAATCCAGCACAAAGTGAACGTAATCTCTTTTTTCCTTAGTTTCACCTTTTTCCTGCTGAGTCTTCTCTTCTTCTCTTTTTTCAATTTCAGCCAATTTATCCAGAGCTGCAGCATCCCCTTTTTCACGCATGGTTTCCTCCAAGGTATTAAAGAAATCCTCCGGGGACATTTTTGAAATATCATCAAAATCAGACAAATCCTCCAAATTAAGATTTTTATTGATTTCTGACTTAGTGACAAAAACATCAATGCGATCATTCCTTGGTGTTACTCGAAAGCTTAACATCCCACTGTCCTTGAAATTTTCAGGCAAGTCCAGCTCATCCATAACAGTATAGAAAAATTCTTCCGTCTTTTCCTGCGGAATCAAGAAATCTTTTAATTCCATGCCTCTTTCTTCTAAATCTTCCATACTGATGGTGATTTTTAATGTTGTTTCGCTGATTTGTTTCATTTCCATAGTCTTTACCTCATACGAGTAGTTATTTCATTATACAAGAAAAGCCCATTTTTTTCAATTTTAGAGCAGGCAAAAATGACAAACAAATTTCAGCCAAATAAGACCTTCATTAAGCCATAAAATAAAAGAAATATCCCCAAACCAATACGGTATTTCCCAAAGAAAGTAAAATCATGGTTTTTAACGTAATCTGTTAAGAAGCGAATAACGTAAAGGCTGACTGCAAAGGCAACTAACATAGCCACTAGTAAAATGAAAAGTTGACTACCAGTTAGAATCGTGCCTGATACAATAAATTTAAGCACCTTTACAAGGCTAGCACCAAACATAATCGGTATTCCGAGAAAGAAAGTGAATTCTGTTGCGACTTGCCGACTGGTTCCCAGCAAAATACCACCTAAAATAGTTGCTCCTGATCGGCTTGTTCCCGGAATTAATGACAGCACCTGAAACAGACCAATGAAAAAGGCCGTTTTATAAGGCAAACTTACCAAATGAGTTACCTGCGGTTCAACACCTTGATGGCGTCTTTCAACGTAGATAAAGGCAATACCATAAAGAATCAGCATCAAAGCAACGCTAAAGAAATTTTGGAAATGTGCATCCAGCCAGTCATCAAATATGAGGCCAATCACAGCTGCTGGCAAAGCTGATAAAATAACCTTTGCCCAAAGCTGCCAAGTAATCTGCACTTCACGCGCTGTTTTACCGCTTTTAAAAGGATTTAAACGATCAAAATAAATAACAACAACCGCTAAAATAGCACCGAGCTGTATCACTACATTAAACATATTGGTAAAAGCTGCATTGGCATTGTTAAAGTGAATAAATTCTTCCACTAAAATCAAATGCCCAGTACTTGAGATAGGAAGCCACTCGGTAATTCCCTCCACAATCCCAAAAATAATAGCCTTAATGATTTCAAAAAACAACATCTTTTCTCCCTTTTATTTACTTCTTATGAGTCAAATTTACTTTACTTGTTTACTAAGTTAGAAGGCTCCGCCGCCTCCACCGCCTCCGCCTCCGGAGAAACCACCGCCGCTTGAGCCGCCAGACGATACCGAAAAGTTTGAAGCACTCGTAGCAGTTGAGGTATAGGTTGATAAATCTGCGGTTGACTGTCCCACATAGTAACTCGGGTTGATCTCAAGATAAGTATTCATTTGTGGGTTCTGCAAATGAATATTTTTAACTTTCAAATAATTTTGAACACGTTCAGCATATCCGTAAAGGGTGGCATAGACCAAAATACGGTTCCAGATAATAACCCCTTCAAGTTCGACATCATCAAATCTCTTAATGTCACGAATCATATTCTCAAAAGAATCCCAACCCTGTTTGATAGCAAGGCCTTCTTGCGTAAGAAGACTTGAAACATTATAATAATCATCTTTTCGACGATAGAAAATCAGAAAAAGACTGGCTACAATAAGCAATAACAGATTGGTCCCAAGCCCCAGCCAATAACCCTTGACAAGAGCAAAAGCTCCTACAAAAAAGGCAAACAACATGGCAGTAGATGCAAAGAAATAAACCAAGATAAGCTGAGTCTTTTCTTCGCCCGTTCTCTCGCGATGAATATCATTCAAACTCAAAGAGCTTATTTTATTTTTAACAGCCTTATCTAACTTCTCCATACGATTTTCAAACAAATGGAGAATATCACCGCCCCGTCTGCGAATTTCTGTCTCATTGCTGCCCTTGAAAATGCTTTTGTCAATTTTATAATCATCAAAAGCACCATCAATAGGCATGGTCTTTTTATTATCACCATAAACAAAAATAAGAAATCTCTTTTCATAGCTTTCTAGTCTATTCCAATCAGGAACAAAAAAAGATTTATGATCATCTGCAATGACTAGTTTTCCTTGATCAATCAAATCTAAGAGGCTAGCTTGAATCAGCTGTTTAAAACCTAAATCATATCGCTTCCGCTTAGTTTTCAAAGGAGATAACTCTTGAATTTCTAAATCATAAACATAACGAGAAAGAATCAAAGGGGGTAAGTCAGCCGGCGGATTGAATAAATGCATATGCCTTGCTGCTTTTCTCTGTCCTAATACCACTTTCCAAGTAGCATAGAGAACAATAGAAATAAAAATAAGGATGGCGCTGACCATCGGAAACAGCCAGCCGACTAAAAGAGGATAAAATTTCTGACGTCTGGCAATTTTAGCTTCAAGAGCTTGAAACTTTGATAATCTCTTGCTTGACTTGTCGGTGGCAGCAGCAAAATCCGAACGTTTCCAATAAGCATGCAGTTCCAACTTTTTATTCTTGCCAAGACCCTCAATATTAACTTCATAGTTTCCATTTTTTTGAGTGACTTTAGGCTGCTTTTTAAAGTAGCCTGTATGAGCATGGAACCTGCTTACAGCCAGAAAATTTGAAGGTCCCTTAACTGTCAGGACAACCTTATCCAAAGGAGCATCCCAATCACTAATTGGTGTCCAATTAAGTTCAGCAATATCAGAATAAATAGTTGTGACATGGTGAAGTTTCCACTTTAAAGAAAGGACAACACGATCACCGCTATGTCCGCCATTATAGACTTTAGCGCGATAGCCATCTGACAGCTGTTCTATTTTGGTCTTTATCGGGCGTTTTGTCAATTTTCCCTGCTCGTTAACCTCATAGGCTTTCACTTCAGGATTGCTATTAATTTTAAATCCTTTAGGTACATTACCTGCTGAACCCAAGGTAACGTATTGGCCATTGTAGGATGAAGCAAAATCATAAACAAGATCCTGTTGAAAAGTCGCTGTATTATCTTTATTAAGTGTCAGCCTTCCCCAATAAAGTCTGATATTATAATCAACATCCTTAGCTGAAACAAAGCTAGTTGTTACCAAAGATAAACAAGTTGCTAAGAAAAGCAGTAATTTCTTCATTTATAAACCTCAGTATATCAAGAATTCTTTTTTTATTTTATCATAAAACCCAGTCAAAGATAAACCTTCTATTTTTAGATAGTGATATTGAAATACGCTACTTTTTGCTGTAAAATGATAAAGTAAAAAATTTTATACAGGAGTCTTCTGAATGAAAAAGACAATTTTAAGCTGTCTGGCTGCCCTTTTCATGCTGTTTATTGGTGTGACAAATGCTCAGGCAGACAACTACCTACGTGTTGGAATGGAAGCAGCTTATGCGCCTTTCAACTGGACCCAAGACAATAGCAGCAATGGGGCTGTACCTATTGAAGGAACAAAGCAATACGCAAACGGCTACGATGTTCAAACAGCCAAAAAAATTGCTAAAGTTCTGGGCAAAAAACCACTCATTGTTAAAACAAAATGGGAAGGACTTGTGCCAGCCCTAACATCCGGAAAAATTGATCTGATTATCGCTGGAATGAGTCCAACCAAAGAACGCAAAAAAGAAATTGCCTTTTCTAATAGCTACTATACTAGCGAGCCTGTTCTTGTTGTACGCAAAGACAGTAAGTATGCCAAAGCCAAAAATCTCAATGACTTCTCAGGCGCAAAGGTGACCTCCCAACAAGGTGTTTATCTTTATAATTTGATTAATCAGATTCCTAAAGTATCTCGGCAAACAGCTATGGGAGACTTCTCTCAGATGAGACAGGCCTTAGCTTCTAATGTTATTGATGCTTATGTCTCCGAACGTCCTGAAGCGCTGTCATCAACTAAAGCAAATTCAAACTTTAAAATGGTCTCTTTAAAAAACGGTTTTAAAGTAAGCAAATCCGATGTTACTATTGCTGTTGGTATGCGTAAAGGTGATCCACGAATAGAACAAGTCAACGCTGCCTTGGATCAATTTCCTCTAAAAGAGCAAATATCTTTAATGGATAAGATCATCCCAATGCAGCCTAGTCAAAATAACAGTGATCAAAAAGAAAGCAAATCTAACTTTTTCGACCAAGTCAGCAAAATTGTCAAAAACAATTGGAAAGCTCTTCTTCGTGGGACAGGTGTTACTTTACTCATTTCAATTATTGGTACAATTGCCGGTTTGATTATCGGCCTTCTTATTGGTGTTTATCGTACTGCTCCAAAAGCATCCAATCTTATCTTAGCTTGGTTACAAAAGATTTTTGGCTGGTTACTCACGGTTTATATTGAAGTCTTCCGAGGAACACCTATGATTGTACAAGCCATGGTTATATACTACGGAACGGCTCAAGCTTTTGGGGTCTCTCTTGATCGCACACTTGCTGCTATCTTTATTGTCTCTATCAATACAGGTGCTTATATGAGTGAAATCGTTCGTGGCGGCATCTTCGCCGTTGACAAAGGACAGTTTGAGGCTGCAACAGCACTTGGTTTCACCCACAGACAAACCATGAGAAAGATTGTTCTTCCGCAAGTTGTCCGCAACATTCTCCCTGCGACAGGTAACGAATTTGTCATCAACATCAAGGATACCTCTGTTTTGAATGTCATTTCTGTTGTAGAACTCTATTTTTCAGGTAATACTGTTGCAACCCAGACTTATCAATACTTCCAAACCTTCTTTATTATCGCTGTCATCTACTTCATTTTAACCTTCACAGTAACGCGTATTCTTCGTTTGGTTGAAAGAAAAATGGACCAAGATAATTACACCAAAATTGAAGGAGAAACAAACTAATGACTGACATTATTTTAGAAATTGACCATTTAAAAAAATCCTTCGGCAAAAATGAGGTTCTCAAAGACATTTCTCTAACAGTCAAAAAAGGGGAGGTCATCTCTATCATTGGATCTTCAGGATCTGGTAAATCAACATTTTTACGCTCTATTAACCTCCTTGAAAAACCTACTGGAGGTAAGATTCTCTATCGCGGACAAAATGTGCTTGAAAAAAATTATGACTTAACCAAATATCGTGAGAATTTAGGGATGGTGTTCCAATCTTTCAATCTCTTTAACAATCTTAATGTTCTTGAAAATGCCATAGTTGCCCAAACAACCGTCCTCAAGCGCAATCGTACAGAAGCAGAAAAAATCGCTAAAGACAACCTCAACAAAGTTGGTATGACTGAACAGTATTGGAAGGCAAAACCCAGTCAGCTTTCAGGCGGGCAAAAACAGCGGGTTGCTATCGCGCGCGCCCTGTCTGTAAATCCAGAGGCCATTCTCTTTGACGAACCGACATCTGCTCTTGATCCTGAAATGGTCGGTGAAGTTTTAAAAACAATCAGAGATCTAGCCAAATCAGGACTGACCATGCTGATTGTTACTCACGAAATGGACTTCGCCCGCGATGTATCAGACCGCGTTATCTTTATGGATCAAGGTGTCATTGCAGAAAGCGGAAAACCTAAACAAATCTTTGAAAATCCTCAAGAAGAACGCACTAAAGTTTTCTTACAGCGTTTTTTGAAGTAAACTTATCTAAAATCTGCTAGGCAAACTTAGCAGGTTTTTTAGTTTTACAATTTTCGCCGTAATAATTAAGAAACTGCTTTATTAAATAGACATCATCAATCAGCTCTTGAAACACATAATAACCCACTTAAAGAAAGATTAAGATTATATCTTTATAATCATAGTCAAGCAAATTCAAACGAAATATACCAAAGTCAAAAGAAAAGACTTAATGGGTTTCATTTGAATTGATACTCTTTAAATTAGTAACAAACTTTTCTTTAGTGAGTATTAACGGAGAATCAAAAAGGAGGTCTAACTATGATAACTTCACAAAAAAATGGATTGCAAAATTTACCTCTTTTCTTTTTTTCCTTTGTAATATCAAAATGGATTTACGATCACTTTCTCATTTCTTATGCTCACTATATTGCTAATTACGGCATGAGTTTTGCCTTAAGGCTTAATATCATTATTACCTTTATCTTAACTTATTTTACTTTTGTTTTTCTAAAGTTTTGCCAGACACAGCAAATCCGAAACACAAGCATCATGATCTGTTACTTAATTTACATTTTGATGCTCATTTATGTTATCTTTCTAAAAGACATTGGTGCTCAAGGACTCTCGCTTAATCCTCTTTCCTTTATTACCGAAATAGCTAATGGCAGTAAATTTGTCCCCGTCATGAATCTACTTATGTTCATCCCTTTAGGTCTTCTGTTTCCTCTGTCAAAAACCAATTTATCTTTCTCTTTGTTGGGACTTTTATTAATAGAAAGTTGTCAATATATGTTTCATTTGGGAACACTTGATTTGGGTGATGTCACCTTAAACCTTCTTAGCATTGCTATTGGCAATACCTTGCATTTCCAGTTACAAAAATGGATAAAAAATTATAGAAGCAATTAAATTTAAGAAAATTTTGTTTTTAAAATACTACAAGAGTAAGAAGAGCCATTATCGCCTTACTCTTGTATTTTTGTTTCGTTTAAAAATTTTTGTAAAATGAGTTAATTTTTCTTGACAAGTGAGTGAACACTTACTATAATGAGTTAAGTACATAAGTAAGCACTCACTCACTTTATTTTTTAGAAAGAAGTCTTTATGGAAAAATTACTAGATTTACAAGCTATTCGAAAAAATTTTGGTCATCAAGTTATCCTTAACAATATTAATTTCAGTTTGGATGCTGGTGAAATTATTGGCTTGATTGGTCCATCCGGTGCCGGAAAATCAACTATGATTAAAACCATGCTTGGAATGGAAAAAGCAGATGAAGGGGAAGCACTTGTTCTCAACCATCATATGCCAAATCGGCATATCTTAGGAGAAATCGGCTACATGGCACAATCCGATGCGCTTTACGAAACACTTTCTGGTTTGGAAAATATGGAATTTTTTGCTCAAATGAAGGGCTTAACTAAAATAGAGATTCCCCAAGCCATTGATCACGCTACCCAAGTTGTTGATTTATCCGAACATCTTAATAAGTCAGTTGCGGGTTATTCGGGAGGAATGAAGCGCCGTCTATCTTTAGCCATTGCCCTTCTGGGAAATCCCAGACTCCTTATTCTTGACGAACCAACTGTTGGTATTGATCCCGCATTGCGTCGCAAAGTCTGGAAAGAGCTACGCCAATTAAAAAAAGATGGTGTAGGTATTTTAGTTACAACACACGTTATGGATGAAGCTGAATTAACAGATAAGGTTGGCTTATTACTAGATGGAAAAATTATGGCTTTTGATAGTCCAAATAATTTAAAATCCATCTATGCTGTTGATACTATTGAAGATGTTTTCTTGAAGGCAGAAGGAGAATTATGATGAGAATTTTAGCCATTTCAAAAAAAGTACTACTAGAATTATTACGTGATAAACGGTCTCTGATACTTTTGTTTTTAGCACCCATTTTCATCATGTGGCTGATGAATACTGCCTTTTCTGCCAGTACAGATACCCATGTTAAGATAGCTTCTGTTAATGTCTCTGATACTGTCACAAAATCACTAGATGATGTCAAACATATTAGTAGCAAGGATTATAAAACTGAAAAAGCTGCTAAAAAAGCTTTAAAAGATGAAAAAGTTGATGCCATCCTTATTTACAAAGATAAGGAAAATTATAAGGTAACTTATGCCAACACTGACCCCAGTAAAACTAGTTTAACGCGGCAAGCTATTAAAAGCACTCTAAAACAGACGCAGGTTCAAGAATTGGTTCAAAATCTCAAAAAAGCACAGCAAGCAAGTGCTCAGGCCGCTAAGAAAGTACAGGAAGCACAGGCCAAAGCTGCTCAAGCTCAAGGCAATCCTGCACAGTCCGGAATTAATAGCGGAATACAGGCACAAGCCGCAAGTAACACTGGAGATAAACAAACTAAAGTCAATACCAAACAAACCAAATTTGATTTGTCTGAAAATTACATTTATGGAGATAAGGATACCACTTTCTTTACTAAGATGACGCCAATTCTTATGGGCTTCTTTGTCTTCTTCTTCGTCTTCCTCATCTCAGGCATGGCTCTTCTTAAAGAGCGCACGACAGGTACACTTGATCGTCTCTTAGCTACACCAGTTAAACGATCTGATATTGTCTTTGGTTATATGCTATCTTATAGTTTCATCGCAGCACTGCAAACAACAGTTATTGTTTTGTCAACTATCTGGCTTTTAGACTTAGACGTTCTTGGTAGTATGGGAGATGTTATTGTTGTCAATATTCTCTTTGCTCTCGTTGCCCTATCCTTTGGTCTTTTGCTGTCCACCTTAGCCCAGTCAGAATTCCAAATGATGCAGTTTATTCCTATTGTTATTGTTCCACAAATCTTTTTTTCAGGCATTATTCCTCTAGATTCCATGGCAGACTGGGTACAATCTCTCGGTAAAATTTTACCTCTCTATTACGCTGGACATGCTCTATCAAAAATTATTTTAAATGGTACTAGTATTTTTGAACTTGAACCCGACTTGTTTGCCCTTCTTATCTTCTTAGCCATTTTAACGGCGCTTAATGTTATTGGACTAAAACGCTACCGCAAGGTATAATAAAAGAGATAAGAGTGAGGTAATTATGAAAAACAACACGATTTTAAACAACTATCAGGATTGGCTAGAACATCACAAAATGCCTGCGGGGAAAAAGAAAACATTGGTCGCTGCTATTGAGCTCTTTTCTCAGCAAGGCTATAATGGGACTTCAACTGCCCAAATTGCAGAAAAGGCTGGAATTAGCCAAGCAACGATTTTTAAATATTTTAAAACCAAAAGTGACCTCCTATCAGAAATTATGCAGCCTATGATTCCTGAACTAAAAAGAGATTTTTTCCCAAAATTGCAAACTTATACTAAACTTGAAGAAGTTGTTCACTTTATTGTTCAGGATCGTTTTCAATTTTTGGCTCAGAATGCTGACCTTATCAAAATTCTTATCCAAGAAGCTCTTGTCAATGTAAAATTACGAAAAACACTGTTAACCAATATTCAACTTACAATCTCAAAAGATTTCATGGCTTATTGGCAAACGTTAAAACAGATTAATCCTCAAATTAATCCTAATCTCAGTGGTATTGAGGTTATCAGAACCAACGTTGGCTTACTCTTTGCTTACTTCACACAGCGTTTTATTTTAAATATTCCAACACCATCAGAACAAAAGGATTTACTTCTAATTGAAAAACAAATTTTAACTTTGCTGATACTTGATACACATTAAAAGATCTATAAGTCTTCTATTTAGTCCTGAAACTAGACTAGAAAAAAACTCCCAATTTCCACAAATATGAAAGTTGGGAGTTTTTTCTGCTATCAGATAATCAAACATCTGTTTAAAATAAATCATCTTGCTTTTAAGGCAGACATGACTTGTGTACGAATGTCTTCTGCTCCTTCAGGATTAGCAGGTAAGAAAATGGAGCTATTGCCATGTTGCGCAAAGGTATTAAGAGAATCTAGATATTGATTGGTCAAAAGAACAGACATGATTTGCTCTTCTGTCAATGATACATTAGTACCCTTTAATTCCATGATAGACTCAGCTAAACCATCCACAATCGCCTTACGTTGTTGTGCAATACCAACACCATGGAGGCGATCTTTCTCAGCCTCAGCTTCTGCAGCAGTGACAATTTTAATTTTATCAGCATTTGCCAATTCTTGCGCAGCAACGCGCTTACGCTGTGCAGCGTTAATCTCATTCATTGATTGTTTAACTTCGGCATCAGGTTCAACCTTAGTAATCAGGGTTTTAACAATGATATAACCGTAAGTTGACATTTCTTCCGCAACTTGATGCTGTACTTCAAGAGCAATTTCATCTTTTTTCTCAAATAATTCATCTAAAGTTAATTTAGGAACAGACGAACGCAGAGCATCTTCAATATAAGATTGTATTTGCGCTTCTGGTCTCATGAGTTTGTAATAAGCATCAGTAACATTTTGCTCATTAACCCTATATTGCGTAGCAACATTAAGCGTTACAAAAACATTGTCCTTTGTCTTAGTTTCGACAATAATTTCCGATTGAAGCAGACGTAATTGGATACGCGCAGCAATTTTATCAATTCCAAAAGGTAAACGTAAATGAATCCCACTAGCGGAAGTCAATTGATATTTACCAAAGCGTTCAATAATAGCAACTGTTTGTTGGCGAACAACATAAAGTCCACTGGCAATCAAAAGGATGACCAAAAACAGTATGAAACACAAAAAAATAAAAACTCCCATGATAATCTCCTTTTTTCATATTATAGACTATTTCAAATTTTTTGACAAGAATAATCAGACGAGCATATTATACAGACTTTCATTGCCATGAAGATTGATATAACCTGGGTCAAAAGCACCCAAACGATCAATTAGATCCTGATAATCATTTTTATCCGCTAAAGTAATGCCGATTAGGACTGGACCTGTTCCTTTATTGGCACGTTTAATATATTCAAAACGGGTGATATCATCATTTGGTCCTAAAATATCATTAACAAATTCCCGCAGAGCTCCTGGGCGTTGTGGAAAATTCACAACAAAATAATGCTTCACACCATCATAAATAAGTGCACGTTCTTCCATTTCTTGCATACGGTTAATGTCATTATTTCCACCAGAAATAATACAGACAATAGTTTTGCCTTTAATATCATCTTTCATTTCTTCCAGAGCTGCAATAGAAGCTGCTCCTGCTGGTTCTGCAATAATACCTTGTTTAGAATACATATCAATCAAGGTTTCAGAAATGAGACCTTCATCTACACCAATCAAGCAATCCACATATTTTCTAGCAACATCATAGGTAGAACGCCCAACCTTTTGAACAGCTATGCCATCTGCAAATTTATCAATATGCTCTAATTTAACAGGGTGTCCTTTATCAAAAGCTGCCCGCATGCTGCGCGCTCCCATTGCCTCAACGCCAATAACCTCAATTTCAGGAGCCACATCTTTAACATAGGCTGATACACCTGAAATAAGACCGCCACCACCAACAGGTACTAAAATAGCATCAAAGCTCAAACCATCTTCTTGAGCCTGATCATAAATTTCATAAGCAATTGTTCCTTGACCCGCTTGTACCATGTCATTATCAAAGGGATCGATAAAGGTCATTCCTTCAGCTTTCGTATAATCTTGGGCTGCCTGAGCAGAAGCATCAAAAGTATCACCTACCAATTTGATAGTTACAAAGGAGCCTCCAAAAAATTGAACTTGCCCAATCTTTTGATGAGGAGTCGTTACAGGCATGAAAATAGTTGCAGGAATTTTCATTTCATTACAGGTATAAGCAACTCCTTGAGCATGATTTCCGGCAGAAGCACAAACAACTCCTCTAGCCTTTTCTTCATCTGATAATTGTGAAATAGCATAATAAGCGCCACGAATTTTAAAAGAACGCACCTTTTGCATATTTTCACGTTTTAAATAAATTGTCGCTCCATATTTTTCTGACAAATAGCGATCAAAATCAAGTGGTGTTTGAACAACAACATCTTTTAAGACTTTGTTAGCAGCAACCACATCTTTAGCTGAAATCATAACAGTCCTCTTTTTCAAAATATTCAATCTATTTATTATAACAAAAAAATCGCTAAAATGATATATGGGAGTCTGTTTGACATTAAAAACACTTAACAAGCAATATTAAGTGTTTTATACGAAACAGGAACAAACTGCAAACCAAAAAATTGATAAGTAGACTTCAAATGCCACTGCTGCATCCTTTAAAAACATAAAAAAAGCTGGAACACATCCAACTTTTCATGTCATTTATTTTAGTTATAGATTTTGAAAGCATCGTCATCGTTTTGATTAACAAATGGCATTGCTTTACGAAGTTCTGCACCAATTTTTTCAATTTCGAGTCCTTCAGCTTCTTTACGGAAAGCTTTCAAACGTGGGAAGCCAGCATCATGATCTTCCACGAATTCACGGGCAAATTTACCTGATTGAATATCAGCAAGAGCAGCTTTCATGTTTTCTTTTACTTCTGGACCGATAACACGTGGGCCTGTCACAAAGTCACCAAATTCAGCGGTATTTGAACATGATTGACGCATTTTCTTGAAACCACCTTCATAGATAAGGTCTACAATCAATTTCATTTCATGAAGCACTTCAAAATAAGCCAATTGTGGAGCATACCCTGCTTCAGTAAGCACTTCAAAACCTGCTTCAATAAGGTGAGTTAAACCACCCATAAGAACCGCTTGTTCACCAAAAAGGTCTTCTTCCGTTTCTTCTTTGAAAGTGGTTACAAGGAGACCTACACGCGCAGAACCAATACCCTTAGCCCAATCTAAAGCAATATTTTCAGCATTACCAGTTGGATTTTGATAAACAGCATATAAAGAAGGTACTCCAAATCCTTCTGTGTAAGTACGACGTACAAGATGACCCGGTCCCTTAGGGGCAACCATGAAAACATCTACATCTTCTGGTGCCTTAATATAACCGAAATGGATATTAAAACCATGAGCAAAACCAAGAGCCTTACCAGCACTTAAATTAGGAGCAATTTCATCTTTGTAAATATCTTTTTGAATTTCATCCGGTGCTAAAACCATGATAATATCAGCCAATTTAGTAGCTTCACCCACTTCATAGGTATCAAAACCATCTTCTTTAGCCTTGTCAAACGATTTCCCATGACGCACACCGATGATAACATCGTGTCCTGAATCTCTCAAGTTTTGGGCATGAGCATGTCCTTGTGATCCATAACCAATAACAGCAATCTTCTTGCCATCAAGTGCTGCTACTTTTACATCTGCTTCATATAACATTTCTACTGCCATAATTAAAATCTCTTTTCTAAAATATTTTTTATTGCCATTAAGGCAAGGGTTAACAAAATTAAAGTATTAGGATAAATCTCTAGTAAAGCCTGTCGCTCCCGTACGAGCGATATTTTTCAC
Organism: Streptococcus mutans; assembly: GCF_006739205.1. Taxonomy (NCBI): domain Bacteria; kingdom Bacillati; phylum Bacillota; class Bacilli; order Lactobacillales; family Streptococcaceae; genus Streptococcus; species Streptococcus mutans. The sequence continues at coordinate 1,831,938 of NZ_AP019720.1, forward strand.
CCCGTAAGGCTGAATGACTCGAATAAGAGCTTCAATTTTATCTGCATCACCAGTCATTTGAATGGTAATGGACTTTGGTGCGACATCAATAACACTGGCACGAAAAGGCTGAATAATAGCCAAAATCTCCGCACGCTTACTCGTTGGGGCAGCAACCTTAATCAAGATGACTTCGCGTTCCAAGTGAGGTTTATCTGTAATATCTCGAACACGAACAACATCAATTAAACGATTAAGCTGCTTCATAATCTGTTCAACTTCCTCCAAGGAGTCAACATCAATAATAATGGTAATTCTTGAAATATTGGGAATTTCAGTATGACCTACTGAGATAGACTCAATATTAACTTGCCGACGAGAAAGAACTCCTGTAAAACGATTCAGGACTCCTGTGGAATTTTGAAGTTTGGCTGTTAACATTCTACGCATTAAAAGTCACCCCCAACATTTCCGCATTACTCTTTCCTGATGGTACCATTGGATAAACATGCTCACGGTTAGAAATATCAACTTCTATCAACATAGGCTTGTTTTCCAAAATAACTTCCAAATCTTTTTCTAAAGTCAAAGGATTGTCCAATTTATAATGGCTAATCCCATAAGATTCAGCTAAAAGTTGGAAATTAGGTTCATCATCAAAGGTTGACTCACTGCGACGTTCATCATAAAAAGATTCCTGCCACTGACGAACCATTCCTAAAGAATGATTATTAATTAAGACAAGCTTAATTGGGACGCCATAACCATTTAAAATAGCCAATTCTTGATTAGTCATTTGAAAACCGCCATCACCAACAAAAAGAACAACCTCTTTACCAGGATTAGCCAATTTGGCTCCCACAGCTGCAGGAATACCAAATCCCATTGTTCCTAGACCACCTGATGTGATAATCTGACGCTCATTTTTATAAGGATAAAATTGAGCTGCCCACATTTGATGCTGACCAACATCCGTAATAATAATGGCATCACCTTTTGTTAATTTACCAATTGTTTCAATAGCATGTTGCGGTTTGATAACTTCTTGGTCAAACTTATAACTAAATGGAGCCTTAGCTTTATCTTGCAAGACCTTATCCGTCCATTCTCTGTGTCTTGTGGATACTTTATCAGACTCTAAGAGCTGTTTTAAGGTTTTCTTGGCATCTCCCACAACTGGAATAGCCGTCTTAACAACCTTGCCAATTTCAGCAGGATCTATATCAACATGAGCCACAACAGCCTTTTGGGCAAAAGTCTTAGGATTTCCTGTCAAACGATCCGCAAATCGCGAACCAAAATTGATGAGAAAATCACATTCCGTCAAAGCCATATTGGAAGCATATGAACCATGCATGCCTCCCATTCCTAATGATAAAGGATGTTCAATTGGCATAACTCCCAAACTCAAAAGCGTTGAGACAACAGGAATCTTATAACGTTCTGCAAAAGCAATAAGTTCTGCAGAAGCTCCTGCATAATTGACACCGCCACCTGCTAGAATCAAAGGTTTCTTTGCCTTTTTTAATTGGCTCAAGATTTTCTTGACTTGTAAATTATTTGGCTCAATAGTTGGTTGATAACCCGGAATTTTAATTGTCGTTTCATTAAAAGAACTTACTCTTTTCTCAGAAACATCTTTAGGTAAATCAATAACAACTGGCCCAGGACGTCCTGTTGTCGCAATATGAACAGCCTCTGTTACAATTCTTGGTATATCAGCTGTTTCGCGAATCTGATAATTATATTTAGTAATTGGCATTGTAATACCAATAATATCAGCTTCTTGAAAGGCATCTTTACCAATACCCGGAGTTGCAACCTGCCCAGTAAAAACCAACATTGGGACACTATCACTCATAGCATCAGCAATTCCGGTAATGGCATTAGTCGCTCCAGGACCACTGGTAACAATAGCTACACCAAGTTTCCCTGTTGACTTTGCAAATCCTTCCGCTTCATGCACTGCTCCTTGTTCATGACGCGCTAAAATATGACGAATATTGTCTTGTTTATAAATAGCATCATAAAGTGGTAAGACGGCACCGCCAGGATAACCAAAAATAGTTTTTACTCCTAAATTTGCCAAAGTATCAAGAAGAATTTCTGATCCTGATTTAGGATTTTCAAGATATATTTTTTCCACAGAGACCTCCTTTTCAATTATTGTTCAAATTTTCAAAAAATTCAAATCACTTAGTTTATATCATAACACTTTTGAAAAATTTTGCAAGTCAATTTGGCAATTATTCTCTTAATTTTCATTACTTTTTCCAAAAGAAAAAAAGCCGTCAGCAAACGACTTGATTCCTTATTCTACACTCATCAAATAAGGATAAACGGGTTGATCTCCTTGATGAATCTCGACTTCTATTTCTTCATGCTGATTTTCAAAATCTTCAGCTAATTTTTGCGCTTGTTCTTGACTACCTTCTTCACCAACATAAATGGTGACAATTTCACTATCTTCAGCAATCATTTTTTTAAACAGTTGATGTAAGGCCTGATCCATATCTGGATTTGATACAAGGATTTTTCCATTGACCATACCTAAAATATCATCTTTATGAATATCAAGGCCATCAATCGTCGTATCACGAACAGCTCTAGTAACACTACCACTGACAACATCAGTCAAACTTTCTGTCATAGCCACAAGATTATCTTCAAGAGAATTTGCGGCATTAAAGGCCAAGAGACTTGTTAATCCTTGTGGAATGGTTCGAGTCTCAACAACTGCTGCAGGAACATCAACAACATCTGCTGCACTCTGCGCAGCCATAAAAATATTTTTATTATTAGGTAGAATAATGATACTTTCAGCCTTAACAGATTCAATCGCTTTAACAATATCTTCTGTAGAAGGGTTCATTGTCTGACCACCTGAGATGATATAATCAACGCCTTGTGACTTAAAGATTTTTGCCAAACCTTCACCGGCGACAACTGCAATAATACCAAATTTCTTCGCTTCTCGCGGTAAATCAGCAGTGGTATTTTCCTTTTGCACCTGAGCATCATGTTGATTTCGCATGTTATCCACTTTAACTTTAACCAAGGCACCATACTTAAGGCCTTCTTGCATGACAAGTCCAGGATCTTCGGTATGAACATGAACTTTAACAATTTCATCGTCATTGACAACTAAAAGAGAATCTCCTAAATTATTTAAATAATTACGAAAATTTTCGTAATTAAAATCTTTAACATAGGTAGGACCCTGTTTTAGCGCTACCATAATTTCTGTACAGTAGCCAAAAGTAATATCTTCTGTTGCAACATGGCTGGCAACAGATTTATGATGTTCGGCATTAATCATTTCTGTCATATTAGCAGGTGTCGCTTGAAAATCTTCTGAGATAATGTAATCACCTGTCAAGGCTGATAGGAAGCCTTCATAAATGAATACAAGACCTTGACCTCCTGAATCAACAACACCAACTTCCCTTAAAACCGGAAGCAAATCCGGTGTCTTAGCTAGTGCTGCTTTAGCTCCATCCAATGCCGCCTGCATCACTTCAACCGTATCATCTGTATTTTCAGATTTTTTAATAGCTGCCGTCGCAGCACCACGCGATACAGTTAAGATAGTCCCTTCAACTGGCTTCATGACTGCTTTATATGCGACTTCAACACCTGCTTGTAGAGCCTGCGCTAAATCTTTACCCGTTAATTCTTCCTTATTTTTAATGCTTTGACCAAAACCACGGAAAAGTTGAGAAGTGATAACACCTGAATTTCCCCGTGCCCCCATTAAAAGACCTTTGGAAAGAATTTGTCCAACTTCACCCACCGTAGAAGCTGGTTTGTCTGAAACTTCCTTAGCACCGTTATCCATGGTCATGCCCATATTAGTACCTGTATCACCATCTGGGACAGGAAAGACATTCAGTGAATTGACATACTCTGCTTGTTTACCAAGACGGGTTGCTGCTGCCTGAACCATTCCTTGGAATAAACTTGTTGTAATATTAGCCACTAATCTTCTCCCACAACTTTAATATTTTGTACATAAACATTAACCATATCAGCCGTAATGCCTAACTGATTTTCAAGGTTAAACTTAACACGTTCTTGAATATTCTTTGACACTTCGCTAATTTTGACACCATAACTCATCACAGTATAAACATCAACTGAAATACCAGCATCTGTCGACTTTATGACAACACCTTTAGAATAGTTTTCCTTACGCAGAAGTGCTTGAAAATTATCCTTGAGGGCACTTTTACTTGCCATGCCAACAACTCCAAAGATCTCATTAGCTGAACCGCCAACGACTGTCGCGATCACATCATTAGACAATTCAATTTGACCATCTTTTGTATTAATTTTTACCGTCATTTTGCTACCTCAAAAAGTTTTTATCAGTTTATTTTACCATAATATAGAAACCTTGTAAAAATATAGGTGTATAGATTATCTTTCCTAAATATCAAGAGATAGCTTGTTTATCTTGCTTAACAAGTCATTAACCCACTATTGTCAAACCAGTTTTCTTCACATTGAAATAGGTTGCCTACAACTTACTTAGCAAGAAATATTTTAACAGATTAGGTGAACTGTTAAAAATTAAAAGGCAAAAATTCTAATCAGCGAACGTTAATGGCACTAAAGCATAATGAAATTGATGTAGATGTACAATTTAAATTTTATACAGCTACTTTCAAAAGAGAGTTGGACTTTTACCTTAAATTCTTGTAAAATGATAAAAGTAGGAGGTTTAGAATGATCCATCATCAAAGCACCATCATCTACTGTTTATTAGTTCTGTGGGGATTAACAGAATGGTTTATTAAAAGCAGGACCAAAAAGAATGTCTCTAATAGTTCTCAGGATAAAGGAACAAGATATGTTATTATTGCCAGTGTTGTGCTTTCTATAGCTATGTTAAATAATCCTTTTAACATTAATATACTTCTACCAGAATGGGGAATTTATCTAGGCATTTTGTTAATGATCCTTGGTATTATCTTTAGGGTATATACTATCAATTATCTTGGTAAAGCATTTACGTTAACTGTTCAAGCTACCGACAATCAGAAATTAATCAGCAGCGGACCTTATAGTATTGTCCGTAACCCTGCTTATACTGGTACTATTATTTCGATTCTTGGTTTAGCCTTTATAACTTTAAATATTTTTAATATTTTAATAGTTTTTATCATCTTAAGTATTGGTTACGCTATCCGCATCCGAACTGAAGAAGAGGTTCTCGAACAACATTTCGGCAGGATATATCAAGATTATTGTCAAAAGGTTAAATATCGCCTTTTCCCATTTATTTGGTAAGATTAGCTCATTGTTGTTGTTTCCTTTATACCGCCAACTTTAGAGGATAATAATCTTAACAATCCAGTTGCAACAACTTACTTATTATAATATATGAATATATGCAGAATATCTCACCTAAACTGCTCCAATATTGATTATAAATGACCTTTCGTCTATACTTATGAAATTTTTGGATACAACCGCAGATTGAGCACTTACATAGCGGGTGATTTATTTGTCTCGCTCCGTTAGGAGCGAGATGGACTGAAGAACTGAAAGTCACATAAAACAAAAATAAGCTCTATAATCTCTAAAGAGTAATTACTCACTATAGAGATTATAGAGCTTGTTGCGTGTATAAAAAGAAGCATTAACTGAACTGGCTCTTATTCCTTATCGTTATAACGATCTTCATATTACTCATCTTTCATAAAAATTCAATTAAAAACCCGTGGTGCTAGTTAATCTTTTAGTCCACAAAAAAGTCCATTTGGACTATGCTGTTAGTGATCAAACGAACAGGAGACATCCAAATGAACGACTTAAATGATACCGCTAAACATCATCACTTGCAATACAGTGTGGAACGATTAAAAACCATGTGTTCTATTATCGGCGTTATGCACCTAAAGAACTGACGCACCGTCGAAATTCAACTATTGTAAAGTTAATGACAATGCCATTCTTGTTCTTCTAGTACTTCAGGCTGAACTCGGCCTCAAATCTCAACGTCAATTCTATCAGCTATGCCAGATATTTCTTGTAAAAACTGGCTTAGAGAGAACCCGATTTTATTGAAGAGCTCGGTATTTGATTCCCTTATTGAAGCTTATTCATCAAGGCATGACCGAGCCATTCCATCAGGATGATATGGTGATCAGGGATAGCTTTCCCATACCTGTTTGTTTACCAGCTCGCAACGACAAGGTTCGTAGTTTTAGAGATCAAGTAACTGTGGCCTACAATCCTCCAAAAAAGATGTGCTTTTACGGCTTTAAAGCCCATATGCTGGTGACCTTGTCAGGATTTATTGTCAATTATGGTGTGACGCCAGCCTCTGTACATGATCGTCAGGTAGCCGAAGACCTGCTTGAGAACACAACTTTCCCTGTTGTTTTAGCGGACTTAGGTTACCTCAGTAAGGTTTTGAAACAGCATTTAACCCGGAAAGACTACCGTTTTTGGACACCCTTGAGGCGCAACATGGTCATGGTAAAGGCTAAACAACATAATCATTGGAGGCTCAAGGCTGAAAGGAGAACCATTGAAACGCGATTTTCAGTTTTATGTTCTGAGTTTGACATCGAAAGGCCATTAGCGAGAAGTTTAAAGGGGTTGAAGCTTTGGTTAGAGCAGACTATCTTTGCCTATAACCTAGGATTTTTTTACTAGCACCACGGGTACATATCAATATTTTTCTAAACGACCTAAAGATAAGAGATTTTATGAAGTGACAAATAAAGAAGAATTCTTTTGAGGTGATACGTTGTTTATTTCATTCGTTGATTGCATTCAAAATATTGAAAAAATCGAAAAAGAACTTCTAAAGATTGGAATAACTGATATCCAAATTAATCAGGATGGCTATATTAATTCTTTATATTGGTTCAAAGTAAAGCACCCAAATGCTAATAAGGGAGATGCCATTACATTCATAAAGAATCACGTCGCTTGTGATTATACTGTATCTTTTGGAAATGAAACAAATGTTATTGAAATGTTTCTAGCTAGTGATATAAGCATTTGTGTTGTAAATGCTTATAATGTGATAAAAGATATTGCTGATTATGGGAAAATCAGTATTACGATAGCAGATGATATTTTAGAGTTGTTTGAAAAGGAATATCATAGGTATTTAGAAAATGTTGTTATTGCTCTACCAGAAGATAAAATCATTATAGAAAAGTCTGAATATGATGCTTTGAAAAAACGGGACACTCAAGGTCGTTATATGTCCATGAATGAGCTTTTAGAGCTTCTTTCAGTCAGTCGGTCCTTGGTTCATAGAAAATGTTCTCTATAAACCGGAAATTAAAGCTCAAATTGATATTGAGAAAAATCCAGAAGGTTTTGTGAAATATCCTAATTCTCAAGGTGGCAAATATTTATTTTTAGCTTCTAAGACTAAAGAATATTTTAAAAGCCATTTTAGAGAAATTATGATTGACGTATGATATACTAATCAAGGCAAGTCTTGATTATCGCTTTTAGAAAGAGGTAAACAATGGCAATTTCCTATAGACAGCGAGGAAAAAAGAAATTATGGGATTATAGAGTCTTTGATAGTAACAAAAAAGTAATTGCCTCTAATTCTGGCTTTAAAACGAAAAAAGAAGCTGAATCGGAGGCACTTTATTTAGAAATGAAACTAAAAAATGGAACTATCATTGATAGAAATATTACTTTATACCAGCTATAGGAAAAGTGGATGACTCTTCAAATTAAACCGTTAAGAAAATCTGATTCAACTTTAAATTAACATGAACTGCGTGGAAGATTTATACAAAACTATTTCCAAGATAAACCGGTTAGTGATATTAAAGCCAGTAATTATCAAGAGTTTATCAATACCTATGCAAAGACGAATTGTCGAGATAATGTCAGTCGTTTAAATGCAGAGGTTAAAAAGGTTCTCGTTTTTGCTAGACGTGATAAAATTAATGTTACTAATTTTGTTGAAGGGGTAGTTTTATCTGGTCGTCCTTCTCCAAAGAAAAAACAAGAAAGGTATATCCATAGTTTAAAAGATTATGCCAAATTAGCTCTTTATTTAGAAAATCATCTTGATTATAGAAAGTCTATTGTTCCTTATCAATTGTATGTGCAGTTAAAAACTGGATTACGAACGGGCGAAATAGCAGGTTTGACTTGGGACTGTGTCCTTTGGGAACAACAGGCCATTAAAACTTATCGTCGTTACGATACTGTAAGAAGGAGATGGACAAAACCAAAAACAGAAGAATCTGTTAGAAAAGTTCCGATTGATTCAAAAGTAATAAAAGTTCTAGATGATCTTCATGCTATTCAAAAAGAGTACTTAGATTTGTATTATATAATAAATGATGACAATGTCATTTTTTTAGATCTTTTTTATGGTATTCAGAGTAATAATGGTGTTAATAAACGCTTGAGGAGTATTTTGAAAGAACTTGATATTGCTCCTAAAAACATGAGTAGTACCGGTTTGAGACATAGTTATTGCAGCTTATTGTTGGCTAAAGGAGTAGATATTTGGGCGGTTGCTAAATTGATGGGTCATATAGATATCAAGCAAATCACTGAGACTTATGGTCATTTGGTTGCGGAAAAGGCAGAAGAAGAAAATAATAAAGTGAGAAATCTTTTACAACATTTAAATTAAAAAGATGAGAGTTGACCAAAACAAATAAAAAAGCCTTCAAAAACCAATCAACGTTTGAAGAGCTAAATACTATACCGGCGGCCGGGGTCGAACCGGCACGTCCTTGCGGACACTGGATTTTGAGTCCAGCGCGTCTGCCAATTCCGCCACGCCGGCTAATATAATAACAACTGGGGTAGCTGGATTCGAACCAACGCATGAGGGAGTCAAAGTCCCTTGCCTTACCGCTTGGCTATACCCCAATAATATAATAATATAGGCGAGTGATGGGGATCGAACCCACGCATGCCAGAGCCACAATCTGGTGTGTTAACCACTTCACCACACCCGCCAAAACATATTAACACGGGCAGTAGGAATTGAACCCACACTGAAGGTTTTGGAGACCTTAGTTCTACCTTTAAACTATGCCCGTAAGGTATGGAAGGGGAGGGATTCGAACCCCCGAACCCGAAGGAGCGGATTTACAGTCCGCCGCGTTTAGCCTCTTCGCTACCCTTCCAATGTACATATATGATGGCGCGAGACGGAATCGAACCGCCGACACATGGAGCTTCAATCCATTGCTCTACCAACTGAGCTACCGAGCCTTCCTCTTATTGCGGGAGCAGGATTTGAACCTACGACCTTCGGGTTATGAGCCCGACGAGCTACCTAACTGCTCCATCCCGCGATATGTCTATAAAGGAGGATGTGGGATTCGAACCCACGCACGCTTTTACACGCCTGACGGTTTTCAAGACCGTTCCCTTCAGCCGGACTTGGGTAATCCTCCAATAAATATAATAGTCCGTACGGGATTCGAACCCGTGTTACCGCCGTGAAAAGGCGGTGTCTTAACCCCTTGACCAACGGACCAATATATTATATGGGCACGAGTGGACTCGAACCACCGACCTCACGCTTATCAGGCGTGCGCTCTAACCAGCTGAGCTACGCGCCCAAGCCTATGCTTGGTTTATCTTTTATAAAAGAAAAGCGGGTGACGAGAATCGAACTCGCGACAACAGCTTGGAAGGCTGTAGTTTTACCACTAAACTACACCCGCTTAGATGGGAGTTAACGGGCTCGAACCGCTGACCCTCTGCTTGTAAGGCAGATGCTCTCCCAACTGAGCTAAACTCCCTCTTGCTAAGCGATGACCCTATCTCACAGGGGGCAACCCCCAACTACTTCAGGCGTGCTAGGGCTTAACTGCTGTGTTCGGCATGGGTACAGGTGTCTCCCCTAGGCTATCATCACTTAACAAGCGTGATCGCTCACTCACGATTGAATAGCTAGCCACTGAAACCGACGCTGCGCCTGCTTTCTTTAAAAAATGGTACTCGGGCTAAATCCTTGGAAAAAAGAGAAATGGTCTGGTGTCCATCAAACACTGCACCCATTTCCTATTTTTCAGGCGGATTTTACGCCCTTAGTCACTTATTTTTGGATAAGTCCTCGAGCGATTAGTATTGGTCCGCTTCACGTCTCACAACGCTTCCACTCCCAACCTATCTACCTGTTCTTCTCTCAGGGCTCTTACTAACTGAACGTTATGGGAAATCTCATCTTGAGGGGGGCTTCACACTTAGATGCTTTCAGCGTTTATCCCCTCCCTACTTAGCTACCCAGCGATGCTCTTGGCAGAACAACTGGTACACCAGCGGTAAGTCCACTCTGGTCCTCTCGTACTAGGAGCAGATCCTCTCAAATTTCCTTCGCCCGCGACGGATAGGGACCGAACTGTCTCACGACGTTCTGAACCCAGCTCGCGTGCCGCTTTAATGGGCGAACAGCCCAACCCTTGGGACCGACTACAGCCCCAGGATGCGACGAGCCGACATCGAGGTGCCAAACCTCCCCGTCGATGTGAACTCTTGGGGGAGATAAGCCTGTTATCCCCAGGGTAGCTTTTATCCGTTGAGCGATGGCCCTTCCATACGGTACCACCGGATCACTAAGCCCGACTTTCGTCCCTGCTCGACTTGTCTGTCTCGCAGTCAAGCTCCCTTATACCTTTACACTCTGCGACTGATTTCCAACCAGTCTGAGGGAACCTTTGGGCGCCTCCGTTACACTTTAGGAGGCGACCGCCCCAGTCAAACTGCCCGTCAGACACTGTCTCCGTAGATGATCAACCTACCGGGTTAGAGTAGCCATCACACAAGGGTAGTATCCCAACATCGCCTCCAAGTAAACTAGCGTTCACTCTTCCTTGGCTCCTACCTATCCTGTACATGTGTAACAGATACGCAATATCAAACTGCAGTAAAGCTCCATGGGGTCTTTCCGTCCTGTCGCGGGTAACCTGCATCTTCACAGGTACTAAAATTTCACCGAGTCTCTCGTTGAGACAGTGCCCAAATCATTACGCCTTTCGTGCGGGTCGGAACTTACCCGACAAGGAATTTCGCTACCTTAGGACCGTTATAGTTACGGCCGCCGTTTACTGGGGCTTCAATTCACACCTTCGACAAACGTCTAAGCGCTCCTCTTAACCTTCCAGCACCGGGCAGGCGTCACCCCCTATACTTCATCTTGCGATTTCGCAGAGAGCTGTGTTTTTGATAAACAGTTGCTTGGGCCTTTTCACTGCGGCTGACTTATCGCCAGCGCCCCTTCTCCCGAAGTTACGGGGCCATTTTGCCGAGTTCCTTAACGAGAGTTCGCTCGCTCACCTGAGGCTACTCGCCTCGACTACCTGTGTCGGTTTGCGGTACGGGTAGAGTATTCATTAACGCTAGAAGCTTTTCTTGGCAGAGTGACATCACTAGCTTCGCTACTAAACTTCGCTCCCCGTCACAGCTTGGTGGCGCAGAACTAAGCATTTGACTCAGTCCTCACCTCACTGCTTGGACGTGCTCTTCCAATCGCACGCTCTAGTTAGCCTGCTGCGTCCCTCCTTCACTCAATACTCTAGTACAGGAATATCAACCTGTTGCCCATCGGATACACCTATCGGTCTCTCCTTAGGTCCCGACTAACCCAGGGCGGACGAGCCTTCCCCTGGAATCCTTAGTCTTACGGTGGACAGGATTCTCACCTGTCTTACGCTACTCATACCGGCATTCTCACTTCTATGCACTCCAGCGCTCCTTGCGGTACACCTTCTGCGCACATAGAACGCTCTCCTACCATCCCCTAAGGGATCCACAGCTTCGGTAAATTGTTTCAGCCCCGGTACATTTTCGGCGCAGGGTCACTCGACTAGTGAGCTATTACGCACTCTTTGAATGAATAGCTGCTTCTAAGCTAACATCCTAGTTGTCTGTGCAACCCCACATCCTTTTCCACTTAACAATTATTTGGGGACCTTAGCTGGTGGTCTGGGCTGTTTCCCTTTCGACTACGGATCTTAGCACTCGCAGTCTGACTGCCGGTCTTAACTCGTTGGCATTCGGAGTTTATCTGAGATTGGTAATCCGGGATGGACCCCTCAATCAAACAGTGCTCTACCTCCAAGAGTCTCGCGACCGACGCTAGCCCTAAAGCTATTTCGGAGAGAACCAGCTATCTCCAAGTTCGTTTGGAATTTCTCCGCTACCCACAAGTCATCCAAACACTTTTCAACGTGTCCTGGTTCGGTCCTCCAGTGCGTTTTACCGCACCTTCAACCTGCTCATGGGTAGGTCACTTGGTTTCGGGTCTACATCTACGTACTTAACCGCCCTTTTCAGACTCGGTTTCCCTACGGCTCCGTCTCTTCAACTTAACCTCGCACGTAAACGTAACTCGCCGGTTCATTCTACAAAAGGCACGCTCTCACCCATTAACGGGCTCGAACTTCTTGTAAGCACACGGTTTCAGGTTCTCTTTCACTCCCCTTCCGGGGTGCTTTTCACCTTTCCCTCACGGTACTGGTTCACTATCGGTCACTAGGGAGTATTTAGGGTTGGGAGATGGGCCTCCCAGATTCCGACGGGATTCCTCGTGTCCCGCCGTACTCAGGATCCTGCTTGGCATCAAGTGAATTTCAAATACGAGGCTCTTACTCTCTCTGGCGACTCTTCCCAGAGTCTTCTTCTATTCCCTTGGCTGCTTTATCGCAGTCCTACAACCCCAGAGTGTAAACACTCTGGTTTGCCCTCCTGCCTCTTCGCTCGCCGCTACTGAGGCAATCGCTCTTGCTTTCTCTTCCTGCAGCTACTGAGATGTTTCAGTTCACTGCGTCTTCCTTCTCATAACCTTAACAGTTATGGATAACAGGCATTACCTGTTGGGTTCCCCCATTCGGATATCTCTGGATCAAGGCTTACTTACAGCTCCCCAAAGCATGTCGTCGTTCGTCACGTCCTTCATCGGCTCCTAGTGCCTAGGCATCCACCGTGCGCCCTTATTAACTTAACCTTATTTCTCGTTTCTCTGGCTTTTCAGCGTCTCGGTTTCTTTTTTGTTTCCCTATAGCTGCGCTATAGGGCTTTTACTAGCTATTCAATTGTCAATGAACCATCTCTAGGATACTTAACATATCCTAAGTGGATTTTATAGACTTCCTTGTCTTAAACAAGATATGAAGTTGAACTCCAGACTGACTTCTTAGAAAAATAGATAATCTTCTACAGAAGTATTCGCAAGCGAACCGTCTGTTAGTATCCTGTTTTAATGGAGCCTAGCGGGATCGAACCGCTGACCTCCTGCGTGCAAAGCAGGCGCTCTCCCAGCTGAGCTAAGGCCCCACTTACCCTCTCAAAACTAAACAAGAAGTTCCCCCTAATGTGCTTTGCGTTTTTCCTTAGAAAGGAGGTGATCCAGCCGCACCTTCCGATACGGCTACCTTGTTACGACTTCACCCCAATCATCCATCCCACCTTAGGCGGCTGGCCCCTAAAAGGTTACCTCACCGACTTCGGGTGTTACAAACTCTCGTGGTGTGACGGGCGGTGTGTACAAGGCCCGGGAACGTATTCACCGCGGCGTGCTGATCCGCGATTACTAGCGATTCCGACTTCATGGAGGCGAGTTGCAGCCTCCAATCCGAACTGAGATCGGCTTTCAGAGATTAGCTTGCCGTCACCGGCTCGCAACTCGTTGTACCGACCATTGTAGCACGTGTGTAGCCCAGGTCATAAGGGGCATGATGATTTGACGTCATCCCCACCTTCCTCCGGTTTATTACCGGCAGTCTCGCTAGAGTGCCCAACTTAATGATGGCAACTAACAATAAGGGTTGCGCTCGTTGCGGGACTTAACCCAACATCTCACGACACGAGCTGACGACAACCATGCACCACCTGTCTCCGATGTACCGAAGTAACTTCCTATCTCTAAGAATAGCATCGGGATGTCAAGACCTGGTAAGGTTCTTCGCGTTGCTTCGAATTAAACCACATGCTCCACCGCTTGTGCGGGCCCCCGTCAATTCCTTTGAGTTTCAACCTTGCGGTCGTACTCCCCAGGCGGAGTGCTTATTGCGTTAGCTCCGGCACTAAGCCCCGGAAAGGGCCTAACACCTAGCACTCATCGTTTACGGCGTGGACTACCAGGGTATCTAATCCTGTTCGCTACCCACGCTTTCGAGCCTCAGCGTCAGTGACAGACCAGAGAGCCGCTTTCGCCACTGGTGTTCCTCCATATATCTACGCATTTCACCGCTACACATGGAATTCCACTCTCCCCTTCTGCACTCAAGTCAGACAGTTTCCAGAGCACACTATGGTTGAGCCATAGCCTTTTACTCCAGACTTTCCTGACCGCCTGCGCTCCCTTTACGCCCAATAAATCCGGACAACGCTCGGGACCTACGTATTACCGCGGCTGCTGGCACGTAGTTAGCCGTCCCTTTCTGGTAAGCTACCGTCACTGTGTGAACTTTCCACTCTCACACACGTTCTTGACTTACAACAGAGCTTTACGATCCGAAAACCTTCTTCACTCACGCGGCGTTGCTCGGTCAGACTTTCGTCCATTGCCGAAGATTCCCTACTGCTGCCTCCCGTAGGAGTCTGGGCCGTGTCTCAGTCCCAGTGTGGCCGATCACCCTCTCAGGTCGGCTATGTATCGTCGCCTTGGTAAGCTCTTACCTTACCAACTAGCTAATACAACGCAGGTCCATCTACTAGTGATGCGCTTGCATCTTTCAATCAATTATCATGCAATAATTAATATTATGCGGTATTAGCTATCGTTTCCAATAGTTATCCCCCGCTAATAGGCAGGTTACCTACGCGTTACTCACCCGTTCGCGACTCAAGAAAACACGGTGTGCAAGCACAGTGTGTTCCCTTGCGTCCCACTTGCATGTATTAGGCACGCCGCCAGCGTTCGTCCTGAGCCAGGATCAAACTCTCATTTAATCGTTTGAGTTCTTTCTCATTACTGTCCACTGACAGATTTATGTTTCGTTCTTTGACAGGTCACATTTCTTTATGTCACCCTGCACTTTGGTTGGTTCGTCTTCTTGTTCAGTTTTCAAAGGGCTCTGCCTCTTTCTGAGACAACTTCTTTATTCTACCAGCTCTTCCCCCCTTTGTCAATAGCTTTTCTCGCTTTTTTTCTGTTTTATTTCCTTTATATACCTCTCTTCCCCTAAACCACGCCTTTTTAGTCCCCTTTCGCAACACTCTAGCACTGCCTCCGAAAATACACTGATGAACCTCTTGGCTTCTTGAGTGATAACTTTTTGCGAGAATTGCCGTCTGATGAATTTATAATCATGATTATAAAATTGCAGAAAATCACTTTTTTCAAGAAGCTTCTCTAATTCATCTAAGTTCTCCAAAAGCCCAACGTGAAAAGCAATAGGAACAAAGGTTTTCTCCAGTGGTTGCGTGCAGACGCTTCTAAACTCAACAGTCCCCCGTTTTGTTAAATTTTGATATTGATAGCTTCTATGATTAGCAAAATCTGCCTCATCTGGAAGAATATAGTGCTGTTGACCACTTAAATCCCAAGCTGAGATTTCTTCCTGTCCCAAATAATCTTTTACACGAATGGGTTCAAAATAGAGGATTTCTGTTTCTCTTTCGGCTGTAAAAAGAGCTGAATTGGCAAGATAATTAAAAAAATCTTCTTCTGTTTCAAAAGATATCTTATTAACACCGACATTCTCTTCAAAAACCCCATGCATAGAATTTTCCCAAAAAATATCTCGTGAAATTTTAGTTGACCAATTTTGTCCCCAAAATTCTGAGTTAGCAAAAAGGTAAGCTTTCACAGCTTCAATCTTATTAAAAGCGTTGATAACTCTTAAATAATTGCTCTTGCTGACATCTAATTGTACTTGATTGCCACAAATAAAAGAACCGTATTGAGGAAAACCATGAAAAAAAGAATCTTTTTTATTTCCCGATAAAGCCAAGAAATTTAAAAGCATTTGATAACGAGGTAATTTAACAGCTCTATTATCATTTAAATACCAATAAGGATGCACTCCAAATCCCTGTATAGCATGGTTGTAAGGTTTGAGAAAGGCTTGTATGACTTTCATATATTGATTAAAGCGTTCTTCAATATCCTGAATCTTTTTTGCTTTCCCAAAAGCAAATTCTATTGTATTATAAGAAACTTCAAAAAGAATTCTATCCTCTGATTTTCTATCAATCAATTGCACAGGGCAACCATCCTGATCATATCTTTCCACTTCAAAAAATAGAGATTCCTTAAGATGAAACATTACAGATTTTGTTACTGTTATATCAGTTGCCTGATGGCTTAAATTAACTATTGGAAACTCTAATTCAACTCCTATATAAGACTCTGGTTTATCTTGAATATTATCAAGATAGCGCTTTTTTAATAAGTCTACTGCTTTAGCCATACCCTTTTCTCCTAAAATATTTGAAACAATTATAGCAAATTTTGTAAAAAAATCAAAAAGCGTTTATTTAGGAAATGCTTCTACTATTAAAAGTATTTCCTAAATAAACGCTGTCTTTTTCAACATGATGAGTGTTCCACTAGGAGCCTCTCCTAGTGGTAGACCAGAGCTAGACTAAGAATTATTATAATTCCAACATCATAACACTCAACAAAATTGATGATCTTATACTAATTCAATAATTGCCATTGGGGCAGCATCACCACGACGTGGTTCAGTTTTAAGAATACGTGTATAACCACCATTACGTTCTGCATAACGCGGTGCAATTTCTGAAAAAAGCTTTTGAAGAGCAGTTGTTGATGTGTATTCATCTTTAGCTTCATCATAACTTTCAGATGCAATTTCGTTACGAACAAATGCTGCTGCTTGACGACGAGCATGAAGATCGCCACGTTTACCAAGAGTAATCATTTTTTCAACTGTTTTACGGATTTCCTTTGCACGAGCTTCTGTTGTCACAATAGATTCGTTGATAAGAAGATCAGTCGTCAAATCACGAAACATTGCTTTACGCTGCGAGCTAGTACGTCCTAGTTTACGGTAAGCCATTATTTCCTCCCTGTATTATTATTTATCATTTTTCAAGCCTAAACCAAGATCTGCAAGCTTTACTTTAACTTCTTCAAGACTTTTACGTCCAAGATTTCTAACTTTCATCATTTCAGATTCAGACTTTTCAGTTAAATCATAGACTGTATTAATACCAGCGCGTTTAAGACAGTTATAAGAACGCACTGATAAATCAAGTTCCTCAATCGTACGATCAAGTACTTTCTCATCAGAAACTTGTTCTGTTTCTTTCATGACATCAGTCGCCTTGGCTACCTCGGTTAAATCAGTAAAAAGATTTAAATGCTCAATCAAAACACGAGCAGATAACCCAAGAGCATCCTCAGGAATAATTGTGCCATTGGTCATAATTTCAATTGTTAATTTATCAAAGTTATCATTGCTGCCCACACGAGCTGGCTCAACTTGATAATTAACTTTTTTAACTGGCGTATAGATAGAATCTATCGCGAGCGTCCCAACTGGTGCATCATCTCTTTTATTTTTCTCTGCTGGAACATAACCACGATTAGTTGCAACAGTCATGGTTGCTTTTAAATTAGCACCTTCAGCAATAGTAAAGAGATAATGATCAGGATTAACTATTTCAATATCACTGTCTGTTAAAATATCTCCAGCAGTAATTTCTGCAGGTCCTTCAACATCTAATTCAACAATCTTTTCTTCTTCGACATAAGATTTTACAGCAAGTCCTTTTATATTAAGGATGATTTGCATAACATCCTCGCGTACACCTGGGATAGTATCAAATTCGTGTAGTACTCCATCAATCTTAATTGATGTAACAGCTGCACCCGGAAGTGAAGACAACAGCACACGACGAAGGGAATTCCCTAGAGTTGTACCATAGCCACGTTCAAGTGGTTCAATGACAAATCTGCCGTAATCTTTATTTTCATCAATTTTTGTTATTATTGGTTTTTCAAACTCAATCATCTATTTTACCCCTCTAAAACAATCCTGTGTACTATTAACTTATGATTATACACGACGACGTTTTGGAGGACGAGCACCATTATGTGGTACAGGAGTCACATCACGAATTGACGTTACTTCAAGACCAGCAGCGGCAAGCGCACGAATAGCAGACTCACGACCTGAACCTGGACCTTTTACAGTAACTTCAACTGTTTTAAGACCGTGTTCTTGTGCAGACTTAGCAGCGGCTTCTGCAGCCATTTGAGCAGCAAATGGAGTAGATTTACGTGAACCTTTGAATCCAAGAGCACCAGCTGATGACCATGCAAGAGCGTTACCATGCACATCTGTAATCATAACAATAGTGTTATTAAATGTTGCGTGAATATGGGCAATACCAGATTCAATATTTTTCTTGACACGACGTTTACGTGTTGGTTTAGCCAATTTTTTTACCTCCTATTTTATTTTTTCTTACCTGCAATCGCTACAGCTTTACCCTTGCGAGTGCGAGCATTGTTTTTGGTATTTTGTCCACGGACAGGAAGTCCACGACGATGACGGATTCCGCGATATGAACCAATTTCCATCAACCGTTTAATATTCAAGTTAACTTCACGACGAAGATCTCCTTCAACCTTGATTGCATCAACTTCACGACGAATAGCATCTTCTTGATCAGATGTTAAATCTTTGACACGGATATCCTCAGAAACACCTGCTGCTGCAAGAATTTTTTTAGAAGTTGGCAAACCGATACCATATACATAAGTAAGTGATACGACTACACGTTTGTCATTTGGAATATCAACTCCAGCAATACGAGCCATTTTTTCTCCTTTCTACTTTTTATCCTTGGCGTTGTTTGTGTTTTGGATTTGTAGGACAAATTACCATAACACGACCGTTACGACGAATAACCTTACAATATTCGCAAATTGGTTTAACAGATGGTCTTACCTTCATGTTTTAATCCCTCCATTTATTTCGATTATTTAAAGCGGTATGTGATACGTCCACGTGTTAAATCATACGGACTCATTTCGACAGTAACCTTATCTCCTACTAAAATACGAATATAGTTTTTCCGAATTTTTCCAGATACGGTTGCCAAAATTTGGTGTCCATTTTCCAATTCAACTGTAAACATTGCATTTGGCATTGTTTCGACAACTTTACCTTCAATTTCAATCACATCTTCTTTTGCCACGCAAAAGTACCCCCTAAATTTCGATTTGATGTCCTCTGAGCACAGAGGTAACAATTATAAGCCAGACTAGCTTATTTTATCACTCTTTGCAATAAAAATCAAGCACGGTGACAGGAATTTATGACAAATTTGCTAAAACTTTAGCAATTGTCTCAAAAACTAAATTGATATCTTGATTTCCTTCAATATCATAAACAAGACCTTTATTACGATAGTATTCAATTATTGGATGCCCTTGAGCAATGTTGACATCTAAGCGACGTTTTACTGTTTCCGGTTTATCATCTTCACGTTGATAATAATCATCTTCATTATAATCTGCTGGTGGGTTAAAGACTTTATGATAAGTTTCACCTGTCTTACGATTGATAATACGACCACTCAAACGCTCCACCAAACAAGCTGGATCAACATCAATATTGATAACGCCATCTAGCTTAAGATTAAGTTTTGATAAAATCTCATCCAAAGCATGAGCTTGTTCAATGGTACGTGGATAGCCATCTAGCAAGAAACCTTTTTTAGTAATATCTGATTCTGAAAGACGCTCTTTAACAATACCATTGGTTACTTCATCAGGAACAAGCTCTCCCTTATCAATAAAACTCTTTGCCAAGGTTCCCATTTCTGTTTGGTTAGCCATAGCTGCACGAAACATATCTCCCGTTGAAATATGAGCAAGGCCAAATTTTTCAACAATCTTAGCTGCCTGAGTCCCTTTGCCAGCACCTGGCAATCCCATGATTAAAAGATTCATGATATTCTCCTTAATTTTATTTTTAAATAAATCTACCAGATTGGCAAACTTATTAAAAAACAAAATAGAAGGGAGTAAGACCAAAACCCAAAGAAATTAAATCATTGAATTTACTGTCCTACCCCCGCATAGCCATTACTTTTATAGAAATTCTTTCTTGTAAAAATAATAACTTCTGCGCTTGATAACGCCTTACTACAAAGTTTAAGAAATTCTATCGCTTTATATTCTATTCTGTAACATTCATAAAACCAACATATTTTCTCTTCAACAGATAGCCTTCCAATTGCTTCATTCCTTCAATGCCTGTAGAAATAACAATTAACAGACTGGTACCTCCTAAAGCAACACTTGATGACAAATCAAATTGTTGTTGAGCTACAATTGGACTCAAAGCAACAAAGGCCAAGAAAATGGAACCAATCGTTGCCAATTTTTTCAGAAGCGATGAAAGGTATTCCTCTGTTTCACGACCAGGTCGAACACTAGGAATATAAGAAGCATTTTTTTGTAAATTCTCTGCTGTCTTTTCAGGATTGACTTGCACAAAAGTATAAAAGAATGAGAAAAGTACAATGAGAACAGCATAAACTGCCATTCCTGTTGGATTAGTATAAGAAAGCCATTCTTGCAAGGTTGTCATCCAAGGAATATCGCGACCATGTTGGAAAAATGGCAAGATAGTACTTGGAATAGTTGTAATAGAACTTGCAAAAATAACAGGAATAACTCCAGCTGGATTTATCTTCAAAGGAAGATAAGAATTCGTCGGAGCACCTTGCGCCAACTTAGTATATTGAATTGGAATCTTATATTCTGCTTGTTGAACAAAAGTTGTAAAGAAAATAATGATGAGACTAGCTAAAATCAAAAGTCCCACAAAAATAAGGGAATTCTTCATTTCGCTTGAACGGATATTGACAAAATAATCTTCATAAACGGATTTGATAGTCCCTGGTATAGATGAAATAATCCCCGCAAAGATGATCATTGAAACACCATTACCAAAACCTTTATCCGAAATCTGATCTCCTAGCCAAGTTACAACCACACTTCCTGCGGTTAAAATAGCACCAATTAAAAGAAATGTCTGGACATTTGGTGTCTTCACAAGAGAAACACTTGATAGAGCACTAAATCCTGCTGTAATACCAATAGATTGGAAAAAAGCAAGGACTAGTGAAATATAGCGCGTTGCTTGATTCAGCTTACGACGCCCGACTTCCCCTTGTTTTCCCCATTCAACAAACTTAGGTAAAATATCCATTTGTAAAAGTTGAACAACAATGGAAGCGGTAATATAAGGACTAACCCCCATGGAAAAAACGGAAAAGTTACTCATAGCATTACCACTAACAAGGTTAAGCATATTTAAAAATGGTAGATCACTTAGTTGTTCAAGACTTTTAGCATTGATGCCTGGTACGGTAATGTGTGTACCAACACGAAATACAAAGATGATAAAAATAGTAAAGAAAATCTTTTTTCTAACACTTTTCACCTTTAGGGCGTCTTTTAAAAGTCTAAAAAACATTAGATCACCTCGATTGAACCACCTTTAGCAATGATGGCTGCTTCAGCAGATTTTGAGAATTTAGCTGCCTTAACAGTTAATTTTTTAGTTAATTCGCCATTACCAAGAATTTTAATTCCTGATTTTTCAGCTTTTACGATACCAGTTTCAACAAGAACAACTGGTGTTACTTCTGCACCATCTTCAAAGACATTTAACTGATCAAGATTAACCAATGCATACTCTTTAGCATTGATATTAGTAAAACCGCGTTTTGGAAGACGACGAAAGAGTGGCGTTTGTCCACCTTCAAAGCCCGAACGGATATTACCTCCACTACGAGCTTTTTGCCCTTTTTGTCCACGACCTGCAGTCTTACCATTACCAGAAGATGAGCCACGACCCACACGGTTACGAGTTTTACGAGAACCTTGAGCAGGTTTAAGTTCATGAAGTTTCATTTTATAGTTTCTCCTTATTTGTAAAATGCTAGCGCCTTTATAAGGGAAAAGGTGTTCCCTATAAAAACTCGCCTATACTAATGTTTATTACTTTTAAGTCGCCAAGTGTCAGACACAAAGCGACTTAAACCTATAAGATATAAGCTACTGATTATCTACTGATGAATCAGTCTTGCCTACCTTTCAAGAAAGCAACTGTGTCAAAAAATCAAGCTTTCAGGATTTGCAAAGAGCTTATTCGCTCAAGCACCTATTAATCCATCTTACTTGCAAGACTCAATTAACTTTCTGCTTACTTGACATCTTCTACAGTTACCAAATGTGAAACTGCATTAACCATACCACGAATAGCGGCATTATCTTCTTTGATAACTGAACTATTTAATTTACCAAGTCCAAGGGCAACAACTGTTTTACGTTGTGCAGGAATGCGACCGATTGGAGACTTAGTCAAAGTAATTTTAATCTGTGCCATGACTTCTCCTTTCTTATGCCAAATCAGAGACTGAAACACCGCGAAGTGAAGCGACTTCTTCAGCACGTTTAAGCTGTTTCAATCCTTCAACAGTTGCACGAACAATGTTGATTGGAGTATTTGAACCTAATGATTTTGATGTAATATCTGCTACACCGGCTAATTCAACAACAGCACGAACAGCACCGCCAGCAGCAACCCCAGCACCTTCTACTGCTGGCTTCAACAAGACACGAGCACCACCAAATTCTGAACGAACTTCGTGAGGAATTGTTGTGCCAACCATTGGTACCTCAATCATGTTTTTCTTAGCAGCTTCTACTGCTTTACGAATAGCTTCTGGTACTTCTTGAGCTTTACCAGTACCAAAACCAACACGGCCATTACGATCACCAACAACTACAAGAGCAGCAAAGCGAAGACGACGTCCACCCTTAACAACTTTTGTAACACGGTTAATCGCAACAACGCGTTCTTCAAGTTCTACTGCATTATCTTTAAATGCCATTATTAAGTGTCCTCCCTATTAGAATTTCAATCCGTTTTCACGAGCTGCATCAGCCAAGGCCTTAACACGTCCGTGATAGAGATATCCACCGCGGTCAAACACCACTTCAGAAATACCTTTAGCTACTGCGCGTTCAGCAACGAGTTTACCAACAACAACGGCTTGTTCAGTTTTAGTCCCTTTTGAAACTTCTTTGTCAAGAGTTGAAGCACTTGCGAGCGTTACACCCGCTACGTCATCAATCACTTGAGCGTAGATGCCTGTATTAGAACGGAAAATGTTCAAACGTGGGCGATCAGCAGTTCCAGAGAGTTTTCCGCGAACACGACGATGGCGTTTTTGGCGGATTTTATTTTTATCTGGTTTCGAAATCACAATTTTCACCTCTTAAATTTTATAATTGTCAAATTGACAGGGATGATCTAATAGTGTTTGTAAAATAGACAAACATTATTAGATCAATCTTATTTACCTGTTTTACCTTCTTTACGGCGTACATACTCACCAGCGTAACGAATTCCCTTACCTTTATAAGGTTCTGGAACACGAAGACCACGAATATAAGCTGCTGTCTGACCAACAACCTCTTTATTAATTCCATTAACAACGATGGCTGTAGCAGTTGGTACTTCAAACGTAATACCTTCTGGAGCCTCAACTTCATCTGGATGAGATTTACCGACTGAAAGAACAAGTTTCTTCCCTTGAAGTTGAGCACGGTAACCAACCCCACGCATTTCAAGTTCCTTTTTGAACCCTTCAGAAACACCAATAACCATATTGTTTAAGTTAGCACGAGCTGTACCATGGATTGTTTTCATTTCTTTGGAATCATTTGGACGATGAAGTGTTACTTCTGTTCCTTCAATTTTAATTTCAATAACTTTTGGGAACTCACGTGTAAGCTCTCCTTTAGGGCCTTTTACAGTAACAACATTATCTTTATTAGTGACTTCTACACCAGCAGGCAACGTGATTACTTTATTACCAATACGTGACATATTTATTCTTCTCCTGTTAAATTATCAAGCCGCCTGAGCGACTAGTTTTCACGGGGTACTCATGATACAAAGGAGTCAAAAACCAAAGTGAAAATAGATAACTTGACGAAGAAACACAGGTTTCTAGGAAAATTTATCTTTTTCACACAGGTTTTAACCTATGTTCAAATGAGTATAGTTGTTTATCTATTACGTTTTCAAGATACTGTTCAAATTAAACTACGTTGATTTAAACACAGTATTTTACCCGTATTCAATTAGTTCTTCAATGATATTAAATAACTATTTAGTTTAATAGTTAAACTGAACACGCTCTGAGAACTGTGCAAAATAGATAAGTGGACTTTTTTTGTAAACAAACTGCTCCAACTTCCTAATTTGCTTTGTTCTTTACAAGCTTTGTATCTTAATATTACCAAACGTAAGCAATAACTTCTCCGCCAATATTTTTTTGACGGGCTTCTCTATCAGTCAAAAGACCTTCAGAAGTTGAAATAATTGCAATCCCAAGCCCATTGAGAACTTTTGGAACATCTTCGCGTTTTGTATAGACACGAAGACCCGGTTTTGAAATACGTTTTAAGCCAGTGATAACTCTTTCACCATTTTGACCATATTTAAGAAAGATACGGATAATACCCTGCTTGTCATCTTCAATAACTTCAACATCTTTTACAAAACCTTCACGCTTAAGGATTTCAGCAATTCCTCTTTTGATGTTTGATGCAGGAGCTTCAACTACGCTGTGATTTGCTTGATTAGCATTACGAATACGAGTTAAGAAGTCTGCAATCGGATCAGTCATAACCATTAATTTTTTCTCCTTTTACTAGTAGTTTGAATCATTCACTTGCTAGTTATTTTTCTTTTGATACTTTTTAGAATGACAAAAGACATCAGCAGCCGTCTACAGCGTTTCATGACTAATGTTTGAGCCTATAGGTTCAAAACCTTTCTTGATTGATAAGCTAACCACTTATCAATCTTTTCACCTTAACAAAAAGTATCAGTCTTGGCTCGCTAGTGCTCACCGATAAGTTTGAAAAAAGCTGAAAACTCTTTTCAAACTACCAAGAAGCTTTTGTTACGCCCGGAATTTGTCCTTTGTATGCTAATTCACGGAAGCAAACACGACAAAGTTTAAACTTGCGGTAAACAGAGTGTGGTCGACCGCATTTTTCACAACGAGTGTAAGCTTGCGTAGAGAATTTTGCTGGGCGTTTGCTCTTAGCAACCATAGATTTTTTAGCCAATTTAAACCTCCTTATTATTTTGCGAAAGGCATTCCAAGGCCTGTCAGCAATTCACGCGATTCTTCATCAGTGTTAGCAGTTGTAACGATAACAATATCAAGACCACGGACTTTATCAACATTATCAAAATTGATTTCTGGGAAGATCAATTGTTCTTTCACACCAAGTGTGTAATTACCGCGTCCATCAAATGATTTTGTTGGGACACCATGGAAGTCACGGACACGTGGAAGTGAAACTGTCACCAATTTGTCTAAGAATTCATACATGCGTTGTCCGCGAAGAGTAACCTTCGCACCGATAGCAACACCTTCACGAAGACGGAAGCCGGCGATTGATTTCTTAGCTTTAGTAATAAGTGGTTTTTGACCTGAAATAAGCGCTAATTCAGCAGCTGCTTTTTCAAGATTTTTTGCATTTGACACAGCATCACCAACACCCATGTTAAGGACGATTTTATCAACCTTAGGAACGGCCATTACAGATGTGTAATTAAATTTTTCTGTCAATGCAGGAACTACTTCATTAAGATATTTTTCTTTTAAGCGATTTGCCATTATACTTCTCCTTTCCTTCGTGATTAATCAAGTACTTCGCCTGATTTTTTGTTGTAGCGAACTTTTTTACCATCAACAACTTTATAGCCAACACGACCCGCAACTCCATTTTTATCAAGAACTTGTACGTTTGATACGTGGATAGGTGCTTCCTTTTCTACGATAGCACCTTGAGGGTTCTCATTGTTAGGTTTTTGGTGTTTTTTAACAATGGCCACACCTTCAACAACAACTTTATTAATTTTCGGAAAAGCTTTAAGAACTACAGCTTCAACACCTTTGTCCTTTCCAGCAATAACGCGAACTTTATCGCCTTTTTTTACAAA
Organism: Streptococcus mutans; assembly: GCF_006739205.1. Lineage (NCBI taxonomy): Bacteria > Bacillati > Bacillota > Bacilli > Lactobacillales > Streptococcaceae > Streptococcus > Streptococcus mutans. The sequence goes on from NZ_AP019720.1 coordinate 1,857,902, forward strand.
CATTAAGATTTTCTCCTATTCTTTCTTACGCCCTGAGGCACCCTGACAAAACCAGGGGACTATACTCACATCTATCGTTAGAGCTTCTCACTGAACCTTAGTTAGGCCTTTGTCACTCTGATTTGTCTAACGTTGATTTTTTGAGTACTATTGTTTGTGAGTTTTAAATTAAAGTACTTCTGGCGCTAGTGACACGATCTTCATGAAGTTACCTTCACGCAATTCACGAGCAACAGGACCAAAGATACGAGTTCCGCGAGGTGTTTTATCATCACGGATAATAACAGCTGCATTCTCATCAAATTTGATGTATGAACCATCAGCACGACGAGCACCTGATTTAGTACGAACAATAACGGCTTTCACCACATCACCTTTTTTAACCGCACCACCAGGAGTAGCTTGTTTTACTGAAGCAACGATAACATCACCGATGTTCGCAAATTTACGACCTGAACCGCCAAGAACTTTGATAGTCAGGATTTCGCGGGCACCACTGTTGTCAGCGACTTTTAAACGACTTTCTGATTGAATCATTTAAGTTTTTCTCCTTTCAGGCTTAATTAAATAATGACAGCTTCTTCAACCACTTCAACAAGACGAAAACGTTTTGTTGCTGAAAGCGGACGAGTTTCCATGATACGAACAATATCGCCTGCTTTTGCAGTATTGTTTTCATCATGAGCCTTATATTTCTTTGAGTAGTTAATACGTTTACCATAGACTGGGTGGTTACGTTTAGTTTCAACTACAACTGTGATTGTTTTGTCCATTTTATCAGACACAACACGACCAACTAGCGTTCTACGTTGTTTACGTTCCATTAGATTTTTCCTTTCCCAATCTATTCTTTCGTTTCTGCTTGCACGGTTTTAACACGTGCAATTTGCTTTTTCACTTCGTTCAAACGGGCAGTTTGATCAAGTTGACCTGCTGCAGCTTGGAAACGAAGATCGAAAAGTTCTTTCTTAAGTTCGTTTTCTTTCTTAGCAAGTTCTTCTTGAGAAAGACCACGAAGCTCTTTAACAAAATCTTTAATTTCTTGAAGTTTCATGTTTTCTCCTTATTCTGCTTCACGTTTTACGAATTTAGTTTTAACTGGTAATTTGTGGCTTGCAAGGCGAAGAGCTTCACGGGCAACTTCTTCTGGAACATCAGCAATTTCAAACATGATTTTTCCACGCTTAACTGGTGCGACCCAGCCTTCTGGAGCACCTTTCCCAGATCCCATACGTACACCGATGGCCTTAGCAGTGTAGGACTTATGAGGAAAGATTTTAATCCAAACTTTACCACCACGTTTCATATAACGCGTCATAGCGATACGAGCAGCCTCAATTTGACGATTAGTAATCCAGTGACTAGTTGTAGCTTGCAGACCATATTCTCCAAAAGCTACTTCCTTACCGCCTTTAGCTTCACCACGCATTTTTCCACGGAATTCACGACGATGTTTAACACGTTTAGGTACTAACATTTGTTATTTCCCTCCTTTAGTGTTTTTACGAGCTGGAAGAATTTCGCCACGGTAAATCCAAACTTTAACACCAAGCTTACCATAAGTCGTATCAGCTTCTTCCCAAGCATAATCGATATCCGCACGAAGTGTGTGAAGTGGAACAGTTCCTTCTGAATATCCTTCGCTACGTGCGATGTCCGCACCATTTAAACGACCCGATACTTGAGTTTTAATTCCTTTAGCTCCTGCACGCATAGTACGTTGGATTGCTTGCTTTTGAGCACGACGGAAAGCAACACGTTGCTCAAGCTGACGAGCAATATTTTCACCAACAAGGTGAGCATCAAGATCTGGTGATTTGATCTCAACAATATTAATGTGAACTTGTTTTCCAGTCAATTTGTTAAGTTGAGCACGAAGAGCATCGACATTTGCTCCGCCTTTACCGATAACCATACCAGGTTTTGCAGTATGAAGGGAAACATTTACCTTATTGACTGCACGTTCAATTTCAATAGTTGAAACTGCGGCGTCAGCCAACTCTTTTTGAATGAATTTACGGATTGCGAGATCTTCATGAAGGTAATCCGCGTATTCTTTTTCAGCATACCATTTTGCATCCCAATCACGAATGATACCGACACGCATACCAATTGGATGTACTTTTTGACCCACGATTTTACCTCCTTATTTTTCTTCTACAACTACAGTAACGTGAGTTGTACGTTTATTGATTGGTGAAGCTGAACCCTTCGCACGCGGACGGAAACGTTTCATCGTTGGTCCTTCGTTTGCGAAAGTTTCAGATACGACCAAATTAGCTTTTTCCAAACCAAAGTTATTTTCTGCATTTGCGACAGCAGAGTTAAGAGTTTTCTCAACAATACGAGCAGCTTTGTTTGGAGTGAATTTCAAGATTGCGATTGCGTCAGCAACGTTCTTACCACGAATAAGATCAAGCACAAGACGTGTTTTACGAGGTGAAACACGGACTGTACGAGCCATTGCTTTAGCTGAAGTAATTTCTGCCATTGTGTCCTCCTCCTAATTAACGACGTGTTTTCTTATCATCAGTTGCATGACCTTTGTAAGTACGAGTTGGTGCAAACTCACCAAGCTTGTGACCTACCATGTCCTCTTGAATGTAAACAGGAACATGTTTACGTCCGTCATAAACTGCGATTGTGTATCCAATGAAACTTGGAAAAATCGTTGAACGACGTGACCAAGTTTTAATTACTTTTTTCTTTTCGTCATTAGCTTGAGCCTCGATTTTTTTCATCAAATGCTCATCAACGAAAGGGCCTTTTTTAAGACTACGTCCCATTTTGTAATTTTCTCCTTTAAATATAGTACCACAGCGGCCTATCTGTATTAGAAATACAGATTACCGAGCTGGCGGATGTTTAAATTTTTTAAGTGATTAACCTATTTTTCGTTACGACGACGAATAATAAGTTTGTTAGATTTAGCTTTCTTGTTACGTGTTTTAAGACCAAGCGCAGGTTTACCCCAAGGAGTAGATGGCGCTTTACGTCCAACCGGTGCCTTACCTTCACCCCCACCGTGTGGGTGATCGTTAGGGTTCATTACAGAACCACGGACTGTCGGGCGAATACCCTTCCAACGGCTGCGTCCTGCTTTCCCAAGATTAACAAGCCCATGTTGTTCATTTCCAACAACACCAACTGTAGCACGACAAGTACCAAGAACCATACGAACTTCACCTGATTGCAAACGAACAAGAATATACTTGCCTTCTTGTCCAAGCACTTGAGCAGAAGCTCCAGCTGCCCGAATAAGTTCAGCACCCTTACCCGGTTTCAATTCAATGTTATGAATGAATGTACCAACTGGAATATTAGCAAGCGGAAGAGCGTTCCCCACTTTGATATCAGCTTCGGAGCCTGAAATGATACGTTGGCCTACTTCAAGACCTTTCGGAGCAACAATATAGGATTTTACACCATCCGTATAGTGAATAAGCGCAATGTTAGCCGAACGATTTGGATCGTATTCAATAGTCTTAACAACCGCCTCAACGCCATCTTTATTACGTTTGAAATCAATTAGACGGTAATGGCGTTTATGTCCGCCGCCTTGATGACGAACAGTAATGCGACCGTTATTGTTACGGCCAGCCTTGTTTTTTAATGAAACAAGTAATGATTTCTCAGGTGTGCTTGTAGTAATTTCAGCGAAATCCAAAGAAGTCATATTACGACGGCCATTTGTCGTTGGTTTGTAAACTTTAATACCCACGTTATTTCCTCCTTAGATTATTCTGCCTCAGCAGCTGCAAACAAGTCAATTGTCTTAGAATCAGCTGTAAGAGTGATGATAGCTTTTTTCGTTTTGCTTGTAAAACCTGTATAACGGCCAACGCGCTTTTGCTTTGGTTTTACGTTTACTGTACGGACACTTGCCACTTTGACACCATCAAAGGCCGCTTCAACAGCTTGTTTAATTAAAAGTTTATGAGCGCGAGTGTCAACCTCAAATGTATACTTACCTTCTTCAAGAGCATGCATTGATTTTTCAGTAACAACAGGTTTTTTGATTACATCGTACAAATTCATTATGCAAGAACCTCCTCGATATTAGAGATTGCTTCTTTAGTAACAAGAAGTTTGTCGCTGTTTACGATATCAAGAACACTTGCAGTTGCTGCGGTAGCAACCTTGACATTTGGAAGATTACGAGCTGACAACTCAGCAGCTTGATTACCTTCTTCAAGAATAACAAGTACTTTTGAATCAACATTAAGTGCAGCAAGTACTGTAGCAAATTCTTTGGTCTTTGGAGCTTCAAAAGAAAGAGCATCTACAGCTACAAATTTTTCATCAGCAACTTTTGCTGAATAAACTGACTTTAAGGCGAGACGGCGAACTTTTTGTGGAAGTTTATAGCCATATGAACGTGGAGTTGGTCCAAAAACAACACCACCACCACGCCATTGCGGTGCACGGATAGAACCTTGACGTGCACGTCCAGTTCCTTTTTGACGCCATGGTTTACGTCCACCACCTGATACTGCTGAACGATTTTTAACCGCGTGAGTACCTTGGCGAAGATTAGCACGTTGGCTAATAATAACATCAAATACTACCGATTCATTTGGTTCGATACCGAAGATAGCGTCGTTAAGTGTTACTTCACCAGCTTCTTTACCAGTTTGGTCAAATAGTTTTACGTTTGCCATGTTAACTGATTTCCCCTTTCTTTATTATTTAGCAGCTTTAACTGCTGATTTGATGATGATAAGAGATTTCTTAGCACCTGGCACATTACCCTTGATAAGGATAACATTTTTTTCTGGAACAACTTGAACGATTTCAAGGTTTTGAATCGTTACGCGGTTACCTCCCATACGTCCAGCAAGGTTTTTACCTTTGAATACACGGTTAGGTGCTACAGGTCCCATTGAACCTGGACGGCGGTGATAACGAGAACCATGAGCCATAGGGCCACGTGACTGACCATGGCGTTTAATGGCACCTTGGAAACCTTTACCTTTAGTTGTACCAGTAACATCAACAACATCACCAGCCTCGAATTGTTCGACTGTAATTTCTTGTCCAACTTCTAAGCCTTCAATGTTTTTAAATTCACGAATGAAGCGCTTAGGAGCTGTGTCGGCTTTTGCCACATGGCCTTTGGCAGGTTTGTTGCTCAATACTTCACGTTTATCATCAAAACCAACTTGAACTGCTTCGTAACCGTCTGTTTCAACAGTCTTAACTTGAAGCACAACATTTGGAGTTGCTTCGATGACAGTAACAGGGATAAATTCACCAGATTCAGTGAAGATTTGAGTCATTCCCACTTTTTTCCCTAAGATTCCTTTTGTCATGAGAAAATATTTCCTTTACTTAAATTATTTAAAAAGTTTTTTATGAGCGTTTTTTATGCTCAAAAAAGTTTTTAACGAGCGTTTTTTGTGCTCAAAATCAAGATACTAAGAGCGTCAAACTCAATGTGAAAATAGGAAAATCGATGACGGCTCGACAAGCCTAGGCGATTTTATCTTTTTTTACGTAGAGTTTAGCCCGTGTTCAATTCCGTTTGAACTGGTTCTTAATATTTGATTAAAGTTTAATCTCTACGTTTACACCACTTGGAAGATCAAGCTTCATAAGCGCATCAACTGTCTTTTGCGTTGGGTTCACAATATCAATCAGACGTTTGTGAGTACGCATTTCAAATTGTTCGCGAGAATCTTTGTATTTATGAGTCGCACGAATAACTGTGTAAAGACTGCGTTCAGTAGGAAGTGGTACAGGACCAGCAACGCTTGCACCTGTACGAGTCGCTGTTTCTACGATTTTTTCTGCCGCTGTGTCAAGTGTACGGTGTTCGTAAGCTTTCAAACGGATACGGATTTTTTTGTTTGCCATCTTTTCTCCTCTCGTCTATTTAAAATAATAGGCTAGCTCCACAAGAAAACCGACAGGCTTTTGCGTGGCAATGCAACCGAGCGTATCGCAACCTCTTGTATCAAAGCTAAAGGCTGATTTTTACAGCACCAAATCAGTATAACAAATAAACCTTTTTATTGCAAGGCCATTTCGACGTTTTTTATAAAAAACTCTGAATTTCAATTTAAAGTGTTAATCAGACAAAAACAATGATATAAATAAAAGTCATTCTTACTTGCTTTTACTAGTTAAAAATGATAAACTCATAATTAGTTTATAAACTAATTATGAGGAGTATATGTTTTCAAGTCAAAAATTAAAAGAAAGACGAAAAAAACTTGGTCTTTCGCAAGCACAAACAGCTGATAAATTAGGAATTAGCCGACCTTCTTATTTTAACTGGGAAATTGGCAAAACAAAACCAAATCAAAAAAACTTAGATAAATTGGCTCACTTATTAAAGGTTGATTCTGCTTACTTTTTATCACAGCACGATATTGTCGAAATTTATACCCGTTTGAATGAAAGCAATAAAACTAAAACCTTAAAATACTCACAGCATTTACTAGAACAACAAGATAAGGAAAGGAATCTAATGAAAAATAAACGTTATCCCTACAGAGTTTACGAAAAATTATCAGCAGGCACAGGCTATTCCTATTTTGGTGATGGCAATTTTGATACCGTTTTTTATGACGAAGAAATTGATCACGATTTTGCGTCTTGGATCTTTGGAGATTCAATGGAACCTATTTTTCTCAATGGTGAAGTTGCCCTTATTAAACAAACAGGATTTGATTATGATGGCGCCATTTATGCGATTGATTGGGATGGACAAACCTATATAAAAAAGGTCTACCGTGAAGAAACGGGCCTTCGTCTTGTTTCTCTCAACAAGAAATACGCTGATAAATTTGCTCCTTATGATGAAAATCCTCGAATCATTGGATTAATTGTAGGAAATTTTATCCCCCTTGAAGGCTAATGACTCTGCGTAAACTTGAATAATAAAAAGTACAAAAGAATTTACTGAGTTACACCTCACAAGTTAGACAAAAGATCTAAACTATGAGGTTTTTTTCATGCAATCAAAAAGACTCTATAAATCATCAGAAAGGAGTTCACCCACTTCAGATATTATAAAGTCTTTTGTTTTGTATATATAAAGAAATGCTTTATTTAAAACCAATGCTTACACAGAAAGCACTGAAAAGAGCTAATAAAGCTGCAAAGAAAGAATTTCCTTTTTTCTGTTTCTTTTCTGTTGAAACATGATGAGCTTTCTTTGTTTCTTTTGTGTTATTAATCGATTTTTGAGAAGGTTTGACAGAAATATTTCCGCCCGCAGAGACATTAAAGGCAACATTAAGAGACCCACCTGAATTCCTTGATTGGTCAATTCGACCAGCGGAGTCATTATTTACTTTGACAGGTTTAATAACGAGATGACCATCAAAAGAGACTTCAAAAGAAATAATGTCATCTGTATGAATTGGTGTTGATGGAACAGTTGGTTGATATTGTCCCGGTGTATGTGGCTTCAAACCGTAGCCACCAATAACATTCCAATCAATATAACCATCATTTTCACCTGGAAGATAGGCTGTATCCAGCGTGCCAACAGTGTCTGTCGTGCGACTTGGTTCATCCCAAATCCAATCACCCTGTTGTGTCATTTCTGCTAAGACTTTTGTAGTCCCATCTGGTAAAACCTGAATCAGAAAACTAGGTGCCCAGGTTGAATTCTTACCTTTACCTGCGACTTCATTACGATTGGTCATATAAGCCGTCATTAACAGGGTATCAGATGATCCAGCTACTGGAACAGCATAATAAGAGTAAGTCGCCGTTCGCCAATCTGCTGGAACTGAAGCTGTTAAAACCACACCACTATTATTTAAGGGTTTGTAGCCGTTAGTCAATTGATCAGAAACATAACCTAGCATAACGACATTATCACCAACAACTTCATTTGCTTTATTCCAAGCATCGTTGTTACTTCCGTGATTAAGACGTGAAGCTGTAAAAAGATAGTACTTATCTCCTAATTTAACCACATTGGGTCGCTCGAGTTCATCCGAAACCATTGTTGAACTTAGTAAAGGCGTGTAAAATTGATCTACCTCAGGTGTTTTTTTATCGCCCTTAAGTTTTAAAATACCAATAGCTGCATTGGCCCAGCTTGCACGGTTATACATATCTTGATCATCTAAAAATCTAAAAAGACTTTTAACATTATAAGCAGAGCTGCCGCCATAGTTAGTAAAGTTGTAAATCTGATCTTCACCTTGATAATTCTCTGTACCTGTACTAGCCTCAAAGACAAGATAGCGATCTCCATTCTCATCTTCAATGACATGTGGATCACGCATAGCAATATTATCAGCACCTGTAAAGGTTGAACGCCATTGTTGATAACTTTGATAATGATAGCCATCACCGCCTTCAGGCGTTAAAACTTTATCATTTTCAACAGAAAGAATTCTAACATCTTGGTCATCAAAGCCAAGATTTACAGTCGCTGTTGCTAAACGTTGATTGTTACTGTTTTTGTCACTAGTATCAACCTTGGTGTAGAATAACTGCAAACTTCCATCTTCATTTACGGTAGCTGAACCTGACCATTCTTGAGTTAGGGGTGTTTCATTATAACCAAAGATAGAACCTGCATTTTTCCAATGATCAAAATTATTATCTCCATATTTATTATAAAGAAGATAAATATGATTATCATTAGTATTTGGAATGCCCATCATAGCAACAACAAGCTGATAACCATTCCAATTAATAACTTCACCAGTCTTAGCATCCTGAACTGGCCAAGAATCCCAAACATCCAAATCAGCTATTTGACCCGTTTGGGCATCACGCGTTGTAGCCGCCTTCATATTTTTGATTGCTTTTGCATTAAAATAAGGGATAGCATAGCGTTCATCTTGAGCTATCAACGTTTGAGCAATCTTGTCAAATTCTTGATAGGTCATTTGATGACCCGTTTGAGCATCACTCGTTAATTTAACTTTATTTAATGCTTCAACTTGCTTTTGTGTCAAACTGCTTAAATTAATACCAGCTTCAGTAGCAATCTTACGAGCCTGTTCTGTTAGGCCGTATTCATCTATTGTATTCTTTGGCGTAGTTATGTCAGCTTCTTTAGTTGCCTTAGCCTTTTCATTTGTTTGACCTACTTCCGGTGTACTAGCTGCTGTTTTAGTTACGGTAGCTGCTTGATCCTTAGTTTTACTTGCTTTTGATTCAACAGCAGCATTATCTGTTATCACCTTAGTTGTTTGATCAGTGTTCTCAACAGTAGCAGCTGCGGGATTTGTTGATGGTGTTTCTTGAACTTCAGTCTTAGCCTGATTTTCTGCTGCTGATGATGAAGCAGTTGTATTTTCTTGAACCTGACTTCTTTCAGCCAATTCTGAAGAAACTTGAGTTGAATTGGCTTCATCTGCCTGAACAGAAGAGAGCCCAATTCCAGTCAGCATAGCAGTCGTGATGGTGGCTACCACCCAAAATTTCCCTTTCTTATACATCTTTTTTCTAACTTTAGTTTCCATTAGCAAACCTCCTTTTTTATTATTGTTACATTATAATCCTAATTTATAACAAACACGATATCATTTATGTTAATTTTTAGAAACTTTATTTATGAAAAAATCGTTTTTTCATAAATTTCATCTCATTTTCATGACATAAAAACAAATTCACATATTAGATTAAGCTGAAATTAAAAATATCTCTTGAACCAAAAAACAAGAGATATTTTTTTATAATCTTTTAATATTGGGGACACTGAAGTAGGGTAAAGCGAGCTAACAAATTTATGAAAAATAGACTAGATAATTATACAATATCAAATTTTAATTTTTCTTTTTGAATACCTATTTTCAGAGTCTGTCCACTAGCTAGTTTTCCCGAAAGAATAAGCTCTGCTAACTTATCTTCCACTTCTGTCTGAAGTGTCCGACGCAAAGGACGTGCCCCCATTTCAGCATCATAACCTGCCAGAGCTAAATGTTTCAAAGCTGAAGGCTGAAACTTAAGTGTAATCCCCTGATCAGCCAAATGGGCAATCAATGGAGCAACCATAATTTTAACAACATGGCGTATGTCTTCTTGACCAAGGTTATGAAAGACAACTTTTTCATCAATACGATTAATAAATTCAGGTCGGTAAACCTTTTTTAATTCCTCTAAAATACGACTTTCCATGGCCTTATAATCCTGGGAAAAGCTTTTAGCTCCAAAACCAACGGTTTTATCATCACGAAGCGCAGTCGCACCCAAATTAGAGGTCATGATAATAATCGTATTTGAAAAATCAACTTTGCGACCACGGCTATCTGTCAAAACACCATCATCAAGTACTTGAAGTAAGATATTGAAAATATCTGGATGAGCTTTTTCCACCTCATCAAAAAGAAGAACAGAGTAAGGTTTGTTACGAACCTTTTCCGTCAACTCACCGCCTTCTTCATACCCCACATAGCCCGGAGGAGCTCCATTAAGGCGAGAAGCTGCAAATTTTTCCATATATTCGCTCATGTCAAAACGAATAAGAGCTGACTCATCATCAAAAAGCACTTCTGCCAAAGCCTTAGCAAGCTCTGTTTTACCAACACCTGTCGGCCCCAAAAACATGAAAGAGCCAATGGGACGTTTGCCAACCCGAATTCCGGATTGATTGCGGCGAATAGCACGGCTGATACTGGACACCGCATCGTCTTGACCAATTACACGCTTATGTAATTCCCTTTCGAGATTAAGGTACTTTTTACTGTCAGCCTGTGTTAATTTTTTGACAGGGATGCCTGAAAGTTTGCTGAGAGTAGCTAGGATATCTTCTTCCTTGACTTCAGCTCGTTTTTTAAGTAGAGGCTTCTTCTCCTTTTTCAGCAAACGCTTAGCTAATTGGTAATCGTTAGTGATAAGAGCATGATCTAAATCTGTCAAATAAGCTGGTGCCTTTTTTTTCACTAAGCCTTGAACAGTTGCACTAGCTTCATCTAAAAGATCGATAGCCGAATCAGGTAAATTTTTACCACTTAAATAACGATGTGCTCCTTTGACTGCCGCCATTACGGCTGCATCAGAAATAATAACATGATGATAAGTTTCATAACTCTTCTTTAAACCAAGCAAGATCTGATAAGCTTCTTCTTCACTTGGTTCTTCAATAGTTACCTTAGCAAAACGGCGAGAAAGAGCAGCATCTTTTTCAATATGCTTTTGATACTCCTCTTGAGTAGTCGCTCCAATCGTTCTAAGACTGCCGCGCGCTAAAGCTGGTTTAAGAATATTAGCAGCATCCAGCGTACTATCAATACCACTTCCTGAACCCATAATGGTATGCAGCTCATCAATGAAGAGGACAATGTGACCATCTGCTTCAATGTCTGCAATAATTTGATTCATTCGTTCCTCAAAATCGCCACGAAAACGAGTCCCTGCAACAACACTCATCATATCGAGCTCTAGTACTTTCATATCTGCCAATTCAAAAGGAACGGCACTATCCACAATACGTTGAGCAAGGCCGTAAGCCAAGGCCGTCTTCCCAACACCAGCATCGCCAACTAAAACAGGGTTATTTTTTGTCTTACGGCTTAAAATTTGAACCATCCGTGAAATTTCTTGTTCACGGCCAATAACAGGTTCTAAACGACCTTGTCTTGCCAACTCCGTCAAATCCCGTGTAAAATCAGCTAGTTCACCTGTAACGCTAGGTGGCTTCATTAAATCAGAAAAGCTGCTGCTATTTTTGACCTTTTTAGGTTTACGCATTTCAAAGATGGCCTTAATGTCCTCTTTGGAAAAGCCAGCATAACGTTCAATCACTTTTCGCAGATCCAAAAGACGGATGGACTCTCCATCATCTTTGGCGTGAAAACCAACTAATTCTAAAATGCGAGTCGCCAAAAGATTAGGATTCAGTAACATAGCAAAGAGAACATGTTCTGTGCCGACTTCTTTAGCGTGTGTCACCTGACTAATAGCAGCGGCCTCTGCTAGGGTTCGTTTTAAAGCATGTGATTGCTCTAAAAGCATAATATCATTACTCGAGGACTTAGGCTTTTTACCAATCGCCAAAATAGCAGCAGCCTGATAATCCTCAAAACGGACATCTGCTTCAAACTCCGCAAAACTTAAACCAGCCACTGAGGAATCAATCTCTACCATTGCAAGAAGGACATGCCAGCTTTCTAAATAGGAACTTTCAAAACGAGCTGCTTCAAACTGCGCCAATCGAAAGACTTCCTGCATTTTTAATGAGTAATCGGTCATAGATGGTATCCTTTTCTATCTAAACGTTGTAATATTTTGCGAAGCATACGGGCACGAATTCGAGAGCTCTCTTCTCCAAGAACATCATCTCCTGAACTCGCCAAAATAATATTCCCTTCACGCTCGCTAATAATTTTCTCATCAAAGAGAAGTTGAATAATATCTGTAAAAACTTGCTCGCTAATTTGTTCACCAATAGTCGCTTCTAAATCATTGAGCATCTGGTGTTGGTCTGAAAAACGGATTTTAGCAATCCTAATATAACCGCCACCACCACGTTTGCTCTCAACGGCATAACCACGGCTCTCTGTGAAACGCGTCTTAATGACATAATTAATCTGACTGGGAACAACACTAAAATTATCTGCCAGAACACTTCTTTTGATTTCCGCGAAGCCCGACTGTGCTAAGATTTTTTTAATATATTCTTCAATACTGTCTGAAGTATTTTTTGACGTCATGCTTCCAACTCCTTCCCAGTCACTTTGACTATAACTGACCTTATTATATCGAAAATTTGTTTTTTTGGAAAGCCAAAGGAAATCTAGTTTTAAAAAATATGTCGTTTACTGATTCATATTTTGGATAAAAAGTCTACCATGTACTTTACAACAAAGTATAAAGAATTTAAATCTTTAAAAGTTTAAAACAGTACAATAAAAACGACTTTCAGTAACAGCACTCTAATGTTAGAGACAACATTCTAACTTTGGAGTACTGTTCAAAAAGTCGCTTTTTATTTTATTTATTAAGAGCAGCTGCCATGGTTGCAGCAACTTCATTTTCAAAATCGTTAGCTGCTTTTTCAATACCTTCGCCGACCTCAAAACGAACAAAGCTAATCACTTTCCCATTTACGGATTCCATATAAGCTTCAACAGTCTTACTGTCATCCATAATGTAAACTTGTGATAACAAAGTATATTGTTGGTCAACCTTCGTATTGTCCAAGAAGAAGCGAGCCATTTTACCAGGAATGATTTTATCCCAAATTTTTTCAGGTTTGCCTTCAGCTTTAAGCTCTGCCTTGATATCTTCTTCAGCTTGAGCAACGACTTCATCAGTTAATTGACCTTGTGAACCGTATTTAAGAAGCGGAAGAGCTGGTTTATCAACCATAGCGCGGCTTTCATTATCTTGTTCAATTTTATGGTTCATTTGAGCCAATTCATCATGAATAAATTCTTCGCTCAATTCTTTGTATGAAAGAACACTTGGGTTCATTGCAGCAACATGCATGGCAAGTTGTTTGGCAAGAGCTTCATCCGTATTTTCACCTTCAAGGACCGTGACAACGCCAATCTTACCACCATTATGCTGGTAGGCACCGAAAACTTGTTTATCAGCTTTTTCAACAAGAGCAAAACGGCGGAAAGAAATTTTTTCTCCAATGGTTGCTGTTGCATTGACATAAGCAGCCTCTAAAGTATCTCCAGCTGCTGTTTTTAAAGCAAGGGCTTCTTCATTGTTAGCAGGTTTACCTTCAGCGATAACTTTAGCTGTTTCATTGACTAAGTCAACAAATTGAGCATTTTTAGCAACAAAATCGGTTTCGGCATTAACTTCCACAATAGCGGCAACATTGCCATCAACATAAACACTTGTTAAACCTTCAGCGGCAACACGGTCAGCTTTTTTAGCTGCTTTGGCCATACCTTTTTCGCGAAGAAGTTCAACTGCTTTTTCCATATCGCCTTCAACTTCAACCAAGGCTTTTTTGGCGTCCATGACACCAGCACCAGTTTTTTCACGCAATTCCTTAACAAGAGCTGCAGTAATATTTGCCATGATAATTCCTCCAAATTTTAATAAAAAGGGAGGGCTTAGCCCTGCCCTTTAGGATTTTTTCAATCATTAATTTTCGTTTGCGCCTTCAACAACTTCAACAATTTCTTCAATTGAATCTGCTTGTGTTTCTCCAGCTGCAAGTTCTGCTTCAACAGCTTCAACACTGTCTTCACCTTGACGACCTTCAATCACAGCATCAGCTAATTTGCTGGTAATCAATTTAACGGCGCGGATCGCATCGTCATTTGCTGGGATAATAACATCAATATCGTCTGGATCAGCATTAGTATCAACCATAGCGACAACTGGAATTCCAAGTTTCTTAGCTTCTTTAACTGCAATTTGTTCTTTGTGCGGATCAACGATGTAGATAATATCTGGAATACGAGGCATATCTTCGATACCACCCAAGAATTTTTCAAGACGCGCACGTTGCTTATTAAGAAGAGCAACTTCTTTTTTAGGAAGAACATCAAAAATACCATCAACTTCCATTTGTTTGATTTCTTTCAAACGTGCGATACGTTTTTGAATTGTATCCCAGTTTGTCAAAGTCCCACCCAACCAGCGGTGGTTGATATAGTATTGACCAGCACGTTCTGCCTCTTCTTTAATCGCTTCAGAAGCTTGTTTTTTCGTACCAACAAACAAGATAACAGCATCATTTGCTGCAGCATCACGAACGAAGTCGTAAGCTTGATCAGCTAATTTTACAGTTTGTTGAAGGTCAATAACGTGAATTCCATTACGTTCTGTGAAGATGTACTTAGCCATCTTAGGATTCCAACGACGCGTTTGGTGACCAAAGTGCACACCAGCCTCGAGGAGTTGTTTCATTGAAATAACTGCCATGAGTATTTCTCCTTTTATGTTTTTTTGCCTCTCTCAGACTTCAACTTGCAATCTAACCCAAAAGGCAACGAGATCACAATTCATCTAAGATGAGTATTTGCTGCTTACACAGCTCTATTAGCATAACAAAAAAATTGAATTTTGACAAGTCCGTTTATTATTACTGCATACAGATTAAATACTTTTTTATTAGCTTATTTTTTGCTTTAGATTTTCATCAACATACTGTCTGATTTTCTTCGAACATAGGATGATAGTTTCTCCTATTTTAGATAAAACCATCCATAATTGCTGTCGAACCTTCCTAGGAAGCCAAGCTAGAATTTCTATAGTGTATCCAATACACTGTACAAATGTCTTTTTGTAAGCTATTTGAACATGTCCTGAATGTGATACAGAAATCGTAGCAAAACCATTATATAAGGCTTTTTCTGTCACCTTAGGTTTTTTGGCCTTAGAATATTGAGCTAGCTCTTCTTTCGATAATTTTTGATAGATTATTTTAGGCTGTGTTCCGACAGCTTTGTCGCTATAGTACGCTTTATAACCCTTATACCAAATTCTCGGTACAACAATTGTCTGAGGTTGATTGCTTTTAAGCGAAACATCAAATTCTAAATCATTATATTTTTGCCGAACATTCTCAATAACTACCTCCTGCTGATTATAAAGAAACTGATTGAGGCTTAAACCATTTCGCATATCATCATGATTGACAGAAAGGTTGAGATATTCATCTCCACTAGTATCATAAGATAGCTGAAGCGGATTTTTAAATGCCTTTACAGCAAAGGTATTGGTGTTTTTTAAATATTCTATACTTTCTCGATATTCTTCATAACTATATTTATAAGGCTGTGTTACTATATAATAACCAAATTGAAAGATACAGATTGAAATAACAAGGTATTTATTAAAAGAAATACACGCTGCCATCAAGACGTATATTGGAAGAAAATACACCAATCTATTTGTATATTGAAAAACACCTAAAAAACTATACTTTAATATTTTCCACGGAATTAATGTAGTGGTTGAGAAAAGCAATAAGAGTGACATCAAAATAAGCTTTCGAGAAACGCTTTTAATCCAAAAACTAGATACCAATCCTATAACGATAATAACTATAGCAATTGGAAATTGATAGTTGATAATAGCATCTCCAACACTATTTGGAAGCATTAAAATCTTAGCTGGAAATGGAAAATCTCTTATTATCCAAGATACAAAAAAAGTTTGAGATTGAGTTTGCTCTACATATTGAAAAATATAGCCACTAGTCATAATAAGACCTATAACTAAAGACAAGGAGAATGAAAAAAGTTTTTGTCGTGTTAGCTGGTTACTATTTAATAATACAAATATAGCAGAAGCAATTCCTAGCACTATTGTTGATATCACATGTGTTTGAATGAGCAAAGATATAACTGCCGCTAGCAACATAGGATTGTAGCGTTCACTATATATGACCTTATACAGGCTATAAAATAATAATGGTATCAAAGGAATAGCAGCCACCATCCCATATCCAAAAAATGGTATGGTAATAGGCAGTATCAAGGCAAAAATAAAAGCTCGCTTTTTACTTTTACTCATCTGATATAAGGAATAAAAACCTGTCAGAGAGGAACTGTAGATGAGCAGAAAAGCATACACTGAGTATGCAAACGTGGCCGTTTTTGTTGCTAAAAATACAAGGGCCGGAATATAAAGCTGCCAATTCCCATAAAACATGGTTACAGCATAGCCAGAGTTATTAGCTATTACATAATTTAAATTAGGGAGCCAGTCTCCATTTTTTAGAGATTGAGCTAAGCCGACTATTCTAGACATATGAAACGAATAATCATACATCCAGCTACCGCGGTTTATAGAAATATATGATATATAAGTTATTATTATGGCATAGATTAAAAAAACAATACTATATGATAAATAACTGCTAAGCATTAAAGAATTGTCATTGGAATCGTTACTTGAATTTTTAATTTCTTTATTGCTTTTTAAATTATCTAAAAAACGTAACCGAAAATCTTTTATCATTTTTCTCCATTGGATCGCTGTAACATTCTCTTCATAACTTTATAATTTTTATGCAGATGATTGCCAACCTTTCAATCGATTTCCTTATCCGCATCTTGTTCAAGAATTAACTTCTAATATTATAGCACATTATAAAAATTAAAAATGCTTATTTTAGATTTTATCTGGTTTTTTACCTGTATAATTATAACCGCATTTACCCTATCAGCAATTAAGACGGTAGTGATAGGAAAAAACTTGACCTGACTGATTTTTTAAGGTAAAATAAGGAATGTTATGGCGGTATAGCCAAGTGGTAAGGCACGGCTCTGCAAAAGCTTGATCGTCGGTTCAAATCCGTCTACCGCCTTTTGTAAAAAATCTCCTAGTCCAACTAGGGGATTTTTTGTATCGAAACGAAATATTTTAAAATAATTGTTATTTTTGTCCTCAAACAGTAATCAAAATGATAAAATAAGTAATAGAAAGATGTTACTGTAAACAAGCCTATTTTAAGCTCTACAGAATTCAAGATTATTTCTTTTATTAACGAACGGAATAAGCTTTAAAAGAGGCTTCTCGCTGTGAGAAAAGGTGACAGAACCGTTGATGTTTCTGCCACTTGGAAGAGTTTCAAATCTTAGGTATGGAATTTCAAAAGAAGTCGCTACTGTTCTTATCATCTAAGGAAAGCCTTAAAAGAAGATTTTCTTGAATCTGTATAGAGACCTTTTAATACTGTTGAAAAACATTGCTAACAATAACCTAGAAAAAATGTCACATTTAGGGGATTACTTATGGGGAGGAAAGATGAATGAAAAAACTAACATATGGTGATCATATCAGAGTGCTTAGTCCATCAAATTCTATTGAAAGTTTAGGTGGATTCAATGCCAATTTATCGGCTAAGAGAAGACTTGAAAAGTTAGGCTTTACAGTTTCTTTTTCTAATAACTATATGGAAAATGATCTGCTCAATTCCAGTTCTATCGCCAGCCGTGTTTCTGATATTCATGACGCTTTCAGAGAAGAACATGTCAATGCCATTCTCTCAACAATCGGTGGTTTTAATGCTAATGAAATCTTACCTTATTTGGACTATAAACTCATTAAAAGTCACCCTAAAATTATCTGTGGTTATTCAGATACAACGGCTCTTTTAAATGCGATTTATGCCAAAACTGGAATGGAAACTTACATGGGACCGTCTTACTCTAGTTTTAAGATGGAAGAAGGTCAGGACTATCAAAGCAGAATGTGGCTAAATGCCGTTACTAGACACATTTACAACTTAGTCCCTAGTGATAAATGGTCCAGCGACCCTTGGTACGATCCTAGCCAACCACGTCATTTTATGCCTACAGAATGGAAAATTTATAATAATGGCAAGGCTGAAGGGATAGCCATCGGCGGCCATTTAGCCACCTTTGGTCTTCTACGTGGAACTGAATTTGCTCCTAATCCTGAAAATTATATCCTTTTCTTAGAGGGATCTGAAGAAGAAAATCCTACCGAAATTTCTCGCCATTTAGCTGCTGTCCTACAAACCTACTCTAATCCTCAAGCCATTATTTTTGGACGTTTTCCAAAAGAGTGTCAAATGACCGAGAAAATTTGGCATTTCATCCTTGATAAACATCCTGTTCTAAAACAAATTCCAGTCATGTATGACCTTGATTTTGCTCATACACAGCCTTTGTTTACCTTTACTATCGGCGCTAAGGTCACTATTGATACCATTTCCAGAGCTATTCAATTTAAAACAACATAAATTAAGATTGAATTAGAACAAATTTTGTCTAATCGGTTATCTAGTGTCAATGAAAAAACGCTTGAATTAAAATTTTCAAGCGTTTTATTTTAGATTTTTAATATAATAAAGCGAGTTAACACATCATAAATATAAACTAGATATCTACCAAATAATAACACGTTTATCTTCATCACGCCACATGCCATCACCTTCTTTAACCGCAAATTCTTGGTGGAATTCGTCAAAGTTGGTAACTGTAACATTGGTCCGCCATTTAGCTGGAGCATGAACGTCAATACTTGCTAGCATTTGCATATATTCGTCGCGTGCTTTCATGCGCCAGATCGTTGCAAAATTAATAAAGAAATCACGGACAGAAAAATCTGCTTCACGTTTGGCAGCTTCAAGAGCACAGGCAAGGCCACCAAGATCAGCCACATTTTCCGAAACAGTTAGCTGACCGTTGACCTTAGCACCATAAGAATCAAGTCCTTCAAACTGTTCAACAACTCTGTCTGTACGCTTTTTAAAAGCCGCATAATCTTCATCAGTCCACCAGTTGTTAAGACTGCCATTTTCATCAAAGGAAGCGCCATTCGTATCAAAAGCGTGAGAGATTTCATGGGCAATGACAGCACCAATGCCACCGTAATTAGCAGATGAAGATTGCTCCAATGAATAAAATGGTGCCTGCAAAATAGCCGCTGGAAAGACAATTTGATTTTGCTGCGGATCATAGTAAGCATTAACCATGTGAGCTGGCATATGCCATTCACTGCGATCAACTGGTTGATTCCACTTGCTCCAATTATAGGCAATTGAGATTTTAGCCAAATTTTGAGCATTTTCCACTAGATTGAGATTGTCGTCAATAATCTTTTGAGCATAAGTCTTGGGTAATTGTTCTGGATAACCAATATGAGGCGTTATGACATTGAGTTTGGTAATAGCCTTATTACGCGTTTCTTGAGCCAACCAGTCCGTCTTATGCAAACGTTCTTTATAAACCTCAATCATAGTTGCCACTTTAGCTTCCACATCTTTCTTTGCTTCAGGAGAAAATTTCTCGCCAGCGTACCAAAGACCGAGTGCTTGATTATAAGGGCCCTGAGCCAGATAAAAAGCGGCTTTTTTCTTATCCATAGCTTGAGGTGTCCCTGAAAGAGCACGATTATAGCTTCCTGAAAGGATACGAATATCATCTGTCAGGTAAGCATTATAAGAACTTGCTGCAGCTAAAACTAAGGTAGCTTTTAAGAAAGGCCAATTTTTTTCTGAATAAAATTCAGCTGCAAAATTTGTCCAAAAACGCTCTTCAGGAACGATAACTTTATCAGGTTTTTGACCTAAAATCTGTGTAAAAATCGCATCTAAAGGCAGTTCTGGCGTTAATTTGGTAAAATCAGCCCAATCATAAGGATGGTAAAGCTTCACATATTCTGATGATTCCTCACTGGAAAGAACATATTGAGCCAATTTGGCATCTAAAGTAAGCACCTTATCTAGAAGATCTTTAATTTCTGCTTCTTCAAAACCAAACTTAGGCAAAAGTTCCTCTTGCATCGTACGCCACTTAGCAAGCAGTTCCTTACCTTTGTCGTTACCTTCAGCATAATAAGTGGTATCTGGTAAAATAAGATTTGGAGCCTCGGCCCAAAGCACATTCATTTGTGCATTCATAAAATCCGGTGCCACACCAAAAGGAAGCTCATTAGGCTTGCCAGCCATTTCATAAGTGGCTATGTTGGAAGCAAAATCAGCAAAAGAAGTTAAACTCTTATATTCTTCAATGAGAGGCAGCACTGGCTTAACACCCACCTCTTCACGCGCATCATAGTCCGCCACCTGACGATGAAACTTCACAAAATTTTGTAAAATACTATCATCAGGAACATCTTTCCCATCCAGCCACTTGTCAGTAGTTTCTAACATTAAATCTTCAATATCATCAGCCAAGTCAGAAAAGCCACCCGTCCGTGGTTTATCATCAGGAATGACCGCTGCCTCTTCCCACTGACCATTGACTGCGTTATAAAAATCATCTTGTAAACGTACCATAACTATTCTCCATTTCTATACGCTTTCTATTGTAACAAAAAAGTCCGATTTAAGCAGTGTCGGACTTTGAAGTTTTTTTCTTTGCTAGATACTAACCAATGCCTTCACATTAGCAACTTGCTTCATATCATTTACAATACCCTGCAAATCATGACCCCCAGAATTGATAATAATATGTTCTTTGCCTAAATAAACTGCACCTAAATTACGAGCAATGTTGTTTAGCCAATCTTTTTGTGTTGTAATTCTAATAACGTTTCCCGTAAATTACCTTTGATCACTCTTAATATCTGCTATCGTTTTCTTTGCTTCTGCTTTATTTGAAGGCAAATCAAAATCTTTACGAAGAGATTCATAAACTTTATTGCCAAGATAAACAATAGCAGGAATATAAAGCGGAGCTGAATTATAAACGACTGTAGTAGGGCAATGTTATCAACTTAGATTAACTTAATGACATTGACTCCATAAGCTTCCTTTTATTCCTCCTTATAGTAATAGATTCTTATCAGACTTCTGCTAAAATCGCTACTGTCTGATAGGGTTTTAAGGAAATCCGTTTATCTAAGATAACATCATTGTAATTACTAATGAGAACGGTCCCTGTTTGATAAAGGGAAGGCAAGTCTAGCTCAACTGTTTCAGCAAAGAAATTATTGAGAACCAGCAGCTTTTGGCCTTCGTACTCTCGTTCAAAGGCATAGATTTTATCACTGTCTGTCAAAGCTGCTTGATAACTGCCTTGAGCAATTAGCGGCATTTCTTTTCGCAAACGAATCAATTTTTGATAAAAAGGAAAGATCTTACCTTGTTTTTCATTAGCCACATTGATTTGCGGATAGCTCTTTCCAACCTTCAGCCACGGCCTGCCAGTTGAAAAACCTGCATTATTGCTAGCATCCCATTGCATAGGGGTACGTGCATTATCACGCGATTTGGCTCGAATAATGTGAAAGGCTTCCTCAGAAGATTTGCCTTTATCTATTAATTCTTGATAGGCATTCAGGCTTTCCACATCAACATAATCAGCCATAGAATCATAGTCTGGATCAATCATGCCAATTTCTTCCCCCATATAAATATAGGGCGTACCACGAGATAAATGAATCGAGGCTGCAAGCATGGTCGCTCCTTCATTGCGAAACTGCTTAATATCAACAAAGCGATTAAGCGCTCGTGGCTGATCGTGATTATTCCAAAAGAGAGCAGACCAGCCGTTACCTTGACTCATCCCTTCACCCCAAGTATGAAAGAGATGTTTCAGTTCTTCAAAATCAAACGTTTTGCGTGTCCATTTTTGACCATTTTCATAATCCACTTTAAGATGATGAAAATTAAAGACCATATCCAACTCATGATTGTTAGGATTGCTGTATTGTATGCAGTTAGGAATGTCTGTAAAACTCATCTCGCCAACAGTCATACCATTTTCATCCTGACCAAAGCTGGCTTTATTGAGCATTTTTAAATAATCATGATTAATGGGACGGTCTGTATATTCAGGTTTCCCATCAAAATGAGGATTATCCTTTAGGACCTCGTCTTTCCCAATCACATTGATAACATCAAAGCGAAAGCCCTTGACTCCCCTGTTGCGCCAGAAATTGACCACCTTAAACAGTTCCTCACGAACGTGAGGATTGCGCCAATTTAAATCAGCCTGCGTGACATCATACAGATGCAGGTAATACTTCCCTGTCTCTCCAAAAGGTGCCCAAGCATTGCCCCCGAATTTAGAAACCCAGTCAGTAGGCCTGTCTCTTAAAATAAAGAAATCCTGATAATACTTATCTCCAGCCAAGGCCTTTTGGAACCACTCATGTTCTGTGGAACAGTGATTAAGAACCATGTCCAGCATGATCTCAATGCCATGCTCTCTTCCTTTACGCGATAGTTCTTCAAAATCGGCCATGCTCCCAAATAAAGGATTCACAGCAGTATAGTCAGACACATCATAGCCATTGTCACGCTGGGGACTGGGATAGAATGGATTGAGCCAGATGACATCAATTCCCAATTCTTCTAAATAAGGTAATTTTTCAATAATTCCCTGAAGATCTCCGACCCCATTTCCACTTGTGTCTTTATACGATTTGGGATAAATTTGATAGACAACTTTCCTTTTGTCTAATGTCATTTTATTCTCCTTACAATAATTGATCCTATATTTTGCTTGCTGTTAAGAGGACCTCACCGCGTTCAATTTCACGAGGAAGGTTTCCAACGACATCAGGCTGGTAGTCATTTTGATTGGTGACAATAACAGGTGTCTCTGTAGTATAATCTGCCTGATGGATAGCATCAATATCAAAACGAATCAATTTGTCTCCGACCTTGATCGTATCTCCTTGTTTGACATATGTTTCAAAACCTTTTCCTTCCAGATTGACCGTGTCCATACCAATATGGATCAATAATTCAAGTCCTTGATCTGTTACAAGACCAATAGCATGTTTTGTTGGAAAGAGAACAGAAACCACACCATTAACAGGAGACGTTAAGAGACCTTCACTTGGATCAATCAAAACACCTTGTCCCATGACACCTTGGGCAAAAACAGGATCAACCGCTTCAGACAAAGGTTTGACTTGACCCTTTAAAGGACTTTTAATCTCAAACGTTGTTCCTACAGCAGGTTCATTAGTCTTTTCTGATGCTGATATTTCAGCAGTTTCTGTTTTTTCTTGATGAGCTTCATCTTCAGATTTAGTGAGAAAGTTAATCCTACGGAAGAAAACTGTTAAAACCATAGGAACTGCGATAGCCACTAACATAATGATGAAAAATGGAAGCATATATTTAACTTTGATAGACAAAATTCCTGGAAGACCACCAATACCAATAGCATTAGCTGTTACGTTAAATGTGACTGAAAGGAAGCCTGCAATAGAAGAGCCAATCATTCCAGCTACAAGAGGATAAACATATTTGATATTCACCCCAAAAAGTGCTGGTTCTGTCACACCAAGATAAGCTGAGATAGTGGCTGGAAGTGAAACTTGTGCTTCACGTTCTTCATGACGGTTCATAAGATAATAAGCAAATACTGCTGATCCTTGAGCAATATTAGAAAGAGCAATCATTGGCCATAGTCCTGTACCTCCTGTATCTGCTACTAATTGCGTATCAATAGCATTAGTCATATGATGTAGACCAGTGATAACAAATGGCGCATAGAGAGCTCCAAAGATAGCTCCAAAAAGCCACTTAACAGGACCGGTTAGACCTGCATATACAATTGTTGAAATCCATTGTCCAATAGTCCAGCCAATTGGCCCCAGAACAGTATGGGCTAAAATCAATGCTGGGATAAGAGATAAAAAGGGAACAAAAATCATGGAAACCACTTCTGGAATTTTCTTGCGCCAAAAGATCTCAAGATACGAAAGAGAAAGTCCAGCTAGTAAAGCTGGGATAACTTGCCCTTGATAACCAATACGTCTCACCGTAAAGAAACCAAAATCCCAAACCCATTTTTTAGCGATTTCAGCTGCGGGTGTACTAGCTACATTATAGGCATTCAGCAGCTGCGGTGAAACCAAACAAATTCCAAGTACAATACCTAAAATTTGACTCGTTCCCATCTTACGGCTGACAGACCAAACAATACCTACAGGTAAAAATTGGAAGATGGCTTCGCCCGGCAGCCATAGAAATGAACTGATACCACTCCAAAATTGTGAATGCTGTGCGATTGTTTGTCCATCTAGAAATCCCCATTGAACCTGATCAATGACATTACGAAATCCAAGAATCAGCCCCCCAACAATGATAGCTGGGATAATAGGGGTGAAAATTTCTGCTAACAGAGTCATCACACGCTGAATAGGATTCTGATGGCTTTTAGCAGCCGACTTAGCGGTTTCCTTAGAGACCCCTTCAATACCTGAAACAGCTGTAAAATCATTATAAAACAAAGGAACATCATTCCCAATAATAATTTGGAATTGCCCCGCATTGGTAAAAGTTCCCTTTACAGCCGGAATAGCTTCAATTGTCTTAACATCGGCTTTACTTTCATCATTTAAAACAAAGCGCATACGTGTTGCACAATGTGTAACAGCAGAAACATTTTCTTTGCCGCCAATAGCATCTAGTAATACCTTGGCATCTTTTTCAAATTTTCCCATAAATTTTTCCTAGGTTAACCTAGTCCTCCTTTAATATGATAACAGTATGTTTACTTTTTCATTGTAAACGATTACAAATTTGTTGGCAAGTTGTCCATAGAAAAAAAGCGCAATTTTTGTTAAAATAAGGTCAGTTGTATGCATTTTTTTAGACAAATTAGATTGAATTGCTTATGAAAAAATATGAAATTATTTTTAAAAAACTAGAAGAAGATATTCTCAAAGGACACTATCAAATGGGTGACTATCTTCCCCCTGAAATGGAACTTAGCCAGATCTATGCCAGCAGCCGAGATACTGTTAGAAAGGCTTTACAGCTCTTGACTAAGGCAGGTTTTATTAAAACAGTACAGGGAAGAGGATCCCAAATTATCAAGCGTGAGCGCATTAACTTTCCTGTTTCTCAACTAACCAGCTATCAAGAATTGGTTAAACAATTGCAGATGAATGTCAAGACAAATGTTATTGCTATTGATAAACTGATTGTTGATGAGAAACTCACCAAACTAACCGGTTTTGAAAATAAAGGTCTTGTCTGGCGCATTACAAGACAGCGCGTAATAGACGGCGTTGCTTCCATTTTAGATACGGATTATTTGGATAAAGCATTGATTCCTCATATGACCAGAGAAATCGCTGAACATTCTATCTATGATTATCTTGAAAATCAACTTAAGCTGGACATTGCCTATGCTCAAAAGATTATTACCATAGATCAAGTATCGCAAAAAGATAAAATTTTGCTTGATTTGGATTCTGAAAATCATGTCGTTTCGGTTAAATCTAAAGTTTATCTCAGTAATCAGCAGCAATTTCAATTCACTGAAAGCCGGCACAAACTGGAAAAGTTCCGTTTTGTTGACTTTGCCAGACGGCATCGTGATTAAGACAACAAGGAAAGTACAAAATAAAAAGAGGCTATCATCTGGATAAATAATTATCAAAAAGCACCTATTTTACAATGCTAACAAGTGCACAGCACTGCTTGTATTGCATCTTTTTTCTGTCTATGAATGGCTATCAGTCGGACACCTCATTTAAAGTGGCTAGAAAAAACGATTAAGATTGCTGCTTTTCAAGATGATTTTAAAGAGTTGAAAGTTAATATTGTGCGTTTTCTAAAAGAGAATAATCGAGTGATTAATTTGTGATATGCAAAAACCTCAGATACAATTATCTGAGGTTTCTTGTCACATAATAAAACTTACAATGAAACTATCGCACTATTACAATCAATCTTTTTTTCTACCCTTTATCAAGCTTAATAATCCTGCAGCGCCGATTAGAAGCGCACCAGCACCTATCACTTTGAGGAGATTGGAGCGCGTTTCATTGTTATCTCCTGTTTGCGGTAACTCTGCTTGGGAGATTGGCAATGATTGTTTGGAAAGAGTTGGCAACTGCAAGTCATTTTCTTCACCGGTTAAGGCTGAAACAATCTCATTTTTATTTTCATCTACTGCCTGCTTATTAGCTACTGGGAGAGGGTTGACTGCTTCTGGAGTTTGCGGAATTGCTGGTTCAAGTGTCCTAGCAGGATGTTGGGGCTGTTCTGGAACTTTAGGCGTTTCTGGTTTAATGGTTTCATTAATATAAATCATATCCCAAAGCGTCAGTCTTGGCACTTGAATATAAAGAACAGGATCGCCATTCTCATTCGTTTTTACCTGAGTCGCTAGAGAAATCATACTAGATTGCAGCCAATCATCTGGTGACGTCAGATAGACTTGTTTAGCTATTCGATCAGCCTCTGCCATAGACACACCAGTCAAAGGATAAGTAACCAATAAATTGGTTTGCTCATCAGGTGTTTTATTATTTTCATAACCATCTTCATTTTTCCAGTCGGATGTAATTCCCATAAGGTTGAGCAATTGAATCGTTCTGAAATCGTTTCCCTTTTTGGCATAAGTCCAAACCTGATCGCCATTGATCCCCAAAGCATCTTGCGATAGCTGCCGACCGTTAGCAGTGAAAGTCTGAGGTTCAGCAGAATCATTTTCAACTTTATCACGCAAAAGATTTTCATAAGCCGTAATAAATTGTTGGTAATGATAGTTTTTACGATTGAGCTCTTTCGAAACCTTGAGGCTTTGTGTTGGATAATAAGCTGTTTCTAAGACACCGACACCACCCCCATCATTAGGATTAGCCAGAGCAGCCAGAGACATGTGATATCCTCCTGCTGCCGCAATGGCCGCAGTTGTCAGCAGAACCGCATCTGTTTGGTAAGTTGCTGAAGCTAAAACGTCACGCGCTGCACCATTGAGAGGAATCCTATTATCATCAAATTTAGGCTCTTCCATATAAGCTCCGACAATCAAAGATTTCCCTGTCGCTTGGCGAACTTGATCAACACGAGCTTTCAAGTCACCATAACTTTCTTGGGGACGGTTCCCCAAAGCTGAAGTTCCAAAAGGCCATAATTCATTGTAAATCACATCTTGTTTGCTGTTGGCGAGTTTGCTGATATTTTCACCATTAACATCATTGAGTGTTAAATAATACTGAGGCAGTTTTTCCTTCATTTTATTGAGAAATTCAGCATAGACATCAGATAACATAAAGGAATGAGCAATATCTCGACTGTCCTTTTGGTTATGGGAAAGAACACGATTATCTCCAATTGTATCTCCCTGCCAGCCATCAAAACCGCCATTTTTCATAGCTTGAGCCATGGCATTAGAAATATAATTTTGCCAACTTTTACTCAAAGGATTGTAATAATATTGCAGCGGCTTATCATCAATAGAGTAAGTCATGACCTGACCATTTTGACCATAACCACCAGTCTCATAATTATAGATGTACTCAGTATCTGGTAAAACAGCCGTTTCATTAGCATTCTGTGCTAAAATCATATTATAGAGCATGGCAACAGCGCCAGTTTGATGGACACGATTGACCAAGGCTTTAACAGCATCTGTTTCAACCTGCGAATGGCTCCACCAATTCCAAGACTGATCAAACTTAGGAACATTAGGGAAAGGATTTGTAGCAGACTTATAAACATCATAGAAGAAATAGGAATTAATGTTCATATTTTTCATCTGCTCTAATTCGCGATAATAATCTGGTAAGTTCTTAGTCAAGACACTGTTATTGTCTTTTTGAGATCCTCCAATAGCAGCATAACGCGGAAAGGTACGCCAGTCATCCTCAACCGCAATAGCCCGATTGCCCTGCTCTAAAATATTATTTTGGCTATCTGATATGTTAACCTTCAAAAGATAACCGCGATTATTAGCTAAGGAGTTTGCAGGAATAACGAATTCACCTTTTTGAGTTGTATAACTTTCATTAGGCAGAAGATACTTCGTATACTGAAGTGTCTTTAATTTATTTTCAAGGGAATAAACCTCAGCAGTAGCTGTAATATTTTGGGCTAAAGATGTTGTATTGTTTAAAGTAAGGTTCAAATGAACAGCCTCTCCCGCCTGGTAGACTGCTTTATCTGTTGTCAGATTTATCATGTTGCCATTCTTTTGATTCTGTGCAGTTTCTAGCACAACCCTTTCTTTATTGGCGGCAGATGCCATTTGCATTGGCTCCTGATGGGAATTGTTAGAAAGTTTCTTCGCTTGAGATTGTGTGTTAGTATTTGCAGAGACCGATTGTCCCTGTTCATTAGAATCTATTGACGCCGGTTCTGTCTGTACTGCAGCCGCAGCATCCTCCTTCTCTTGCACCTTAAGGTCTGTCTCTTGAAAAGAGTTAATGGTCGAATCCACCGTTTCAGCTGACCTAATAGCTGGTTCAGCCGTTTGCCTATTTGACTGTTCCATATCCTCAGCAGGCGCCTTTTGAGTTACATCGCTCATACCTGTCATGTCTGTTGAACTATCATCAGCCAATACTGCCATACCATTTGTAAAAAGCAGTATGGTTACAACAGAGGATAAAAACATCTTAATCATTTTTTGCTCATTCTTTTTCATTTTTTAACTCCAAGTATTCATTTTGTCATATAATATTAATATTAACAATATAAATTTGTATTTTATCAAAAATATTACAAAATTTCAATGAGAGTTTCATGAAAAATTTCCAAACTTTTTCATATAAGATTATTGATGATAAGCAAGATTGAATGCATCAAATGGTCACTGTAAGAAGACTTTTAAAGGCCAATGAAAGTGAGATAAACTTCTATGATTGCTGTGCAATTATCCACAAAATAGTGTGAATCTATCAGATTACGAATAAGAAATCCTGAGATTGTCATATAAAATAGCCATAATAGTCTGACGCAGTGGCTATTTCTGAACAAGTCTACTCTTTATTTTTTGTATCCAATAGAATCGTCACAGGGCCATCATTAGTAAGAGATACCTGCATATCAGAGCCAAATATTCCTGTTTGAACAGGAACAAACTGAGCTAGCTCTTGGTTAAATTGATCATACAAATAACTGGCTAAATCCGCTTGCGCTGCTCCTGTGAAGGCCGGACGGTTCCCCTTTTTCGTATTAGCAAAGAGAGTAAATTGAGACACAGAAAGAACCTCCCCCTTAATGTCTCGAACGGAAAGGTTCATCTTCCCT
Organism: Streptococcus mutans; assembly: GCF_006739205.1. Taxonomy (NCBI): domain Bacteria; kingdom Bacillati; phylum Bacillota; class Bacilli; order Lactobacillales; family Streptococcaceae; genus Streptococcus; species Streptococcus mutans. Next base: position 1,887,216 of record NZ_AP019720.1, read on the forward strand.
TCTTCATCCGAAAAAATTCTCATATTAGTAATTTTCCGAACAGCATAAGTTAGGTCTTCTTGAACATCATCTGGACCTATCCCGACTAATAAGACTAGGCCTTGGTTAATGGAAGCCCTGCTCTTACCTTCAACAGTCAGACTGGCTTTCATAACGCGTTGAATGACAATTTTCATCAGCACTTACCCATTTGTCCTTTTAACAGAATAAACATCTGGAATGACCTTAATTTTATCAACAACAGCTGTTAAAACGGTTAAGTTAGGGATGCCAAAAGTCACATGGATATTGGCAAATTTCATATCCTTAGTTGGCTGGGCATTGACCGTTGAGATATTCTTTGTTTGATTCGATAAGATTTGCAGAACATCATTTAAGAGACCGGCACGGTTGAGACCATAAATATCAATTTCTGCCATATATTCCTTGGTGGAATAATCATCTTCCCATTCGACATCAATCAAACGCTCTTCATAACCTTCTTGACTCTTAATATTATGACAGTCAGCACGATGAATAGCAACGCCACGACCTTTGGTAATATAGCCTTCAATAGGATCGCCTGGGACAGGGTTACAGCACTTAGCAATCCGCATCAAGAGACCAGAAGAACCTTGGACAATAACACCGCCTTCACTTTTAACCTTAAGGACTTCTTTTTTATTGTCGTGCTTAACTTCACCGCCCTTCATAAGTTCCTCAGCCTCCGCTTTAGCTTTGGCACGTTCTTGTTCACGGCGTTCTTTTTCTGTCAATTTATTAAAGACGGTAACAGGCGACAATTCACCAAAACCGACAGCCGCATAAAGAGCTCCTTCATTACGGTAGTTGAGACGATTCAAAACAGCCTCTATATGTTTTCTATCCAAATATTTATTGGCCACATAGCCCTGCTCTTGAAAATAATCAACCAGCAAATCACGGCCTTTTGTGATAGAGAGTTCCTTATCTTGGTTTTTAAAAAATTGACGAATTTTATTACGAGCTTTATTGGTCTTAACAATATTAATCCAGTCACGGCTGGGACCAAAAGAATTGGAATTTGTGATGATTTCAACCACATCACCTGTTTTGAGCTTAGCTGTTAAAGGGACCATGCGACCATTAACTTTAGCGCCTGTTGCTTTTTCTCCAACCTGTGTATGAATGGCATAGGCAAAGTCAATAGGACCAGAATCCTTAGGCAATTCTTGAACAGCACCATTAGGTGTGAAAACATAAATACGCTCTGCAAAGATATCTTCTTTGACAGAATCAACAAAGTCAACCGCATTGCCATTGGAAGCGTCTTGCAACTCAACAAGTTCCTTAATCCAGTTCATTCCTAGAGCTGATTCTTGACTGTTAACCTTACCTTTGATTCCCTTTTTATAAGCCCAGTGAGCTGCTACCCCATATTCAGCCACTTGATGCATTTCATGCGTCCGAATTTGTACTTCAATTGGCCCTTTGGGTCCATAAACAGTTGTATGAATGGATTGGTAACCATTTGCTTTAGGGTTAGCAATATAGTCCTTAAAACGACCGGGCATAGGACGCCAAAGCTCATGAATATAACCCAGCATGGCATAAACATCACTTTGTGTATCCAAAATACAACGAATAGCGATCAAATCATAAATTTGATCAAAACGTTTCTTCTTATCACGCATCTTCCGATAAATGGAATAAATGTGTTTGGGACGTCCGTAAATCTCACCATGTAAGCCCTGCTCTTCAGTATAAGCTTTAATTTTATCAACAATATCATCAACTAATGCTTCACGTTCACGACGCTTTTCGTTCATTAAATGCGAAATTTTATAAAATTCAACTTCATTAAGATAACGAAAAGCTAAATCTTCTAATTCCCATTTGATGCGACTAATCCCCAGCCGATGCGCCAAGGGAGCATAAATTTCCATGGTTTCGCGTGAAATACGTTCTTGCTTATCCTTGCGTAAATGCCTCAGCGTCCGCATATTATGAAGACGGTCAGCTAATTTAACCAGAATGACACGAATATCTTTGGACATAGCCATCAACATCTTACGGTGATTTTCTGCTAGCTGCTCTTCATGCGATTTATACTCAACTTTCCCTAGCTTTGTGACACCATCAACAATATTCTTAACATCACTGCCAAATTTCGCTTCTAAATGATCTAAAGTTGCTTCGGTATCTTCAATGACATCATGCAAAAAGCCACAGGAAACTGTAATAGCATCCAAATGTAAGTCGGCTAAAATTCCTGCAACCTGAATAGGATGAATAATATAAGGTTCCCCTGACTTACGAAATTGACCGCTATGGCATTCCGTGGCATAATCTAAAGCTTTTTGAACAAAGGCAATATCTGCTTTATTCATATACATTGAGCAGATATCAATAACCTCTTGACCTGTTAAATTTGCATCTTTCGCCATCTTTTGCCTCTCTAAAAATATCTTATTCCTATTCTAACACTTTAGGTTAAAAAGAAAAAGGGAGAATACCTGATGATACGCTTAGCAGCTAAACTTTTAGTCGTCAAATAAAAAAGCTCCTATCTTTGACAGATAAGGAGTCTTTGCTTATTTATTCAAATTTGCTTGGCAGGCTAAACCACAGTGATCACTAATCATTGGGTAATGTTTCCCATCAAAAATAACTTCTGATTTTTCCACCTGCCAATCTGAACTTAGGAAAACATAATCAACTTTGAGGGCTTCTTGATTGCCTTGCCAACCATCAATTTCCTTTTGGATAGTGGCTTTGCCATAAGTAATTTTAGCTGACTGGTGGCTATCTTGTAACTTCAGTGAACTTTTTAGAATTGCTTGATACCCTTCATTTTCATAAGGGTTGTTAAAATCCCCCATTAAAAGTAAGGGAAGCTTTAGGTTGGACAGTGCTCTTTCCAATTTGTTCCATTCTCCTTGAAACCCCTTGTTCCACCAAGACATATGAAGACTGACAATAGCGATATCCTCCTGATCAATTTTCGTTTTTCCTAAAAGAGCCCGTCTCGTATGGTAGTCATGCTCATCATCTACATCTGATATGAGGATCCCCTGACTGACAAGCGGTGTTTTGGATAAAATAGCTACGCCTTCTTGAAAACGATCATAGCCGATATGATTATAAGCCCAAGACCAATAATAAACTCTCTCTTGTTCCAATAAAAAAGTCACCAATTGTAGAGCATAATTGTCCTTATGAATGGCTGGAGTTCCTGCCACCTGACAATAATTAGGCAAATCTTTAGCAGGTTCTGAATGCAAAAGCTGATTCACCTCTTGAACGCAAATAACATCATAATCATTTTCAAGAATTGTTTTTCCTAAAATCTCTAATTTCTTTTGTGGGTCTTCTTCCATCCAACTATGGCTATTGATTGTTAATAACTTAACCATTGTTCCTCCTTTATCAATCAAGAAAAGGAGCGGAATCTAGAATCTCAAGCAAAGACTTTTTAGATTCTAGCCTACTCCTTTTTAATCTTTTTAAAGTTCTACTTTGGCGACAACTGTTTTAGCAGCTTGTTGACCTGTTTTCTCAAGCGTTACAGACTTAAGTTCTGCTGTATTTGTAAAGGCAACAATAACAGTTGTTTCACGATCTGCAGATTTGATAGCTTCCAAATCAGCAACTAGAAGTAAGTCTCCTAATGCAACACGTTGGCCATCTTTCACCTTAGCAGAGAATGGAGCTCCATTAAGAGCAACAGTATCTAAACCGACATGAACTAAAACTTCAAGTCCATCATCCGTTAAAAGACCAAGAGCATGTTTGGTTGGGAAGACACTAGTTACTAAACCAGCTACTGGAGAGTAGATATTGCCATTTTCTGGCTCAACAGCGAAACCATCACCCATCATTTTTTGTGAGAAGACTGGGTCATGTACTTGTGTAATTGGAAGTACTTGACCATCTGCCACAGTTGCTACTTCTTCTGTAACTCCTTTGAAGCTGACATCTGCTGTCTTATCTTCTTCTGGAGCTGTAATATCTGTCTTAGGAATGTCCACTCCTGAATCTAATAAATCCTGAATATCAGATTTAAGGACATCTGCCTTAGGACCATAAACGGCTTGAACACCATTGCCTTTGACAATTAAGCCCATAGCTCCTGCTTTTTTCCAAGCAGCTTCATCACCCACTTTAGCAACATCGGTCACAGTAATACGCAGGCGGGTCATACAAGCATCAACATCAGAGATATTTTCTTTACCACCTAAAAGATTGATAATTTTTACAATTTGTGAATTAGCATTTGCTGTTCCTGCATTACTATTTGAAGCTGTTTCGTCAGAAGCATCGTCACCTGTATCATAATTGCCATTACGTCCTGAAGTTGCCAAATTAAACTTCTTAATCATAAAGTTGGTAATGAAGTACATAGCAACACCAAAGACAACTGAAACAACGATAAAGTTGACAATATCCATAGCTAAACCGGCTTTGATAGCCATTGGCGTTCTCGTCAGAAACTCAATATTACCAAATGAATGCACACGAAGGTGAATCAAATCGGCTGATGCAAAGGCCAAACCTTGAACAACAGCGTAAACAAGATAGAGCGGTAAAGCTGCAAACATAAACATGTATTCAAGTGGTTCTGTTACCCCTGTTAAGAATACGGCAACAGCTGCTGAAAGGAACATCCCTTTATATTTTTCTTTTTTATCTGGGTCAACATTGCGGTACATCGCCAATGTAAGTCCCATAAGAATACCTGATGAACCAATCATTTGTCCTACCTTGAAACGAGCAGGAGTTACAGATGTTAACAAGTGATGGTATTGAGACATATGACCTGCACCTTTAAGATGGATAAGGTCTTGCACCCAAGCTAACCAAAGTGGATCTTGTCCAAGCACATGTTTTCCTGCTTGAGCACCTGTCAAGACAACATAAGTACCACCGAGTTGGGTATAATTCATTGGAATCGTTAACATATGGTGTAAACCAAATGGCAACAGTAAACGTTCTAAAGTACCATAAAGGAATGGTGCAAGAAACGGTGCGGTATGTTGTGAAGAAGCAATCCACATACCAAAACCATTAATACCAGATTGTACAATTGGCCAAAATACAGAAAGAATTAAAGCAACAATTGTTGAACGAACAATAACGACAAAAGGTACAAAGCGTTTTCCGTTAAAGAACGATAAAACATCTGGAAGTTTACGGAAATTATAATACTTGTTATAAGCTGTTGCGCCAACGAAACCAGAGATAATACCAACGAAAACTCCCATGTTCAAGGCAGGTTGGCCAAGTACATTGATAAAGTAATCAGCAACGTGCATCTTACCGCCAAAGATATTGTGCACATAACTTGTTTTATCCGCAATCATCTCAAGCGATATGCCATAAAAGTTACCAGTAATAAGGTTAATCAAAATAAAGGCAAGGGCTGCAGCGAAAGCTCCACCTGCACGTTCCTTAGCCCAGCTACCCCCGATAGCCACAGCAAATAAAATATGAAGGTTGTTGATAACACCCCAACCAATTTGGGCAATGATATTAGCAACAGTCACTAAAAGGGTTGACTTAGGGTCAATCAAGGCTAATGAATTCCCAATAGAAACCATCAAACCTGCTGCAGGCATAACAGCAATAACAACCATTAAACATTTTCCGAATTTTTGCCAAAATTCGAAGCTAAAAAGTTGTTTATAATTTTTCATTTTTACCTCCCAGCAAACATCTTTTTCATGCAAACGTTTGCATTTTATGGTTCTATTATATCATGATTTTTTATTTTGTAAAGAGCATTTTAAAAAAAATTTAAGAAAATAAACAAAAAAATAGGCAGTTGAAAATTCTAAAATGAATTAGCCATTTGAAGATATTAAAAAACACCTCAGAGAGATATAATGTTATTCATCACAACCACATTAGAAAAACTCTGAGATGCAAAACCGTTATAGCTCAAAAGGAGGACACTTGACAATAACGGAACTTCAATTAATTGAAGGCTGGAAAAAGCAATGGTGCTATTGCCAAACTTTTAAGAAAGCTCTGCAAACGATTCATAACGAAATCAAACGTGGCTTAATCATACAACAAAGACGTAGCGGAAAGTTTGAAAAGATGTACCAAGCTGACAGCCGACTATGCTCAACATCCCTACAACACTAACCGTAAGCAATCTGTAAAGCCTGTGACTTATGATAAAGAAACACAGGAGAAAATCAAATCCTGCATTACCTTAAGCAGAAGTTCTCTCCTGAAATGATTGTGAGAGCTAAATCTCTTGATTTTTACGAACAGGCAGAATAATTCCAACAATATTGGTTTGCTTTTTAACCACATTTGAGCGGAGTAATTAGGAGAATAATTAAGTTCTTTCATTGCCTGACGCACGCGCTCCTTTGTTGTCTGACTAATCATGTCATGTAAAGCACGGGATGTAGTAGAAGGTGAAATTCCTGCTAATTTAGCAACATTTTTTATTGCAGCCATTATAATTTTCATTCTATTTAACTTTACCCTTGAGGATACTATAACAGATAGCAATTCCTACTTATTTTGCTAATTCCAGAACATAACTAATACTGCTTAAAGCAAACAACGGAGCTGTTTCTGTTCGCATGATGCGGGGACCTAGTCCAACTTTAACAGCCCCAGCTTTCTCAAAGGCTGCTATCTCCGCTGGTGAAAGGCCGCCTTCCGGACCGAAAATGAAAAGAATTTGCTGGTCTGCGCTCAGTTGTGCTAGTTCACGCGCCAGAGCTGCGCTTTCACCGATTTTAGCAGATTCTTCATAGGCAACGAAGATTTTATTAAATACGGCCAACTGAGTCAGAAAGTCAGACTTTTTCTCAAAAAATTTGACTTGCGGAATGATATTGCGTTTGGACTGTTCAGCCGCTCCTTGGGCAATCTTAGTCAGCTTATCGGCTTTTTTGAGCAATTTTTTACTATCCCATTTAACGACAGACCAATCAGCTGGAAAGGCCCAGAGAGCATACGCACCCAGCTCAGTCGTCTTTTGGGCAAGAAATTCCAATTTATCTCCTTTGGGGAATCCTGAAGCGATAACGACTTGGACAGGTAATTCCACATTGTCAGATAGCTCATCTACAATTTCAAAAGTGTGTTCTTGGACATTGGTCACACGCGCCAAACGTTTGATCCCATCATCAAAAACCAGCACCACTTCGTCATCCTCAGTCAAGCGCATGACATTAAACATATGCTTGATAGTATCCTTATCGGTAATCGTGACCAGCTTGTCAGCTTTGCCATTTACAAAATACTGCTGCATTTATCCTCCAATCACGCCTGAAATAGCATCGGTTTTCTTGAAGACAAGGGCATTCCATTCGCCTTGAATCATGTGGGTTTCAAGGAAAAAGCCTGCGCTGTGAGCCGCTTCAAGAACCATATCTAATTTTTCTGAAATAATACCGGACATGATGAGATAACCCTCGTCCTTAACAAGACGATAGGCATCATCCGTCAGATTGACCAGTATATCTGCCAAAATGTTAGCTACAATAACGTCCGCTTCAATCGCAACACCCTTGAGTAGATCACCCGCTGTCACATGAATGTTTTCAGTCCCAACATTGAGATCAATATTTTCTTGAGCCACGCACACCGCTACATCATCTAAGTCGTAAGCGAAGATCTCCTTGGCACCCAGAAGTGAGCTAGCAACGGAAAGTACCCCACTTCCAGTACCGACATCAATAACCGTTTCGCCACCTCGCAAGACTTGCTCCAAAGCAAAGAGGCTCATCTTTGTTGTCGGATGGGTACCTGTGCCGAAAGCCATGCCGGGGTCAAGTTTGATGATTTTCTCACCTGCTTGGGCTTCATAATCAGTCCAGCTTGGCACAATAGTCAAGTCATGGGTGATACGAGTAGGTTCGTAGTACTTCTTCCAATTCTCTGCCCAATCTTCTTCAACCAGCTCTTGTGTTGATAACTGAACAGCACCCGTCTGCAAACCAAAATCGGTTAATTCTGCTAAGCGCTCATTGACCTGTGCGGTAATGACTGTCATATCAGCAGATTCAGGATAGTAGGCAGTAATGGTAACCATTTCCACTTGTTCCACCTCTGGAAAAACTTCGCCATACTTACCAACCTTACCAAGGTAGTCCGCACTATCATCAATGGCCACACCCTGACTGCCATATTCGATTAAAATATTGGAGGCCGCTTCTTCTGCCTCACGATTGACTGTGATGGTTAATTCTTGCCATTTGTCCATTTTGTTTTTCCTTTTTTTCTTTTTGATAGTTGCTTTAGACGATGAGGAACACAAAACGATTATCGGTGTAAGCTAAACTATTATCTAAAAAATTCACCATAAATGAGTAATAACTTTGTATGCAAACTTTGAACAATCGCCTTAGACGTGTAATTTTGAATGTGCCTCTAATACTTTGATCTTTTAGTTATCTAACAATCTCTTTTTGCCAACTATGCTACACCATTATCACGAGCATTTTTGTCTTCTTCTCACCAAACGCAGCCAGACTTCTTCGATCATTAAAGCAACGAAAGCAAAGAAGCTACAAAGAGTTCCAATGTTGGAACCAATTGCTGTTCCTGCATAAATCTTATCATTTAGTACAATGTCATACAGTGGCAGACCTAAAAAGGTTACAGTATAGGATTTTACCGAGATCGCATTGGCGTGGTAATAACCAATAAAAATCAAGATACTAACAAAAAGACAGCCAATAATAAACCCTAAAACAAGGGCATAAAAACGTTTCAAATTTTTCTTCATATTGCTCTCCTATCAATACCTCGGATACCCGTAATACTCTGTTTCTTCCAACTCTGCTCTACCATTGTCAAAGGTTTCAGTGTCCCACTCAAGGCTAAAGTCGGTGGCAGTCTCGTCGGTCAGGAAATCCATGAGGTCATCAAGACCTTGGATTGCTACATCATTGAGGGTTTGGGCAAAATAGGCTAAGTACTCACGCGACAGCCCCTTCTTGGGATCATAAGGAACAGTTACCAGATAGTCATCTGCATCAAACTTAGACTTGGCAGGATTGTAAAACAGCACATAGTCCTCAAAAATGATGTCCTCATTGCTCACCTCGCCCTTGTCATCAATGGTTTCCACGCTGTCAGCGTTCTGAACCTCCAGCACAAAGCTCAACTCCACTGCATGATTTTTCTTATTCCAATCTAGAGCATAGTCGTAATGAAAATGCTTATCCATTTCTTCTTTCAACACTGATAAAAAACCATACTTGGACATAATCATCCTACCTAAAATCTTTTTCTTCTATTATAGCATTTTCATCGCAAGGCGACGAGTCATCTTGTCACAATGTACATGCCTGTTAGCAAACTTTTACCAAATTTGTGTTACAATAACCTTAACAGACTTAGAGGAGCAAAGAAAATGAAAATAAGCCCTATGACGCTGAGCGATATTGATCAAGTTGTTGAACTGGAGAATAAGACTTGGTCCGAGCAAAATACACCAGTCCCCCTACCCGTTGCTAGTAAGGATCAAATCATTCAGAAGTTTGAGAGCAACACTCATTTTTTAGTTGCTAAAATAAAAGATAAGATTGTTGGTGTTCTTGATTACAGTTCTCTCTACCCCTTTCCCAGCGGTCAACATATTGTGACATTTGGTATTGCTGTTGCTGAGAAAGAGCGTAGGAAGGGGATTGGGAGAGCTTTAGTCCAAATCTTTTTAAATGAAGTCAAAAGCGATTATCAAAAGGTTTTAATCCATGTCTTAAGCTCCAACCAAGAAGCTGTCCTTTTTTATAAAAAATTAGGTTTTGATTTAGAAGCACGTTTAACAAAACAATTTTTCCTCAAGGGACAATATGTTGACGACCTCATCTACAGCTATGATTTGGAGGCTGCCTATGCCAAATAACCTCGCACTTCGTATGCGCCCTCGAGATATCTCTGAAGTTATCGGACAAAAGCATCTAGTCGGTCAAGGCAAGATTATTTCGCGAATGGTCACTGCTAACCGTCTGTCTTCCATGATTCTTTATGGCCCTCCCGGAATTGGAAAAACCTCAATCGCTTCTGCCATCGCTGGTACAACCAAATTTGCCTTTCGTACCTTCAATGCAACAACCGACACTAAAAAACGCCTGCAGGAAATTGCTGAAGAAGCTAAATTTTCAGGTGGTTTGGTCTTGCTCCTAGATGAAATTCATCGTCTAGATAAAACTAAGCAAGATTTTCTTCTCCCCTTGTTGGAAAACGGACAAATTATCATGATTGGCGCAACCACTGAAAATCCCTTTTTCTCTGTCACCCCTGCCATTCGCTCGCGTGTTCAGATTTTTGAGTTAGAGCCATTATCAAATGAGGATATCAAAAAAGCTATGCAAGCAGCTCTGACAGATACAGAGCGCGGCTTTGATTTTGAAGTCAAATTAGATGATGATGCTCTTGACTTCATTGCGCAAGCCACCAATGGCGACTTGCGCTCTGCCTATAATTCTCTTGATTTAGCCATCATGTCCACCCAGCCAGATGACAATGGTAGTCGCCACATCACCTTAGACACTGTTGAAAACAGCCTACAGCGCAGCTACATTACCATGGACAAGGATGGTGATGGCCACTATGATGTCTTGTCCGCCTTACAAAAATCTATTCGCGGTTCAGATGTCAATGCCAGCCTTCACTATGCTGCCAGATTAATCGAAGCTGGTGATCTGCCAAGTCTAGCTAGACGTTTAACCATTATTGCTTACGAAGATATCGGCTTAGCCAATCCTGATGCACAGATTCATACAGTGACAGCGCTGGAAGCAGCCCAAAAAATTGGTTTTCCTGAAGCCCGCATTTTAATTGCCAATGTTGTTATTGATTTAGCACTCTCACCTAAGTCTAATTCCGCTTATGTTGCTATGGACAAGGCCATTGCAGATCTTCATAAAAGCGGCACGATCCCTATTCCTCGCCACTTACGTGATGGTCATTACACTGGCAGTAAAGAATTGGGCAATGCCCAAGATTATCTCTACCCGCATGCCTATCCGGAAAAATGGGTTAAGCAGCAATATTTACCAGACAAACTCAAAGGAGCTCACTATTTTACTGCCAATGAAACAGGTAAATACGAACGGGCACTGGGGGCTAACAAAGACAAGATTGATAAACTTTCATAATGATGCCCTTTATAAAAAATGGATTTTTAACTTGAATTTTTTTAACATTATGGTATCATATTTAAAGAAGAATTGCTGTGGCATACGAATTCACATCTAAGTGTTGACCGACTATTTTTTTGTATTATCGGGAAACAAAAGTCTTCTGACAGTATGCAGGCCGTTTCACGCGGAAGCAACTAAAGTCAGAGCGAGTTGCCCACCTGCTTAAGCGTGCGGGTTCAATACAAAACGTGAATCATCGGTGCCAATACAGCATTTTCCTTCCTTAGCTCAGTTGGTAGAGCAGTGGACTCTTAATCCATGGGTCGTAGGTTCGAGCCCTACAGGGAGGATAGCTATAAAAAAAAGAAAAAGCCCCTCAGTGTGGGCTTTTTCTTTTTAAAATGCGTTCCTACCAACAATTTTAATGGTAATCTAGTAAAAGTCTGAGGCTGTTAAACAAAACAATTAGGGTAGAACCTTCATGTAGGGTCACACTGGTAACCATTGAAAGATGTCCAAAGAAAGTAAGATTGATGAGAAGGACAATCACAAATAGAGCAAAGCTGATATTTTGTCGGGTAATAATTTGTAAACGTTTGGATAGTTTATGAGCTTTGACTAACTTGGTTAAATCATTTTTCATCAGGACGATATCAGCTGTCTCTATAGCAATATCGGTGCCATCTCCCATAGCAATTCCTAGATCCGTTGTAGCTAGGGCAGGAGCATCATTAACACCGTCTCCCAACATGGCGGTCAGTCCATATTGACTTTGATATTTCGCAATGATTTTTGCTTTTTGTTCTGGCAAAACATTAGTGACGACCTCATCAATTCCTAATTCACGCCCAACAGCCTGTCCCGCTGCCTTGGCATCACCAGTAAGCATCAGCGTTTTGACACCAGCAGCTTTAAAATAATTAATAGCTTTCACAGCATTAGCTTGTGGTCTGTCTTGAATGGAAATGAATCCAACAACTGTTTCATTGAGAGCAACAAAAACAACAGTCCTCCCATTAGCTTCCTCTTTTTCTTTTTTTTCTAACCAGTGCTTATCAACTTGATGAAATAATTGAGGCTTTCCAATCTTGAACGATAAACCATCATAGGTTGCCAGAAGTCCCTGCCCTAAGTAGTGCTCAACACTGATATTCAATCTTTTCTGTGAGGGCTCAGGATTGAAATAATTTACAATAGCAGTTGCCAATGGATGATTGGATTGACTTTCCATAGCTACTAAGACTGCTTCGAATTTTTCTTTGGAAATATCAGAAAGAAGAAATTGACTAGTGACCACTTTTGGTTTCCCTTCTGTCAAAGTCCCTGTTTTATCAAAGGCAATCATTTTGATAGCCGTTAAATCAGAAAGGAAACAGCCACCTTTAAATAAGACACCTTGCCGTGCTAAATTTGAAATGCCAGCTAATGTTGCTGGGATGACTGATACTGCCAAGGCACAAGGAGAAGCTGATACTAAAAAAGTCAAACTAATCGAAATTGTTTTTGTCCAAGCCCAATTCCAAAATAAAGGTCCTGAAATAAGTAAACCAATAAAAGCGAGGAGAACAATGCTAACATAAATGGGTTCAAAGCGATTAAGACGCTTAGCAGCAGGTGAAAAATGACCCTGAGAAGCTTCAACTAACTGTAAAATTTTGGCAAATACAGTCTGTGAACTGTCTTTGCTGACTTCTACAATAATCGTTCCAGATCCATTAATCGTTGAGGCATAAACTTCATCACCAACTGTTTTTTCGTATGGAATGGATTCTCCAGTAATCGTTGATTCGTCAATGCTAGTGTATCCTTCTAGAATTTTTCCATCCGCTGGCACCTGTCCGCCATTTAAAACCTGAACACAGTCCCCAATCTTAAGCTGATCAACAGAAATCATTTCAATTTCATTGGTATTTGTCAAACGTCTGGCTTCTGTTGGATTAAGCTCTAATAGTTTTGTGATTTCACGTTGACTACAACCTTCAACATACTTTTCTAAAAAGTGTGCACCAGCAAAGATGAAGATAAGAAGAGCTGCTTCTGTTGTTTCTCCCAATAAAACAGCACCTAAAGCTGCCAACGCCATCAATATATGCGTGTTAGGAACAAAACAGTTGGCTTTTTTGGATTGCTCAACAGTGTCTTCAACACCCTCCCAGATAACATGATAACCAGCAGTCAGCAAGGCCAAGATAGTTAGACTATTTTTGACCTCAGGAGTAAAATTGGGCAAAAGTCCCGCAATAAATAATATTAACCCTAAAAAGAAAAAGGTTACTGGCATATTGAAAGCCAAGTCATTTTTTTGAAGCCTTTTCTTTTGTTTATCACCTTTAGACATGATTGGCTCCTTTCCAATACAGAAATCATTGCATTTTTTAGCAAACCTTGTTATAGTTTAACTATAAACTATACCTTAAAGGGAAGGTCAAGCTATTTGTGAAAAAAACGCAACAGTTATTAACAATTGGACAATTGGCTAAGTTTTCAGGTCTTCATGTCAAAGCATTACGTTATTATGAAAAAATCGGAATTTTAAACCCGACTGCTATAGATAAACAAAATGGTTATCGCTATTATTCTTATGTTCACATTCCTTATGTGAACATGATTAAAATTTGTGCTAATTATGGTCTATATTTAAAATTAATTAGTGCCACGAGCACTAGAGTATATATGAATATTCCTGAGACAATCAACTTAACAGCTGGTAAAATTGCTTATAACCTAGTAATAAATGGAACAGAGAAAAATTAGGGAAATGCTCAGTGAAACTGTTCAAACTCAATCAAAAAAAGACATCCAAGAGATAACTCTTGAATATCTTGAAACATTGTTCTAATTATATTGATTAATATTTTAAGCTTTACGCGCTTTCTTAAAATCTGGTTTACGACTAGGCACTTGAATAGATTTGAATGTGTGTAGTTCCAAATGTCTACGCTTTTTTATTTTGCTTAAATTCAGAAAGTCAGAATTTCTTTGAATAAAACAGGGAACTTTTTTATGAGTAGAATTATGTTGCTATTAATTAGTAAGAGAAACTCATCATAGGAGGTAAAATATAATTCCTATAAACCAACTGTACCAGAATCTAAAAGAAACTATTTATCATTTAGAAAACCATATTATCACAAATATATTTAACAAGGAAAACAATCTCTCTGTAAGGCTACTTGGTTATAATCTATTTTATCTATGCAAATCACAATATACAGATAACTTTGCCACAAATTCAGAAATTAACAACCTATCACCAAGTACGTAACGGAGCAGGTCAGCCAATTTTATTATGAACGGATTGAGCCTTCAAAGATTACTTGATAAAAGCAGTTGATTATTTTGCAAATTTGAATACGTTTTTGATAATTTAATAAGAAATATCTAAAACTGATGTAATGAAAGTATCTAGTTCAGCTTGACAAACTTTTCTGCTATAATAAGCACCTTTAGTATATCCGCATTCTGAACAGACATAGTCGTTATCCAGAACAAAGTAATCAAAACTAGTTTGGAATGGTTTTTGAACTTCTGTGATGATTTTCCTTTTTATATCTATTGAAAAAGAGTTCAGACTTTTGCTAAGACCTATACCTAGATATTTTACATAAGCCTCTTTTATAGTCCATAAGATAGCTTTTCTTTTATAGCTATTTTGACTCCAGTATTTTTCAGATTCAGAAAAAACTCGTTCGCCAATCAAATCCCAATCTTCTCTTCTATTTTCAACATCTATTCCAATTGGTGACTTTCCGATAGCTACCACTACCCATTCCCCTGAATGAGAAATATTGTAATGAATCTGACTATAGTCTTTTATGTATGGTTTTCCATAAGCATGTCTCCTAATCTGGATCTCTTTATTGGTCAGAGCATATTCCTGTATAATTGCGTACCTAGACAAGAGATGCCCCAGAAGCGACCGCTGACGATCTTGCCAAAATTGATAACGTAAAATCTGTTTTCGGTCCTCTTCCTCAATCAGTTCCAGAAGGGAGAAAAACATTCTGTCTTCTAAAGGCTTCTGACTCCTTATCTTAAAAATCTTCATACAGCTTCTCACCATTCTGATAAGAATTCTGCCTGTCGATTATCATCCCTGATTTTTTTAACCTTTCGAATAAATAAAAATCTGATGACTAAAATGAGGACATTTAAGATGGCAAACATATAAACAAAGGTAATCCAGTTGAGCTGGAATGGCATATAGTCCCCTGTCTGAAGAGAAGTCATAATCTGTATATTTCTTGCAGCATAGATAGCCACAGGCAGAGTGAGGAAGAAAAGCAGATTGCTTATCACAATGTAGGGGTTAAGCAGGATACGGTAGACCTCTCTCTCCTCATATCCTAGCAAATCGAACATTAATAGGGTCTGAATATTCCCATTCAAGCCGATAAACACGGCTAGATAAATCAATAGGCAACCCGTTATGACACCGATACTTTGGTTAATAATGGCACTTGCTCTGTTAGAAGTCTGACTTCTTTGGACATCGGATAATTTTTCCTCTAGGGAGCGAACTTTTCCTTCACCTTTTTCTTGAGACTGATTGGTCAATCTGCCATTAAAACGATCATCAGCTTCATTTACCATAGCTGATGCCTGGTCTCTTGGAATATATATTGTCTTTAAATCGGCATTCTCCGCAAATCCAGCTATCTTTATCTGATGTCGCTTTCCCTTTACTCTTAGCTCTAGAGTATCCCCAACTTTAAGTCCATAATTCTCCCGCAACTCAGGGTTTACATAGACCCCCTGAGTGGGATCTAGCATTTCTCCCTTACTGTCAATCAGCTGAAATAAGTCATTTTGACTGGTAAATGAAAGGGCTTGATAAGCTATAGCTTCGCCTTTAATCATTAGGTCAACATCATATTTAAGATAAGTTACAGAATCTGAAGCAAGGTTAACCTCTTCCTTTTGGTAGTTATCATAGCTGATATCATAAGAATAGTGCCGGCCGTTCTTCTGGGATTCAAGGATTTTAGAAGAGCTAAAGGTTAGAGACAGACTTAAGACAAACATGATACTAAACGTAACGATAGCAATCAACAAGAGACCTAAGGTGCTGAAATGATTTAAAGTCAGCTTAAATTTAAACTTATGCTTCATCGGTAGCTTTTGAATGATCTTCTCTATCAAACCAGGACGGATGGCTTTACCGTCTGTCTGTTTCATCATTAGAGCAACATCTGTCTTTCTCACTGTCAGTCCTGCCAGATAGACAATAGCTCCTAGGAAAAGGCTTAGGAAGAGGGTTCCTGTCATAATTGACTGCAGAGAAAGCCCTTTACTCAATCCTTGAACTAGGTAGGTCTAGCTATTAGCAGAAAGAAGGATGTCAGACCCCCAGAAACCCAAGACTAATCCAAGCAATGAACTGACCAAGGACAATCCGCTGATTAATAGACCATAGATTGCCAGCACACTGGAGAAAGAAAAGCCAAGGGACATCAGCTGGGCTAGCTGCACTCGATTTCTTTGAAGCGTCCCTCTGATGAATAAGAATAAAATTAGGGAGAAGATGGCTACCATGGCGACAGTAATGTTTCTGATTAAGAGTTGATTACTTTTCAAAGCTGTGAAATAATTAGCCTCATTGCCTGATAATTGCTCTCCACCTAAGCGAAGTAAATTGGCATCACTCGCGAAATGAACGAAGAAGTACATAAAGGAAGTGAAGATTATAATCAGAGATAGAATAGACACCATAGTCCTCTTGGCCAAAAAGTCTCTGAATAGATATTTAAATAGCAACCCCATATTAAATCTCCCAACTCATTTGATCCGGCGACAGCTTCTCCCTATTCATGTCGTCCCTAACAATACGGCCATCTTCTAAGAGCAGTATTCGGTCAGCTGTTCTCGCAATTTCTCGATTATGTGTCGTAAAAAGGATACTGGTTCCGTAGGTTTGCTTGATAGCATGCAATAAAACAATAATGTTCTTACTGTTTTCGCTGTCCAGAGCGCCCGTCGCCTCATCACAAAATAAGACAGCCGGTTTCTTGATAACGGCTCTGGCAATGCAGACCCTCTGTTGCTCACCGCCCGACAGCTGATGAGGATATTTGTTCAAAAGTTTCTCAATTCCCAGTAGAGAGACCAATTCTTCTAGGTCTGCTGCCTCAAGGGCATACTTGCTACCCATCTGAATGTTCTCCTCCACTGTTAGATTAGGAATTAACATATAGTGCTGAAAGACCAAACCAATGTCTTCTCTCCTAAACTTAGCCACTGCCGATTTGCTCAGCTGACCTATCTCCTTTCCTTTGTATAAGACCTGTCCAGAACTTGGTTTCAGTAGAGACGATAAGATATTAAGCATAGTTGACTTTCCTGAGCCGCTGTGACCCAAGATTGCTACAAACTGCTGATGATCAATTTTTAGGTCCGTATTCTGCAGGACATACCTGTCCTCATATTTTTTACTGATTGATTTAGCTTCTAATAGCGCTTCTGTCATGGCACACTCCTTTTATTTTATTTAGCGACACATCCCTGTAAACATGTCTGTATCAATAGTAGCATAATCTAAACTAAATGATAAAAGCATTATATTTCTCTTTAAACATTTTTGTGTAATATTAATTAACGATTTTGTTAGCTGTATCCACAGACTTTTTAAGTTCTAGCGCGGGCAACTTCAGCCCAAGACAGCTATCCCTTGCATAAAATGACTGCTTCCAGCCAGCGAGATGATGTATTCTCTTCTTCGCCAGCAATTACTCTGGACTTTCAAAATCCCGCTTGCTTTTTTTCAACATATTTAAACCCAACAAGCCAAACCACAGAAAAGCCAAAGTCCCTTTTGCTATATTTAAAGCAGGGGCAAACGTGGAACTAAAATCCACAATCGTTGACATTGAGGAAAGGTTCGTGGCGACGACAACTCCGCTACGTTCAGGAACTAGATCTTCTACCTTGGCATTTTCTTTTGCCATTTTAGCTGCAACTAAAGCCATTGGGGTGGCTTCTGTTAAATAGCGCAACCCTGATGTCATTCCCCAATTAATTACATCATCTTGTTTTTAGTTATTATTGCTTATTTTACATCACATTTTTACTATTTTCGTTTTTTTCCAAATCTGCAGCTTATTTTATTTTAAATTGCAAATTTACAATTCTGCTTATCGCTAATATTTTGATGCTATAATGAGTACATCAAACTTATAGATAGAAAAGGGATTGATTATATGTTTATTTCATTCTTAAAAATCGTCTTTTTGTCACCATTTTAAAAAGATCTTCTTATTTCACTTAGATGAATACAAGAAAAACCTTTCCTGCTCTACCTCAGACAGTCTGGAAGACGATAATTAATTTTAGTCGGCTGTATGTGGCTATAAGAACCGATATTTTGAACAGAATAAAAACACCCTAACGAGTTTATCGATAAACTCGTTAGGGTGTTTTTATTGGTTTAATCCTAAGCAGACAGCAATTGTTTCTGTTTGGCTTTTAAAGTCTCTACCAATGCTGGGTTGCCTATTAGCTCCAAGGCCGAAAGAAAATCTTCCAATTCTTGGTCCGCCTGCTTCTCTCCCTTTGTACATTTGATAACCAATTTAAAGAAATTCAATATGGCGATAAAATACATGTCTTGGTGAGTTAGCAATTTCTCTAAAATTTCCATAAAATAACTGACATAATAGGTCTGTTTCCGTTCCAATAGAACAGATATGATATTCAACAAGGCCAGCTTAGCCGCATTATCATGACTAGGAATGGAGCGATAAAACTTGTCTCGCTCTACAAAGGCCTTCCCTAAGAAAAGAAGATCTTCTGTCGATAAAAGCGTTAGCGTATTACCAAAAAGATAGAGTTCATACTCCGTCCATTCTTCAATATCATAAAGATATTTGGTCAACAAATTGATTTCTTCTTGATCAATAGTATAAGAACTCTCCAAAGAATGGATACAATCCTTAATGACCAAGAGGTTCAGACGGTTATATATTTCACGGCTTTCATAATTCTTATATTCCTCAAGCAAACCTTTCAGACCTTCTACATCCTGCTTTCCATATAATTCCATAATCTTTTTACCTGCAGCAAAATAAGGCGTTTCCTTGTAATTATTAAGAGCATGACCAAATTCTGCAAAACTCATATGGATACCAGAAATAGCCAACAGCATACGATCAGCTGACAGCATAGTCTGCCCATTTTCAAACCTAGACAGCTGAGATAGAGATAGATTATCCCTAACAACATCTTTGAGTTTCAGACCTCTGGCTATTCTCAGTTCTCGATAAAGCTCCCCTAGCTCCATGGATTTTTGCGTATTTAGATTTTTCAAGACAATTAGCTCTCCTTTTTCTAATAATGGCTTCCTTGTGGCTCAGTTTTTGAGAAAAGAGCAAAACCTCCAGCTTCGCTCCTTAATCTAGCTTATTCTTTTTCCTCTTCGCTCTCAACGTCGTCGATTTCTTCGTCAATAGTATACCAAGAACACAGCCCCCATTTATTGTCTTCCAGCGGAATGAAACTGCCGTCTATATTAAAAGAGAGACAGAGCTTCCTGAATGTCACTGTTTGACTTTTCAAGATAGTTCTGGATTTCATTTACAAGATTGCTAAAATACATTTCATGTTGCGACCCCGTTACTCAAGAATAGCGCGCCACTTCAATCATGGAAAGTTCACTTTTTTCTTATCCGACAAATACTTCTAATTCCAAGGCTTTTCTCTTTTTTATCTTCCTCTGTCATTTTATGATAGTTTTCTCAAATAGTCAAAGAGTTGCCATTTATATTTTTATTTAAATTTCCTAAAAATCCTAAAAAAAAACAAAGCGAATCAAATCAACAAGTGCATGGACAATCATGGCACTAAGCAGGCTCCATTTCCGAAACAGGATAGTAAAAGCAAACCAAAGAGGAGGCTAAGGACAAGCACACTGGCTAAATCATACTAAGAAAATCGAAGTTTAACACAGTCAAAGTTTGATTTTCAAAGGGTATCAATGTTTCCTAAGATGAAATGAAGCAGGGTATGAGGCAAGGTCAGAATACTGTATACCAAGAGATTCTTCACTTTGAAAAAGTTTCCTTTTTAGTAATACGGATAAGGACAGACATAAAAAACAGTCTAAAGGCCACTTCTTCAAAAACACCTGCCCGCACAACATTGAGAAAGACTGAAAAACTGAAAGAGGGTCGACAGGCTAATGGGGACTCTTGCCAAAATGAGGTTGAAAATCCCCAGCACCAGATCCAGCAAGAAACTGAAACAAGAGCAAAAGCTATTTTCCCCACCTCTCTGCCCAAAAGAGTTTTCGGAAATGTTCCTTTTCTTGGATCAGAAGATAGGATTTTTAAAGAAAAGACTGGTCAAAAACCAAAAGAAGACAAGAAAAATAAGAACCAGATTTAACTGAAGATAGGCTTTACTGCTGCATTTCATGACAGTAACTCCTTTCGGAGGAAACAAAGACTAGACTTGTTCGGAAACTAATTTTCTTCAAAATTAATTCGGTCCGTAAATCAAATCGTTTTCTGCGGTTTCTAACGGTCCCATTTTATGACCGAATGCTTTTTTAAAAATGTTATCAATCTGTTTAGGCTCGGCTACACCTTCATATACTAGAAAAGCCGCTTCATTCATAAATAAATGTGACAATCGGTTAGATACAAAACCTGCACTGTCATGAATGGCTTCAAACTCAATTCCAACATGAGTTAATAATTCAAAAACTTTCTCTTGTGTATCCTTTGATGTTTGGCAGCCCAAAATAACTTCCGCAAAGTTTTTTACTGGAACTGGATTCATAAAGTGAACGCCAATTACCTTATCTGATCTTTTGGTATAAGAACCTAACCTTGTAATCGGTATACATGAAGTATTTGCTAAGTAAATACAATTTCCAGCAACCACTTCGTCTACTTGTTTATAAACCGATTTTTTGGCTTCTTCTTGTTCAACAATATTTTCAACTATAAAATCAACCATTTTGAAATCTGAATAGTCTCTTGCCACTTTAATATTTGCTATAATATCATCTTCATTCAAGGTTTTATCAAACATTTTTTTCATTTTTATACTTCTTGTAATGTCGGAAATCACCTTGCTTGCTACTTTATCATCATTATCAAGGATAATGACTTGATAACCATAGTTAGCAAAACGCTCCGCAACGCCTTTTCCCATTACACCTGCACCTATAATTCCTATTTTCGGCTTCATTCTTATCGCCTCCTGTCTATTTAAATCTCTATCTCAGACATAATGTCATTAATCTTATTTTTTCTATTAATAATGGACATCTGTGATTTATCCCACGGTCCGAGAAACTCTTTTTGGTAGATGACTCCATCTAGTAAAAACCAGACTTGATTAGCCTTTGCAGCTACTAAGGGGTCATGCGTAACAAGCATGATAGTACTTCCTTTATGATTAATGTCAACAAATAAATCCATGATTTCTTCTGAAGACTTAGAGTTTAGTGACCCCGTGGGTTCATCCGCAAAAACTAGTTTAGGATCATTCATAAAACTACGGCATATACTAACTCTTTGTGCTTGCCCGCCAGATAAAGACATCGTATTCCTATCTGCTAACTCAATAATTCCAGTTAGTTTCATCAATTCATTTGCTTTATCAGCAATAGTCGCATCTACCTGCTTATTGAGTACAGAAGCTGCTAATATGATGTTTTCTCTTACTGTTAAAGAATTGATTAAATGCGGTTGTTGGAAAACGTAGCCAAATTTACGCAATCTTATATTTGCCAGTTCTACCTGACTTAATTCACCGATATTTTTTTCTTCAAGAATGACATCACCGCTTGAAGGCTGATCCATACCGCTAATATTATAGAGTAATGTTGACTTTCCTGAACCAGAAGGTCCCATAATTGCTATAAAATCTGCTTCTTCAACATCAAAACTGATATCATTAAGAACATTTGTTATCTTTTGCTTGCCATCATCAAACTGTTTCCTTAATTTTTTAACACTTAATATTGTTCTCATTATTATCTTCCTTTACACTATTTTTGAGTAAGTTTTATGCCATTTAGCAGATTGCTAGATAGATATATAGTAACTATCGCTACAACTAAAATACTTATTGGGAACAAACCATAAACGATAAACGGATTGCTGATAAAGACTATCTGAGGAGCTCCCAAAGATGATGCAAATACACTTACTAAAGGCTGCCCTGCTATAAGTACCAAGACAGAACCAATGATTAATCCAATAATCAGCGGAATGATTATACGTGTTCTGTACTGAGATCTGATATCATTGTTTTTATAACCAAGAGCTTTCATAACAGCAATATCTGCTTTGTATCTGACAATCAAAGTTCTCATAAATATAGTAATTGTCAATATAGTAACCAAAATTGCAATGATGATAGTTATCATGGTAATTAGACTAAACTGTGCAATGATATCCCCCATGCTTTGATTAACATATTCAGAAATATCTGTTACTTTTCCAGCCTGAAAATCAGATTTTAATTTGTCTTCTACTGACTGTTTTTTCTTTTCTGATGAAACGTTAACGTTAACAACACTTCTGCTGACATTGGCATTTGAAATGCTGCCAATAGACTTAGCACTTTTCCCGCCGTTTGTAATATCTTGATAGATACCACTTACTTTATAAGTGTATGTGTGATCTGATATTGTGAAAGTAATCTTATCACCAACTTTAACGCCTAAATCGTTGGCTAGCAAGTAGGAGACCGCTACTTGATTTGTCTCTTTCGGAAGGCTTCCCGTTATACAAGATAAAGAGAAAATTGAATAATCACCCGTTTCAAAATTTACTGTTACTGGTTTGCCATCAGAGTTGTCAGTTTTAGCCAAGTAAGTATTGAAAATTTGATAATCAGTAATATTATCATCATTAGCAAGAGCTGACTTTACAGCGTTCTCAGCAACCCCACCTTGCTGAAAATCAACTCTGAGATCAGATGAAGCTACTCCCATATAAGACGTAAACTGATTTGATTTAAAAGTGCTCGTAATCTGAACAGGTAGTAAAACTAGAAAAGCTAGAGACGTAAAGATAAGAAGAAGAACAATATAAGGCTTCTTATAACTTAGCAGGTATTTAATGCCTAGTTTAAAATTAGCCCAAGCACCGCCTCTTCCAAATAATGAAGGACGCTTGATGACTTTATCGCTGGAAATTTCATTATTATCTTGCAGCGCTTTGATAGTATTAACTTTCTCAATTCTTTTGATACTCTTTTGGCATAATAGAACAATAGCGCAGCCTATACAGGCAATCGCTAATATTTGGAGACCATAATCAACAATTCCTTTATCGGCAACACCCATATATAGTTCAAGGTTCTGTTCTACTACCGGAGTTAATTTGAAAGATACCAGATATCCGATGGTACAGCCAATCACAGTAATTAATGAGTACTTGATGAAGTAAATACTCTCTATATACTTATTAGGAATTCCCAATCCTTGCATGATAGCGATATCCATATAGTCCTGATTGATACTCGATAGCATCGCAAATCTCACACAAAGCACTGAGATAATAACCAGGAATACTACAACTACTATCAGCAGGGAGGCTGTCAGTATATCTGTCAGAGCATTTAAAAGTTTCATCTCGGAATACGTAATAGTGGCCCCACTGGAAGGCAATTTTGCGTCCCGATAAGCTGTTTCAACAGCATCAATATCATTCGTATCTTTTATACGAAACTCTATTAAATATTCTAACGTTCCAGTCTTACGGGCCACTTGGTTCCAGTCCTTCCGATTGACCAATATACGCTTTGATGAGACAAACGAGGAATTCATCTCAGAATCCTTAACAAAATCTGCGATTTTAAAGGTAATATAGTCACTTCCGACTTTTATCTTAATGGGATCTCCAATTCTAAGATTGTATTTAATCTTATAATATACTGGAACAAGCGCTTGACCTTCTTTAACAGAAGCGATGTTGTTTTTTGAATTTAGCAGAAAATCGAATTGACTGTTCTGTGCCACCAAGGCGCAATCTATGACACTTTTGCTTTCACTACTTCCATCACTATTAATGTACAAATCTTCGCCAGCAATATTTAACATATTAACAATCTCATATTTTTCAACAGAGTTATTATTTTTGGCAAATTCCTTGACAGCATTCGCATCTAAATTTCCAGAATGCATTTGCAAGAGATGTGAAGTCTTTGCTGTCGCACTAAATGTATTAAGTGAGTTATTTAGTGAATATAAAAGATTTGTTGCTGATGCAAATAGTCCAGAAGCCATTGCAATGAAAACAATCAGTGTGATGCAGATAATTTTACCTTTTCGTAGTTCCTTCCAGATAATTCTTCTTTTCATATATCTTTTAGTCCTCCACATTATAGTCAAGGCAGTTTGTTTCCATCTGTTTTAAACTCTTACCGCTTTTAAGAAGCGGGCTTAGAATAACCATGGAAATACCGCAAATCACAAGCATCAGCGCAATTCCTCTTTCAGATCCTGTTCCTAGGATTTTCCCGACTGAATCCGCTAAAGCTCCATTTTTATATAATAAAGGATTAAAAACGTAGTCTGCCAACACTCCAGAAATAGCATATGCAATAATATAGCCAAGCTGAGAAATAAAGGAAATTAATCCCCAAGCTCTCCCTTGAGTATCTTTACTGATATTACATCTCATTAATACATCTAGACATACATTTGAGACAGGAATTGTTAAAAAGAACAGAAAAGCAATAACAGCTATCCATATGATGTTCGTCGTGCAGCCAATAACAGCTATCGTGATGCCCATGAATAAAAATGATAATGAAAGGGCCTTAAGGTAATTCTTTTTGATTCCCTTCACACCTAGCACCAAGCTTGAAATGAGCATTCCAATGGCACTGAGAGATAGTATGACACCTAGTGTAGAAGAATCAGTTAGTTCCAATAACATGGGTTTTATCATCGTCTCTATAATACCTACATAAAATGTAATTACAATAGACAAGATTAGCAGTAATTTTATTCCTTTAGTCTGAGTCAATTCTTTATAACCTTCAACAATGTCTTTTATAACTTGCACTTTTGAATCTTTAATTTTTTGGCATTCATTCATCACCTTGCCTGAATAGGCTACGGTAAATAAGGTTGTAAAGAAAGTACACATATCTATTATTAATATTAGATAAATACCAAAAATTTGATAAATCAAACCGGCAAATATCGGTGATAGGAGAAATTTAGCCGATGATGCTAGCTGAACAAGTCCGCCAGCTTTGGAGTATTCTTCTGGTGTCAGTAAATCTGTCACGACTGCTTTATAGGCTGGATCAAGTATAGCCGCAAAACATGAACTCAGAAATACCCAGATACAGACTGCAGGAATATTATTTATTCCCATGCTAATCATTATAAACATGCCTCCTAAGCACATAGCAGAAAAGAAATCTCCTATTAACATTAATTTAGCCCTGCTAAACTTATCAGCAATTGTTCCCGAAATAGGAGTAAAGAAAACTAAGGGAAAGAATGCACATAAAGTGACTAAGGAACAGGATAAAGCACTGCCTGTTTTTTCAAAGACGTAAACATTCAAGCCAAAAGAAGTAAGTCCGCTTCCGATACTGGAAATTAATTGTCCTACCCATATTACTAAAAAATACTTAAATCTACTTTTACTGATCATTTTCTTCCTCCGAATTTAAATCTAAAAAACTCACTATTTTGTCGGCTACTACCTCTTTATACTTTTTCAAATACATATGCCCTGCATCAGCAGGCATCATGTAAAAACTTATTTTCGAATCAAGATAATCCTTCCACTTCAAAATAGTTTGACATGAAGTTAGACTGTCTTTATGGCACATGATGAAAAAGGTAGGAATATCAATTTTCTGTACTTCAATTTCTGATATTTCTTCAAGAATCTTATAGTCAGCCCTCAGTATTGACGCAAAGTAATCCACTAATTCCTGATTGTCTGTCAATTCTTTTGGCATGGTTCCGATTCTCTTGATTTCTTTGAAGATAATCTCATTTTCCTTATCCGACAATCGTTTGTTTTTCATATGATCCGGCGCTGCCGCTGCTGAAAATATCAATTTCTTCGGAGTCAACTCAGGATTTTTCTCTGCTATTTTCTTAGCCAAAAAATATGCAATTGTTCCACCCATACTATGACCAAAAAGTATACTATCTTTTTTCAAAATAGTGATGAGGTTTTTATAGTATAAATCAATCAGCTGGACAGAATTATCGCAAAGTGCATAATCAGATCCTACATGTCCCGGCGGAAAAGCAACTCTAATATCAACAGGGATTTTCGCACAGATTTCATTAGCTAGGGACATGACAGAGGTCCCACTTCCTCCTAAATAAGGAAACATAATAATTTGAATTGGACATTTGCTTTCACCGATTGCATAAAACATCTCACTCATGGAAGTCTCCTTTAATTTTCAAGAAAATCTGGGAAAAGACACAGGGCATAGGTATTTAAATCTTTATTTTTAACAAGTCGATAGTAGAGGTACATTCCGATAACAATGATAAGAAAAAATCCTATTTCTAAAATCTGCACTCCCATTATAAAATTATAAAATTGAAGTTTACTGCCTGATGCAACCAACCAAAAGCAGAAAACAAAGAATAGTACATTGCCACGTGTCTGATTCATAACAAATGCGATAAAAACAGAAAACAGCATTAATTGAAGTACATAAAATGGATAGGCTGTTACCGTTTCAAAGGAAGAAAGGGCATAACCCGGAAGAACAAATAAACCAAATATAAAACCAGTCATTAATTCTCCTTTAATACTAGAATAGTATTGTTTTTGCATATAGGGCTTTCAGATTATCCTTTCTTTTGGAACTGTTTTCAAAACCCAAACAAATTACTTAACATACTTTGCCGTAAAAATACAGTCTGTAGTTCTTTGCTCATTTAGCTTTGATTTTTTGAGTTTAAAATCTCTTTTGTTTAAACTTTTAGAAGATTCTTTAACAGGAACTCATCTGTAGTGTACTTATTCTTTCAAAAGAGAATAAGGATTGATTTTTCTTATTGGTCTTGCAAGAATAACGCTGATAATAAAATTAATGATAATAAGCATAAAAGCAAAAGCTAATAAGACAGCCAATGATACTTCAAAATGATTCTTATTAGCTCCTAGCATGCTCCAAACTGCATTATTCATTATCGGCACCAGATTAAG
The DNA here is from genome assembly GCF_006739205.1 of Streptococcus mutans. NCBI lineage: Bacteria > Bacillati > Bacillota > Bacilli > Lactobacillales > Streptococcaceae > Streptococcus > Streptococcus mutans. Next base: position 1,914,451 of record NZ_AP019720.1, read on the forward strand.
ATCAATTATTGCAGAAAAGATTGCCGCTATTGAAATAATAGGAGTAAAACTAAGAGCTAATTGCAAGATGAGCTGTCTATTTGACCAACCTAAGGCTTTATAAATACCAAATTCCTGTTTTCGAGTAGTAATTAGAGCATTGATAATGATGTACATCACTAATAATATGACCAAAGCTGCGATAATGAAAATGATGACAGTGACTGACGAAACAATACCACCATACATTTTGCTGCTATTTGCTAAGAGCTGTTCATAGTTAACCGACGTCATATTTGGAAATTTCTCTTTGTATTTTTTAATCAGATCTTTCGCCGATGTCCCTTTTTTCAGATAAACATTAAGGCTTTTTGGCGTCGTTTGACTAATTTTTTGATATCCAACATCAGTTAGCTCACAAACGATTCCTTGGTTGTTTATACTTTGAATGTAGCCTGTCACAGTATAGTTATAACTCCGGTTATCATTGGTAATTTTTATCTTACTGCCAATTTTATATTGCTTAGACAGAGCACTTCCAACGGCAACTTCATCGCTTTTTACGGGGTTTTTACCTTTATATACTATATTATTGTTAACACGTGAAAAGTCTTCAGATACAAAAGAAGTTATAGCACCATTTGCATAATTTAAGGAAACAGAAGTATAACCCAAAACCTTTTTAACCTTATCATTATTTTGGAGAGTGGTTTTCAGTTGCTTTAGATCATCTTGGTTGTTAACGGTAAAGATTGCAGATGGCATCTCATCTGAAATAGTTTTTAAAAAATTGTCAGGTTTAAAATTGACATTATAAAGCAAGGTTCCCGAAAAGGCCAATAAGGTCATAATGCCAAAAGTCAGTATGAAAAGCAATACATTTTGCCCTAATGATGCAAAAATTTGTTTCAATATAAGTGAAAATTTAGCACTGAATTTAGACGTTGCCAATGGGAAATGATTTTTAGTTGTGCGTTTGTGATCAATTCCTCTGATAGCATTAATAGGCTCTAGCCTGCGAATTTTTCTAGCACAAAAATAAGTGCAAACTCCGGTGACTATAATCATAATACCTGTGCTGAGTAAAATAGCAGACCAATCAAAAACGGGTGTAAAGGAAAAGCCTGATTGGGTTGCCAAGAAATCAGCAATTGATGGCAGAACGGTATAAGAAATGAGAGTTCCAGCTATGCTGGCAAAGGCTGCTGTCAATATATAAGGGATAATTTCTGACATGATAATATTTGAACTGGTATATCCCGTGGCTTTTAAGACCCCCATATTAATCAGTTCATTTTCGATATGATTTCGAATTCGGAAACTGCTTAGAAATAAGCTAATTAAAAAGATAATAGATGCAATAACAATAAAAATAGCAATTAAAAGATTGGAAATCATAGACCGCGCTTGTTTGGTGGTTTTGCGATTATTGATAGTCAGCAGTGCTATTTTCTTGTCAGCAAGTAGTGAACTGATACGTTTTTTTACAGTATCTAGATTAGCATTATTTTTTAATTTTACGGAATATTCAGCAACAAGATCGGATCTGTGTTTTGAAACTAGTGTTTTATAAGTCTTCTTTGATAAGTAAGCGCCAATTAGATTTGTACCATAGTTCCCATACTCCATTTCGCTGACAGTGCCACCAACAGAAAAGGAATAGTTTCGCTTACCTATAGAATAAGTCATCGTATTACCGGTAGAGAATCCTCCCAGCTTTGATACATATTCTGGGATATAAATAGTCTCTTTAGAATTTTTAACAGTATTGGATACATTCAGCAGATTGATATCTCTTTTGTCAGTAATCCTGTAAAAAACAGTGTTCATTTCAAAGTTCGTTCCGGCAAAGTCATGAATTGTTGCTTTTGAATATAGGCCTTCATGCCTTTCTGTGAGAATAATATCCTTTAAATTGTCTATTTCGTTTAACAGATTGTCATGATCCTGCGCAAGTGGAATAAGAATGTTGATATCTGCAGTTTTGAGCTTTTTGAATTGCTTATCATAAGCATCCGAATTTTGAGAATTAAGAACAAGGGCAATATTGATGATAAATGCTGCAATAAATAGCATAATCCCGAAAGAAACATATTGTTTTTTATGTTTCCTAAGATTTTGAATAGCAAGTCTCATTTTACCACCCCATTTCTAAGAGAAATGTTTCAAATGTTGCTTTACGCTTAAGCGGGGCAGTATGATCATCAAGATTGCATTCACCAGATATTTGACCATCTTTTACATAAACAATGCGGTTCCCTCGAAGAGCAGACTCTTTATCATGTGTAACCATGACAATACTCTGCCCTCTATTGTGCAGTGAAGAAAAAACATCAAGTACAGCTTTTGAATTGGCGGAATTTAAAGCCCCTGTTGGTTCATCTGCAAATAGTACATTAGGAGTATTAATGACTGCTCGAACAATGCCGGCTCGCTGTGCTTCACCACCCGAAATTAAAGATGGCAGCTTTTCTTGTGTCTGTTTAGGGAGATTAACCAGTGAAAAAAGTTCTTCGGCCCTCTTAACAACCTCTTTGCGGTGTTTACTTGTCAGTATTCCAGCCGTAATGACATTATCCATCAGACTTAATTGATTCATTAAATAGATTTGCTGAAAGACAAACCCACATTGTTTCCTTCGAAATTTAGCAAGTTGATCGCTTGTTAATTGTGTTATATCCTCACCATCAAACATAATTTGTCCGGAATCTGGTTTATCCATACCTGAAAGAGAGTACATTAGAGTAGATTTACCTGCTCCTGAGGATCCCATAATAACTGTAAAATCACCTTTATAGATATTAATATCTAAGTCGGAATAGATTGTTTGCATACTATCGCCTTTCCCAAAACATTTTTTTAAATGGCGAGCTGAGATAATAGTTTGTTTATCCATAATAAGAACCTACCTTTAATTTATAATAGCTTTTTGAGTATAACATTATATTAAGATGTAAACTGTCAAAATTTATTGACTTTACTAATATTTTTCGCTACTTTCCGTTACATTTTGTGCTTTTAAGTGATGTAATAGAATGCAAGGTAAGTGATGAAATTAAAATATTATGAAAGATGACAAAGAGCAAAATGTCGTTGTATTAGGCGTTTTAAAGCATTTGCTACGTAACATAGCGGCAATTTAAAATGACAATAACGTTTTGCTTTTTTATAATAATCGTCCTATCTGCTAAAATTCTCTTCAAGTTTAGGAGGTTAATGTTAATATTGCAAAAGCAATATAAAAATGAAGGTCATGACATAACCATAACGATATAGTTTAGTTATGATGAGCTTTTTTCAATACAACGATTAGAATATAGATAAATCTATTTTTCAAGGTAAAAAATTTTTTAGCGCTGCAGATTTCAGGTTTATTACTTTTTATCATCGAGCAAAGTGAGCCCTAAACGAGACTTCCCGTCATGAAAAAAGTGGTAGAAACGTTAATGTTCCTGCCACTCGGAAGATTTGAGACCTTATACTTAACATGGAATTCCCTAGACATTTGAAATCATTGCATTTTTTAGCAAACCTTGTTATAGTTTAACTATAAACTATACCTTAAAGGGAAGGTCAAGCTATTTGTGAAAAAAACGCAACAGTTATTAACAATTGGACAACTGGCTAAGTTTTCAGGTCTTCATGTCAAAGCATTACGTTATTATGAAAAAATCGGAATTTTAAATCCGACTGCTATAGATAAACAAAATGGTTATCGCTATTATTCTTATGCTCACATTCCTTATGTGAACATGATTAAAATTTGTGCTAATTATGGTCTGCCTTTAAAACAATTTACTCATTACATTTTAGATGATGGCAGCATTGATATGAATGCTATTTTAAAGGAAGCTCAGCTTAAAATTGAGGAAAAAGAAAGACAGCTGCAGTCTGATGAGCGCTATCTTCGCTTCTTTTCTGAGCAAATCAACTTCTCCCAAAAGCTTGATAAAACAACAAATCTGCATATTGAACAAGGAAATAAAGACTATTTTCTGCTGCCTTTTACAGGGGAAATGCTGTCAGCAAAATATTATGAAGCTGTTAGGTGTGCTCTGGCCGAGATTGAAAAATGTCAAATGACTTTTGATGACCGCGTTGGCTGTTATTTTAAGTATGATGATCAACAAGTAAACAGCTTTATTGCTATTAAAATCAAAGAATGTCAAGAAGATAAGACAAATTTTTTAAGTCTATGCCTCAATCATCGTCATATTCATGCTCAACACCTAACCAAAGACCGCATTCAACCAAAAATAAAAGAACTGCATCAAAAGGAGTCTATCAATGAATTTTTAATCTTAGAAACCTTTGAAAGTCCTTATCAATTATCACAACCACATTTAGAAATGCAATACGTTGTTGATAATAAAAGGTAAACATATAAATCTCAATAATAGAACTTGAAAAATCCTTCGTTTCTGGTTTACGAAGGGTTTTCTTATCTTTTAATTTATAGTTTTCTCAAGCGTTTTTATTTATTCACATGAAAATGTAAGGAAATGTCCAAATACCGATCAAGACTTAAGTTTTAGCTCACTTATCCATCACCAAATGCCTAAGAGATGTTGCATCCCAAGACTAACCAAGGTGATAACTATCCAGCAGGAAGCGCCAAGCACAATAGCCTGACCGCCGGTTTTAACCAGCTTAACAATATTAGTATTTAAGCCAATAGCTCCCATGGCCATGACAATACAAAACTTAGACAGAGTTTTCAAAGGAGTGAAGAAAATAGGATTGACTCCTAAAGCTGTTAAAATAGTTGTGATAATAGAAGCCAAAATAAAGTAAAGAATAAACATAGGAAAGACCTTCTTTAATTTGACTGTATGTTGTTGATTTTTCCCTACTTTTTTAGTCTTATAAACTTGATAAAAAGACAAACCTAAGGTAATAGGAATAATAGCCAATGTTCGTGTCAATTTAACAATGGTTGCTCCATCCAATGTGTTCGAATGATGCAGTCCATCCCAAGCTGCTGCTGTTGCAGTAACGGATGAAGTATCATTGACTGCTGTTCCTGCAAAAAGGGCAAAGCCATGGTTGGACAAGCCAATCATATCTCCTAAGGTTGGAAAAATTAAAGCAGCTAAAATATTAAAAAGAAAAATCACTGAAATGGACTGGGCAATTTCATCACCATCTGCTTGAATAACAGGTGCTGTTGCTGCAATAGCGGAGCCGCCACAAATGGAAGAACCGACTCCAACCAAAGTTGCTGTATTGACATCCAGTTTGAACCATTTTTGTAATAGGAAAGCCAAAAGCAAGGAAGAACTAATCGTTGCTACGATAATGGGTAAGGATGTTTTGCCGACTGTTAAAACCTGTGACAAATTCAAGCCAAAACCGAGCAAAACAACGGCAAATTGCAAAATATATTTAGACGTAAAAGCAATGCCAGCTTCTGTATGCTCACGATTTTTATAAAAAATAGCGAGCAACATTCCTAAAAAGATGGCAAAAACCGGTGCCCCAACAAGAGGAAAACTTTGTCCTAAAAACCAAGCTGGCAGAGCAATTAAGAAACAGAGAACAAGTCCTGATAATTTTTGAAATTTAAGCGACATTTCAATCTCCTTATCACTAAATGATGTTCTTATTATACTGATTTTACACCATAATGTAAAATTATGATTTATTATGATACAATAATAAAAAGGAATGCTATCTTATGCTAGACTATCGTGTTAAGACTTTTATTAAAGTTTGTGAAACCTTGAATTTTACCAAAGCAGCTCAGGACTTACACATTACACAACCAGCAGTTACCAAACACATTAAGGCTTTGGAAGCTGAGTACGCTTGTTCTTTATTTCTTTTTAAAGGCAAGCAATGTCAAATGACTGCCGAAGGGCAGAAACTTTTTTTGATGCTGACATCCATGACTAATGATATTAAGCATTTTAAACAAAGAGTTCATGAAACAATAACTCAGCTGCACTTTGGTGCTACAATGACTATTGGAGAATACGTTCTGACAGAGTCCTTAGCTCAACTGATGATAAGTCATCCACGTTTAGAATTGAAAATGAGCATCGCTAACACTCAAAAATTACTGGGAGAAATTGACCGAGGAGAGATTGACTTTGCTGTTATTGAAGGCTTCTTTTCTCAAGAACAATACGACAGTTCCATTTATAAACATGAACCTTTTATTGCAGTGGCTTCTCCTGCTTGTCCCCTGAAAAATCAAAAGCTAGGCTTAACTGACTTACTAGCAGAACCCTTAATCATTCGTGAAGAAGGGTCTGGCACGCGCGAAGTTTTAGATACTATTTTGAAAGAAAAAAACTTGGCTAAGTCAGATTTTCAAAAGGTCAGTGAAATCAGTAATTTAAACACGATTAAACAACTCGTTAGTCGTAATTTAGGAATCTCCTTTTTCTATCGCAGTGTTGTTCAAAAGGAGCTGGAAGAAGGCAGTTTAATAGAATTAAAGTTGGAGGAGTTTCCCGTTTATCATGATTTCACCTTTGTTTGGAATAAAAATAGTTTTTTTGAGGAAGAATATAAGGAAGTTTTGGATTTGATTAGGACTTATGCCTAACAGATATAGCAATTCATCTATATATTACAACTATGTCGTGATATAATGATAATTACTAGGAGGGTAATATGAAGAAAAGAAAGATCCTTATTTTACTGACTTTATCAATGTCTCTGATTTTAGTAGCTTGCCAATCGCATTCCAAGATTGATACGGATAAAATCCAAGAAAAAATCGCTAAGGAACATTCTAAATTTAAGAAAGAGCAAAGCGAAAGCTCCTCAAGCAACGCAAAAACAGAAAAGTCCACTGAAGCCCAAAACTCGGGTTCATCTAAAAAAGCTAAAGGACTTCCAAAAGACGCTAACCATGCTAAGACAGACAAAATTTATGCTACAGGAGATGCCAAAGTTTACTACTCCAATGAAAACGATGGTTTTGAAGCTCAGATTTCAGACTTCAAAGGTTATAACCAAGATAAGGTTAAAAAAATTTTAGGCAAGCCAGATAGTATTTCAACAGACCAAAATGCTATTCAAAATGGTTTTAAGGAAAAAGAATTAGAAAATATAAATGAGCTTATCAATAGTGGAAGCCTGACAGAAGAACAGGGCAAAGCTTTCTATGCTGTTGCTGTTGATCTAGCTCAAACTACTAAAATAAACAACAGCTCTCATTACGTCTTATTTAGTTATCAAGGTGGCAAAGTACAGCTTATCTTTAATGGTGATAGCGACCTTTACTACATGACCCCAAATTCAAAATACCTTTATTTCAAATAAAAAATGCAGAGCCAAAATAAGTGCTCTTAAACAGTTGCTTTTTTTGTCCAACTGTTTGAGGGCAGCACTGCTCTTTAAGTAAAATCTGGCCATTTGTCAAGTCAAATGGGTGGGTGATTAAACCATAAGATCATATCACCAGTCAGAACCTAAAAGTCGCATAAATAATAAACAGACCTGAAAAAATCATCTCAGGTCTGTTTAATTTTCTTACAATCTTTCTGAAATCAGTTCTGCCAATAACTGAATATGGGCAGGACTAGCATTTAAAGCTGGGATATAACGGTAAGCTTGTCCTCCAGCAGCCATAAAATGCTTACGATTGGTTATATCAATTTCTTCCAACGTTTCCAAACAATCAGCAGCAAAACCCGGACAAATAACAGCAAGCTTTTTCTTGCCTTGCTTAGGAAGCTGAATAAGGGTTTCATCGGTATAAGGACGCGTCCACTCCTCAGGTCCAAAACGTGATTGATAGGATACCTGCCATTGCTCCTCAGATAAGCCAGCAGCAACCGCAATTAATTGAGCTGTCTGCTGGCAGTGCTCTGTATAATAATCCCCTTCTATCACATATCTTTGCGGAATGCCATGAAAGGAAAAGAGCAGGTGCTCATTTTCCTGTAAGCGTATAGTCTGGGCCAGAGCTTGAATATAGGAAGGTCTTTCATAATAGTGATGAATAAAGTCAAAAGGAGGTATATCTTTTTTCTTTTTCAAAGATTGGGCAAAGGCGTCAAAAATGGCGGCCGTTGTTGTTGAGGAATATTGTGGAAAAAGTGGTAAAACAATCATTTTAGCTACTTTTTCCTTTAGAAATTCATCAACCACATCTGAAATAGAAGGCTTACTGTAAGCCATAGTAGCTCTAACTAAAACCCCATGTTCACTCTGATCAAAATGAGCTTGTAGAGCTTTTTCTTGACCGATGGTATTGGCATAAAGAGGGGAACCTTCATTTGTCCAAACATGTTGGTAAAGAGGTTTTACTTTCCTGAGACGAAAGGGAAGGATAAAGCTATACAAGATAGGCTTCCATAAAAATTTAGGATAGTCAATAACTCGGGAATCCGCTAAAAAGGGTTTGAGAAATTTACGAATGGCTGGCGCAGTTGGATACTCAGGTGTCCCTAAGTTAACCAGTAAAACGCCGATTTTTTGTTGAGACATAAGAGAATTTATCTTTCCTTGAATTTTCTAAAATAAGCATTTTTGATGAATCATCACCTTTACCAAGATTTCTTTTTAAATAGGTTCTCTTTCTTCTTCCTGCTTTTTTCTTAATTGACGACTTTTTCTTAAAATACTAATGACAAATATTAAAGAAAGTAAGGTAATAAGGCTGCCATAGATAAGTCCTTGTGGGATATAATAAAGTTTTATCTGATGTTTACCTGACGGCAGCTTAAAGGCTAACATAGCATTCCAAACTTCCTGCGTTTTGACCGTTTTGCCATCTACTTTTACGTGCCAGCCAGCATTATAAGGAATAGAAGTAAATAAATAATTCTTACCTGAAACTTGTTTTACTTCTCCTGAAAGAGATAGTGAAGTTACTTTTTCAGGATTCCATTTAGCAATATGACCTTGCTTCACGAAATTTGTGAAACTATCGTCATTGAAGCGATAGAGTTGCAAACCTGTTAAGTTAAGAGAACTATTATCTGTTAAACTGATTTCAAAGGTTTGTTCTTGGTCTTTGCTGTTGGAAGCAAGGCTCCAAAGCTGTGGGTTACGGTAACGATCAAAAACCGTGTAAGCTTGCCCATTCAAAGTGAATTTAAGATGATTTAAATCTGTCGAATGAATTTGTGAAGAATACAAATAATATGAATTATTATCCTGTGGTGTCCAAGTCAAACGGATAGTACCCGGACGGTCTGAAGACTGACGTTTATAAATTTGCTGTCCATTAGCATCATCAGCCAAAGCAACATTATCTAAAGACAGATTAGCTGCTTGATAAGGATCAAAAAGATTTTCAAGATTGTCCGAAAGACCATGATAAATCTGATTTTGATTAGCAACAACATCTTCCTTATCTAATTTTTCCCTTAGCATAGCACCATCACCCGAAAAACCCAAGCCAAAAACAGAAGTATTTTCTAACAGTTTAGCATTTCCCAGAGTTTGAATAGGATGATAATAATTAGACAAATCTTTTCTGGCAGAGTAAGTCCAAGTAGCATTATCCACATAATAACGTAAATTAACCAAAGCATCTGTTAAGGGCGTACCGCCAACATACATGGAAATAGCTGTTGAAGAAGGCAGACCAAGTCTTCCTAAAAATTCTAAATTCTTATATTCAACACTAGATGTAAAATGGTTAACACCATAATAATTATAAGTCAGAGAATCATTCCAAGTATTGGCACTGCTTTTTTCAAGACGTGCCAAACCTGATTTAGGCAGCTTCAAGTTTTTGTAAAACGCCTCCTGCTTACTTTCAGCAGCCAAAACAGAGCTTGGGCTATGCCATAAATTTCTGTCAATCGTTATTTTAGCATTGATCCCCATATCAACCATGCTTACTAAAATAACAAAAGCAAGCTGCCAGGACTTAGACAGTTGGAACCAAATCAAGAACAAGAGTAAAATTAAAGTAATGATCATGCCCAATTCCTGCCAAACGGTGACCAAAGTGTAAGTTTTTTCCTTAACAGCAAAATAAACATAAACATTGGCCAAAAGAGCAAGGACGAAAGTCGCAATCATTTGCAGACGACTCCAAGATTTTACCTTTTGCAAAGCTTGATAAGTTAAGATTAAGAAAACAGGACTCAACAGCCAAGCATTACGGTAGTAAAAACCAACCGGCATTTGTCCCATATGCCAAAAACGGATAGCAGCTGCATTCGAAAAAGCTAAAACAAGAAAGATCAATAATAAGAGACCGCTGATTTTCTTACGTAAAGCGATGCCCTTAGTGAAAAAGAAATTAAACAAGCCAAGAAAGCCAAGAACACCAACATAAAAATTAGGCAGAGCAGTAAAATCTCCCCATTCTTCACCACTGGCCGCACCGGGAAAGAACTTAATTAAAAGTCTGATGGGATTATAAAGAAACGTAAAAGCCCAAGGATCAACCTCTCCGCCTGCAGCCTTTGTATCTAAGAGAGAATAAAAAACCGGTAAAAGCCAAATCGCACTCAAACCTATTCCCAAAAGAGAATAGATTAGCAAACGCAGCAACTGCTTTGCTTTAAAAAGAAAAGCTGATTTTTGAGCTAGGATATAATAAAAGCTGTAGAAAATAACAAAGATACAGGCCATATAAGCCGTGTAAAATTGAACCACAAACATAAGAGCCAAAACCAAGGTATACTTGATACTGACTTTGCCATCTAGAATTTTTTCCACACCAATCAGCAAAAGCGGTAAAAGAATAATATTATCTAAGAAATTAGGATTGACCTGATTAACAATAAGAAAACCGCTCAAACCATAGATAGCAGCTATACAGACAGCCAATAAACGGTGACAATGGGCTTCATAACGTTTGTGAAGGAAATAATAGAAGCTAAGACCAGAAAAACCTTGGCGCAGCAAGGTTACCAGAAAAACTGATAAATTAAGATATTTAGCAGGTGCCAAACCAATAGCTAGACTAAAGGGACTGAGACTGTTGAAGCCCCAAACAGATGGCATCACACCACCAACCCCTTTGTACCAAGACCAAAAGAGAGCACCAATATCCATATGTCTAAAAGCATGTCCTAAGGCACGATAAAGGGGGATGTATTGTAAAGTATAATCACCGCTCATCAAAGTTTCCTTACCAAAAGGATAAAGCTTCATGACAGCAAAAACGACTGCCATCACTAACATAGGCAGGCAGAAAGCAGCCAAAAATCCTAAGGTATTCTTAAAAGGATCCTTTTCTGTATTCTTTTGCTCTTCTTTTTCAGAAGCAACAGTCTCCCGATGACGCGCTTGTGAACGATGCGCACGACTGCGACTGAAATGTTCCAAAGGTTCCTGCCTCATATCTTGAGTTCTTTCATTTACTGCCTTGTTGTCTTTTTCTTCTCTTGATACCATCACATCTCCAGTTTACTTTCACTAATCGTTTTCATTGTAACATAATTCAAAAGCTTTGTTAATGTACCTCTAACTGTATATCATAAAATCGGAATAGCTACCGATAAATCAGCATTACCTATCCCGACTTTTTTACTCTCTAAATCCATTAGGGTACTTTTTTTGCCAGCGCCAAGAGTCTTGGCACATCCGTTTTAAATCATATTGGGCATGCCAATTCAGCTCTTTCTCAGCTTTAGAAACATCAGCATAAGAAACAGCAATATCTCCTGCACGCCTGCCAACGATTTGATAAGGAATGGGATGTCCAACAATTTCTCCCATTTCTTGAATAAGCTCTAAAACAGAAGTTCCTTTTCCAGTTCCTAGATTATAAATTGAAAGACCCGAACCAGCAATTAGTTTTTGTAAAGCTGCAACATGGCCTCTAGCAAGATCGACAACATGAATATAATCACGAATACCAGTCCCATCTTTGGTATCATAATCACCACCAAAAACCCGCACCCTATCTAATTTTCCAAGAGCAACTTGGCTTATATAAGGTAAAAGATTAGTTGGCAAACCTTGAGGATCTTCGCCTAACTCACCTGAACTGTGAGCACCAATGGGGTTAAAATAGCGCAAAATGACAATATTCCAAGCACTATCTGAAACAGACACATCCATTAACACATCTTCAATCATCATCTTTGTACGACCATAAGGGGTCATCACCGAACGTGGCGCCTCTTCTGAAACTGGAGCAGGTGCTTTATTTCCATAAACGCTGGCTGAGGATGAAAAGATAAAATTTTTACAGGAAAACTGCTGCATAACTTGTAAGAGTGTAATGGTTCCCGAAAAATTGTTAGCATAATAATCAAGCGGAATAGAAGTAGATTCATTCACAATTTTAAGTCCTGCGAAATGGATGACCGCAGTAATGGCTTCCTTTTCAAAAATGGCTTCAAGACTTTTCTTATCTCTAATATCTGCCTGATAAAAAGTAAAGTCTTTGCCAGTAATCTCTTTAATGGCTGTTAAACTTTTGAAACTAGAATGCAGCAAATTATCCACAACAACAAGCCGATAATCTTGGTTTAATAATTCAACACAAGTATGAGAACCCAGATAACCAGCGCCCCCTGTTACTAGAATTTTCGTCATTACAATAGTTCCTCTTTTCTAGCAAAAACCCTTCTTAAGAAATAGAACTTCTTTTTTCTGATCTAGAATCCTGCCACTTTAACAAAATAGTAAGGGCAACAGAAATCACTGAAACAGCAATTCCCACAACAAAACCTTGAGGCATAAAGGACATTTCAATACGATGTTTGCCACTTGTAATTGGAAAGGATAATAAACTTCCCCAAGCCTCATCAGTCTTGACTTTTTTACCGTCTACTTTCACTGTCCAACCCGGATTATAAGGAATACTGGTCATCATGACATTGCTTTTATCTGTAATTTGAACATGTCCTTTAATTAAGGTATTTGTCCACTTAGTCACTGTCATATCTTGTTTTAAGCGGTCATCGATAACTTTTTTAATAGCTGTCTGATTAGCTCTGACAAGGGCCATGTTAGTCAAGTCAAGCTGATCATCTTGCGAAGTTTGCAGCTGTAAAACCATCTCTTGATTTGGTGTCTTACTGGTTAAATTCCAAAGCTGTACTTGATCATAGCTTTGTGAGTAATGATACCATTGATTATTGAGCATAATGGAAACATTTCCCATTGATTTGCGTAAACTATAAGGAGCTTGGAAATAATAAGTATCATCCGTTTGCGGTGTAAAGGTAATCCTAATCGTACCAGCTTGTTTTTTATCAATTCGTTTGAAAATACGGTGCCCATTTTCATTAACTTCCTGCATATTAATCAACTCAATTTTAGGAATACCGATATATTCAAAATACTTTTGCTTCTTGCCAGACATTGAAGAGAGAATAATATTTTGATTAGAAACAGGATTATTAATCCCAAACTTAATATTATGTGTCAAGGTATTTGTTCCAAAGGCTGGTGAGAGGACATCAGGATTTTCATAAATGATAAAGCGTTTATTCTCATAAATAGGTTTGTAATACTCTTTAAGATCTGAACGTGTCGCATTTCGATTGAAGAACTGCCAGTTAGGGTGTTTTTCAATGTCCGTTGCACTGTAATCTTTACGATCAATATAGTAACGAACGCTGTAAAGAGCATCTGTTAAAGCCGTTCCGTTGGCATAAAAGGTTGCTGCATTACCACCAACATCTCCCATCGAGTTAAACAGATTAATAGTTGATTTTTCCATATTGGAGCTAAAGGTACTTAAACCGGGATAGGAAACCAAGAAAGGATCGTTTTTAGAATAGAGAAAACTAGAGCCTACACGGTAAAATCCTGCCTTATTTTTCTTCTTGATGACATCTGATAATTCTTTCATACTCTTAGTGACATCCGTAAATTTATAAGCATCAGCATAGCCCAGAGTCACTTGAGAAAGGTAGGCATTGTAGCCCAACTCAAGCACCGTAACAAGGGCTAGAAGAGACCAGACAAGCTTGCTTTTAGGACGAAGAGCCAGATAAATCAAAACAAAAAGCCAAGTTAAGAGAGTAAGGCAAACTTGTGTCAATAAGAGACCCTTATTTAACAAATAAAGCGAGACTGGAATAGCTAATAAACTAGCAGCAATCGCACACAAACGAGCTTCTTTGTATTGGTCAAGCCGCTTCCAAGCATAAACAGCGAGACCAGCGAAAAAAACAAAGACTAAAAGAAGTATGAAAGCTTCATGTGAAGTCACAAAATCTGTCACTATCTTAGGTTGTTTTTTCGCGATATAGGTATAATCATGACTGATAACATAATAAGCCGAAGCAAAGCTCAAGATAATCCCTACTATAAGACCTTTCCAGCCCAGATACTTCCTTTCTCTAAGAGCTTGGTAAGCCAAAAGAACCATAAAGAAAGATAAAATCCATGAGAAACGATAAAAGAAACCTGCTGGATTTTGTCCCATATGCCAAATTTTATTAGCAAATTCATTAACAATAGAAACAAAGAAAAGAAGACTAATAAAAGCAGCAACAACCTTGCTATATTTGTGCGCTTTAGCCTGAACAAAATAAAGGAAAAAGCCGACCAAAGCAAGCGCCCCAACATAAATATTAGGTAAATTGGGCCCCGCTGACCAAGAGGATTCATTGTCAAAACCACCTATCATCAATTTTGATAAGATATCAAAAGGATTAATTTGGAGAGCAAAGCTAAAAGTTAAAGGATTATCGTAAGCACCTTTACTGCGTAACAGATTTAAAAAGATAGGATAGAGCAGGAAGAACACTGAAGTAATTGCCAAAATTGAATAGCAAATCACACGTAAAACAGGTTTAAAGAAAGCAGTTATTTTGATCTTCCAATCACCGATTTCTGCCAACTTCGATGCTGCATAATAACAAGTATAAAGGGCAACGAACAAACAAATCATGTAGCCCATATAAAAATGCAAAAGCATGGTCAGAGCCAACACTATAATGTATTTAAACGGTTTCCTACCATCTATCAACTCTTCAAGACTAATAATAACTAAAGGAAGCATGATCATCGCATCATAAAAGATAGGATTCATCTGATAAGAGACAATCATACCTGAAAGAGCATAGGCCGTTGCCATAAGAGGAACTAGCCAAGGATTATAAGAGAGCGCCTTGTAACGTTTTACGAGTAGATAAGCAAAACTCAAGCCCATCGCTCCATAGCGTAACCAGATGGTTAAAAAGACTGCCCATTTAAACTGCGTCAAAGGAAATAAAATATAAAAAAGATTAAAAGGACTAATTAAATTGAAGCCCCAAATCCCAATCATAGCACCGCCAATAGACTTAGAAAAAGAATAAAAGAGTCCTGACCAATCACCCGTTAAAACCGTTGCCTTCAAAAAGCCATAAAGACCGATATACTGCTGTCCAAAGTCAACTGCCATTAAAGTATTTCTTCCAAAAGGAAACGTATCCATAAAATACCAGACAACCAACATAATCATCATTGGAAGCAAGGTACTTGCTAGAAGAACCTTAAATTTCCCAGCTTTCTTAAAAGATGATCTTTGGCTTTCTTGTTTTCTTGAATGTCTCATCCCACTAAATCCTCTTTCGCTTTCTTAATATTTGTTTCATCTACAATATAATGCGGCCGCCGTTTCACTTCATAATAAATTTTCCCAATATATTCACCCAGAACACCTATGGAAATCAACTGTACACCACTAAAAAGAATAATAGCTGCTAAAGTTGTAAAATAACCGCTGACTAAAATTTCTGGCTTCACAAAATAAGCAATAAACATCACTAAAAGATATAAGAGAGCAAAGCCAACGCAGGCTAGCCCAAACTGAATACAGATACGTAAAGGTTTATCATTGAAAGAAATGATTCCTTGAAAAGCATAATTCATGGAACGCCTAAAACCAAATTTACTTTCTCCTGCTTCACGAACTTGATTTTGATAAGGGATAATCTTTTCTTTGAAACCAATCCATGAAAAAATTCCTTTAGAAAAACGATTATACTCAGGTAAGGCTAAAATAGTATCAACCGCCTTACGGCTAAAAAGTTTGAACTCAGAAATGCCATCTGTTAACTGCACATCCATCAAATGATTAGCAAAACGGTAAAACAACCTTGCAAAAAAAGTGCTTTGTTTAGGTTCTCCCTTACGGTCACGCTGACCGCTGACAACATCATAACCTTCCTTAAAAGCTGCAACAAAGCTTGGAATGAGAGCAGGAGGGTGCTGCAAATCGCCATCCATCAACATAACAGCATCACCAGTTGCATACTTTAGTCCTGATAAAATAGCTCCTTCACGACCAAAGTTACGACTAAAACTGATAAACCGTACATGATGATCGTTTTGAGCCATCTGTTTCATTAAACTTAAGGTTTTATCTTTACTACCATCATTGATATAAACCAACTCATACTCATCAATAGTATCTGGCTGCATTAACTGCAGCTGTTTGGAAATTTCACTGTGGGTCTTCTCAATCATTTTTTCTTCATTATAAAAAGCGACGACGATTGACAGTTTCATACAAATCCTTCCCAATAATTATCTGCTTATTAATTATCTTAAAGCCAAAAATGACAGCAATCAATTGTATTTTACCACAATTTAAAAGACTTTTCGAGGCTTTTAAAATTCTGCCTTAAAATACCTATATCTCTCACCTACCTTTTAGACTATTTGAAAACAACAAATATCACTAACGAACTTACAAGCTAACAATCGTGTTCATTCTTATACTCAAAAATAGTCTAGGCAATAGCTTAAGAAAATCTGCCGACACTGAGTTTTCTGTATCACGTTCTAAGAAGACTTGGTTAAAGACCTTACTAGTTCGTCAACGAAATGTGTATCGCTTTCACCTCCTCACGGCACAACTGCCTAAAGACATATTGGATAAGGCAAGCTCAAAAAAATTCCTATACTTTTGGAGCTAGGAATAAAGTCAATAAAGCTAGTATCATCAGTACAACAACCTATCATTTTGATTTCTAAAAAGCATTAATAACGTTTAGCTCTTTGTCAGTCAGCACCTTAAAGGTTAGCCTTGTACAAACAATAATTTTCATTGATGAATAAGGGTGTTCATATTATAATAAAAACATTAGTACAAATCAGAAGGAACCATTATTGATGTCTCAACATTTATTTACTGCCTTTATACTTACTGCTCTTGCTGGACTCTCGACCGGAATTGGTAGTTTAATTGCTTTTGTCACCAAACATACGAATAAAACTTTTTTATCTGTTAGTTTGGGGTTTTCCGCCGGTGTCATGATTTACGTTTCTATGATTGAGATTTTTCCAACAGCTCAAACCATTTTGACTAAAGCCATGGATAAAAAAAGTGGCTCTTGGTTAACTGTTTTAGCTTTTTTTGGAGGCATGCTTTTAATTGCTATTATTGATAAATTGATTCCATCTGAAGAGAATCCCCACGAGATTAAAACTATTGAAGAAGAAGACCAAAAGCCAACTAAACTAATGCGTATGGGGCTTATGACAGCCATTGCTATTGGGATTCATAATTTCCCAGAAGGACTGGCGACTTTCATTTCTGGTTTACAAGATGCCAGTGTTGCTATTCCAATTGTCATCGCCATTGCTATTCATAATATTCCTGAGGGAATTGCCGTATCCGTTCCGATTTATCAGGCAACAGGTTCTAAGAAAAAAGCCTTTACTTATTCTTTTCTATCTGGTCTAGCTGAACCTTTAGGAGCCATTATTGGCTGGTTTCTCCTTATGCCTATTATGAATAATATTGTCTATGGGGCTATCTTTTCTGCTGTTGCTGGTATTATGGTCTTTATTTCTCTAGACGAGTTACTGCCAGCAGCAGAAGAGTATGGTAAACATCACCTTGCAATCTATGGAGTTATTTCTGGTATGCTTATCATGGCTGTTAGTCTCTTACTTTTTATTTAACACACCGTTTAAAAGGATGTTTAATGATGAAATTTTTAATTCCCACTGCTAAAGAAATAAAAGAGGATAACAAGCCTTATCCCCAGCACTTATCTCAGAAAAGTCAAATTCTTGTTAATCATATGAACGCCTTATCTATTGAAGAGCTCGAAAAGAGCTACAAGGTCAGTCCGCAAATAGCTCAAACAGAACTACTAAAATGGCAAGACATAAAAAACGGGGAGGCTCTTGCCTACCCTGCTCTCTACTTATTTAATGGACTCATGTATCGGCATATCAAGCGCCAGCATTTGACTGTAGAAGAAAAAGCCTTTCTTAAAGAGAAAGTTTTTATCACATCAGCGCTTTATGGTATTATTCCTGCCCTGAAACCCATTGTTCCCCATCGCCTTGACTTCAATACTAAAGTAAAAATCAAGGGAGAATCTCTAAAGAACTACTGGCGCAAAACTTATGATAACTTTGTTTTGGACAATCCTAGTATTGTGTCACTGTTATCTAGTGAATTTGAAGCTGTTTTTTCACCAAAATTACGAAATCAATTGATAACTCTTAGATTTTTGGAAAATCAAAACGGTCAGTTAAAATCTCATTCCACTATTTCCAAAAAAGCACGCGGAGCCTTTTTAACACAGGTCATTCAACAACAAACAAAAACGGTAGATGAGCTGAAAACAATCAGTTTTAACGGTTTTAGCTACCAGGATAACCTATCGGAACCCTTAAAATTGATTTTTATAAAGCAGAGTAAATGAATGTTAAATTCTATCATCATATAAACAAAATAAGCCCTTCTAAACTGCAACTCCTTTGATCAAAGTTTAGGAGGATTTTTTCTTTCTATATCAGTCCATCTCTGTCAATTTGTTCATAGGTTTGTTTGCCATCATTGAGTTTATCCCAAATCACAACTTGACCTGAAGCTAGCGATTTTGGCACATCAATGATACGTTGATTGGAAGAACCTCGGAATTGCAGCATTAGATTTTTCTTGGATTTATCAAAACGTCCATCCACCAAAATATCAAGCAAATTAAGCATTTCTAATTTATCAGGAGTTTCCAGCATTAATTCTTCCCAAGTATAGCCTGTCCAAGACCAAATATCTTTCTCCGGAAGCTCTTTACGAATCCTTTTTAGTAAAGGCAAAAGAATACCCGTATTCAAAAAGGGTTCTCCGCCTAAAAGCGTTAAACCTTGAACATAAGGCTGTGCTAAATCTTCCATAATCTGTTCTTCCAATTCCTGTGTATAAGGAATTCCTGCATCAAAAGACCAAGTTGCAACATTATAACAGCCTTCACAATGAAACATGCAACCTGCTACATAAAGAGAATTACGCACGCCTTCTCCATCAACAAAATTAAAGGCCTTATAATCAATAATACGTCCCTTACTTAGTTCTTCACTCTTCCACTCTCCTGGTTTCGGTGTGTTCCAAGTCATCCTTCCCCTCCAAATCTATCCAATAGCGCTCTATCTGATTTCTGATATCTTCTAAAACACCACCATTAGCCAAAATAACCGCCCGACTAGCTGCATTATCATTATGACAGGTGATCAGTACTTTTTTAATATTCTTAGCTTTAGCTTCCAATAAGCCCAAGCGCAACTGCTCTTTAGCATAGCCTTTACCACGCGCCGATGGACGAATAGAATAACCAATGTGACCACCGCAACTAACTAAAAAATTGTTGAGACGCAAACGAATATGTAAAAAACCTATTGCCCTGCCACTATCATCAAATGACACGAATTGAATCGCAGGTACAAAATTTTTAGGCAGTTTAAGTCCCATCTCCTTATCTAGGTTGTTTTGCAGCCATTGATCATAATCAAAACAATCACAGTCAGTTTTTCCCCAAAAGCCACCGTCATGAGCTGTTTGCAATTGTTCAAACTCTACCATCATATCCAAAATGGCTTCTTTATCTCCTAAAGTCGGTCTACGTAATTTTAACATAAGAATCCCCTTCAATTCTTTATGCTGAAAAATCTATTTTTTCTTTCTAACTTTTTTCAACAAAGCCTGCACACGTGCTTTTTTATCATCCTTAACATTCGAATGCTTCTCATGAAATCTTTCTACTTGCTGCATTCCTTTATAATCTAATTGATATTTTCCCATGGTTACCCTTCTGAAAAACGAAAGTGAGATAAAAGTCCAGTTGAAATGCAACCGGACTTTGCTTCAAAAGATAATGTTATTCCCTTTAGGACAACCTATGCCTTGTGCCCCGGATTTTTAATGGTTGAACCATTCATGTGTTTGACACGTGCTGAGATTTCCTTATGGCGGCCATTCACCATTGGACGAGCCTGTGGGTTGCCAAGATAACCACACGTTCTCTTAACAACATCAGCAGTTTTAGGGTCTGTATTGCCACAATTTGGGCACATAAAACCACGTTCTGTCGGTGTAAAATCGCCTTCAAAATCACACTTATAGCAATGATCAATTGGTGTATTTGTTCCCAGATAACCGACACGATCATAAGCATAATCCCACACCGCTTCAAGTGCTTTTGGATTTTGTTGAAGAACAGGGTATTCACAGTAATGAATGAAACCACCTGTGGCACCTGCATCCGGATAGTCTTTTTCAAAATCTAACTTTTCAAACGGTGTTGGATTTTTGCGAACATCATAGTGGAAAGAATTCGTATAATATTCTTTATCAGTGATATCTTTGATGATACCAAACTTTTCAGTATCCAAACGGCAGAAACGATCCGTTAAACTTTCAGATGGTGTTGAATAAACCGAAAAATGATAATCGTATTCATTTGACCACTTGCCACAAAGATCCTTCATTTGACGAACAATATCAATGGTAAAATCCTTAGCAACAGGATTTGATTCCCAGTTACCGCCATAGAAGACTGTCGCTACTTCATAAAGTCCAATATATCCAAGTGAAACAGTGGCGCGACGTTCTTTAAAAAGTTCATCAACAGAATCATCCTTGCCAAGACGCTTACCAAAAGCTCCATACTGATAAAGAATCGGAGCATTAGCCGGCGTTGCCTCCTTGACACGTTCAACACGATAAACTAGGGCATCTTTAGCAATAGCCATTTTTTCCTTAAAGATATCCCAAAACTTATCAATATTCCCATTTGACTCAAGGGCAATACGAGGTAAATTAACCGTAACAACTCCAAGATTCATACGACCTGAATTAACTTCAACGCCATTTTCATCCTTCCATCCTTGAAGGAAAGAACGGCAGCCCATAGGAACCTTGAACGAGCCTGTTAATTCAATAATTTTTTCATAAGACAGCATGTCAGGATACATACGCTTAGTAGCACATTCAAGCGCTAGTTTCTTAATATCATAGTTGGGCGTTTCTGGTTCTAAGTTCAATCCGCGTTTCAAAGTAAAAATTAATTTAGGAAAAATTGCGGTACGATGTTCACTGCCCAATCCTTTAATACGGATGTTAAGAATCGCTTTTTGAATCTCGCGTTCAAACCAATCCTTACCAAGACCAAAACCAAGCGATGTAAAAGGTGTTTGACCATTTGATGTGAAGAGTGTGTTAATTTCATACTCTAGACTTTGCATAGCATCGTAAATATCTTTTTTTGTCTTTTCACGCGCATAATCTTCACGCTTATCTTCACTGACCCATTTTTCAGCATCTTTTAAATGCTTTTGATAATTTAATTCTGCATAAGGAGCTAAAGTTTCATCAATACGATCTGCTGAACAGCCACCATACTGACTGGAAGCGACATTCGCAATAATTTGTGAAATTTGAGCTGTCGCTGTTTGAATAGATTTAGGACTTTCAACCTCAGCATTACCAATCTTAAAACCCGAATGCAGCATACCTTTAAAATCAATCAAGCAGCAGTTAGTCATTGGTGTATAAGGACTGTAGTCCAAATCATGAAAATGAATATCTCCTTTAAGATGAGCATTGGCAACATGTTCTGGCAGCATTTTAAGCCCAATTGATTTTCCAACAATACCAGCTGTTAAATCACGCTGTGTATTGAAAACATCACTGTCTTTGTTGGCGTTCTCGTTAACAACAGCTTGATCCTTGTTAATTAATTTATCAATGGTAAAGTTGATATCCGTTGCCTGAGAACGCTCAAAATCACGTTTCGCACGGTAATTAATATATTCCTGAGCGATAACGTACTCTCCAGCCTGCAGCAGCTCATGCTCTACAATATTTTGAATTTCATAAATTTTAATATTTTCAGTAAAACGTTCATAAATCTCAGCGACAACACGATCAGCAATACCTGATAATTTTGCTTCAATAAAAGGTGTTAATTCTGTCACTTGATTACTTGCCCTGACAATAGCCTGATAAATTTTATCCTTATCAAAAGCAACGTGACGTCCATCACGTTTAATCACGATGACATCTGGTTTTACAAAAATATTTTCTTTCTCAAGTGCAATCATACGTCTTTCTCCTTACAGAAGCTATTATAACACAAGAAAGAAAAAAATCAATATATTGTGGTAAAAAAAAATTTAGACACAATATATTGATATAAAACCTATTTTCTCTGATAAACTGTAAAATCTGAACTATTCTTTAAGGAAACAACTTTATAATTATTTGAAAAATTCTGTTTTAAAACCGATGGGAATTGCTTCGATTTCTCATTAACAGCAACATAAGTAGCTTCATTTTGTAAAAGCTCATCTTCTAATGCTTTACGATTTGATTGTTTAGCCGTATTAACCATTGGCAAAGGGAATTGTGCACTAGAGCGCCGACTAGCGTCAAAGTAAATTTTTGCACTGGAATCCCATGCATAAATTCTTGTTTTTTCATCTGTATTTTCTCTAATATAATCAGCAATTTGAGCACGTTCCTGATTTAAATGATAAGAAAAAATGTAGTGAATACTAGGCTGAGCTAAACCATAAGCAAATAAAAGACAAGGAAGGTAGAAATGCCTAAGTAAAAAAAGATCAAAAACTTTATGCGATAGACGTCTATGTTGTTTTCGCCGACGTGATTTACGCTTTAAAGATTCCTTATATTCATCATCAAGATAAAGACCAGTCAAGACAAGACCAAAAGGTAAAAGCAGCAAAAATTGATAGGTTGCAAAACTCTGTGATAATAAAATAAAAATCAAACTAAAAACAAAACTTAAAAAGACAATAGATTTAATCAAGTCATCGCGATCATTTTCACGCTTGATATGATTGAAAAAAGTTAAAGCACCCATCAGTAAACCTGAAGCAAAGAGAATAAAAATTTGAAAGAGAATTGTCAGTAAAATATCATCTTTCCCAAGAGCAAAATGAGTAAAGTAGTAAGTTCCAGCTTGAGCGATATAGGATGACAGAATTTGCATATTTAAAACAAAATAGCCCAAAATATAAAATACTAGGATACCACCAAAAACAATACAAAGAAACTGATAGAATCCACGAGCATGCTGATGATGCTTCACATTATAGATACAGATAATTACTAAAGACACCAACCAAAAGAAAAGAGTCCGTGGTTCGATTAAATAAGCTAATGCTCCTGTCAAGCCATAAATAATAAATCCTTCATCTCTTGTCAAACCTACAAAATATTTGGTTAAAAACCAAAGGGACAAGAACACAAAAGGCATAGCAAATTGAACAGGATACAGCCCTCCAAAACCCAGAGCAAAATTAGCCAAATAAAAGAGCAATATAGTATTAATCGTCACCTCTTCTTTGCCAGTCATATGATAAACAATCTTATAAAGATAGATACCCGAAAAGTAAAAACTAGCAAACTGGACTAAAACCAGCCAAATACTACCTCCTAAAAGATAACTAAGTGCAATTACCGCGTAGTAAAGAAAGCCGCCTGTTGAAAAAATATCACTATAGGGCAAATGATTTTGCGTCATCATAAAACCTGTATAAAGATTTTGAGATTGAAGAGCATTGCCAAAATCAGTAAAAAAGGGCATGGCCACACTAAAAAAACTGACAAAAATACTAAACATGACGATATAAAAACGATGTAAAGAACTCACTTCAACTGCGTTTTGGTCAGCACTCAAGTGAGTGTTAGCATTTGTTTTTTTAGTTGTTTCTCTCCGATAATTGTTTTGTCTTTTATCCAAACCCATTCTCCTTGAAATGTCCTATTAAAAGTATAACAAAATCTACTTATTAGTCAATTTATCCAAGATAAAGCAATAAGTTAAAATATCTCTAAAATGATGCAGAGACTTCCTGTCATAGTCTTTCAAAAACTTTTTTTCTTGCTGTGTTAAGCTTTCTTTTGTTTTCATGATATCACCCTTATTTATTTATTCGTAAATAAGGCAAAAAGAAAAAGCCTGATTATCAGACATTTCTATCAATCTTCATCTAAAAAACTATTAAAGACTTCTTCGATCATAATCCATTCAGCATCAGCATCTTCTGGAATAGGTTGAAGAGCCCCTTCTGTTCCATCTTCATTTTCAGTAAACGAATAGGCCTGAATTTCAATTTGACCATCAGCATCTTCTTCAGCACCCGCTGGAACCAAGAGAACATAATTTTTTCCAAATTCCTCTTTACCATCAATAGTCAAAAGAACTTCGAACAAAGTTTCATTTCCCTGTTCATCAACAAGCGTGATAAGATCATGCTCTTGTTCATGATTATGTGACATAGTTGCCTCCTGTTTGCACATTCTAATAAGTTATTCAAAATTATGACAATAAGCTACAATAATGTATAACTTAAAGCCTTTTAAAACATACGATCCAAATAATTTTGCAAAATCAGCTGAGCAGCCAACTTATCAATAACCTTTTTTCGCTTACCGCGACTAACATCAGCCTGCTCAACTAGCATTCGTTCAGCTTGAACAGTCGTCAAACGTTCATCCTGATATTCAACAGGTAAATCGAAAAGTTCTTTGATTTTCTTACCATAAGCCTGACTAGCCTCAACACGCGGACCACTTGTATTATTCATATTTTTAGGTAAACCAACTACAAACTTTTCAACCTTGTAGTCCTTAACCAAATCAGCTAGACGATCAAAGCCAAACTCTCCTTTAGCCTCATTAATAGGAATAATTTCAAGACCCTGTGCTGTAAACCCCAGTGGGTCACTAACAGCAACACCAACTGTTTTGGAACCAACATCCAGTCCTATTATTCTCATTTTAAATCAATCCCATTCCCTTGCAAATAGTAACGCACTAATTCTTCAACAATTTCGTCACGTTCATATTTTCGAATTTGATTTCGAGCGTCATTATAGCGAGGCACATAAGCAGGATCCCCACTTAAGACATAACCCACAATTTGATTGATTGGATTATAACCTTTTTCTTCCAAAGAACGATAGACATGAGTCAAGGTTTCGCTAATTTCCTTCTTATTACCATCGTCAAGGTTAAAACGGACCGTTTCATCTGTAAATCCCATAATAACACCTTCTTTCTCATAGGGAATATCATGTTACATTATATCTTATTTTAAGCATTTTCACAAGAAGAAGAACCACTTATCTTAAATTAAGTACCGCTTATCCAAAAAGTCTGGTTACTCCCCACAAAATTCTATATACTAAAATCAAGAAAGGATGATAACTGATGAAATTAAAAATTATCAAGGATTCAAACTTTAAGGAACCCTTACTCCAAATCTATACACGTCATATTGATAAACAAACGCAGAGGGTGATTGATTTTATTCAACAAAGACCTAATATCGTTTATGGTTACAAAAATAAATGCTTAGAGTTTATCCCACTAGAAAAAGTGATTCGTATTTTCACGGAAAACAAACAGGTCTTAATTCAAACACCAACCGATACCTATTTAGCTAAACAAAGACTCTACTTTTTTGAGCAAGAATTAGGAACACCTTTTATTCGTATCTCCCAAGGTGAAATCATCAATATCAAATATATTAAACAATTGAATTTAACCATCCGAGGCAGCATTGAAGTGACTTTCAAAAATGGAACAGTCAGTTTCGTGGCTAGGCGAAGTTTGAAACGCTTCAAAGAACAATTAAATCTTTAATGGAGGCACATCATGAAAATACTCAAACAGATTATTACTTACAGTTTTATTGGTATAGGAATCGGTTCTTTAATGAATTATTTCATAGCCATCTTCTTTTTCCCAAATAGTAATCCACTTGGTGTCCCAAGTTTTGTTCAACTTTTTTCATCAGTTTCACAGGCAACAGCAGTCCAACTTTTCATTTTTGCTCTTCTAGGCGTTTTACAAGGATTTGCTAGCAGCCTCTTTAAAAATGAAAAACTCAGTCTACTAACCACAAGCTTGATTCACTATTTATTCATTGTCCTACCACTTCTCTTAGCCGGATCTTATTTACACTGGTTTTACATGACTCGGAAATATTTCGTTTTTTCTTTCCTTTTGGTTTCTATTATTTATATCCTCATTTACTTATTCTGCTATTTTGAAAATAAAAAAAACATTCAAAAAATCAATAAGAAGCTGCATCAAATATAATCTTTGAATTGTTTTAGTTTTAATATTAGGCAGATGCAAGTTTGATGGCAAACAGTTATCTCATTAAGTAAAGAAAAGTCCCACAAAATTTTCTCTAGCATTTGTATTATTAGTTTGTGAATATCAGGATTATTATCTATTTGGTGATTAAACTTTTTGACTTCCCTTAAACTAAAATTTTTCTCTCTCTTCTGCTGCTTAACATAAGATTAAATGATTCTCGTGTTAATCGTAAAAAATTACTCACCTTAACTTAATAAGCTAAGGAGTCTGCGTATCAGACTGACAAGCCCCTTTCAACATCATACTATAGTTATAGTACAAGCTTAAGTTACTTTCTTTTTCTATAAGCAAAAAGAAAGAACAAAAGTATAACTATTCCAACTAAAATACCTGAAAAAGGCATCGTAGGTTCAAAAACGAGAAGAGACAGACGATAAGGAGCCGTTAATGCTTCCTTTATACCAACGCCTTGTTTAACATCTAGAATAACAAAAGCACCATAAGTAAAAGTAAAAAAGATAATAACATATCTAACAAAGCTGAGTAAGACCAAGGGCCAACCCTCTAATTTTGTTCGTGAGAGCAACAGTAAAAGACCAAACAAATAAGCAATGGGAACAATGAACAACCATTGAGACGAATGCAAATAAAGCACAATCAAAGAGACTATCAGTCCTAATGCTGTTATAAGTTTAAAATATAGCCAAAAGGGAGCCAACCTTTTTTCTATCTTTGTCTTATCACTTCTTTTCATATTCTTATTCTCCTTATTATTCAGTATAGCATATTAAAGGAAAATTAAGCAAGAAGTGAAAAACTTAATCACAAGATAAACTTCTAGTCATCACATAACATCTCAAAACGCGACAACAATAAAATTACCATATTCCCTAATTGCCGATTTAGTTATCTAACAACGATTGGGGAACATGGCAATATCCTTAGAGTTTTTCGAACGAAATATTTGATGTTAATAAAATGACTTTTCATTACTTCGAACATTCTTATAAAGCTGCCCGTAAACGAGCTGCTGTGTTTTCAACATTACGAATAGAACGCGGTAAAAAAGCTCGAATATCATCTTCCTTATAACCTATCTGAAGACGCTTGTCATCAATTAAAATCGGACTTTTTAAAATTCGCGGATTTTCTTGAATGAGATCAATAACTTCATTGACACTCAAGTCATCAATATTGCAATGGAGAGCCTTAGCATAGCGGTTTTTAGAGGATACAATGCTTTCAATTCCATTTTCTGTTTTTGAAAGGATATTTAAAATTTCTTCTTTACTTAAAGGATCTTTTGCTAAGTTTTGTTCTTTATAAGGGAGTTGATGAGCATTAAGCCATGTTTTCGCTTTCTTACAGCTTGTACAGCTTGAAATTGTATAAATTTTAATCATGTTTAAATCTCTCTTTCCTTACAGGATAATATTATCTTAGCATAGCTTATTAAATAAAGAGTCGGTCTTGGGACCTATTTTTATTTAATCTTCAAGCTCAATTGTATCATCCAGCTCTAAAACAAGGTTTTTGTCAGCTTTCTCATCAGTTTCTTTTTCTTTAGAAGACTGTTTTTCTTCAGTATTATCTTCCTCAATTAAACCATATTGAACACGCACTTTATGATCGATGTCATCAAAAATTTCTGGATTATCAGCTAGGAATTTTTTAGCATTTTCAGAACCTTGCCCAATTTTTTCACCATTATAAGAGTACCAAGCTCCAGCTTTTTGGATAATTCCCAAATCACTGGCAATCTTAACTAATTCACCTGTACGAGAAATGCCTTCACCATATATAATTTCTACAAAAGCTTCCTTAAATGGTGGAGCAACTTTATTTTTAACAACTTTAATTTTGGTCTCTTTACCAATATTGCTGTCTTTTTGTTCCCCGGTTCCTTTAATTTGAGTATTGCCACGGACATCAAGACGCACAGAAGAATAAAACTTCAAGGCACGCCCGCCAGGGGTTGTTTCTGGATTACCAAACATAATACCAACTTTTTCCCGCAATTGATTAATAAAAATGGCAATGGTTTTTGTTTTATTGATTGAAGCTGATAATTTACGCATCGCTTGACTCATCATGCGTGCTTGTAAGCCAACATGACTATCACCAATATCTCCGTCAATCTCCGCACGTGGTACTAAAGCTGCCACTGAGTCAACAACAACTAAATCAACAGCGCCAGAATCAATCAATTTCCCTGCAATTTCAAGACCCTGTTCTCCTGAATCTGGTTGTGAAAGCAAAAGCTCATCAATATTAACGCCAAGAGCAGCAGCATAGGCTGGATCAAGGGCATGTTCTGCATCAATGAAAGCGGCAATACCGCCATCTTTTTGCGCCTGAGCAACAGCATGAAGAGCGACAGTTGTCTTACCAGAAGATTCTGGCCCGTAAATCTCAACGATACGCCCTTTTGGATAACCGCCTGCCCCAAGAGCAATATCAAGAGCCAGACTTCCTGAACTCATCACCTGAACCTTTTGTTCAGCGCGTTCACCCAGACGCATAACTGCACCTTTACCAAAATCTTTTTCGATGTTTTTCAAAGCATCATCAAGAGCTTTCTTACGCTCATCACCAAATTTTTTCGTTATTTCTTCTGTCTTTTTTATTCTTTTGGCCAATCTTTTTCTCCTATTCTATGTTTTAAAGCCGTCTTTTCATTATACTAAATTTTTATGAGATAATAAAGTTTGACGTACTAAATTAAAAGCATGTAAAACAGCGATATAACGCACATCAGACCGACTGCGTCCGCCAATTAACACTTTGATTGCCATTGTTCTTTTGGAACTTGACAAACCGATAAAAACTGTCCCTGCCGGCTGACCTTCTAAGCTATCCGGACCTGCAACTCCTGTTAAAGAAATAGCCAAATCTGCTTGAGTCAGCTGGCGGGAGCGCTCTGCCATCTTTTCAGCAGTAAAAGCACTAACAACCCCATGAAGTTGGAGATCTTCAAAGGGAATACCTAGCATTCTAGCCTTCTCTTCTATACTGTAAGTTATAAAACCTCCCTTAAAGATATCAGATGCTCCTGCAAAATCTGCTAATCTTGCCTGAAAAAGGCCTGCTGTTAAACTTTCAGCTGCTGTAATCGTTTTACCCTTTTCCTTAAGCAGATCAAATACAACCTGTGGTAATGAATTTTCTTCACCATAACCATAAAAATAATCAGCCAAGTTATCAATAGTTACAATTTTCTTTTCCAACTTATCTAACTTACTATCTGCTTCTTTCTGCCTATGGGCTTTTGTTGATAAACGTATTGTTACCTCGCCTGTCTTAGCATAAGGAGCAATTGTGGGATCTGTTTGCTCCGCTATTAAGTCATGCAACAAGGTCACTAGATGACTCTCACCAATACCAAAAAAGCGTAACACACGAGAATAAAGCTTCTTAGAAGTTTTTGATAAATAAGGGAGTAACTCTTTGTTAACCATAGGCTTCAATTCGCTAGGCGGACCAGGTAATACAACATAAGTCACTCCATCTGCCTCCAAAAGCCCCCCAACTGCTAAGCCTGTTTTATTAGATAAAGGCTGACTTCCTGCTATAATCTGCGCCTGACATTCATTATTTGGTGTGCGCATAGATGTTGGACGTGATGCAAAAAATTCATCTAGACGTTCTTGAGCTGTTTTATCAAATACCAATTCTCTTTTCAAAAATTTTGCTAGGGTTTGTTTTGTTAAATCATCTTCTGTTGGTCCCAAACCACCGCAAAGTACAATTAAATCACTACGTTCCTTTGCAATTTTCAAAACAGATAAAAGGCGTTCTTCATTATCACCAACTGCTGTTTGAAAATAAACATCAATTCCTAATTCTGCGAATTTTTCTGATAAAAATTGACTATTAGTATTAACAATTTGTCCTGTTAAAATTTCTGTTCCAACAGCAATGATCTCAGATTTCATTCTAACCTCCTCAATATTATATTCGTAAAAGATTGACCATATTATAGCACAAATCCCTCTAAATTTTTTAGAGGGGTTTTCAAATAATGGACAGCAGAACTGGTTTGTCAAATAAATTGAGCTAGTTAAGCCTCTTAGTGAAAATGTCTTATTTTTTAGGGTTAAAATCACAATCAACTTCGTGATCATTAATTAAACCTGCTGCCTGTAAATAAGAATAAATGCAAACAGGACCAACAAATTTAAAGCCCTTCTTTTTTAAATCCTTAGCAAGCCTTGCTGATAAATTCGTTTGAGCAGGTATACTTTGACAGTTCTTGACAAAATTGTCAATTGGTGTAAAGTTCACCCAAGACCAAAGATAATGATCAAAACTTCCAAATGTTTTCTGTATAGCTAAAAACGCCTGTGCGTTATGACGTGTTGCATAAACTTTTCTGCGATTACGAACAACCTTCGGATTTTTTAAAATCTCTTCCAATGCTTCATCAGACATAGCAGCTACTTTATCAATTTCATAATGATGAAAAACAGATTTAAAAGCCTCACGTTTGTTGAGAATAGTTTCCCAAGAAAGTCCAGCTTGATAAGTTTCTAAACACAGTAATTCGAATAATCTTTGCTCATCATGCAATGGCTTCCCCCATTCCTCATCATGATAAACAACATACAAAGGATTGCTTTCTTTTACCCAACTGCAACGCTCCATTATTATTCCCTTCATATACATAGAGTTTTTATAAATTATCTATTCTCAAACGAGCAGATTGATACAGATACTCTAAAACTACTATTTCATCAACATTTTTAGAGCAGATTTAATATAATTTTCTGCCGTATCAGTCGTTCCTTCAAAAAATTTTTCTATCTTCTTAAGTTCATTTGTTTTGTAACCAAGAGCCAAAAGTGCTTCAACCGCCTCTTCAAGTTCTTGATTATTATTAATAGTGCTCACTTTGCTTTTATCAGTTGAGACTTCATTAATATCTACAAATTTACCTGCTAAATCAAGCACCATTTGTTGAGCTGTTTTCTTCCCAATTTTAGGGAATTTCATCAAATAGTTTACATCACTGTGGTCAATAGCTTTAACCAAACCTTCATTATCATCAGCCGCAATAATAGCTAATGCTGAAGTTGGACCGATTCCTGAAACAGAGATAAGATT
Organism: Streptococcus mutans; assembly: GCF_006739205.1. NCBI lineage: Bacteria > Bacillati > Bacillota > Bacilli > Lactobacillales > Streptococcaceae > Streptococcus > Streptococcus mutans. The sequence continues at coordinate 1,945,778 of NZ_AP019720.1, forward strand.
AAGAAAAACCGCCTTTTCATCCTCAGTATGAAAACCATAAAGAAGATGGGCATCTTCACGGACAACATGGTGAATATAAATTTGAATAGCTTGATTTATCTGATTAGAAAAACTATAAGGATTGGCAACATTAATTACATAACCCAAACCGCCAGCTTCTAAAACAATATATTTAGCTGTAATTTTGGTTAAATTACCTTTAATATAATCGTACATCATTTCTCCCTTTATTGCATAATAGTATAGCACAAATTAATACGAAAGGAAAAATCAGTTACAAATATTGACTTGCTGATCTACTAATAAGTAAAAAGAACTTGCCATTTACTTACCCCCAAAAAAGTTTACAATATATTGACATATTCTTTACAGCATAAATAAGTAATCTAGCTTTATCTCAGTATTTCCCTAATTCTCTCAAACTAGTATGGTTTTCCTGAATGCGACGAAACATCTTTTCCATATCAGCTTTTGTGAAATTCACAAGCACAGGACGTCCATGAGGACAGTTGTAAGGATTTTTGCACTGTGATAATTGAATTAAGAGATTTCTGGCAGAATAATCATCCAAAGTATGATTAGCCTTGATAGAACGCTTGCAAGACATCATAATAGCTAATTCCGCTCGATATTTCTTAATGGAGACTTCATTTGTCAACAGCAACATGTCACACATCTCATAAACGGCTGATTCAATTTCTTTTTCCTGTAACCAAATAGGATGTTCTCTCAAAATGAAAGTATTCTCTCCATAGTTTTCTAAGTGAACTCCAACCTCATTTAAAATGCTCATTTTTTCTTGTAAGGTCATAAAATCATTAGCAGGAAATTCAAAAAGATAAGGTACTAAAAGCTGCTGTAAACTATTGTCTACTTCTCCAATTTTATCACGATAATATTCATATTTAACACGTTCTTGAGCAGCATGTTGATCTATGATATAAAGCCCCCCTTCACCTTGAGCAAAGAGGTAAGTTCCATGCATTTGACCAAAATATTCTAACTCAGGAAAAGTTGACTTTTCTTCATTTTCTAGACTTTCAACAATTCTACTAAGCTGTCGCTTTTGTTGCTTATTTGTCATAGTAAGACTTGGATGCTCTTTGTTTTCACAAGTTCTCATTTGACGTTGAGCATATTTTACACTGCTATGTCCTGATACATTATCAGTAATATTTACAGCTTTATCAACTACTGTAAACTCGCTTGATGCTTCTGAAACTGTCGTTTCTTTGAGAAAGAAGTCATTTTGAGTCTTATCATAGTAAAGATTTGATTGTTTAAGAGGAAGTTGTGTTTGTTCAAACTTTTGTTTCTTGTTTGTGCTAGTTTTAGCAAGATTTTCCAAAGCATCAGGAATTAACTCTTGTTCTCTTAAACTATCTGCAATTGCCGAACTAATGAGATTCATTAACTCTTTTTCTTTAGAAATGCGAACTTCCTGCTTAGTTGGATGAACATTAACATCTGCTAAATAAGGGTCAATCTGAATATCAATAACAGCAATTGGAAAACGTCCCACCATTAATTTTGAACCATAACCATCAAGAATAGCGCGATTGAGCAAAAAATTTTTGATATAACGCCCATTAATAAGAATGGTAATATAATTGCGATTAGCTCGTGTTAATTCAGGCAAACTAATATAACCAGATACCTCAAAATCAAGATCTGCATTTGAAATTTCGACCATTTTTTTAGCAGTGGTTACCCCATAAATACCCGCTAAAGCTTGACGCAGATCGCCTTTACCTGACGTCTTTGTTAATTCACGGCCATCATTAATAAGCGTGAAAGCAATTTCGGGATGCGCCAAGCTAAGACGGTTAATGACATCAATAATATGAGCAAGCTCTGCCTGCAAACTTTTCATATATTTAAGGCGAGCAGGGGTATTGAAGAAAAGATTTTCAACACTCACTTTGGTTCCAATAGGGGTACTAATGGCTTCTTCTTTTTCAATTTTACCTCCATTTGCGATTAATAAAGTGCCATATATTTCCCCTTTTGTTGCTGTTTTTAATGTTAGTCTGCTAATAGAAGCAATTGATGGAAGGGCCTCACCTCTAAAACCTAAGGTCCTAATTCTAAAAAGATCGGATTGTTTTTTAATCTTACTAGTTGCATGACGACGTAAGCTCATAATTACATCCGCTTGTTCTATTCCTTGACCATTATCAGTCACTTGAATTTTTTTCAGTCCTGATTCTTCAATTTCTATTGTAATTTGGCTGCTATCAGCGTCAATAGCATTCTCAACTAGTTCTTTTACGACACTAGCTGGTCTTTCAATAACCTCTCCAGCAGCAATTTGATTGGCTAAAACTTCTGGCAGTTCAATAATTTTTGACATAAGTCACCTCACTAAAATTGTGTTTATTATACCATAAATTAAAAGAGCAATCTTAATTGAGATTACTCTGTTTGTGTCAAGTTTTCCTCGGAAAGGTTTCAAAAGTCCTAAATCTATTTTCTAAGTTGGCCGATTGGAGTGCTCGTTGTACCATTCAAATCGATGCTTGTCTGCGGAATTCTATGAGGCTTGTGTGACAGCTTTTTAAAAACTTGTCGATAATAGCCACATCTCAATCAGACCTTCAGAACGACTCTGAACACCTTTCTTCGTTACAAGAAACACCTCATCAACACCATCCAGCTTTCCTATTCAAATGCCAGACTTGAAGCAACCAACAAGCTCATCAAAGATATCAAAGCCAATGCCTTTGGATTTAGGAACTTGGACAATTTTAAAAAACGAATTTTCCTCATTTTGAACATCACAAAAGAGAAGACTAAGAGGTCCTCTTTTGACTGTCACTATAAGTCACCCACTACAGTTGACACGAGCCATTTATAATAGTTCCTTCAAATCAAATAAGGCATTCATGGATTCTCTTGGTGTTAAATTGGTAAGGTCCAACTGTTTCAATTTTTTGATTAATTCTTCATAATTATTATCAATAGCAAAAAGTGACAACTGCTCTTCCACAGGTTGGCTTTCTTTGGTCTCGTTTTTAAGATTGACTGAGACAGCTGCACTCATTTTTTCTAAATCAACTAATATGTGATCAGCTCGATTAAGTAAATCTTTAGGCAAGCCGGCAATTTTAGCAACATGGATTCCATAAGATTTATCAGCTGGTCCATCAGCAATTTTATGAAGAAAAGTGACCTCTCCATCTTTTTCAAGAGTAGCAACATGTACATTGACAAGACTTGTCAATCTAGTTGACAAGTCTGTCAACTCATGATAATGGGTAGCAAATAGCGTTTTAGCCCCAACTTTATTATGAATATACTCAATAATAGCCTGTGCTAAAGCCATACCATCATAAGTTGCTGTACCACGTCCTAATTCATCAAATAAAATGAGTGAATTAGGTGTCGCTGCCTTGATAGCATGATTGGCTTCCATCATCTCTACCATAAAGGTAGACTGCCCTGAAATTAAATCATCTGCAGCACCAATACGTGTAAAAATAGCATCAAAAATCGGCAAATCAGCTGAATCAGCTGCTACAAAAGAACCTAATTGAGCCATAATAACTGTCAGAGCTAATTGCCGCATGTAAGTTGACTTACCGCTCATATTAGGTCCAGTAATCAGTTGAATACTAGTCTTTTGGTCAAAATTGATAGTATTGGGAATATATTCTTGGCTTCCCATAACCTTCTCAACAACAGCATGGCGACCATTTTCAATACTGATTTCCTGCTGATGATTAAAAGAAGGTCTGACATAATGATTATTCTCAGCTACTACTGCTAAACTTTGCAAAACATCAACAGTTGCTAGACTCTTGGCCAGATTTTGAAGACGCTCAATATAAGATTCAACCTGTGATCTGATACGCATGAAAATATCATATTCTAAATTGGCTGATTCTTCACGCGCTTCTAACATTTCACCTTCAATTTTTGCAAGCTCTGATGTCCCAAAGCGCTCAGAATTTTTAAGCGTTGCCTTTCTAAAGAAGTAATCTGGTACTAAAGACAAATTAGAGTTGGTGACATGGAAATAATAACCGTCTTTTTTGTTATAATCAATCTTCAAGGTTGAGATGCCGCTTTTCTGACGTTCCTTAGTCTCAATGTCAGCAATCCAACTCGTCCCTTCGCGCATTACCGTTCGATACTTATCTAAAGTTTCATCAAACCCCTCTCGAATCATACCGCCTTCTGTAATAGTTATAGGTGCATTAGAGTCAATAGCCGAACGAATCAATGCTTCCAATTCTGGAAGAGTATCAATTTGATTAATTAGGCTTTCCAAACTAGAACTGGCAAAACTTTCAAGAATAGTCTTAATGACAGGAACTTGACTTAAGGTCTGACCCAATTGCAATAAATCCTTAGGATTGGCCTTCCCAAATGAAACACGGCTGGCCAAACGTTCAATATCATAAACACCTTTTAAGCTGTCACTAAGATCACTGCGCTCAAAAAAGTGATCTAGAAAAGTCTGAATAATATCTTGACGTTCACTGATAAGGCTTGAACTGACCAAAGGACGATCAATCCAAGTTCGCAAAAGGCGTGTCCCCATAGCTGTTTTTGTCTCATCTAAAAGCCAGTAGAGACTGCCATGTTTTTTCCCGCTTCTGGCATTTTCTAACAGATCCAAGCTAGATTTTGTAGCATAAGCCATCTGCAAGTAATCTTTAATTTCATAATGCACCAACTTTTGCAAATGACTCAACTCACGTTTTTGTGTGTTATGAACATATTGCAAGAGTTTGCCAGCTGCAGCAAGTTCTATTGCTTTTAATTGATCATCCAATAAATGTACATCGTCATAGACAGTTTTTTCAAAAGATAAGAGCAGGTTCATCTGCTTACGAAAAAGCTGTTCTTCATTCTCACTCAGTTCAAAACCAATAACTAATTCACGCGCCTTGAGATTGAGGACTTCGCTTCTCACTGCTGGCAAATCTGCTAATGTTGTCGCATAAAATTCCCCAGTAGATAAATCCATGTAAGAAAGGCCAAACTGACTGCCATCAGTATCCAGAGAGACTAAAAAATTATTAGCACTGTCTGGCTTAGTTGAATCAACAACAGTACCCGGGGTAATCACTTGAACCACTTCACGTTTGACAACGCCAACAGCTTTTTTAGGGTCTTCCATCTGCTCAGCAATGGCAACCTTATAACCCAAATCAATCAAAACATCAATATACTGTTGAGCTGAATGATAAGGGACACCAGCCATCGGAATAGGATTGTCAGCATTTTTATTACGACTTGTTAAGCTAATTTCTAAAATTTGAGCGGCCTTGATAGCATCATCATAAAATAGTTCATAAAAATCTCCCATGCGGAAAAGCAAAAAAGCATCTGGATAGTCTTTTTTGATATCCAAATACTGCTGCATTCCTGGAGAGAGTTTTTCCTTAGTCATTTCCTAACTCCTCATTTATTTTCTCTTCTAGAGTCTTGGTTACATATTGTAAAAGATCGCTGGCATCCTGCATTTTGGCTCGATAATCTTGGACAATGGGAAGCTTATCCAAACTCTCTCCCATTTTTTGCGCCTTTTGATCAGCTTCTTTTTGAGCTTTACTTTTTTCAATCCTTTGAAAAAGAACAGCGTCTTGTTGATAGCCTTTCATATCATGTGCTACTTTCTTTAACTCCGGTAAGGCTTTAATCTTTTTTTCAACAGCTTGAAAAGCTTGCACACTGTCATGTTCCTGCAAAAGCTCTATTAACTGATTTAAGGCTTCTTCAAATGGGCTCATAAGTTTGAAAGAACATCGCTTTCTAACTGGCTGGCAATTTCTTCATTTTTACAAATAACCAAAAGGGTATCTGCACCAGCAACAGTTCCAAGAATTTCAGAATGAGACTCCGAATCAATCAAATTTGCCAAAACATCTGCCTCTCCCAAGTTGGTATGAAAAACTAAAAGCGCATCTGTTCGGAAAACCTTCTTAATATAATAAAGCGCAGCAGGCGTAAAAATAGTCGAACCATTTTCTGGTATTTCATAATATAGGTATCCTTCTTTATCACGTGATTTAAAAAGACCTAATTCTCGCATATCTCGTGATAATGTCGCCTGAGTAACAAAAACTTTTTCTAATTCAAGTTGATGCTTCAATTCTTCTTGAGTACCTATATGTTTTGAGCGTATGATTTGTTTTATTTTATTTTGACGTGATAATTTATTCATAACAATTCCTACATATATTTTTTATACTATACTTCAATAATATGATGATTTCTTTTTAACAAAAAAGTTCATTTAGCTTATACTGCAAGTGAAAAAATGCAGAAATCATCTAAATGAACCACTTACATTATCAAGCACTCTTAAATAAGAGCCCAATTGATTTTTATACTTTAAAATATGTGATATGTTGCTTTAAAATGTATCTGGTACTATCCTATTGATGATATCTCAATGAGATGTCCTAGCTTGATCACAATACGAAGCTGTATGAGTGATTTAACTATTAGATAATTGAAAAACGTAAAGGGTATATTACTTTCAGAACAGCTTTTTACTCTGACAATCTAAATATTCTCAACTCTATAAGTATGATTTAGTCCATTATAACATAATTCTTTAACATAGTTCTACTGATAAGATAAACAAAACACGGCAAACGCATGAAAGGTTTCTCCGAATGTTTTGGTGCCTTGAAGTGACGACATTTCTTAAACGGATTTCGTGAAGCCTTAATAAGCGCGACAGCTTTTGACATAAAATTTTTATTTGTGCGCTGTTAGTAGCCACAAAGGACTCATATAAATCAACAGGAATATAAAAGTATTCAATATCAGTAATAGCTCTTACTGAAAAATCATAAATTTTTTTTAAAAACATACCGCCATATGGAAACATTGTATTATGCTTCATATAATCAGTATATAAAAAAGAACCGGAGCTATCCGTATCTTCTAACTTCACATAACCAGATAATCTATATCGATTATCTCCTTTAAAAAATAAAATATGATTTTTAGGTGCTTTTCTTAAACGCGTCACTTCCATTAATTGGTCAAAGCGATCTATAGACAAATACTGAAAATACTATAAATTTCGCAACATTTGGTAATCATTTTTAGATATTAACATCTTATCACTCTCCTTATCGTTGTTATCAAGCTTATTATTAATTAATCATTAAATATGGATGCACTTTATCCAGTATCGTTTGGTTGCTGCTACCCTTTGAATATTTCTGAGCGGTTATTCTCAATAAAATCTAATACAGACTGCAAACCTGTTATTTTCTCACTATCCAATAATTCAATAACAATAAACGCATTTTTAGTTTTATTATAATCATGATGCGTTCGCCATCTCTCCAATTAAGATATCTACAAACAGCACCTTTATCATCTCTATAGCATAATTCACCAGCTAGAGTAGAGAGTTTCTCGAGTTCTCAATTAAATAAAATTATCCCCACCTTCTGTCATTTCTAATCTCAAATCAACTTCAAAAGGTTCACTGTCCTCCGCTCCAACTAGTAAGTAAACTTGCAGCGTTATAAATATCTACTAAAGGATTTATACTGCCTATCAGTTTGTTGTTGCTGACCCGTTTTAGTAATGCTTCAATACTCGAATATGCTCTTTTTAGTTTTAAATCTTTGATAAGCTTTTCTATAAACCTGTATTTCCACATTATCACTAAAGTTACCTTCAACGAGGTAAGTCTTAGCCAGCTCACTACTTTCCTTAAGTAATTCGATAATAGGTTTTGGTGATCGTTTCTGAGATTGAAATTTTTTTAATAAGACAATACCAATTTTAGCTTGTGGAAACAATTCTCAAAATGAATCTGAAACAATAAATTTTGGCATATAAAACAATCTCCTTTTTCTTTATTATAACTTGTTTTTAAGCGTGAGCAAATTAAAAACCTATCCTTTTTCTGTGGGTTAACAGATTGCCAATATTTGTCTTAACAATTCAATATTGTATGATATAATAAAATGGAGTGGCTGTTTTATGACATAAGGAGGCAGAATTAATTGAATAAAAAAGAAGTCCGACATAAATTAATTCTCTCTTTAATCTCTGAAAAAAAGATTAATACTTAACAAAAATGACAATCTGAACTCTTAAAAAATGGAGTCGTAGTCACACAGGCTACACTTTCAAGAGATATTAAAGAGTTACATTTAATTAAAACATCCGGCAAGCACTCCCAATATAAGGTTCATAAAATTTCTCCAACCCATTGGGAAGAAAGGCTGCGATTTTATATGGAAGATGCTTTAGTTATGTTAAAGCCTGTCCAAAACCAAGTGATATTGAAAACACTGCCGGGTCTAACCCAATCATTTGGCTCAATACTAGATTCCATGCAGTTAGTTGAAATTACAGCAACAGTTTGTGGTGATGATACCTGTCTTATTATTTGTAAAGATAAGGAAACAGCACTTAAATGTTTTGACCATCTATGCCAGTATACTCCTCCGTTCTTTTTCAGCAATGAATAAAATTTATTAAGCTATTTTTATAATAACCTGTTTACTCATTATCTAAAATTTTCAACTCATACCATAAACACTTTATTAATTATATTTAGGAGAAACAAAAATGAATCATAACAGATTAATTGCAAAAGAAATTGCAGCAATCGTTCCTGCTTTAGAGCAGGAAACTATTTTAAATTTACTGGAAAAACCCAAGAAATCTAGTATGGGAGATTTAGCTTTTCCAACATTTAGTTTAGCTAAAACGATGCGCAAAGCTCCGCAAATCATTGCCAGTGAACTTGTCGGTCAAATTAATAATAGCTATTTTGAGAAGGTCGAAGCTGTCGGCCCTTATATTAATTTTTTTCTTAATAAGTCAGAAATCTCAGCTCAAGTATTAAAAGAAGTCATTAAAAAAAGGGAAGATTACGCTCAAGCAGCCATTGGTCAAGGCCGCAATATTGTTATTGATCTTTCTAGTCCTAATATTGCTAAACCTTTTTCTATTGGACATCTACGCTCCACTGTTATCGGCGATGCTTTATCTAATATTTTCCAAAAATTAGGCTATGAGACCGTTAAAATCAATCACTTGGGTGACTGGGGCAAACAGTTTGGCATGCTTATTGTTGCCTATAAAAAATGGGGCAGTGAAGAAGCAGTTAGATCCCATCCTATTGATGAACTTTTAAAGCTCTATGTTCGGATTAATGCTGAAACTAAAAACCATCCAGAACTTGATGAAGAAGCTCGCGAATGGTTCCGTAAACTCGAAAACAATGATGAGGAAGCCCTTGCACTTTGGCAATGGTTCCGCGATGAAAGCTTAATGGAATTCAATCGTCTTTATGCTGAGCTTGGTATAGATTTTGATAGCTACAATGGTGAAGCTTTTTACAATGATAAAATGGAAGAGGTTGTCCAATTACTAGCCGAGAAGGGACTTTTAGAAGAATCTAAAGGAGCTCAAGTTGTTAACCTTGAAAAATACGGCATTGAACACCCTGCTCTTATTAAGAAATCTGATGGTGCTACTCTCTATATTACCCGCGATTTGGCAGCAGCCATTTATCGCAAACGTACCTATGACTTTGCTAAAGCTATCTATGTTGTCGGTCAGGAACAAACTGCTCATTTCAAGCAATTAAAAGCTGTATTAGCTGAAATGGGCTATGCTTGGAGTAAAGATATCCAGCATGTCTCTTTTGGCCTTGTTACTAAAAATGGTCAAAAATTATCCACCCGCAAAGGAAATGTTATCTTACTTGAGCCAACAATTGCCGAAGCTGTCAAACGCTCTTTAGCGCAAATTGATACTAAAAACCCTGATTTAGTTAATAAAGAAGCCGTTGCCCATGCTGTTGGTGTAGGAGCGATAAAATTCTATGACCTTAAAACAGACCGAACAAATGGCTATGATTTTGATCTTGAAGCTATGGTCTCTTTTGAAGGCGAAACAGGTCCTTATGTTCAATATGCTCATGCCCGTATTCAATCTATCCTTAGAAAAGCTGATTTTCAGCCTCAGGCAGCAGAAAACTATCAGTTAAATGACACTGAAAGTTGGGAGATTATTAAACTCATTCAGGATTTTCCAAATACCATCGTTAAAGCAGCTGATAATTTTGAGCCCTCCCTTATCGCTAGATTTGCTATTCACTTAGCACAAAGCTTTAACAAATATTATGCACACACACGCATTCTTGATGATAGCCCTGAACGTGACAGTCGTCTTGCACTTAGTTATGCCACCGCAACTGTTCTCAAAGAAGCCTTAGCCCTTCTGGGTGTTGAGGCACCTAATGAAATGTAAGCATTATAATAAGCTGTTGGAATATATATTCCAACAGCTTATTTTTTCTATTTATAGGCTAGTTTGCGTTCACGCTTACTAACAATAAAGTCAGGACTAATAATTTCTTCAACATTTAAAATCGAAATGAAGGCATCTGGATCAAGTTTTTCCATCATTTCCTTTAATAACCTAACATCTGTAGGATTTAAAGCAACATATAGAACATTTTTTTCTTTACCTGAATAAGCACCTTGACCTTTTAAATAAGTAGCGCCTCGATTGAGTTCTTCAAGAATGGCTTCAGCCACTTCTTCATGCTTATCAGTAATGATCAAGACTCCTCGAACAGAATAGCCACCATTTTGGACTAAAATAACCACTTGACTGAACATAAAGCTAGCAATCAGAGCATACATCATTTGAGGAATGGAGACATAAGTCAAAGATAAGAGCATAACAAAAATATCAAAAATTAATAAAGCCTGACCCAATTGAATACCATACTTATCCTCCATAACACGAGCAATAATATCTGAACCGCCGGTAGTCCCCCCATAACGAAAAACAATTCCATTACCAATACCTGCACAGATACCAGCCACTAAAGCGACGACTAGATAATCATGCTGTAAATCAATATAAAGAGGGATTTTTTGAAAGATATAGACAAAAAAATACATCAACGTTGTTCCATAAATGGTGTAAACCATCATTTTGCGACCAAAAAAATAAATTCCAAACAACAGTAAAGGCAAGTTAAATAGATAGCCAGTATAAGTTGGATTGATACCAAAGAGGGCATGAAAAACTAAAGTTAAACCGGCCATACCTCCCTCAGCAATATGATTTGTCATATTAAAATTGACAAAACCAAAAGCATAAATGGCTACACCTAAGGCAATAAAAATAAAATTTTTTAGACGAAGAGTATAATCTATTTTCATTGTATCTCCTTAAATTATCGACATTAATATTTAATCTTCTTCAACAAAACGGCCAATAATATTAACATTATCTGCTACAGAAACAAAAGCATTTTTATCAGTCTTCTTCATAATATATTTGAAGTCATTAAATTCAGCACGTGTGATAATAGTAACAAGAATAGCTTTATGTTCATGATTGTAAGTTCCTTCAGCATCATTGATAATGGTAACACCACGGTGTAATTTATGATGAATCATCCGAATAACTCGATCAGGCCTGCTAGTGACAATCATTGCCTGCATTTTCTTTTGTTTAACAAAAACAGCATCAGTCATCTGACTGGATACAAAAATGGTCACCATAGAATAAAGAGCATACTGCCAACCAAAAGTCATTCCTGCAATTATCATAATCAAAATATTGACAATCAGAGAAACTGTACCAACTTTACGGCCTGTTTTCTTACGAACCAAAAGACTGATAATATCAGTACCACCACTAGACACATTATTGCGAAGGGCAAAACCTATTCCCGTTCCCATAACCAAACCACCAAAAATGGCATTCATCATCGGATCGGGTGTTAAGGTCATTTGAGGAATGAACTGAATAAAGAGAGAGCTCAAAGTTACTGTAATAAAAGTAAAAACAGTAAATTTATGACCAATCATATACCAAGCTATAATCAAAAGGGGTATATTGATAGCATAAAAAGTTACTGAAACAGGAATAGCCAATCCAAAATACTTAACAGACAGAGTCGAGACAATCTGAGCTAAACCTGTGGCACCACTGGCATAGACATTCCCAGGCTGAAAGAAAAAATTAACAGCAATAGATGACAACAAAGCATAAATAATAGAGCCAGAAATACGCTCGCCATATTTCTCTCTTGAAATAGAGGACAGGACATTAATGACCTGATAGCGTTTCGCTAAATTCTTTATACGATGCTTAAAAATGAGGGTAAATTTATTCTTGTTCATTGTTCTTTACTGCATTCTTGTTTACTTGCAAATAAAGCTCATCAAGTTGTTTATCAGAAACTAAACTTGGGGCTTGTGTCATTGGATCTGAAGCTTTATTATTCTTAGGAAAGGCAATCACTTCACGAATATTCTCTTTTCCTGCTAAAAGCATAACAAATCGATCCAATCCAAGCGCTAGTCCTCCATGAGGCGGAAAACCATAATCCATAGCTTCCAGTAAAAAGCCAAATTGTTTTTGAGCGCTTTCTTTTGTAAATCCAAGCGCCTTGAACATACGTTCTTGTGTCTCTCTCTGATTGATACGAAGACTACCCCCGCCAAGCTCATAACCATTAAGAACAATGTCATATGCAACAGCACGAACCTTGCTGAGATCACCTTCAAGTTCAGCAACCGTATCTTCTTGCGGTAAAGTGAAAGGATGGTGAGCACTTGTATAGCGATTTTCTTCCTCAGACCATTCAAACATTGGCCAATCCACAACCCATAAGAAATTAAATTTCGAATGGTCTATAAGGTTTAGTTCTTTTGCCAAGTGGTTACGCAGAGCACCAAGACTACCATTTGCTATTTCAAGATCATCTGCTACAAAAAACACTAAATCATTTGCTTCAAGCTGTAAACGTTCTATCAACTCATCTTCAATAGTTGTCAAAAACTTAGCAATAGGACCACCTATTTTGCCATCATTATATTTAACCCAAGCAAGACCCTTTGCACCAAATGGCTTTACAATATCTGTCAACTTATCAATTGCTTTGCGAGAATAGCTATTTGCAGCATTTTTAGCAACAATAGCTTTTACAGCAGGAGCCTGTGAGAATACTTTGAAATCAATATTCTTTACAAGATCTGTCAAGTCCTGTAAAGTCATTTCAAAGCGAGTATCCGGTTTATCAGAACCATAATTGTTCATTGCTGTATCATAAGATATTTGGGGAAGTGGTAATTGCAACTCTATGCCCTTGACTTCCTTCATGACACATGCAATCAATCTTTCTGTGATTTCTTGAATTTCTTGTTCAGATAAAAAGGAAGTTTCCAAATCAACTTGTGTAAATTCAGGTTGACGGTCTCCACGTAAGTCTTCATCACGAAAACATTTGACAATTTGGTAATAACGATCAAAACCTGCATTCATTAAAAGCTGTTTGGTAATCTGCGGACTTTGAGGAAGAGCATAAAAATGCCCTCGACTCATACGGCTTGGTACTAAATAATCACGTGCTCCTTCTGGTGTTGACTTGGCAAGCATAGGTGTCTCAACATCTATGAAATCCAAATCATCCAGATAATTGCGGATAACATGTGTGACCTTAGCACGTAACTTAAAATTTTTCAGCATTTCTGGACGACGAAGATCGAGGTAACGATAACGCAAACGTGTGTCATCATTGACCTCAATTTTATCCTTAATTTCAAAGGGCGGTGTTTGTGAAGCATTTAAAATCGTTAACTGCGTCACCTGCATTTCGACGCAACCCGTTGGTAAATTATCATTAGCTTGATCACGCTCCACAATCATCCCTGTCACTTCGATAACATACTCACTCCGCAAGCTTTCAGCACTTTTAACAACAGTATTACTGGCAGTTTTAGGATTAATGACTAGTTGCACAATGCCTTCGCGATCGCGCAAATCAATAAAAATAAGACCTCCTAAATCACGCCGGCGAGCCACCCAGCCTTTAAGGGTTAACTCTTGTCCGATGTGTTCTGAACGCACAGCACCAGCATACATAGAACGTTTCATAATAACTCCCTTTCTCTAACTTTATTTCCCTATCTATTTTAGCACAAAAACCGTTAAATAAAAGTGGCTTCACTGAAAAATAGTAAGCATAATTAAAGGATTTCAAGCTTTTTAACCAGCTAAAATAAAAACTCTTAAAAATACTGACACAACAGCAAGTTTAAGAGTTTATCAACATTATATTTCCAGCCTTAGCTGCCTTTTTAAGGTTAAGCAGGATTGCTCTATGGTCTGTCTGAACCTAATTGTTTAAAAACACTAGCAAAATCTGTTTTAATTTCCTCAAAACTAACAGCAATTTCTTGTCGTGTGAAGTTATTTTTAACTGCAACTTGTCCAGTTTCAACTTCACTCTCACCTAAAGTCATGATCAATTTCGTTTTAAAAACATCTGCCGATTTAAATTGTGCTTTAATTTTACGACCAAGATAATCACGTTCTGCCGAAAAACCTTGTTTACGAATAGCTTGAATAAGTTCTAAAGCCGTACTATTAGCAGCTGCACCAAGTACAGCTATATAGACATCTAAACTGTTATCTACTGGCAGATTAATCTTTTGTTTGTCAATAACCAATAAAAGTCGCTCCAAACCAAGACCAAATCCGAATCCAGCTGTCGCAGGACCACCAAAGTATTCGACAAGACTGTCATACCGACCGCCAGCGCAAAGCGTTAATTCACTTTTATCAACTTGAGTAATAAATTCAAAAATCGTGTGGTTATAATAGTCAAGACCACGAACCATATTGGTATCAATAACATAAGGAATGTCAAGTACCTCTAACATATCACGTACACCCTGAAAATGCGCTTGTGAGTCATCATCCAAATAATCTAAGATAGACGGTGCATTTTCAACAGCTTCTTTATCTTCTTTTTCTTTAGAATCTAGTACCCGCAAGGGATTTTCTTCTAAGCGGCGCTGTGAATCTTTGGACAGTTTGTCTTTCATAGGGATCAGATAATCAATCAAAGCCTGACGATAAGCCTTGCGACTCTCTTTATTTCCTAAACTATTAAGGTGCAAAGTGACATCTTTGATACCTAGCTCGTTGAAAAGCTGATAAGCCATGGCAATGGTTTCTGCATCAATGGCAGGATTGTTAGAGCCAAAACATTCAACTCCTAACTGATGAAATTCACGTAAGCGTCCTGCCTGAGGCCGCTCATAGCGAAACATGGAACCAATATAAAAAACTTTAACAGGTTTTTGTACCTCGGGCGCAAAAAGTTTGTTTTCCACATAAGAACGAACAACAGGAGCTGTTCCTTCTGGGCGTAGTGTGATGTGACGATCTCCCTTATCATGGAAATCATACATTTCCTTTGTTACAATATCTGTCGTATCACCAACAGAACGACTAATGACCTCATAGTGTTCAAACATGGGCGTTCTAATTTCACCGTAATGATATTTTTTAAAAGTTTTACGCGCAATGTTTTCGACATACTGCCATTTAACTGTCTCTTGAGGCAGAATATCTTGTGTTCCTTTTGGTTTTTGTAATGTCATATTATGATATAAAAAGGCATTTAACAGTCAAAGCAAAGGTGTCATTACAATAATATATCTTTAATATACAAAATAATGAATCCTTTTGCACAGACTTCAAGCCAAATTTGAATCCTTTCTTATATTCCTTACTTCTATTTCTGTTCTATTTTACCACAAAAACAACAGAGCAGACAGCCAAAATGCTTTACTTTCTTTTTTATAAAATGTCTATTAAAAATAAATTAATGTATTGATTTTCCTTAGAAATAGAGCTATAATGCCTTATTGATAAAATTTCAGGAGGAAAAAAGTGTTTAAAACTTTAAAAACTTTACTATTAGGGGAACCCTTAAAATCTGAATTAGAAGGAGATAGCCATGCATTAACAAAATTGCAAGCATTGGCTATGTTGTCAAGCGATGCTTTATCATCTATCGCTTACGGACCCGAGCAAGTTATTTTAGTTTTGATAGCTTTATCAGAAGGAGCTATTTGGTGGTCTTTGCCAATTGGCATTGGAGTACTCGTTTTATTGATTAGTTTAACAATTTCTTACAGTCAGATTATTCACGCCTACCCTAATGGCGGTGGTGCTTACATGGTATCATCAGACAATCTGTCTCCTTCTATGGGGCTCTTAGCAGGCGGGAGTCTGCTGATTGATTATATGCTGACAGTTGCCGTGTCAGTCTCATCTGGAGCAGATGCTATCACGTCAGCCTTCCCAGCATTTAAAGATAGCAATCTTGAAATTTCAATTGTTTTGGTTCTTATTTTAATGCTTATGAATCTACGCGGTCTGCGTGAATCAGCTACGGCACTTTTTGTCCCTGTTTATTTTTTCATTATATCCATTCTCTTTTTACTAATCTGTGGACTTTTCCAAATCGTTACTGGAAATCTCACTTACACCGCAACAGCTCATATTGGACAGCCCATATCAGGCCTGACTTTAGTCTTGCTGCTGCGTGCTTTTACTAGCGGTTCTGCTTCTTTGACCGGAGTTGAAGCCATTTCAAACGCCGTCCCTTTTTTTAAAAAACCAAAAGCAAAAAATGCGGTTAAAACGTTAACCATGATGTCTGCTATTCTCGGAGCTATGTTTATCGGAATCACTTTTCTCAACTATTGGCTCGGTATTATCCCCAATCATAACGTAACTATCTTAGCACAAATAGCTCAGAAAGTTTTCGGCCACAGCTTCATCGGACAAGTATTCTTTTATCTTTTCCAAATTGCAACAGCCCTTATCTTAGCAGTCGCTGCTAATACTGGATTTTCAGCTTTTCCGATTCTTTCTTATAATATGGCAAAGAACAAATACATGCCTCATCTTTATTTGGAAAAGGGAGCTCGTCTAGGGTATTCTAATGGTATTTTAACATTAGCTATTGGTGCTATTTGCTTACTCTTTATTTTTAACGGTTCCACTGAACGTCTGATACCGCTTTATACTATCGGTGTTTTTATCCCCTTTGCATTAGCACAGACAGGAATGATCATTTATTGGAAAAACCTTAAAGAAAAAAACTTTTTCAAACAGGCTTTGGCAAATGTCGTTGGTGCCATCATTTGCTATGCTATTATTTTGATTCTCTTGATCTTCCGTCTGCATGATATTTGGCCTTTCTTCCCGATTATTGCTATTTTAATTGCCATGTTCCACAAAATAAAAAGCCACTACAATAGTGTCGCAGAGCAGCTGCGTATTACTGATAAAAATAAAGCCGTCTGCTATTCTGACAATAAAGTCCTTGTACTCGTCGGCAATATGACACAGGCTACTATTGGAGCTGTTAATTATGCACATTCCCTCAGTAAAGATGTTATCGCTTTGCATGTCTCAACAACAGAAACACTTAGCAAAGATCATGAAGTTGAAGAAGAGTTTAAACAGTTTTTCCCAAATATCACCTTTGTCAATGTTTACTCTGATTACCGTGATATCATTAAGCCAACAGTTAATTATGTTAATGCAGCCAGTCAGAAAGCAAAAGCTCATAACAGCACTCTAACCGTACTAATACCACAATTCGTTCCGCGTAAGCCTTGGCAAACTCTGCTGCATAATCAAATGAATCTCCGTCTCAAATATTATCTCAGATGGAACCAAGATATCATCATTTCCAGCTATTCCTTCCATCTTAAGAAATAAAAAATCTGTCAAGTAACTTTACTTTACAAGAATCTTTTGATATACTATTAAAGTTGACGCAAGTCATATTAACCCAAAAAATGAATACGGGCTAAAAAGCCCTTTATATCTTACGGAGGAAAGAAAAAATGGCAGTACCTGCACGTCGCACTTCAAAAGCGAAAAAAAACAAACGTCGCACACACTATAATTTGACAGCTCCAACTGTGAAATTTGACGAAACTACCGGGGATTACTCACGTTCTCACCGCGTATCCCTCAAAGGATACTATAAAGGACGTAAAATCGCCAAAGCTAACGCTGCGAAATAACAGAAGGGAGATACCATGCGCGTAAATATTACACTTGAACATAAAGAATCTGGTGAACGCTTGTACCTTACTTCAAAAAACAAACGCAACACTCCAGACCGTCTTCAATTAAAAAAATACTCACCAAAATTGCGTAAACACGTGATTTTTACTGAAGTTAAATAAGGATTCAATACATTTCAGCACATGCTGAAGACTTTGGTTTTATGCGATTTTTGAAAGATGAGCTTTCAGTATCAGTAAGATTGCAGGAAAAGTCGATTGAAGCTCTACCTTTTAGAACAAAAATTGAAATTGAAATTGAATCGGATAATCAAATAAAAACGCTCTAGTCAACCATAAAAACTAGAGCGTCTTTTATTGATTAAAAATCAAAAAATTGGCACAACACAATACTTCCACAATAAATCATAAATTTAAATAAAAATTGATAGAGATTTACTTATAAAAATCCTTCATTAAATTATTTAAGTCAATTTTTAAAACAATCTGCCTATTTTGAGTTAATTGACATTTTCTCTCATGGATTAGTTTTTCTAATATCTTTTCTCCTGATGCTCCGCCAACATGAAACTTTCTTTCGGAAAAATCTAAACATAATTTTATATTGGGACTCAGTTGACATCCCAGCCATTGCTGCATAGCATTAATCCCTGCTTGCGTCAAAGAGCAGTTGATAGAAGATTCTTGTTTCATTAATTTATTTGAATAAACTACTCAAATATTGTAACCCCTACTTTTCCTGCTAAATGGCAAACATGTCCGTGATTTGCCAAGCTTAATTGCTTGAGGATACCTAGACAGTTTTTCAATGACTAGTCTTCCTTGCTCTTTGATGGGGGCATTATTATTTAATTCATAATAAATTCGTCCGTAAAAGTTAAATAAGACTATTTCAGGACTAGCTTTTAAAAAAACAATCTCACTTTGAGTGAGAAAACGATTAGCTGATAAAACTGAGATAATTTGTGACGTTGATATAGTCATTCACCACTTTTTAATGACTAAAACCTCAATTTTTAAAGAAATGGTAGAAATTTGGCATAAGTTGTGTAATGAGCTGTGTTGGCTCATAAAGAACGAATTTTTTAGCTTTTGTTGTTGTTAATAAATTAGCCTCCTTTAAAATTTGCAGATGTCTGGATACACTGGAATTACTCATCACTAAAATTTAAGCCAAAGATTGTGTTGTACTTGGTTTATCAATAACATAATTCATAATTTGTAAACGAACAGGGTCACTTAAAGCTTTAAAAATGGTAATCAAATTTTCCGGTGTAGCGTTATAGTAACTTGGCTGCTCTGTAATATCATAGGTAACAGCAATTCCTTGGTTGAAAGATTCAACAAACAGATGAGGCCAAATAAAATAACTTGGTAATAACATAATAGAATCACTATCCTTTAACTGAATATCTTTATTAAACGGCTTAATAATGACTAGTCTGTCCTTTCGCCAATGAATGCGGTCAATTTGCAGATGGTTAAACATCGCTTTAAAACCACTTTCCCTTAAAAAGGAAGCTTGATGCTGGATTTCTGTTAAAAGTTTTCGTTGAATATCTTTGCTTTTCCAAGTTTCATCAAATATTTCTTGTCGGTACCAATCAACAAAAGAAAAAAGATGTTGATAAACACTAGAGGCATCCTTCCTCAAGTCACTAAGTAACTGATTATCCTTATTCAAAGAAAAATTCTTCCATTCTAATCCCCTTGCTAATGTCGGAATAAAGGAATTTTCTCGATCACTTATCACTTTTTCCAGATGCTCAATTAACTGAGCAGTAGATAACTCATCAAGAAATTTCTTTAGATTTTGTATCTCTTCTTCAATCGTTGTCGCATGATAACGAAAATCGCAAAGCAAAATAGGAGAAACACCAAGTTCATAAAAGAGTTGAAAGTAATGAAGATTTTCATAAAATTCCTTAGTAAGTTTATTTTGTATCCTAATCACCCAGTCAATATTAGTTCCATGATGACGTGGATTTAATAAGACATGTAAACTTCTAAACAGTTCATTTAAAGGAGAATATACAAATTGTATTCTTTGTGTCAACGTTTCATCTGTTTTCAGAGCATAATTGCTAAATTGAATGGTAATCGCCAAATGTTATCCCTCCAAACGATTCGATATTTTTAAGATTGATTGATTATTGATTTCCTTCATTGTATCATAATCTGAGATGAAAGAAGGGATAAAAATGACGAAACGTTTACAAGATTTTTTTATAACAGTTATCGCAGGTATGGGAATGTTATTATCCACCCTTGATACAGGTATTATCAATGTTGCATTATCCTTTTTGAGGGGACAATTTCAAACCACAACTAACATTGCCTCTTTTACAATAACTGGATATACTTTAGCATTAGCCATCTCTATCTTACCTTTAGGAGTATTAAGCGATAAATTTGGAAAGTTAAAGATTTCCTACTTAGGATTTGTACTTTTTGGACTGAGCTCCTTATTTTGTGGATTTGCTAATAGTATTGGCTGGCTCATTACTGGCCGGATTATTCAAGGAATGGGAGCGGCGGCTTTGCAAGCTACTTCAGCAGCTCTGATTACCACTTTAGTTTCCGAAGACCGCAAAAACAGTGCTATTAGTATTTTAGGAGTTATGATTGGCTTAGGACCTGTCCTCGGTCCTTCCTTAGGAGGCATACTACTTTCTTTAAATCTCTGGCGCTTTATTTTCTGGATTAATGTTCCCTTTGCTCTTATTGTCATCATTTGTAATCACTATCTCCTTACTAAAGTCTCCGAACAAACTAGTGAGTGGACATTAGATTCTCTTGGAACAGTTCTCAATGCTTCTATGTTGGTTTGTCTTCTCTTAGGACTATCCTTACTCAGTAAGCCTCACCTATTAGGTATCAGTCTTATTTTGATCATCATTAGTTTCTTGATCGGGATTTGGTTTTACCGTCTTGAATGCAGCAAAGAGAGTGCTCTTGTCAATGTCAAGGGGCTGAGCGAGAATCCTCGAGTACTTTCTTATCTTTTTCAAACGGTCGCTTTTGGTTTTGCCTCTGCAATGATATTCTTACTTCCACCCTTCATTTTTGAACAATTATATCATTTAGGAGTGGGGCAGACAGGCTTTCTTGTACTAGGAGCACCTGCAGGTCTGGTTCTTTTTTCAAGAATATCTGGTAAAATCAATGATGGCAGTAAAAATAAATCATTTAGCCATATTGGTTTGGGTATCATTATTTTATCCTTAATTTTCCTCCTACTTCTCACGCCTAGCTGGCCCTATTTATTCTTAACTTTAGGATTATTTATTTATGGTATTGGCGGAGGATACTTTCAGCCCGCTAATATGGCTAGTATTATGCTAGCTAGTCCTATGAAAATGCAAGGTAGCACAGGAGCATTGCAACGAATGGTACAAAACATTGCTATTTCAGCTGGTTCAGCCATTGGATCAACTTGCTTAAACCTTTGGTCAAATAATCTATTATTGGCTACCCGAATTGGCTGGGGAATTACAATCGTTCTAGTTATTCTCAGTTTAAAAGAACTAACACCATTTAAAATGACTAATAAAACAAAATAAAAAGGACTTCAGCTGAATTTATGCTGAAATCCTTTTTTAAAATTATTCTTTTTCAATGATACTTTTATACGATCTAAAAGATTATCTAAAAGTGTTTCTGACATATCTTCTTTTCACTAATCATTATTTCAATCCTTTAAATCTATCCAATTTGATTTGCTTAATCTCAATTCCTTTATTCTCAACAAGAAACTTTTTCATCGCCTCAACATCATTAGGCTGACCAGCCAAAAGATAGGTGGCTTTGTTGCCATATCTATCTATTGCTTTCTTCAACTTTTCTTTACTTTGGGAAAGGCTATTGCTTCTATCATAGTTCAGTTTACCGTTTTTTTTTAAGCTATTTGAGACAATTCTTTATCAAAAACCAAGACACCTTTGTCCAAGTGGCTGAGAACAATGGAACGTTTACCAGCCCACTCTTTGACAATAGGCTGCATGGCTGCAATACCGACAAATGAAGGAACTTCGAAGGCAATCTTTTTTTGATTGTTAAATAAGGTGCCATACGATGACATACAATAAAAAATTAAGAAACTCATGGAATATTAAAAAGAGTTAGATTTTCCCATTAATTGATAACAGTCTAACGCTTGGTGTATTCACCGTTTTCTAATAAACGCTTTATTGACGATTTATAAATATATAAGTTTTAAGGCGAAAAAACGAACAGAGTATGAAACCTGCTCGTTTTTGTATGCCATTGGGATTTACGACTAGTTACTATTAATAACCTCACCGCTGTCTTTGTCAAAAGTATATTCTTTACCATCGATAGTGATGGTTTGTCCTTTAATTTGACGGCCCTTTGTCTTTTCATCTTGGCTAAAGTAGTAGCGCTTACCGTCGATAGTTTGCCAGCCTGATACACGTTTGCCATCGCTTCCATAATAATACCAAATATTACTGTAGTCGTATTTTCTGACAAATCTATTCGTTACGAATTGACCTTGAGTATCAAAAAAGTAACCATCACCATCAATCTCTGCAAAACCGTCATCAGGCACAGAACCACCAATTTGACTATACTCTGACTTTGCTTTTATGCTGTGATCATCCTTAAAGTAATAAGTTTTACCATCAATAATCTGCCAACCAGTTAGATCTTTGCGGCTGCCGTCCGCTCCAAAATAATAAGTTTTAGGGAAACGAGCCTCAACTGTACTGATACGCTCGGCAGGTGTTGTGCCAAAACGATTCTTAACAACTTGTCCACTGTCTTCATCTAAATAATAGACCTTGCCATCACGCTCAGCAATGTCGCCTTTAACCTGAATACCACTGGAAGGTTCGAAATAGTAATCCATACCATCGATCTTTTGCCAGTCGGTCACGCCGATACCATCGGCTCCCATATAGAACCAGTCTGTCGTAGAGACGTATCCTGCAAAGTTGTAGAAATAATACTTTGCATTGACAAAACGATTAGTCCAAGCTTCACCGGTGTCAGGATCTAGGAAAGATTTCTTGCCATACTTCTGGCTAATTAGATTATAATTGCCATCTGTACTAATTAGCTTTCCTTTGACTTGAACACCATTAGTGTCAAAATAGTATTTTTTGCCGCCAATAGTTCTCCAGCCGATAGCAGCCTTTCCATCTTCTCCAAGATAGAACCAGCCTTCATGTTTAATATTTTCATAATGGAGGGGATCTGCATAACTAGAATAGACAAAACGATCCTTCCAGAGTTCACCACTATCAGGATCAAAGTAGTAAATCTTATTGACTTCCAAAACTGAAGGTGAATCACTTATGAAAACAGGATGATAAATGATTTGATCCCCTGTCTCCACATGAATTTCTCCTTTGACCTGACTACCATCTTGGTTGAAATAGAGCTGCTTTCCATCAATTGTCTGCCAACCAGTTGCCAGCTGTCCATCGGCCTTTTTGTAGTACCATTTACCATCTTTTTCAAAGAAACTATTGGTCGGGGCAGCGTTATTATTTTCTGCAGCAGTCGCTGGCTCGGTTTTAGCCGTTTCCTGCTGGGCAGCATTTTCTGATGGAGCATTTTGCACTGACTGAGCTTCTCCAGAAACGGCTGTCGCTTTTTCTGCTGGATGGTGCTCTCCAGAGTTTGTTTGGTTTGTTACTGCTTCAGTTTGGCTGGCTCTGCCTCCATCGGATACTTCAGCTGCCTCTGCTGTTTCAGAACTTTTAACAGCGTTAGCACTGTTATTTTCTACAGATGAATCAGCTGCTGGAGCTTCTGTAATTGGTTGTTCTGAGCTTTCCTGTACAGTTGCTGTCAGTCTTGGCTTACTGTCAGTACCGCCGCCGGATTGTTCCTCAGCCTGAGTCAAGTGAGCTCCTGACAATATCGCAGCTAGAGCTAGACTAGTCACGGCAATCGCCACCCACTGCTTTTTAACCTTGTGCAGTTTAAAACGTGTCTTTTCTTTCATCATTTTACCTCCTTAAAAAATAGTAATCAACATGACACTTCCACTATAACATTTTTAAAATTAATGTAAATACTAAACTAAAGATAGTTTTTAATACCTACAATATTTCAACTTATAGCCGGATTGCCGCAAAAGCATGATGCATCTATTCCTAAATTAATAAACTAACAGTCTTTTTTTACTTCTATTACTCGCAAATTGTCAAAATTGAAGCCATTATCTTTTACAATGAACCCTCTCTTTTTCAATTCTTTTAATAGAGTTATCATAAAAAAACCATGAGTGATAAGGATAGCATTTTCGCCCTTATAAATTAAATCATCACAAAACTTTTCTGCTCTTTCCTTGCTGGCTTTGATTCCTTCTTGTTTACTAGAATTAAAGAGCCACTGCAATCTACCTAGAATATTCCAAAAGATCAAGGGCAGCTTTATCTTAGAAGAAAAGGCTGCTTTTAAAGGAACTTCATTGAGCCTTTTATCTATCTGATAAGACTGCAAGGGAAACAGTTGCTGAGCTGTTTGCTTGGTTCGGATAAGTTCACTGGTATATATATTAGAGACGGGCAACTCTAAGGAACCTTGAAAAGCAACAATATCTGCTCCATCATATTTTTTACAGGCTTGATTAAATTCATCCGAAGTACACTTTTTAGGCCACCGCATATTAACTTTTGCATGGCGAATGATATAGAATTTCATAGCATTATATCCTTACACTTTATTTGCGATGTATTATAACATACAAACTTTTTAAACTGCGATGTATTGAAAACTTATGAACTCAAACCGATTATGTATCAATTTAAGTCTTTTTTCAAAGTTAACTTCTCTTGATAAAAATGTATCTTTTCAATTAATTTTTCTCTGTTGTCCAATAAATCAGCAATATTATTGTCTAAAACCTGCAAATGATGCTCTAAAAGGATTAGTCTCTCCAAATAAGTACTTTCCCCTTTTTCTCGAAGATCTGAATAATGTTTTATTTCTTTTATGGGCATACCAACAGCTTTCAAGCGTAAGATGAAGAGCAGCCATTGATAATCACTTTCATTGTAATACCTCCTATTGCTGCCATCTCTTTGCGGTCTCAATAAGCCTTCATTTTCATAGTACCTCAGAGTATGAACGCTAAGACGCGTTAATTTTGAAAATTTTCCAATGGAATAATGCATAATTTCTCCTTTAAGCTTGACCTCTAGTTCGCTCTAGATGTTATAGTCATTATATCTTAAAAGGAGGTATTTGAACATATGATGTATTCAAAAAATTACGTTTGTATTACTGGAGCGAGTTCTGGTATCGGCTTAGAAACTGCAAAAGCATTTGCAAGTTTAGAAAACAATCTTATTCTAGTCGCCAGACGTCAGGAGCGATTAGAGAAACTCAAAGAGGAGCTTCTTCTCAGTTTCCCAAAGCTGGATATTGTTGTCAAATCAGTCGACCTTTCTATTTCCGAGAATGCCTTTAAACTTTATCAGGAATTAAAATCGTATCAGATCTTAACTTGGATTAATAATGCTGGTTTTGGTAATTATGATAGTGTGGATCATCAAAACCTTGATAAAATCACTAAAATGCTTCATCTCAATATCGAGTCCTTGACTATTTTATCCAGTCTTTATGTAAAGGACTATAAAAATGTAGAAGGTACTCAGTTGATTAATCTTTCTTCTAGAGGCGGTTATATGTTAGTCAAAAATGCTGTAACTTACTGTGCCAGTGAATTCTACGTCAGTGCCTTCACAGAAGGACTGGCTCTGGAATTGGCAGCCAATCACTGTCCTTTAAAAGCCAAAGTTTTGGCTCCTGCTGCAACAAAAAGCGAATTTGGACAGGTTGCTGCTGATACAGATAGTTATGATTATGACAAGTATTTTACCACCTATCATACTAGTAAAGAAATGGCTGATTTTCTAATCGAATTATACTATAGTGATAAAATTGTTGGATTAGTAGACATCAATGATTTCGACTTTAAATTGAGTGAGCCGCTGTTTAAACACTGATTCTTTTTTCAGCAACTGCATTTGATGCGGATAGTCTAAAATAAGCCTACACTTACCTTGCTTGACAGTGTCTATGAAAACAAAAATTACCCTCATTAGGATCCGAGATAACATCTTAGTGAGGCTTTATTCTTGATAATTTACTGTTGTTTTATCAAAGCAATCTGTTCAAGGAAAAGTCCTTTTAAGTCTGCCGTAAGAAAAAGTCGGACAGCCTTTTCCTGATTATACGTTATTGACTTCACCTTGCCTACTATAGTACTTCTGCGACTCATTGCATTGAATACAATAATTGCCTTTTTGTACACTTTCTAGGTGTCTGTTGTTTGATAAGATTACGATTGTCTTATTTTTGTAATATAAACTTGATATACTATTAAGCAATAGAGAATTTTCTAAGTTTTATATATTATTTAGATTAAAATAGACTTGAATGCTTGAGGAGGAAAGTATGGATAAAGATCCAGTTATTGAATTTAAAGAGGTTAACAAAATTTATGGAGATAATGTTGCTGTTAAGCATATCAATTTAAAAATTATGGCAGGTGAATTTGTCTGCTTGATTGGTACCAGCGGATCCGGTAAAACAACAATTCTACGCATGATTAACCGTATGTTAAAACCAAGCAATGGGAAAATTTTTATCAAGGGGGAAGAAATTTCTGATCTCAACCCTGTTCAACTCAGGCGCAAGATTGGTTATGTTATTCAAAATATCGGTCTCATGCCACATATGACAATTTATGAGAATATTACTCTGGTTCCGAAATTATTAAAATGGTCAGAAGATAAGAAAAAAGCTAAAGCCAAAGAACTTATAAAGCTTGTTGAATTGCCTGAAGATTTCTTGGATCGCTACCCTTACGAATTGTCAGGCGGGCAACAACAGCGTATTGGTGTTGTCAGAGCTCTAGCTGCTGATCAAGACATTATTTTGATGGATGAACCTTTTGGTGCTTTGGATCCTATCACCCGCGAAGGGCTTCAAGATTTGGTGAAATCTTTACAAGAAAAAACAGGAAAAACGATTGTCTTGGTCACTCATGATATAGACGAAGCCCTAAAGCTAGCAACCAAGATTGTCGTTATGGATAAAGGTCATATGGTTCAACAAGCCAATCCGACCGAATTGTTACGCCACCCCGCAACCGCATTTGTTAAAAAGATGATTGGTGAAGACCGACTCATTCAAGCACGCGCTGATGTAACGCCGGTTAAAAACATCATGCTAAAAGACCCCGTTTCCATTGCACCTGATAAATCTCTCAATGATGCTATCTCACTCATGCGTCAAAAACGTGTTGACTCTCTTTTAGTTACAGATAAGGATAATAAACTACTCGGCATGATTGATGTTGAATCCTTAAATAATAACTACAAACAAAACCTTGTTGTTGCCGATATCTTAAATAAAATCAGTTTCTACTTGGAAGAAGATCAACTGCTGCGCGACACAGCCCATCGTATCTTAAAACGCGGACTTAAATATGTACCGGTTATTGATAAAGAATGGCATTTAAAGGGAATCGTGACGCGATCATCTCTGGTAGATATGCTTTATGATATTATTTGGGGCAATCAAGATACGGAGGAAACATTATGAGCGAATTTCTAGCACAATATGGTGGTGAGCTGCTCATAAAAACATGGGAGCAAATTTATATCTCCGCCATTGCACTTTGTCTTGGAATCATTGTTGCTGTTCCAATAGGAGTGGCTTTGACAAGATTTCCTAAATTAGCAAAAATTTTCATTGGTATCGCCAGTATCTTGCAGACAATTCCCAGTTTGGCTCTGTTAGCTATCATGATTCCCTTTTTTGGCATCGGAAGAACCCCAGCCATTATTGCTTTGTTTGTTTATTCTTTATTGCCAATCATGAGAAATACCTATATCGGAATGAACAATGTGGATCCTATCTTAAAAGACAGTGCCAAGGGAATGGGAATGAAACCAATCCAATCTATTTTTCAAGTTGAGCTTCCTTTGGCAGTTCCTGTCATTATGACAGGGATTAGATTATCAGCTATCTATGTCATTGCTTGGGCAACTTTAGCCTCTTATATTGGAGCAGGCGGGCTTGGAGACTTGATTTTCAGCGGCTTAAGTCTGTTCCAACCGTCTCTTATTATCGGTGGAACAATTCCAGTTATCCTCCTTTCTCTCATCGTTGACTATCTTCTAGGACGCCTTGAAAATTATTTAACACCACGACAAAAGAGGAGTTTATAAGATGAAAAAAATAACTTATTTTTTAATCATTACTTTGATGATTCCTATACTTATGCTCACAAGTTGTCATTCTAATAATAAGGCCAAAACTAACACTAATACTTCGGGCAACATTAAAATTGCGGCCATGAGTACGACAGAATCCAGTATTATGGCCAATATGATCAGTGAATTGATCAATCACGAATTAGGTTATAAAACAACCTTGGTATCTAACCTTGGTTCTACAAATGTTGTGCATCAAGCTTTGATACGAAATGATGCAGACATTGCAGCTACTCGTTATACAGGAACTGATTTAACAGGCACACTCAATTTATCTGCTGAAAAGGATCACACTAAAGCCGCTAAAATTGTCAAAAAGGCATTTGCCAAACGCTTTGACCAAACTTGGTTCCCAAGTTATGGCTTTGCTGATACCTATGCTTTCATGGTCACCAGCAAGTTTGCTCAACAAAATCATCTCAAGACTTTTTCCGATTTACAAAAGATATCAACAACAGCTAAAGCCGGTGTTGATAGCACTTGGATGAAACGTGTCGGTGATGGTTATAAAGATTTCAGTCGTGCTTATGGTTTTTCATTTAAACATATTTACCCCATGCAGATTGGCCTTGTCTATGATGCTGTTGAAAATAATAAAATGCAGGTCGTTTTAGGCTATTCTACAGATGGTCGTATTCAGAGTTACGATCTTACAATACTGGAAGATAATAAACATTTCTTCCCTCCTTATGATGCCTCAATGGTTGTGAATAATCGTATCTTAAGAAAATATCCAAAACTAAAGACCTTATTACACCGTTTAGATGGTAAGATTGACCTTAAAACCATGCAAAAACTGAACTATCAAGTCGATGACCAATTACTTGAACCATCAGTAGTTGCTCATCAATTTCTGAAAAAACATGATTATTTCCGAAAGGGTGATAACTAATGAGTCATATGAGTATGGCACAGCAATTAATTTATTATTTCAACCATAATAGTACCTATGTCTTGGCACAATTTTTACGGCATTTCTTAATATCCATTTATGGTGTACTCCTTGCTGCTCTTGTTGGTATTCCAATGGGCATACTAATTGCTAAAAGAGGGAAACTCAAAGGGGTTGTCATGGGAGCTGCTAATGTCATTCAAACGATTCCCTCTCTAGCCATGATTTCTATTATCATGCTAGGACTTGGCTTAGGCACTAAAACAGTCATTGCAACAGTATTCTTATATTCTTTACTGCCTATTATCGGTAATACCTATACCGGTATTAAAAATGTTGATGGTGATCTCGTTGATGCTGCTAAAGGAATGGGAATGACTAATAGACAGCAATTATTGATGGTTGAGCTGCCTTTATCTTTGTCAGTTATTATGGCCGGCATTCGCAACGCTCTGGTCGTTGCTGTAGGAATAACAGCCATTGGCGCCTTTGTTGGTGGCGGTGGTCTCGGAGATATCATTATCCGTGGTACCAATGCCACTAACGGCGGTGCTATTATTTTGGCTGGTTCTATACCAACTGCTTTTATGGCTGTTGTCTCTGATTTGATTCTTGGCATTATTCAACGCTATCTAGAACCCAAAGGTATATCAACTAACCAATAAATGGAATACTAAAAAACCTTCTGTCTCTTAAAAGGCAGAAGATTTTTGCAGGCAATTTTTAAAAACTAATCATTAAATCTTATTAAGATTTCCAAGTCTCTTTGTCCGTTAAGAGGCTTTTTTTAGCTATCTTTGAAACATGTTGATTTCCCCTAACATAAAAACAAAGCAGCGCATCTTTCCACTCATCAGTACAAGTCACACCAATGCGAGAACGTTCTTCAATACGCTGGGGTGATAAATCCTCTTGTAAACTCAGCCTAGAGTCTTGTAAAGAATCACCATTAAAGCTTTTATCAATGCCCGCAAATTTTGTCAGTTTACCAGGTCCATTGGCTAATAAATGACCGTCAGCTGTTTCAAGTGCTCGAATCAAAACGGCTTCAGCTACATTTTGAGGCTTAGTCACTAAATTCAACATTTGATGTCCATAAATTTGATAAACATACCAATGCCCCGCCGCTAAATACATGGCTTCATTTTTAGGAGTTCTGCGATCATTTGCGCTATGACAAGCACTGTCTTTGCTCCCTAAATAAGCTTCTGTTTCAACAATTCTCCCTAAGGGCTTACCATCCAGACACAATTGCATTCCTAATAAAGCCTTGGCTGTTGCAATGGTATCTGTTTCCATAACTTGTTTAAATTTTTTTGATAGCATAATCTTTATTATAACATGAAGATGGTTACTTTAAGACTTTTTCAAAAGCTTTTGACAATTTCGTCGGACAAAATTCTATGATATCATAGTTTGCAATCTCATTGATCTTAAAAGGATCTTCACTAATAATTCTCTCAATTTCTGCCAAATCAGCAGCTTTTGCTAAGATGATACCACCTGTTCGAGGATTTTTTCTGCCCGAAGCGATGAAATAACCAGAAGCATAATATGTATCCAAAAATTGAATATGAGCTTCAAGGTGTTTTTCAACTTCTATTAGATTCTTTTGATAGGTAAGATTGATGATAAACATAATTTTCTCCTTTTAAAAATAAAAATTGCTTGAAAAAACTGAGACTGAAAAACTTGACTTCCACAACATTCCTGCAACTTTATTCAAGCGATTATATATAGTATAATACTAACAAAATGACTTGTATAGTAGGCACATTTTTGTAACTAGTCAATTAATATTTTAGATGATTTAGCAACAATAAGCTGACAAAGGAGAAAAATATGAAAAATCAGATCTTTAAACAAAATAGAGATGATTGTCTAGTCTCATGGGCGTTTCTTGCTGGTATTCTGTTATATATGGTGATTCGGTTTGGCTTTTTATATTTCAGCTTACAACTAAAGTTGACAAACTCCTTACACCAAACCATAAATCAACATAGAAGTTTATTGATGGCCATGGACGAATTACTCATGCTCTCAACTATCCTTTTTGGATGCACTTTTTATAGTATACGCAAACGATATTTTCAAAATAAAAAAATACTAACAGGACTTCTAATGACAAATTTTACACTATTATTAATATCATGGCTATTAATAGTAGTAGAAACTGGCAGACTTATCTATCCTATCAATGGTTTATCTGTCGTCATAGGTGACAACCTTCAGACAACTTTAGCCGAAATTTATGCAACTTGGCATTTATGTGACATCTTACTAGGACTATTCATAATTTCATGGTCCGGATTATTACCCCATCCTCTTTGGAAATACAGCGGAGTAATTATTGGACTGATGCAAATACTCTGTACTTATTTTGGACAAGGTATAAAGCCAATACCCTTGTCAATGGCAATCATCTTATCAACAATCTGGTTGTTAAAAAGATGGCAACATTTTTAACAACAATCAATAATTGTATACTTTTCAATAAAGCCAAAAAAGAGAAAACATTGAACAGTAATAAAGGTTAGAATTGTAAAATATCACAGGTTATGGAGGTTGTTGGTGGGAAGTGGCGCTTAAATGTTCTCTGGGTTATTAACAAATACCAGTCCATTCGCTTTAACCAATTAAAAAGGGAAGTTAACGGAATCACTACCATTATGTTAACACGTTCCTTAGATATTTTAATCACAAACGAACTAGTTGAAAAAGTAGATTTTCAAACCCTACCACTACATGTCAAATATCATCAACTCTCAAGCAAAGGTAAAAGCCTCATGCCCCTTTTAAAACAAATTAATCAGTGGGGAAAGCTTTATTTATAGGTTAAACCTTCCTTTAGAATTCAAACTTCTCA
Organism: Streptococcus mutans; assembly: GCF_006739205.1. Classification (NCBI taxonomy): domain Bacteria; kingdom Bacillati; phylum Bacillota; class Bacilli; order Lactobacillales; family Streptococcaceae; genus Streptococcus; species Streptococcus mutans. Next base: position 1,977,662 of record NZ_AP019720.1, read on the forward strand.
AAGATAAGTTGAAAAATTTAAAGCAATTTCAGCAATTTTATCTTTCTCATCTAAATCGGCTTCATTGCCTAAAGACCTCGGATGCCATCTTTCTTCTGATAGATGATCTGCAGCATAAAAGAACTGACAGACAGCAATTTCTCTAAATTGTCCCCAAGCAGCGACTGCCGAACATTCCATATCAACCGCTAGACAACCTTCTTGTTTACGAGCTTTCATCTTGGTAATCATTTCACGATAAATGCCATCAGTTGTCCAAACTTTCCCTTTTGAAAAAGAGATATTTTCAGCTTGTAAATAGGTCAAAAATTTTGCTAAAGTTCTGTCATTAGCTGAGATTTCATTTTGTGCTGGGGCATAATGAAAACTGGTTCCTTCATCGCGTACAGCAATTGTCGGAACAATAATAGACGTTTCCTTAACCTGTTCCTCCAAAATACCACATGTTCCAAAAAGAATCAGCTTCTTCATTCCCATGGCAACTAGGTCTTCCAAAACGGCCAACTTACGACCATGATAATCAAGTTCATAAATAGGAATATCAAGATTAGCCACAGAAGTTTTTGTCAATAAGCGATATTTATAACGTTTTAACATGCGTTTGAAGGTTGCTCTGGCAAAGCAAGATACTACTATTTCAGGGAAATCCGTAATGGCTGCGACTAAATCTTCTGGATTAATAATCGCTTTTTTTGCATCATCAAAGTTACTTAAAATCATTGTTTCTCCATTCTAGCTTTTTAATATCCTATCATAAAATAGCCTTAATAACTAGCTATAATGGCATAAATAGTGTTAAAGTAGTTCTTTAACAAAGCAAGCAGAGGCGGATGAAATAAGTTTAATCCTTGAAATCGGTTTCAAAAATGCTATAATTAATTTAACTGAAAAATGGAGGAAAAATTATGGCCTATAAGACAACTTATCCCTATACTAATGAAGTTTTGAAGGAATTTGCTAATAATAGCGATGCCGATTTGGAAAAAGCATTGGTTACTGGACATGCGCTTTATAAAAAATGGCGTGCTGAAGGAGGCTTAGAGGAGCGTAAAGCTCAATTGCATAAAGTTGCGGATATCCTTCGTCGCGATGTGGATAAATACGCCGAAGTCATGACCAAGGACATGGGAAAACTCTTTACAGAAGCTAAAGGTGAGGTTGAACTGTGTGCAGAAATCGCTGACTATTTTGCTGATAAGGCTGAAGAATTTTTAGAACCAAAAGCATTTGAACCTATTCATGGTGATGCCTATTACATTAAGCAAGCAGTTGGTGTGCTCTTTATGGTCGAACCATGGAACTTCCCATTCTATCAAATTATGCGTGTTTTTGCTCCTAATTTTATGATTGGCAACCCAACGGTTTTGAAACACGCATCTATCTGTCCTGCTTCTGCTCAGGCTTTTGAGAATTTGGTTAAAGAAGCAGGCGCTCCTGAAGGTTCATTTAAGAATCTTTTCCTTACTTATGACCAAGTTAACAAGGCTATTGCTGATCCTCGTATTCAAGGGGTGGCCTTAACCGGTTCTGAACGTGGTGGTGCTTCTATTGCTGCTGAAGCGGGAGCAAATCTTAAGAAATCTGCTCTTGAACTCGGCGGTAATGATGCTTTTCTCATTTTGGAAGATGCTGACTTTGAACTCTTAAAAGATACTATTTTCTTTGCACGCCTTTACAATGCAGGTCAAGTCTGTACATCTTCCAAACGTTTCATTGTTGTTGGTGAAGAAAACTACAAGAAATTTCTTGATATGGTTGTTGAAACCTTCAAAACAGCCAAGTGGGGTGACCCGATGGATCCTGAAACAACGCTTGCGCCCTTGTCATCAGCTGAAGCTAAGGAAGAAGTTCTTGGTCAAATCAAGTTAGCTGCTGACAACGGAGCACGTGTGGTTTACGGTAATAAACCAATTGACCATCCAGGAAACTTTGTCTTTCCAACCGTTTTGACCGATATTACCAAGGAAAATCCAATCTACAATCAAGAAATTTTTGGTCCAGTAGCTTCCATTTACAAAGTTGATACAGAAGAAGAAGCTATTGCCTTAGCCAATGATTCTAGTTACGGACTTGGTGGTACAGTTTTCTCTAAAGACCTTGAACACGCAAAAGCTGTTGCTGCTAAAATCGAAACAGGAATGACCTTTATCAATTCCGGTTGGTCTTCCTATCCAGAAGTTCCATTTGGCGGTATTAAAAATTCAGGTTATGGTCGTGAGCTCAGCAATCTCGGATTTGATGCCTTTGTCAATGAACATTTAGTTTTCATTCCCAAACAATAAACTAACCAAAAAGTTTTAAGCTGTTAATCTCTTAGATTCAATCAGAGTCTAGGAGATTTTGCTATCATTGATAGATATTTCCCATTATGATTAGAAATTGATAGAATTTTACAATAATTATAATGATGACAAGGATTATTTGTGCTATAATGATGGTGTGTAAAATTTCTACATTGAATGATTATATGATGTGATGAAAGGAAGCGGTCAAATGACTGACAAAAAAACTCTTAAAGACTTAAGAAATCGTAGTTCTGTTTACGATTCAATGGTTAAATCACCTAATCGTGCTATGCTGCGTGCAACTGGTATGCAAGATGAAGACTTTGAAAAACCTATCGTCGGTGTCATTTCAACTTGGGCTGAAAACACACCTTGTAATATCCACTTACATGACTTTGGTAAACTAGCCAAAGTCGGTGTTAAGGAAGCTGGTGCTTGGCCAGTTCAGTTCGGAACAATCACGGTTTCTGATGGAATCGCCATGGGAACCCAAGGAATGCGTTTCTCCTTGACATCTCGTGATATTATTGCAGATTCTATTGAAGCAGCCATGGGAGGTCATAATGCGGATGCTTTTGTAGCCATTGGCGGTTGTGATAAAAACATGCCCGGTTCTGTTATCGCTATGGCTAACATGGATATCCCAGCCATTTTTGCTTACGGCGGAACAATTGCACCTGGTAATTTAGACGGCAAAGATATCGATTTAGTCTCTGTCTTTGAAGGTGTCGGCCATTGGAACCACGGCGATATGACCAAAGAAGAAGTTAAAGCTTTGGAATGTAATGCTTGTCCCGGGCCTGGAGGCTGCGGTGGTATGTATACTGCTAACACAATGGCGACAGCTATTGAAGTTTTGGGACTCAGCCTTCCGGGTTCATCTTCTCACCCGGCTGAATCCGCAGAAAAGAAAGCAGATATTGAAGAAGCTGGTCGCGCTGTTGTCAAAATGCTCGAAATGGGCTTAAAACCTTCTGACATTTTAACGCGTGAAGCTTTTGAAGATGCTATTACTGTAACTATGGCTCTGGGAGGTTCAACCAACTCAACCCTTCACCTCTTAGCTATTGCCCATGCTGCTAATGTGGAATTGACACTTGATGATTTCAATACTTTCCAAGAAAAAGTTCCTCATTTGGCTGATTTGAAACCTTCTGGTCAATATGTATTCCAAGACCTTTACAAGGTCGGAGGGGTTCCAGCAGTTATGAAATATCTCCTTAAAAATGGCTTCCTTCATGGTGACCGTATCACTTGTACTGGCAAAACAGTCGCTGAAAACTTGAAGGCCTTTGATGATTTAACACCTGGTCAAAAGGTTATTATGCCGCTTGAAAATCCTAAACGTGAAGATGGTCCGCTCATTATTCTCCATGGTAACTTGGCTCCAGACGGTGCCGTTGCCAAAGTTTCTGGCGTAAAAGTGCGTCGTCATGTCGGTCCTGCTAAGGTCTTTAATTCTGAAGAAGAAGCCATTGAAGCTGTCTTGAATGATGATATTGTTGATGGTGATGTTGTTGTCGTACGTTTTGTAGGACCAAAGGGCGGTCCTGGTATGCCTGAAATGCTTTCCCTTTCATCAATGATTGTTGGTAAAGGGCAAGGTGAAAAAGTTGCCCTTCTGACAGATGGCCGCTTCTCAGGTGGTACTTATGGTCTTGTCGTTGGTCATATCGCTCCTGAAGCACAAGATGGCGGTCCAATCGCCTACCTGCAAACAGGAGACATAGTCACTATTGACCAAGACACTAAGGAATTACACTTTGATATCTCCGATGAAGAGTTAAAACATCGCCAAGAGACCATTGAATTGCCACCGCTCTATTCACGCGGTGTCCTTGGCAAATATGCTCACATCGTTTCTTCTGCTTCTAGGGGAGCCGTAACAGACTTTTGGAAGCCTGAAGAAACTGTCAAAAAATGAAATCAAACATGAAAAAGACCGCTTGAATCAGTATTTGGATTGAAGAAAAAGTTTAATTTAAACACTCTTTTCTTTAATCTTTTTCTTTCGCTTGATAAAATAAAAACTCTCAAAAAAACAGTTATTGCATATTGCAGTTTTTTGAGAGTTTTTATTTATTATTTAGGGCTGATTCCCAATGCTATTCTGCCAAATCGACTAATCCGTGTCATCTTCCAAGCTGGTGACCAAACAACCTCAACACCAACCTTATTGATCCCTTCTATCTCTGACAGGGAATCAATAATTTCCGCAGGCAGAGTATCAACACAACCGCAATTGACTTCAGTAAATGTAATAACTAACTTGCAGAAGCCTTCTTCATCTAAATCAATTTCATAAATCAAACCAAGATTGTAAATATCCAATTCAATCTCTGGATCATAAATTTTTTCAAGTTTTTCAATCAGTTGGTCGCCAATCGCTGCAGCTCGGTCATTTATTTTAATATCATCTCGCATTGTCTGCTCCTTTACTAAAGTCATTTGCTATATTTTCCCATAAATAGACATTTTTTTCAATGCCTAATACTCGATAGTTATCATTTTTGTAAAAAAGGTTTCTTCTTCGTTCAAGAATTACGAGAGAGGTAAATAGATTTTATGATAGAATAAAGATGATAAATAAGTAAAAAAGGAGCTTTATAGAGATGAAAATTTTCAGAAACCCTCCCCTTGTTATGTCAGGACTAACTTTGGGATTGTTTGCTCTAGGTAATTTATTAAAACTATATCATCCTTCTCTACGGCATTTACTAAGTATTATAGCGCTCTTACTCTACCTGTTTTTAATACTCAGTATTTTAAAAAATTTATCTCAAGCTTTAGAACAAATAAAGCATCCTTTAATCGCTTCTATTTTTCCGACCTTTTTTATGTCAGGTATGCTGTTGGCAGGCTATATCCAAACTTTTCCTTTTTTAGAAGATTGGGTTACTCTTATTAGCCTGACGATTTGGTGGCTCGCTTTTCTAGGCAACGCAGGACTGATTGCTTATTTTACAATTAAGTTCGTCATCCCTTTTCATTGGGAACATGTTTTTCCATCTTGGTCAGTTTTATACGTTGGAATTGCAGTAGCAACCTTAACAGCACCCATCAGTGGACAATATATTTTGGGTCAAATCATCTTTTGGACTTGTCTCCTTTTAACTTTGCTGATTTTACCTTTGATGACTATTAAAGCCTATTGTATTGGTTTACCTGAGACAGCAAAACCGAATATTTGCACATTTTGTGCTCCTTTGTCTCTTTTATTGGCTGGCTATTTAAAGACATTTTCTCCCGAACAAAGCCCTAATACTAATTTTGTTTGGCTTTTGCTTTTAGCCTCCCAATTACTTTACTTTTTTGTTGTGCTTCAGCTTCCTGTACTTCTCAAAAGAGAGTTTAATCCTGGCTTTTCAGCTTTTACCTTTCCCTTTGCTATCTCTGCTACTGCTCTTCATTCAGCAGGTTCTTATCTGCATTTACAACAGCCTCTATTTCAGTTATTAGTTAAACTAGAGGAATTACTAGCTAGCATATTAGTCTTATTCATTTTATACTCTTATCTTCGATTTTTAAGTAAACAAGAAGACCTTCCTTCAAATTAAAATGATATTTCATTTAAAATCTGAAAAATCTCCCAAACTCAAACCAAACATAAACTTTTTTGTGATTTTTTTTCTTAGTGTTAAAAACTTTAGTTCGAAACGAAAGAAAAAGTCCTATCATCTCTGCAGTAGATATTGCCTACTATGGAGATGAAGGACTCCAATAAAAACAAAAGTAACAGAAAGTAATTTTTAGGCTACTTTGATAGACCTAATCCTCCTTCGAGCGATTAGCAATCCTAAAGCAGCAAAAGTAAGGAAAAATAAACTCAGCGCTAGTAGTTGATTACCAATTGTACCAGCCATAGAAATGGTTTCTCGTAAACCAGAAACCGAATAACTCATTGGTAAATAAGGATTGACAACTTGGAAAAACTTACCTGTAACAGCTAAGGGATAGGTTCCTGCACTGGAACCTAATTGTAGTAAAAGTAAAATTAAGGCAGCAAAAGAGCCAAATTTATCATGCCAAGTTACCAAAGTTGTCACTAAGACCATAAAAGTGATACTGGTAAGAATAATTAATCCTAAAGTTTTTAGTTCAAAATTAGCTGATAAACCAATAATATGAACACCAAAATAGAGAATAATAGCTCCAGTAACAGCAATCAAGCCATTGACTGCTAACTTTTGATCTATCCATTCTCGTAAGGTTTTAGCCTGCTTACCAGAAAGAGCTGCTCTAAAGATAGTATTGGTTGAAATTGCCATTACCATTAAAGCTGCTGACATCATATAAGGAGCCATTCCAACACCATTTGTTTTGACATTATCTTTATCTGTATGCTTGATAGTGACAGGACTTGACAAAGTCTTAGCATTATCATTGTCAACTGCTACTAATGATAATTTATTTTTAGCAGTTGACAATGCTTTCGACAGTTCTCCACTACCACTTGACAAAGTTGTCAAGCCTGCCGTTAAACTTTCTCCACCTGCAGCCAATTTGCCAGCTCCTGTCTCTATTTGATTAGCACCATTTGCTAACTGTGCAGTCCCTTTCGTTAATTGTCCAGAGTTGCTATTTAATTGATTGGCACCATTTACCAATTGACTTGTACCATCTGTTATCTGGTTATTTTTAGCGGCCAAAGTATTAGCTCCTGCATTAAGAATATCAACTGCATTAGTGTATTGGCCTACTCCTGTCATCAAGGAATTGGCGCCTGTTGAAAAAGTAGAGCCTAATTGAGCCGTACCATTAGCAAGGGCTGTGCTGACAGGGACTACTTGCGAATCAAGAGCTGTTTTTGCTTGTGTCAAACCACTTGACAAAGTTGTCAAGGAAGTTGCTGCACTAGGTAATACAGAATTAGCTGTATTTTTAATTTGAGTCAAGCTGGCTGATGGGCTTGTTGGTGTATTAGCAGTTGTTGTCTGTACAGTAGATAAGGCACTTTGAATACTTTGGACATTGTTTAGGATAGCTTGGGCTTGTGACACTGCGTTTGCATCAGCACCTGTAGTTGTTGTTGAACTACCAGTGTTGGCCAAAGCTGCAGCGATCTCTGATTGATCCTCAGCGGATAATCTTTGATAAGCACCTGTAGCTTGAACCGCAGCCAATGCATTAGACTGATTAGTTGTTGTTTGCTGGTTTGTACTTGTATTTCCTGAATTAACAATTGCTTGAGCTGCTGTTGTAATGGCAGATAGATAAGTACTAAGATCAGGACTGTTTGCAGTCGTTGCTGTCCCATTATCACTGTAATTTTGAATACTTTGATTCAAAGTTCCCAACTGATTAATCAATGAGCTAAACTGTTGAACTTGTTCTTCAGAAAGACCTGTTGCTGTTGACAGCTTAATAAGTCCTTGATTCAACTGACTACTAGCATTAACCAATTGTTGAATAGAAGTAGAACCACTCCCTAATTGCGCAACACCTCCTAGAAGCTTCTGAGATTGATTGCTCAGTTGGCTGCTGCCATTTGCTAACTGACCAACTCCATTTGTATAAGCTGTCAAACCATTGTTTAAATTATTTAAACCTGCAGAAAGCTGACCGACACCTCCCGTATAAGCTGTTAAGCCCGAATATAAGGTATTAGTCCCTTGAGCAAATGTTTGACTTGAATTTGAAAGTAAATTCAGATTATCAGTCATCACTTGACTGCCATTTTCTAACTGTTTTGAACCAACCGCTATTTTTTGACTAGCATTAGCCGCACTGCCAAGACCTGTTTTTAGGGTTGACATACTCTTAAAAAGTGATTTGGTGTAAGAACTTGTAATGTTTTTCGATACAGACTCTTTTAAAGTCTTAGCAGCAGTTTCACTCATTTTGGAGGCAACAAAACTATGTCCTTTAGACGTTTGGTAAGGAATCGTGAGTTTTTTAGGCTCATCTGTTAAAACACTAGCTGCATTTTGAGAAAGATCTTCTGGTAAAGTGATTATCATATAGTAATCACCTTTTTCAAGTCCCTTTTGAGCTTTTTCGCTATCAACAAAATGATAATCCAAACTTTTATTATGAACCATATTATCAGTCATGTCCTTACCGATAGTCATCTTCTTTCCTTCATAAGTTGCCGTTTTATCTTTATTAACAACTGCAACAGGTAAATCAGATACTTTGCCATAAGGATCCCACATAGAACTCAAAAAAATAATATTATATAGGGCAGGGACAAGGGCTACTCCTACCATCGTAATCCAAAGCATAGGCTTTTTTAAAACCGCTTTTAATTCCGTTAACATTCTTTCTCCTTTTTTATACATTCTGTCTAAATATTTGATATAATAAATTATACTAGTTATTATCTATTTGACAAGATTAAAAAACTATTTTTAGACACTGTGTATAATTTTGTGCAAAAGGAGACTTTAAGATGAAAAACACAAAAAAAGAAAAAACAAAGCAAGCTCTTGAAAAAGCCATGGCACATTTATTAGAGAGAGAAAATTTTAATGATATCACAACGACTGAACTAGCAAAAGCAGCTCATATCAGTCGCAGTGGTTTTTATACTCATTATAAAGATAAATATGAGATGATCGATATCTATCAACAAACACTTTTTAGTAAATTAGAATATATTTTTGATAAGAATTCAGCTAACCAAGAAGGCGCTATTTTAGAAGTATTTGAATTCCTTAACCGAGAGCCCTTATTTGCTGCTTTACTTTCAGAAAATGGCACTAAAGAAATTCAAGAATTTCTTAAAAATAAATTTAAAATCCTAATTACGCAAGATTTACAATATGGTCTTTCTATTACTATTCAAAATAGCTTTCACAATAAAAAACTGACAGATGTCGAAAAAGAATATGGAACTATGTATGTTACTAACGCTTTATTTGGTGTCTGTCAAATGTGGATTGCTCGAGGAAAGATAGAAAGTCCTAGGCAAATGACCAATTTCATTATTAAAATGATGCATTAAAAAAAGCCATTTGAAATGGCTTTTTGAATAAAATAAATGAATTAAAGCATTTTGTTATAAAATTCAACGACAAGGGCTTCGTTAATTTCTGGGTTGATTTCATCACGTTCTGGAAGACGTGTCAATGAACCTTCAAGTTTGTCAGCATCAAAGGATACGAATGCTGGACGTCCTACTACAGATTCAACAGCTTCAAGAATAGCTGGTACTTTAGCTGATTTTTCACGAACTGAAATCACTTGACCAACTTCAACGCGGTATGATGGAATATCAACACGTTTACCATCAACAAGAATATGACCGTGATTTACAAATTGACGAGCTTGACGACGAGTCGTTGCTAAACCAAGACGGTAAACAACATTGTCAAGACGGCGTTCAAGAAGAAGCATAAAGTTGTAACCAAGGATTCCACCTTTAATTTTAGTTGCTTGAACAAAGAGATTACGGAATTGTTTTTCACCAAGTCCATATGAGAAACGAAGCTTTTGTTTCTCAGCTAATTGCAAACCATATTCTGAAAGTTTGCTGCGGTTGTTTGGTCCATGTTGACCTGGCACGTAGTTACGACGTGCTAATTCTTTACCTGTGCCTGTAAGAGACAAGCCAAGGCGACGTGATTTTTTCCATGATGGTCCTGTATAACGTGACATATCATGTCCTCCTATAAAAAATAATATAATTGAGGAAATAGTCACTTGAAGAATCCTGATTCGTGCAGATGCCCTTCGCCTAAACAGCTAAGGTTACTTTATCCTAAGACACCTGTTGACGAGCTCCATACTCTCCTGCTGCTATTTCACACAAAAAGTATTGTAACATAGAAAAAAGGCTTTGTAAAGCCAAACTTTTCATAGGAATGTATCTCAGCTTTTTTAAGAACGAGATATACTGTGCCATACATTATTTCTTGTTCATTTTCAAGGGCAGACATTTTATTTCATTTATTGAAACTAATCAAAATAACGTATTAATGTTTTCTCAGTCAGAATATCTGAATAAGTGTATGATTCTACATAAGTATTATCAATCTCACCCGGAACAGAAGCTTTATCCTTGTATTCTACAATAAATAAAGATGAATAGACTTCAATTAAACGACCAATTTTATTTTTTTCACGCTTACGCCCATTTTCAAGGGTCAATTCAACTTCTTGACCTTCATGAGCCTTAATATCTTCTTTTATTTTTTTCATTTTGGCAACATCTGCAAATGCGTCACTCATTGTTTCTTTTCTCCTATCTCTCTTCAAATTGGGCAATACTAGAAAATTTATTATATTCTTTTTGGAACATTAATTTTACTGTTCCTCGAGCACCAGCACGATTTTTTTCCAAGATAACCTCTATTGTATTATCTACCAATTGTTCTTGCCCTTCATCTTTATCTCCTCTATCGTAATAATCATCACGATAAAGAAAGGCTACAATATCAGCATCTTGTTCTATAGACCCCGACTCACGGATATCAGAAAGAACAGGTCTTTTATCTTGACGCTGCTCAACACCACGAGATAGCTGACTAAGAGCAATGACAGGAACTCCAAGTTCCTTAGCAAGAATTTTTAACTGACGCGAAATATCAGAAACTTCTTGTTGGCGATTTTCAGGTCGTGTGCCTGTGATTAATTGCAAGTAGTCAATGACAATTAATCCTAATCCTTTCTCTAGTTCCTGATCTAATTTTCGAGCACGTGCCCTAATCTCTGTAACCTTGATTCCCGGAGTGTCATCAATATAAATTGGTGCATCAGCTAGAGTCCCTTGCGCAAGCGTTATATTTTGCCAATCCTGTTCGGTTAACTGACCTGTTCGTAAATTATGGGCATCAACCATTCCTTCTGAAGCCAGCATACGATCAACTAGACTTTCAGCTCCCATTTCTAGAGAAAAAATAGCAACAGGACGATTCATTTTAGTGCCAACATTTTGGGCAATATTAAGAACAAAAGCCGTCTTACCTACCGCTGGCCTAGCAGCTAAAATAATAAGTTGATCTGGGTGTAAACCTGTTGTAATCTTATCAAGATCCCGAAAACCAGTAGCCAGTCCTGTAACATCTGTTATTTGCTGAGAACGAACTTCTAAATTTTCATAATTGACAGCAAGAACATCTGAAATTTTACGAAATCCACTACGATTACTGCGCTCATTAACATCAATCAGGGCTTTTTCCGCACCTGAAATAATATCTTCAGAGTTTATTGCGCCTTCGTAAGCTTGATTAACAGCTTCTGTCAAGCGTGAAATAATCCGCCGAAGCATAGCCTTTTCAGCTACAATTTTAGCATAATACTCAGCATTAGCACTGGTTGGCACGCTATTAACCAATTCAACCAGATAGGAAATTCCACCAATATTCTGAAGATCTCCTTGATTATCAAGAATAGCACGAACTGTTGTTGCATCAATGGCATCGTTTTGATCACTAAGACTAATCATCGCTTTAAAAATAACACGATGAGCATATTTATAAAAATCTTCAGGATCAATATATTCCCGAACAGCAATCAATTTCTCTGGTGATATAAAAACAGAACCTAAAACAGATTGTTCCGCAATTAAATCTTGAGGCTGTACTCGTAATTCTGAGGTCTCTGGCACAATTTCACCTCCTAACTCATTTAAGCTTCTTTAATTTGAAGTTTAATGATGCCATCAATATCTTTGTGAAGTTTTACAGGAATTTCAATTAAACCAATTGTTCGAATCGGATGATCTAATTTAATATAACGTTTATCCAGTTTGATCCCAAATTGTTTGTTCAATTCTTCAGAAATTTTTTTACTTGTAATAGAACCAAAAGTACGACCATCTGGACCAACCTTTTCACTGAATTGAACAAGCGTTGATTCTTGTTCAAGTTTAACTTTAACTGCTTTAGCCTCAGCTAAAAGTTCGGCTTGAGCTTTTTCTTCAGATTTTTGCTTTCCCTTTAACTCATTAATAGCTTGTTTTGTGGCTTCCTTAGCCAAATTTTTCTTGATTAAAAAATTCTGAGCATAACCTGTAGAAACTTCTTTTACTTCCCCTCTCTTACCTTTACCTTTGACATCTGCTAAAAAAATAACTTTCATCTTAAGCTTCCTCGTTTCCTGTAAATTCTTCTTTGATCTTTTCTAATAAGAGTTTGCGGGCTTCTTTAACACTTGTACCTTTTAATTGACAGGCTGCTAAGTTGAAGTGGCCGCCGCCTCCCATTTCTTCCATAATCCGTTGAACATTAATTTTATTGCGACTCCGTGCAGATATACAAACTGTTCTTTCATCATTTCTAGTAATAACAAAGGTAGCCTCAATCCCAGCCATATTTAACATAGTATCAGCAGCCTTGCTAGCAATAACATTGGAATAACTGATATCATCTGCTCCTGTAGCAACAACAACATTTGGTAAAATACGATCGCCACGTAAAATAAGTTCATTAATTAAACGGTATTCATCAAAATCAAGAGCTGAAATATTTTGAATTTCAACATTATCACTGCCAAGCGTACGTAAATAGCTGGCTACATCAAAGGTTCGGCTTGTTACACGAGTCGAGAAACTTTTTGTATCAAGCATAATCCCAGCCATAACAATACTAGCTTGAATTTTATTGAGATGGTATTTCCCATTTTGGAACTGTAAGAGCTCTGTTACTAATTCACTAGCACTGCTTGCTCCACTCTCAATAAAGGTTAAAATAGCATTTTCTGGAAAATCATCATCTCTTCTGTGGTGATCAATCACAATAACTTCTGTAAACTTATTGTAAAGCTCTCTTGACAACGTTAGCTGCAATTTAGAATGATCCACCATAACAAGAAGAGAATTATCACTTACTTGTTCTATAGCCTCTTTGACTGTTAAAAGTTGAGTATGCCCATCTTCCTTTAAACGATTGACAGCTCTTGCTACATCATGACTCATACTATCTTCATCATAGACAGCATAAGCAGCATGTTCAATGATATTGTTTGCGAAAGCCTGCATCCCAACTGAAGCTCCCAAAGCGTCCATATCAAGATTTTTATGTCCTACAACAAAGACACTATCTACTGTTTTAATTTTATCAGAAATAGCAGTCATCATAGCGCGTGTCCTAGTACGTGAACGCTTAATAGTTGAAACTGTTCCTCCACCAAAATAAAGCAGTTTCTTATGTTCGTCATTTTCACGGATAACAGCTTGGTCGCCACCACGGACAAGAGCAATATTCAAATTCTTCAAAGCGATTTGTCCAATTTGACTATGATTTGCATTGCCATAAGAAATCCCCATACTTAAAGTTAAAGGAAGGTGGCGCTCTTGAGCCTCTTTTCTAAATTGTTCTAACACCTCAAATTTATCTTGAATGAGTTGATCTAAGACACTATAATCTGTAAAGAAATAAAAACGATCCATATTAACACGGCGATAGAAAATTTCCCTACTTTGAGCAAATTCAGAAATAAAATTAGCAATAAAACCATTAATTTGTGAAACATCTGCATCTGCTAAAGACTCAATCGTATCATCATAATTATCAATAGATATAATACCAATGACAGGCTGTAAATCTAATCCTTGCCTTTGATTCTCACTTTCTCTGGATAAATTGAAAAAGTAAAAAATACCATTGTCTAAATCTATATCAACAGAATATTTATTCTCCCCAACTTCCATCGTTTGATCAACAGAACCTTCTTTTCTATTTTTAATGACACTGCTGATAAATTCACCATCAAATTCACCATCTTCTTTCGTGAAAATTAACTCTGCAAAAGGATTAAACCACTCAATTTTATCTGTTTCAGGATCAAATTGAATAACACCTACTGGCATCTGATCAAGCATAGTAATCAGCTTACCTTCAGTTTGGCTATTTAAGAGTTCAATCTGCTCTAATTCAGAAATTTCATAAATATTCTTTTGATAGTAAAGCAGTATGATTACAGCTGCACAGGTCAAAAAAATAATAAACATTAACAGTGGTGAATCTGGAAAAACACGCGCACTAATAGCCAAAATTCCAAACAAAATCATTCCAATCATGATTAAATGGCTAGTGGCAAAACGAAATCTTTTCATTATCTAAACCTCTTAAGCCCTAATTATATCATAAAACTCTTATAAAATATAGAAGGAACAAAGAGGAATTCTTTTCATTTTATCTTGTACGACTTCTATTCTTTCCTTCAAGATAGACCATAAGAATTGATATATCAGCTGGATTCACACCAGAAATACGGCTAGCTTGACCAATAGTTTCTGGGTTGATTTTCTTAAATTTCTGACGTGCTTCGGTCGCAATAGAATCAATGGCATCCCAATCGATATTCTTAGGAATTCGTTTTTCTTCCATTCGCTTCATTTTTGCGACTTGATCTAGGGCTTTATTAATGTATCCCTCGTATTTGATTTCAGTTTCTAGAAGTTCAATGACCTTCTCATCTAAGCTTTCCGCCGCAGGCCCAACAAAACTTGTTGCAATGGCATAGTTGATTTCTGGTCGACGCATAAATTCTTTTGCTGTCAAAGCATCTGTCAAGGGCTTAAAGCCAAGTTCTTCAATACGTTTATTTATTTCAGCAACTGGTTTTAATTTTATACTTGACAACCTTGTCAACTCATTGTCAAATTGATTTTTACGGATTTGGAAGCGCATATAGCGTTCTTCATTCACTAGACCAACCTGATGACCAATTTCTGTCAAGCGTAAATCTGCATTGTCATGACGTAAGATTAAACGATACTCCGCACGCGATGTTAGTAAACGATAAGGTTCAAGGGTTCCTTTCGTGACCAAGTCATCAATCATAACTCCAATATAAGCATCACTACGTTTGAGAATCAATTCTGGTTTTCCTTGAATCTTAAGGGCAGCATTGATACCAGCGACAATTCCTTGACCAGCGGCTTCTTCATAACCAGACGTCCCATTTGTTTGACCAGCCGTAAATAGTCCTGAGATTTTTTTGGTTTCCAGAGTCGCCCGCAATTGATGAGGAAGGACAATATCATATTCAATGGCATAGCCAGTCCGCATCATTTCAGCATTCTCCAGTCCTTTAATCGAATGAACCACATCTTTTTGAACATCTTCTGGCAAACTCGTTGACAGACCTTGAATGTAGACTTCTTCTGTTTCACGTCCTTCAGGCTCTAAAAAAAGCTGATGACGATCTTTGTCAGCAAAACGGACAATCTTATCCTCAATAGAAGGACAATAACGTGGTCCTACACCCTTGACAATACCTGAAAACATAGGTGCTCTGTAAAGATTTTTATTAATAATATCATGACTACTTTGATTGGTATAGGTCAGCCAACAAGGGATCTGATCTTTAAGGTAATCTTCATCTTTGGACATAAACGAGAAGTGATTTGGTTTCTTATCTCCGGGCTGAATTTCAGTTTCATCATAATGAATAGAATTAGCCTTAACTCGTGGCGGTGTCCCCGTTTTAAAGCGCCCAATCTCCAGACCTAAATCTCTCAAATTATCTGCTAAAGTTACTGAAGCGAGACTATTATTAGGCCCAGATGAATATTTTAATTCGCCTAAAATGATCTCACCGCGCAAAGCCGTACCAGTTGTCACAATGACAGCCTGAGCGCTGTATTTCTGATTCGTCGCTGTCCTAACACCAATAACTTTACCATCTTCAACCAAAATTTCATCAATCATAGATTGACGTAAGGTTAAGTTTTCCTGTTGTTCAACCGTATGTTTCATGTTGCGAGCATAAAGTGCCTTATCAGCCTGTGCACGTAGAGCACGTACTGCTGGACCCTTACCCGTATTGAGCATTCGCATTTGAATATAGGACTTATCAATATTCTTTCCCATCTCACCGCCAAGAGCATCAATCTCACGAACGACAATCCCCTTAGCAGAACCACCAATTGAAGGATTACAAGGCATAAAAGCCAACATTTCCAAATTAATAGTTGCCAGTAAAGTCTTACAGCCCATACGACTAGTAGCAAGACTGGCTTCCACACCAGCATGACCAGCGCCGATGACAATAACATCATAGTTTTCAGTAAATTCGTGTGTCATTTCTATCTCCCAAACACAAAAATAGCCAAAACCCTCGAAAATTGTAGGTCAAAAGACCAACAATTCTCATGAGCTTTGACCATCATGATTATTGTTATATTTATTTTATCAAATTCATCTTAAAAGTCAATTTCTAAAAAATTGTAATCGTTCTAATAGCAGAGAGTTGCTCCCGTGCTCAAAAAGATAAGCTGTCAAATCTTTCCTTTTTAAAATCTTAAAAAGCAATGCTTCGTCAAGTTGATCAATAATTTCTAAAAATGTTTTTTTAGTTATATCATTTAAAGTAAGTAGAAGTTGTGCTTCTTCACGTTTTCGCTCAGCTACTTCTGGTGGATAACCAATACCGAATTCACCATGAAATAACTCATTTAAGGCATATTGCAAATTCAACTCCCCAGCCCAACCAAAATTTAAACCCAGAGAAAGTGAAGCAACATTTCCATTATTGATACGACCAAAGAGAAAGGCATCCTGTGGTGTCTGAATAAAACCAGCTTGTAAACCAGGCAAACTATTACATGCCATCATCATTCCTTGACCAGACGAGCAACCAGAAACCATAAAATCAATAGCCCCAGTTTCAATAAGTAGACTAATCATGACAGCCACTTCAACATAGGAATAATTTTCAGTTTCTTGCGGAAAGACTCCAAAATTGACAATTTCATGCTGATTTCCAGCTGCCTGTTTGACCGCCTCAAAAAGAAGTTGATTGAGGTCTGTCCTTGTACTCGCTTGAATAACACCAATTTTCATTTCAAACTCCTATCAATCTGTTTGTAGGCCCTATTTTTAGTATATTGACAATATTGTCAATTTAGATATACTGACAAATTTTTTCTTCTTGATAGGCATTGTCAATAAGACCACCACCAAGACATTCATCTCCATTATAGAAAACAACTGCTTGACCAGGTGTGATAGCACGTTGAGGTTCATCGAAAATAACTTCTGCTTTATCACCGTTTACCTTGACAGTTACTTTACTATCTGGTTGACGATAACGAAACTTAGCTGTGCAATTTAGTGTAAACTTATCTGGCATATTTTGTGTAAAATGAACCTGACTAGCTGTCAAGCTGTTTGACATAAGTGCGTCATGATAGAAACCTTGCCCAACGTAGAGAATATTTTGAGACAAATCTTTCCCTACAACAAACCAAGGTGCATTATCTCCACCTTTTTGCCCACCAATTCCCATGCCGCCACGTTGACCAATGGTATAGTACATTAATCCATTATGTTCTCCCATATCACGACCATCAATAGTCATCATACGACCTTTTTGAGCCGGCAAATAGTTACTCAAAAACTCTTTAAAATTCTTTTCACCAATAAAGCATATTCCTGTCGAGTCTTTTTTCTTAGCTGTTGCCAATCCTGCCTTTTCTGCAATTTCACGAACTCGCGGCTTTTGCAAATGACCTAAAGGAAACATTACCTTTTGCAGCTGTTCTTGTGATAACTGACTTAAAAAATAAGTTTGGTCCTTGTTATTATCTGCTCCGCGCAACATATGGACAGTCCCGTCTGCATCACGTGACACTTGCGCATAATGTCCAGTCGCCACATAATCCGCACCAAGGGTCATGGCATAATCAAGAAAGGCTTTAAATTTAATTTCCTTGTTACACATGACATCTGGATTGGGTGTGCGTCCTGCACGATATTCTGCCAAGAAATACTCGAAGACACGATCCCAATACTCTTTTTCAAAATTGACTGAATAATAAGGAATCCCAATCTGATCTGCTACCGCAGCCACATCTTTGTAATCTTCTGTAGCTGTACAAACGCCAAATTCATCTGTGTCGTCCCAGTTTTTCATGAAGACACCAATCACGTCATAACCTTGTTCTTTTAAAAGCAGAGCCGTTACAGACGAATCAACACCACCACTCATGCCAACAACGACACGTGTTTTTGAATTATCTGTCATTGATAATCCTCCCCCATCAAATGTAAGATACTTGTGCATAAAATCCAACAAAAAAATAGGAAAATACCAAAAAATCAGGATTTTCTATAGTCTTTTTCTGAAGACTTAGCTCAAGCTCAATTATTTTTTAACATAGACTTGAAGGGTCTAGTTATCCAAATATCGATTTGAAGGTCGATTTTGAATGCGCATCAGCGCAAATCATATTATAACATAAAATAAAATACCATAATATGACAAAGCATTGATAAAAATAATATTCTTCATCTCATGAAAATCAAATATCATATATTCATAAGAAAAGCACCCCATCCGTTAGATTTTATGTCTAAAACTTTTGGAGTGCAGATTATAATAAGTGCTTTTCCTAAATTACATGCCCCAAGCTGATAAACCTTGGGCTTTATAAGCATTGATAGCTGAATTAACCTGATCTTGAACTGTTGCAGTTGAACCCCAACCAGGCATTGTTTGAAAGAGACCTGAAGCTCCTGAACCATTAGCTGCAGTGACTTGACCATTTGATTCCCGTGCAATAATATATTCCCAAGTTGACTGAGAAACCCCAGTTGCTGCTGCCATTTGAGCCGCTGCTTCTGAACCAGTTGCACCAGCAGTGTTGCCATTAGCAAGATTACCATTATGATTGACATTAGCTACTTGAGCTGCCTGAGAAGCATAAGCTGTATTATAATTGACATTATCAGTTGGTTCAGTTGCTGCAACCTCTGTTATTGCTTCTGAAGAGGCTGCTTCTGAAGGAGCGGAGGTCAGTTCAGCGGAAGTTGTCTGTTGATCTTGGCTTACTTCTTGAGCTTGTGCAGTGTGAGCAAGAACAGATTCTGATTTTTTAATATGTGCTTCTGTATTAACTGATTCACCTGTAAAAAAGGAGGCAAACCCTACAAAAAAAGGTAAAACCCAAAATTGACTTTTCAGCATTTTTCTGAATTTCGATTTTTTGACTCTACTATACATAAAACTTAATTCCTTTCATTACCTCAATTTCTATAATATCGATTAAATATTACTTTCATTTTATTTTTATATTAAAAATATTACATTGGCATTTAAATTAAATAAAAAATACCCAAAATATTAAAATTTTGGGTATTTTGCACCTATATCTATAAAATTATTTAATACCAACCATTAGCATTCCAGAAAGCTTGAGCAGCAGTCCATGAGCCATAACGACTTGATACATAAGCATCTGCTACACGTTCTTGATTTTCTTCTGACAAATCACCATTCAAGTAAGAATCACTCAATTGATAACGTCCATAATATTGGCCATTTTTAGCATTATAATTACCACCTGATTCTTTTTGAGCAATGAATTCTTTTGCAGCTGCATCAGATGTGCTCAAACCGCTAGTATTAGATGTTGTTTGGTTTTCTTCGGCTGAAGCTGCTACTTCATTTGTTTGGCTGGTCTTGGTCTCAGTTGGTTCCGCTGTCGTTGCTTCGCTTGTCTGACTAGTTTCCACTGGAGCTGAAGTCGTCGCCTCACTCGTTTGACTGGTTTCAACCGATACTGCTGAACTTACTTCATTTGTTTGGTTGGCTTCAGTTGGCACTTCGCTTGTCTGACTGGTTTCAGCTGGTGCTGAAGTTATAACTTCACTTGTTTGGCTTTCTTGTACCGGTGCTGTTGTCGTCACTTCGCTCGTTTGACTAGTTTTGGCAGATGCTGAGGTTTCTGCTTCATTTATCTGACTTTCTTGTACTGGCGTTGCATCAGTATCTTCTGTTGCTGCATCTAATTCTAAAATTTGACCAGCATGGATAAGATGGATATTATTAATTTTATTTAACTTAGCAAGTTTATCAACAGTTGTTCCGTGTGTTGAAGCAATCTCTGATAAAGTATCTCCTGATTTCACAGTATAAGTAGTTTCTGCCTGTACTGCCATAGGTAAAATTAAACTAGCTGCTGTTGCAATTCCTGCAAAACTAACTTTAATTGTTGTTGTTTTGTTTTCTAAAATATTTTTAATAGACATTGGTTACTCCTTTAAACAAATTATATATACATGATACAGTAGTTATATTACTTGCTTTTTAGAGTAGTATTAAAAATATTACAATTAAGTTGTGATTAGAAAAAGTAAATGCCTTCTTTTCCTTTTAAGAAAAGTAATTCCTTATTTATCTGAAAAAAATTGACTTCTAATAGAATCGAAGTATTTTCTCATTTTTTTAATAAAAATAAAATAAAACCAAGCAAACAAATACCAACAATAGCCAAGCTGTCTTTATAAGTCCATTTTAATAAACGGTATTTGCTACGTCCTGCACCACCTTGATAACCACGCGCTTCCATTGCTGTTGCTAAAGCATCTGCCCTTTTAAAACTAGATGCAAAAAGCGGAATTAAAATAGGAATGATAGATTTAATTTTTTGTATCAAATTTCCTTCACCAAAATCGACACCACGTGCTCTTTGAGCATTCATAATTCGTGTTGTATCATCCATCAGGGTTGGAACAAATCGTAAACTTAATGATAGCATTAAACCAATTTCATGAACAGGTACTTTTAAGGGTTCTAAAGGTTTTAAAAGTGATTCGACTGCATCTGCTAAACTGAGTGGCGTTGTTGTCAAAGTTAAAAGCGTTGAAAAAATAATGATTAAAACAAAACGCATAAAAATCAAAGCTGCCTGCCCAATACCAGAATCAGTTATTTTGATAATCCATAAATGAAATAAAACATGGCCATTCTGTGTAAAAAGAACTTGAAAAAGCGTTGTAAAGAGGATTAAACCAATCATCGGTCTCAATCCCTTTAGAAAAAAACTAATTTTTACGCGTGATAGAAAGACCAGAATCATCGTAAAGACGAACATCAAAAGATTTGTAAGAACATTATTAGCCCAAAAAACGACAATAATGAAAATAAGCATTGATAACAATTTACTTCTCGGATCCAGTCGATGAACGAAAGAATCACCTGGAATATATCGCCCAAGGATAAGATTAGCCATTCTTAATCGCCTCCACAAATTCCTCTAAAGTAATAGGTAAAGCATCAAAAGTTATTCCTCTTTCTCGCAAATGAGCGGCAAATTGGGTAATTTTAGGAACTCCCAACTGTTTACTTTCCAGAAATTCAATTTCCTGAAAAACTGATTTTGGACTACCAGATAGAACAATTCGTCCCTTTTCTAAGACATAAACCCAATCTGCATAATTAGAAACATCATCCATCAAATGAGTGACTAAAACAATAGTCATTCCCCCTTGATGAAGCTCCTTAAACAAGGTCATTAGTTCACGCCGTCCTTTAGGATCAAGTCCAGCAGTTGGTTCATCCAAAACGAGAATACTAGGCTCCATTGCTAATATACCAGCAATAGCTACCCGACGCATTTGCCCACCAGATAATTCAAAAGGATTCTTTTCAAATAGCTCTTCAGAAATACCTACCATAGCTAGTTTTTCCCGTGCTAATTTTTCTGCTTCTTCTTTTGAAATACCAAAATTTTGTGGACCAAAAGCAACATCTTTTAAAACTGTTTCATCAAAAAGTTGACTTTCTGGAAATTGAAAGACTAAACCAACTTTTTTACGAATATTTTTAATATCTTTATTTTTAGAGTCTGACCTAATAGCAACATCATCAACAAGGACTGTTCCTTCAGTTGGTGTATTCAGTCCATTTAACAATTGCATAATTGTTGATTTGCCACTACCCGTATGGCCAATAAAAGCTGTAAAACTGCCATCTTTAATCTCCAAACTAACGTTAAAAAGGGCACGACCTTCAAAAGGTGTTCCCGCTTGATAAGTGTAACTTACTTCTTGGAGATTAATGCCCATAACTTATCTTCCAGTTCCTTTTCTAGTAAATAACGATTATCAAATGTAAAGCCAATTTGTCGCAATGCCTTTATAATAGTTGAGGTAAAAGGGATGTCTAACCCTAGATCTAAAAGTTCATCTCCTCGCGAAAAGAGCTCTCTTGGACTTGAGCTAGATTCAATTTGTCCGTTTTTCATCACCAAAACACGATCACTAAGTGTTACCTCATCCAAATCATGTGTAATTGAAATGACTGTCATACCATATTGTTCACGAATTTTTTGAATCGTTCCAATTAACTCTAAACGACCTTCTGGATCTAACATACTAGTGGCCTCATCTAAAATGATAATGCTGGGACGCATAGCCACTGCACCCGCAATAGCCACCCTTTGCTTTTGACCCCCTGATAATCTAGCTGGTTCTCGTGTTTTGAAATCAGACATATCAACAAGATTCAAGGCTTCTACAACGCGTTCTCTCATCTCTTTTAAAGGAATTCCTTTATTTTCAAGACCAAAAGCAATATCATCTTCTACAGTTGCCCCAACAAATTGATTGTCAGGATTTTGAAAAACCATACTAATTTTATGGCGAATATCCCAAACATTGTCCTCTGATAGTTTGTGACCTTCTATCAAAATTTGTCCTGATTCAGCTTCTAAGAGTCCGTCAATTAAGCGTACTGTTGTTGATTTACCACTACCATTATGGCCAATAATTGATAACCATTCTCCATGTTTCACGTGAAACGAAATATTATTTAAGGTTGGTTTTTCTTGATTTTCATCATAGCGAAAAGTAACATTTTTTAACTCAATTATTTTATCTGTCATTTTTTATTTAAAGGTATCCTTAAAAAGAAAGCCGGCTCCTTTGAAGTAATCATAACCTGAATAAAGCGTAAAGAAGAGAGCTATGTAAAGCAGAATAGTTCCTACAAATTCAAAATGGCAAAGCAATAAGATAATTGAAAACATTTGAGTAGCTGTTTTAATTTTTCCTGGCATAGCAGCAGCCAAAACTTCACCACCTGTTTCAACTAAAAGTAAACGTAATCCTGTTACAGCTAATTCACGACAAACAATGATAGCAGAAATCCAAGCTGGCGCTAAGTTAAGACCAACAAGTATGATAAAAGCACTCATGACTAACATTTTATCAGCAAGCGGATCTGCGAATTTACCAAAATTAGTAACAACTTTCCACTTACGTGCTAAGTAACCATCCAAATAGTCAGTTAAACTTGCCACAGCAAAAATAATGGCTGCAATAATATGCCAAGTGACACTACTAGTCAGAGAAGTTAAAAGCAAGAAGACTGGAATTAATAAAATTCTGATTAACGTTAATAAATTAGGGATATTTTCCTTCTTAGCCATTCAAAACTCCTTTATTGGACTGTCAAATTAATATTAGTCAAACCAGCATTAACAAGGTTTGTAGTATCCACTTTTTGACCATTGATCGTAATTTCAACACCGCTAGGTGATCCGACTGTCAGCATAGATGTTGTTGAACCTTCTGCTAAAGTAACAGTATAAGTTTTATCTGTTGCTGTTAGAGTTGTTCCAGATTCTCCATCAGCAGTGTTAGTTGCTGAAACCCAACTTTCCTCATCCCCTGTCAAAGTAAAGGTAACCTCTATTTTTCCATTAGTATTACTTAAGGTGATATTATTTCCACCATCAGCAAAGTCTGTTGTTATGCTAGTCTGACTTTGTGTCGTTGAATTGGCATCATTTTTAGTATCCTTAGATTTTTTCGTAGAGGTACTTAATTCGGTCTTATTTGAATCAGTTTGCAGCTGATTATAAACCACATATCCAACATAACTGATAATAGTTAAAGCAAGTAAAATTAGCAGAATTAAAGCCCATGGAAATTTCTTTTTCGGTTCTTCATCATAATCATATTTACTAAGTCGAGATGGTATTTTTTCTATTTTTTTACTTGCCTCCTCTGATTCAACCTTAAAATCTTCTATTTGGGGAGTCTCTTCTGTAATATTTTGAGTAACATCCAAACTATCAATAGCTAACTCTTGAGGTTCTTCAATTGATTTTCCTTCATTTTTCTTTTCTATATTGCTATCTGAAGAAGCAGCCAATTCTGCAGAAGAAGGTAGGATAAGTTCATCGCTCATTTCCTGATTGCGATAACCATGAATAATAGAAACCGGATCTAAGCCAACAGCATGAGCATATTTTTCTAAATACTCATTTGTTTTGCCTTCTGGTAATAATTTAAGTTGATCTAACTCCATTGCCAGTATATAGTGAGGAGCAATTCCAGTTTTATCTACAACATCATCAAAACTCAATTTTTTTTCAATACGAGCATCACGTAGAGTATCACCTATCTTGTTCATATTTACCTTACCTCAGTTCCTTTATCTATACTAATCTTGTTTATTATAACAAATTTTAAATAGATTTTCTGTTTATTTTGGAAATAATGTAAAATCGGTTAGCTGCATTTCCTTTGTTATTTTTTCTCCAAATTCCAATACATCTTTTATTTCTATATTTTGCAAAACAGTAGGAAAATCAAAATAAGTTTCTTCTCCCCATAAATTATCTATAAATTGACTAGAAAGAGCCTCAAGTGAATCTAAACTCCGAATAAAATCACCATATAGCTCTTTTTTTACTGTTTGTAAATGTGAGGCAGAAAGATTGGTATCTGTCTTAAACTTCTTAATTGTTTGCCCAATCTTGTTAGACATTGCTATTGGCTCTTTAGTGTCAAGCAAAATGACAACAAATTGATAAGAAGTTGACACTTCAATTTTTAATTCAAAAGAATCATCAATTTTTCTATCTTCATACCATTGCTGATAGTGCTCTGATGTCCAACCAAACAAAAGTAAAAAAAAGAGCTTTAAAAGTAATCTTTCCTTTATCAAAGATTTCGGTTTTTTCTTAATAAAATTAAAGCGAAAGCCTACTGCTAACTTTGAAATAGAAATATCCATTTGCATTGAACTCGTTGGAGTTATTGGTAGTAACTTTAAAGGAGAACGTTTGATTTCAAATTTGGGCCTGTCTGGTAACTGCCTTTGAGTAGTAACAATATCTTTATAAACCCTTTTAACATCAAAATCTCCTGCCACTAAAAGAGTTAAATTTTCAGGTTGATAAAAATAATGAAAATTTTCCTCTAAGTTATTTTTTGTTAATTTATCAATACTATCTCTATTCCCAGTAATATCTTCTGCTAAAGAGGTTTGAGGATAAAGTTTAGATAAAATAACTTGGTAAAGATAATCATCAGAATCATCTTGATACATATTAAATTCTTGAGTTATGATTTTCTTTTCTTTTTCAATTGACATATCTGTAAAGTTTATTTGACTGGTAAACTCCTGTAATAAATCTAAATTTTTCTTGATATTATCAGCTGTTGAAAAGTAATAAATTGTTTTATCAAAAGTTGTGTAAGCATTGCTTTCTGCACCTAATTTTGTAAATTCATAAGCAGCATCTTTTTGTTTATTCATTTCAAATAACTGATGTTCTAAAAGGTGAGCAATACCTGTTAAATAAGATTTCTTTTTACCATTAACTGTGAAGTTTGTGTCAATTGATCCAAAGCGACTGCTCATTACAGCAAGTGTTTCCTTAAATGATTCTTTAGGTATCAAAAAAACAGTCATACCATTTTCTAGTTGATTATAGTAAAATTCCTCATTAATAGTTGGAAATTTTCGTCTCTTTAATCTTGTTGCTGCCAAACTACTCTCCTTCTAAAAAATAAATAGACTGTAACTTAATGAGATTAGCTGCTTTGACAATATCGTCTTTACTAACTTTGTCAATTCTGTCAATCCATTCTTTCAGCTCTAAACATTTATCTCCAAAAACACAATGATTATAATGCATTTCAATTCTATTTTTGGGGTTGTCCTCAAATAATTGCATATTGTTTATTAACATCTTTTTTGTTTGAGCTAATAAATGGCTTGAAAACCGGCCTAATTTTAAATCATTGAATTGCTTTGTTATCAACTGAAATGCCTGTTGTCTTTTGTTACTGTCAAGACCTGTGTAAACTTGAAGTAAACCTGTGTAAATATCAAAATAACTTCCAATATTATAAGCCAATCTTCTTTTTTCTCGAACTTCAGTAAATAATTTAGAATGAGGAAAAACTCCTAAAAGACCATTAAAAACAAGTAGGGCATAGTAATTATGATCTCCATAAGCTATAGGAAAATGATAGCCTAGTTGTAAAATAGACTGTTGGTTTTCTTGCTGTTCAACTTTTTCCTGAACAATCTTCGAATATTCTTGTTGGTAATCAAAGATCAATGTTTTTTGGCGATCTTCTAAGGGAAATTCTTCAATAGATTGTAAAACTTGATATTCATCGAAATCCCCCAAAACAAAGATATCAATCTGATCTTCTTTTAACATTTTTTGAAATTCTTGGTACGTTGCATAGGAATTTTCAGCACTTACTAACTCTGCAGTAGCATATTTTGAATATTTTAGAACTTCATCTTTAAAAAAGAGTTTTTGTAACTCTAAGTGACTATAATAAAAAGAATCCTCTTTGTCAGATTGTAAATATCTCATTAAATTTTCTTTTTCAAGATCAAAACTTTTACTTTGATAATGCTCTACTGAAATGAGAGGTTTAAAAAGTGCCGCTCTTAAGAAATGGATAATTTCTCCTAAGATTGACTTTCCTTCCAAAATAAATTTATCAGATACAAAAGAAATGTCTATATCAACAATATGAACCTTTCCTTTTTTTGATATACAGGTCGAAAACTGAGCACCATATAAATTGGCCAACTTTTCTCTAAAAGTTTGAGATGTTGGATAAACATTATTAGCAGTTGCCAACATCTGAGCAACTAAAACACGACGAGCAAGTGTTTTACTATCTAATTCACCAGAAAAACGAAAGGTAATGTGATTCGTCTTAAATTGACTTGTTTTAAGCAAGTGTAACTGCACATCTTGGGCTAATTTCATAGGTCTTCCTTTACGTTCAATTATATCATTTTATGCTATAATTATCCTAAGAGAAAGTTGAGGAATTATGGAATATAAACTCTTTAATGACTACATTACATTACAAGCTCTTTTAAAAAATTTGGGAGTTATTCCAAGTGGAGGAGCCATAAAATCTTATTTGGCCAATACGGAGGTCTTATTTAATGGTCAACCTGAAACGCGTCGTGGCAAAAAACTTCGTCTAGGAGACCAAATTAGTATTCCAAATTTAGATATCATTATTACTATTATTGAACCTTCTTCAAAAGAAAGGGAAGACTACTTAAAAAATCTGGCTGAAAAAGAACAAGTGGTAGCTTTTGTCAAAAAACTCAACAAAAAGAAGAAACAACAAAGCAAACAGAAAACAAGTACCAAATCTAAAAAAACTATTAAATTTCCTGGCACTTAATTATGTGGATAGAAAAAATTAATTTAAAACATTATCGCAATTATACAGCCATTGAATCTGAATTTTCCCAAAGTCTTAATGTTTTTGTGGGACAAAATGCTCAAGGAAAAACCAATTTCCTAGAGGCTATTTATTTTTTATCTTTAACCCGCAGTCATCGAACACGATCTGACAAAGAACTTATTCAATTTGGTCAAAAAGAATTAAATGTTTCTGGCCTTCTTAATCGTGTCAATGGCAAAATTCCTCTGGAAATCAACTTATCTAATAAAGGCCGAACAACAAAAATAAATTATCTCAAACAACCTAAACTTTCAGACTATATTGGAACAATGACTGTTGTTCTCTTTGCTCCAGAAGATCTTCAACTAATAAAAGGCTCCCCAAGTCTCAGAAGAAAGTTTATTGACATTGATTTAGGACAAATCAAGCCTATTTACTTATCTGATTTATCAAATTATAATCATGTTCTTAAACAACGAAATGCCTATTTAAAATCAGAGAAGAAGGTTGATACTGATTTTCTTTTCGTTCTAGATGAACAATTGGTAGATTATGGTAGTAAGGTTATTGAGCATCGCCTTGATTTTATTCAAAATTTAACTAAAGAAGCTGATAAATATCATTTCTCTATTTCAAATCAACAGGAACATTTAAAAATTTCCTACCTTTCTTCTGTTAAATTTGATCATAAAAAAAATATTCGTGATAACTTTTTAAACCTGCTACAAAAAAATCGGCAGGGTGATATTTTCAAAAAGAACACCAGTGTTGGTCCGCACCGCGATGATTTAGCCTTTTTCATCAATCAAATGAACGCTAACTTTGGTAGTCAAGGACAACATCGCAGCCTTATTTTATCTTTAAAGCTGGCTGAGATTGAACTTATAAAAACAGTCACTGGGGATTATCCTATTCTCTTGTTAGATGATGTCATGAGTGAACTTGATAATTATAGACAAATCAAACTTTTAGAAGGCATCAAAGATAATGTTCAGACCTTTATAACAACAACTAGCCTTGAACATCTTCAACAACTCCCTAAGAAACTAAAGTTATTTACTATCAACCAAGGAAAAGTGCTATCAGAATAATTGTAAAAATACTGTCAACGTCTTTTACTCTATAGTAAAAGATTTTGTCAATCAATAGCTCTTAAGACTTTTAAATAAGCTATCTCTTAATAAAGATATTGTAAATGTATTCTTGACAGTAAAAAAACTAAAACAGTTTTGTTTTAGTTTTTTTACTTAAAATCATTGTACAGAATAATTTGGAGCTTCATTAGTTATTTGAACATCGTGAGGGTGACTTTCAATCAAACCAGCACCTGACATTTCAATAAATTGAGCATTTTCATGAAGTTCTTTAAGATTAGCTGCACCAACATAACCCATACCAGAGCGAATGCCACCAAGCATTTGAAAAACAATATCAGCTGCAGCTCCCTTATAAGCTACACGCCCTTCAATACCTTCTGGAACAAGTTTATTAGCTTCATTAATAGACCCTTGGAAGTAACGATCGCTTGATCCTTTCTTCATAGCTGCAATTGATCCCATACCACGATAAGTTTTAAATTTACGACCTTGAAAGATTTCTGTTTCACCTGGAGCTTCATCAGTACCAGCGAACATTGAACCAAGCATCACAGCATTTCCACCTGCAGCAAGGGCTTTAACAATATCACCTGAATACTTGATACCACCATCAGCAATGATCGTTCGTCCATATTCACGCGCAATACTAGCTGCATCATAAATAGCTGTAATTTGAGGAACACCAACACCAGCAACTACACGTGTTGTACAAATTGAACCAGGCCCAATACCCACCTTAACGACATCAACACCTGCTTCATAAAGGGCACGTGCTCCTTCAGCAGTCGCAATATTGCCAGCAATCAAGGTACGATCTGGAAAATGAGCTCTAATTTCAGCAATCTTACGAAGTACACCTGCAGAATGTCCATGAGCGGTATCAATAACGATAGCATCTGCTCCAGCTTCAAAGAGAGCTTCAGCACGTTCAAAAGTATCTGATGTGACACCAACCGCACCAGCAACTAGAAGGCGGCCAAATTCATCTTTTGCTGCATTTGGAAATTCAATAACTTTTTCGATATCTTTGATAGTAATGAGACCAGATAAGCGACCTTTTTCATCAATCAAAGGTAATTTTTCAATACGGTGCTCATGTAAGATACGTTCAGCTGTTTC
Organism: Streptococcus mutans; assembly: GCF_006739205.1. NCBI lineage: Bacteria > Bacillati > Bacillota > Bacilli > Lactobacillales > Streptococcaceae > Streptococcus > Streptococcus mutans. The sequence goes on from NZ_AP019720.1 coordinate 2,007,305, forward strand.
AAGATCTGTTCCCACAGGAGCTGTGACCAACTTTTCACTAGTCATATGTTCTGAAATAGGGGTTTCATAGTCAGAAATAAAACGCATATCACGATTGGTAATAATTCCAATTAACTTACGATTATCAAGGGTTTCAACGACCGGAACACCACTAATACGATAACGCTGCATCAATTCTTCGGCTTCAGACACCTTATGCTCTGGTGTCAAAAAGAAAGGATCAATAATAACACCATTTTCTGAGCGTTTTACTTTTCGAACTTCTTCAGCTTGTTCTTTGATTGACATATTTTTATGAACAACACCAAGACCACCTGCACGCGCAATAGCAATAGCCATCTTACTATCAGTAACAGTATCCATAGCTGCAGTAATAATTGGAATATTCAATGTCAAATTTTTCGCTAATTTTGTTTGCATACTGACTTCGTTTGGAAGAACATGGCTTTCAGCCGGAATAAGCAATACATCATCAAAAGTATAACCTTTTTTCAAAAATTTGGTGTCCCAATTTGACATTAAAATAATCCTCTTTTCTATACATTTTGCCTACTGGCCTTTTTATTGTTACTATAATAACACGCTAAAATCATTTGTCAATGAATTCTAGAAAATTTCAAAAAAGAACAGAAGTTAATTAACATTAGTCTTCTGTTCTCCCCCAAATGGTCTATTCTAAAAATAATTAATTCCCATAGCCCTTTTAACTCCACTTAAGGTTTCTGAAGCTGTTTCACGTGCTGTTTCACTACCTTTTTTTAAAATATCAAAAACTTGATCCATATTTTTTTCATACTCCAGACGGCGTCTACGTATTGGTGTTAATTCTCGTTCAAGAATATCTAAAAGATAATGTTTGGTCTTAACATCTCCAAGTCCACCACTTTGATAATGTTCTTTCATAGCTGCAATATCCGTTTGGTCTTCTTTACGTCCAAAAATATCAAGATAGTGAAAAACCATATTTCCTTCAATTTGGCCTGGATCTTCAACACGAATATGATTTGGATCTGTGTACATGCTCATCACTTTCTTACGAACGGTATCAGCGTCATCAGAAAGAAAAATACCATTACCAAGTGATTTCGACATCTTTGCATTACCATCTAAACCTGGTAAACGACCAGCTGCCTCATTTTTAGGATAAATACCTTCTGGTTCTACTAAACAATTTGTTTTATAAGTATGATTAAAGCTACGCACAATTTCACGCGTTTGTTCAATCATGGGTTTTTGGTCATTGCCAACAGGTACATAATTTGCTTTAAAAGCTGTAATATCAGCCGCTTGAGAAATAGGATAAACTAAAAATCCTGTTGGAATAGATTCGCCAAATCCTTTTTGAGCAATTTCAGTTTTAACAGTTGGATTGCGTTCCAAACGAGCCAATGATACTAAATTCATATAATACATGGTCAATTCAGCTAATTCCGGAATTTGACTTTGGATAAAAATAGTGACCTTTTCAGGGTCAAGACCTACTGACAAATAATCAAGAGCAACATTTGCAATAGAATCTTTAATAATTTCTGATTCTTTAGCATGATCTGTGAGAGCTTGTTGATCTGCTAAAAAAACAAACATTTCATATTTATTTTCATTTTGTAAAAGGACACGATTTTTAAGACTACCAACATAATGACCCAAATGTAATTTCCCTGTTGGTCGATCTCCTGTTAAAATAATAGGTTTTGACATATTTGTTCTCTCCTAGAAATACGATTACTTCATTATAACACAATTCTTAACATCAAACAGAACAAACAAAATTAATAAGTTTGAGATAAGCATACATATTGTCCTGCAACCACTTACAAATACCTACATCTTTTTTTTAAAATTACATAAGCACAATTAACTATGCTAAGTAGAATTCTCTTGGTCTCTTTGTCAAACAATACGATAACGTCAGCAGTACCAGTATCCTAAAAACATGTCAATTTCTAATCAACTTTTGAAGGATGAACTAATCTTAACTAAGTGGATAATTTTTAACTGACCCTTGAAATAAAATAGTAAAAAATAATCATGTTTAAGTTCTGTTCTTATCCTATAGATAACTTAGGTAACTGTTTGAAAAATCAAGGGTTTTCTTGTAAAATGAAAGAGTATTAAAAGATGAGGTGGAAAATTGCTAACTGTATCAGATATTTCGCTGCGTTTCAGCGATCGTAAACTTTTTGATAATGTCAATATTAAATTTACAGCGGGAAATACTTATGGGTTGATTGGTGCTAATGGTGCTGGAAAATCAACTTTCTTAAAAATCCTATCAGGTGATATTGAACCTACCACAGGCCATGTTTCTCTTGGTCCAGAGGAACGCTTATCTATTTTACGTCAAAATCATTTTGATTACGAAGAAGAATGCGCTATTGATGTTGTTATTATGGGCAATCAAGATCTCTATAACATCATGAAAGAAAAAGATGCTATCTATATGAAACCTGATTTTTCAGATGAGGATGGTGTTCGCGCCGCTGAACTTGAAGGTCAGTTTGCGGAATTAAATGGCTGGGAAGCTGAAAGTGAAGCTTCTCAGCTCTTGCAAAATTTGAATATTCCTGAAGAACTTCACTATCAAAACATGAGTGAGCTCACTAACGGTGATAAAGTTAAAGTGTTACTTGCTAAAGCACTTTTTGGTAAACCAGATGTTCTTTTACTAGATGAACCTACCAATGGTTTAGATATCCAATCTATCAATTGGTTAGAGGATTTCTTAATAGACTTTGAAAATACTGTTATTGTAGTCTCTCACGACCGCCATTTTCTCAATAAAGTCTGCACTCATATGGCTGATCTAGATTTTGGAAAAATTAAACTCTATGTGGGTAATTATGATTTTTGGAAAGAATCTTCTGAACTAGCAGCAAAACTTCAAGCTGACCGTAATGCTAAAGCAGAAGAAAAAATCAAAGAATTACAAGAATTTGTTGCCCGCTTTTCAGCCAATGCTTCTAAATCAAAACAAGCAACTTCTCGTAAAAAAATGCTTGATAAAATTGAGTTAGAAGAAATTGTACCTTCAAGCCGTAAGTATCCCTTTATTAAGTTTCAAGCGGAACGTGAAATTGGAAATGATCTTTTATCAGTAGAAAACCTTTCAGTTAAAATTGATGGTGAAAGCATTCTTGACAATATCAGTTTTACTTTAAATTCTGGAGATAAAACTGCTATTATTGCCCAAAATGATATTCAGTCAACAGCTCTTATTCGTGCACTTATGGGGGATATTGACTATGAAGGTACCATTAAATGGGGTGTTACAACAAGTCAATCCTATCTTCCTAAAGACAATACAAATGATTTTGCGAGTGGAGAATCTATTCTTGAATGGATCCGTCAGTTTGCAAACAAAGAAGATGATGATAATACTTTTCTTCGTGGGTTCTTGGGTCGTATGCTTTTTTCTGGTGATGAAGTTAACAAGTCTGTCAGTGTCCTATCAGGTGGCGAAAAAGTGCGTGTGATGTTAGCTAAACTTATGCTCCTCAAGTCCAATGTACTGGTACTCGACGATCCAACTAATCACTTAGACTTAGAGTCTATCTCAAGCTTAAATGATGGGCTTAAAGATTTCAAAGAATCTATTATTTTTGCTAGCCATGATCATGAATTTATCCAAACATTAGCAAATCATATTTTGGTTATCTCTAAAAATGGTGTCATTGATCGTATTGATGAGACTTATGATGAATTTCTTGAAAATGAAGAAGTTCAGGCTAAAGTAGCACAACTCTGGCAATAAAAAGCGGAAACGCTTTTTATTTTTACATTTTAAATTGCTATGAAAATTTTTATAAAAAAACACCAACAAAGTATTCTTTACTATAGTCTTAGTTTTCTGCTACCAAGTTTTATAATGTTTCTCGTTCTATTCTCCAAAAATATTTATTGGGGGAGTAGCACAACTATTTTAGCTAGTGATGGTTTTCATCAATATGTGATTTTTGATGCTCTTTTTCGTAATATTCTCCATGGAACGGATAGTTTGTTTTACTCTTTTAAGGCTGGGCTTGGTTTTAATATTTTTGCTCTGACAAGTTATTACTTGGGAAGTTTTTTAACACCTTTTACTTACTTTTTTAATGTAAAAAATATGGCAGATGCTTTTTATCTCTTCACTTTAATCAAATTTGGTCTAATAGGTTTATCTGCTTTTTACAGTCTTGGGCAAATTTATACTAAAATCTCTAAATCACTCGTTTTGATGCTGTCAACATCTTATGCTTTAATGAGCTTTACTAGCAGTCAGTTAGAATTAAACAATTGGTTAGATGTTTTTATCCTGCTACCACTTATTATGCTTGGTTTACAGCGTTTAGTAGAAAAAAGGGGGATTTTTCTTTATTTTCTAACTCTTACTTGTTTATTTATTCAAAATTACTATTTTGGTTTCATGACAGCTATTTTCTTAACTCTTTGGTTTTTTACGCAAGTCTCGTGGGATATTAGAAACAGAATGAAACGATTAAGTGATTTTGTGCTCGTATCAATCTTTGCAACGCTGACAAGTGCTTTTATGCTGCTTCCAACATTTCTTGATTTAAAGAGCCATGGTGAAGTATTAACAGAACAAATTAGTCTATTTTCATCAGACATTTGGTATTTCGATTTTTTTGCTAAAAGTCTTCTTGGTAGTTATGATACGACAAAATATGGCTCTATTCCAACGATTTATATCGGTTTACTTCCCTTGATTTTTGCCATTACTTTTTTCTTTGTTAAATCTATAAAATGGCAAGTTAAAGTAGCTTATTTTCTTTTATTGGCTATTATTATTGCAAGTTTTATCTTTCAACCACTTGATTTATTTTGGCAAGGAATGCATTCACCTAATATGTTTTTGCATCGTTATTCTTGGGCTTTCTCCTTAGTTATTGTCATAATGGCAGCTGAAACGTTAACTCGGATAAAGGATATAAAATTGAAAAATTTTTATCCAGCCTTTACCTTCTTGGGAGTAGGATTTTTAGCAACTTTTTTATTCAAGGACTATTATAATTATCTGACACAAGTTAATTTTATATTAACAACTATCTTTTTAGTTAGTTATTTTATTATTCTTTTTACTTTTTTTAATCAATTAGTTTCTTATAAAGTTATTATTTCCTTTACACTTATCTTTACAAGTTTTGAAATAGCTTTAAATACTTTTTATCAAATTGAAGGAATTCAAACTGACTGGAATTTCCCTTCAAGAGAGGTTTATGAAGATAATGTAAAGGAAATTGACAACTATGTTAAGAAAACTAAAAAAGATAACTTAGAATTTTTTCGAACAGAAAAACAAATTCCCCAAACTTACAATGATGGTATGAAATTTAATTATAATAGCATTTCTCAGTTCTCATCTGTCAAAAATAACTTATCAGCACAATTATTGAATTCTCTAGGCTACTATTCACAAGGAAATCATTCTACCATTAGTTATCCTAATAATACTATTTTGATGGATAGTCTTTTTTCAATTAAATACAATATTAATAATCAAAATCCTCATAAATTTGGATTCCATTTAAAACAGAAAAACAATAAGCTGCAACTTTACAAAAACTTCTATTCTCTTCCTTTAGCACTTATGTCAAATCATATTTACAAAGATGTCAAGTTTGACTCTTATCCCCTTGATAATCAACAAAAATTTGTTAATGAATTGACAGATCTAAATCTTACACTTTTCAAAGAAATCCCTATTATTTCAAGTGTCGGAATGCAAGTTTTAGATAATCGTGTTACTATTAATGGTTCAAAAGGAAATAAGGCACAAGTTTACTATACTGTAAAGTGTCCTGCAAATAGTCAACTTTATATCAGCCTTCCTAACTTGACAGTTAATAATAAAGACGAAAATGTCTTTATAACAACTAACAAGCACACAAGTTCTTATATCATAGACGAAAGTTATTATCTTTTTAATTTAGGAAATTATAAAAAAACTCAAACATTAATATTTAAGCTTAGTTTTCCAAAAAATAAAACGGTTAGTTATGATTTACCACATATTTATGCTCTCGATTTAACTGCCTATCAAAAAAGTATAAAGCAATTAAAAAGTCAAACTGTTAAAACAACAACTAAGAAAAATAAAATTTTTACTACCTATGTTGCCAAAAAGAGAACTTCCTTGATTTACACTTTACCATATGATAAAGGTTGGTTTGCTAAACAAAATGGAAAAGCAATTAAAATATCTAAAGCACAAAATGGACTAATGAAAATTGATGTTTCTAAAGGTAGTGGGAAGATTATAATGACTTTTGTGCCCCAAGGACTATATCAAGGAATTCTTCTTACCTGTCTAGGTATCTTTCTCTTTGTATTTTACCAACTTTATTACAAAAAATTTAATTTAAAATAATTGATCAGAATATAAATAAGACCTCTCATACTTTATAAAACAGTCAATTTTACAAAAAGAGGAAACAATAGAACTCTTAGAAGTATTGATGTATCAGTATTTCTAGGAGTTTTTTATCTTGAAAAGAAAAAAGATTGAAGAAAAGATCCAATGGATCTTTTCTTCAATCTAAAATCCCATATTATTACGAGATTAGTGTCTTATCACTCCGGCAGTAGGACTCGAACCTACGACATCATGATTAACAGTCATGCGCTACTACCAACTGAGCTATGCCGGAATATATAGTCCGTACGGGATTCGAACCCGTGTTACCGCCGTGAAAAGGCGGTGTCTTAACCCCTTGACCAACGGACCATAGATGTCTCATCAACACTCTTATTATTATAACAAATATCTTTTATTTGTCTAGCTTTTTTTCAAAAAATTATAATAATATTTGTCTGCTTTTTTAAATAAATTTCAATTTATCCTCCTTCAAAAGCAGAAGGGTAGAAGTAAGATATTTCTATAACATAATGGGTAATAAACATATTATTTACTTTTTATACTTTTAGTGGGAAACTCTAGCATGTCAGACTAACTTGTTTTTTAGTTATACTTTTATTTATAACAGGACATAATAAAAGTAACTCAAGGTTCTTTAAAATAGGATTGACAGTCATCTATGAATTTTGTTAGAATAATAGAGTTATGAGGTCTCATAGCTCAGCTGGATAGAGCATTCGCCTTCTAAGCGAACGGTCGCAGGTTCGAATCCTGCTGGGATCAAAGAAGTCTTTTAGTCTCATCTAAAGGGCTTCTTCTTTATTTAAAAAATAAATTAAGGCTAACATAGGCAAAAGTAAAAAATATAAACTACTTTTGATTAAATAACGGCACATAACAGTTGATAGTAAAACGCCTATCATAAACATAATAATAGCCATAAAAATATAAAAAGCCTGCTTTCTAATCTGCTCATTTTTTTCTACACTACCCTTAAGAAAAAGATAAGCAGCATTTTTTATATTTCCAGTCATCATAGTATTAGTATAAGGATAACCTCTGACTCTTTTGAAGGTTGCTAGTTGAATAGAAGCGAAAAAGGCTAATCCCGCAATCGTAAAAATAGAGGGTAAAATCGGACTAAAAATAGCTATAACAGATAATAAAATAAATAATACATAAGTACTTGATTTATGCCACCTTAAATTTTTAGGTGTAATCCACTTTCTAAGAAAATAGTAGAAAAATTGTCCTAAAATAAAGAAAATAATCGGAATAAAAAAACTAAAAGCTTCTTTAAAATGACCATCTGCAAATTTCATCATCATATACAGAAGATTTCCGGTTTGCATGCTAGCAAAGCGCCCGCCTTGTGTAATAAATGTATAAGCATCAATAAAACCACTCATAAAAGTTAGAAGCATAGCTACTCTTAAACCTTCAAAATTTTGATAATCTTTTGTCATAATTTCTCCTTTTGTTTCACGTGAAACTTTTTAAAGATATTTATTAGTTTCACAAGCAAATAAGCGATTTATCTCATCTTTATGAGTCTTAATACTTAATAAATGTTGAATCCAATCATCAATTTAAAATATCATAGTAAAGACCAATCAATAGCTCTTTTATAACCAATTGCTAGTCAATTACTAAACGGCGTAATCAAAAACCAGCCTCTTAAAAATCATTTTAACATGATTTTTTCACTTTAGGGTAATTCACAATTAATATCAGCTTTTATAAACTTTTCTAAACCATAATACTAATGCTTAATGCTGTTTGATAATTTCAGAATGATCCTTTTTCCCTTATTTATGGTAAGGGCTTCCCTCTTGAATCATAAAGGCTCGATAAATTTGTTCTACAAAAACAAGACGCATTAACTGATGAGGAAGAGTTAATAACCCAAAGCTCATTAATATAGAAGCTCTTTTTTTAACTTCCTGTGATAATCCTAAACTCCCTCCAATAACGAAGGTCAAATCAGAATATCCCTTCAACATTGTAGCAGATAAAAGTTGGCTAAATTTCTCAGAAGAAAATTGCTTCCCTTCTATTGCTAAAACAATAACAAACTCACGATTAGAAATCTTATTAAGAATTCGCTGACCCTCTTTTTCAAGAATATAAGTATTTTGAGCTTGACTAGCATTATTTGGAATTTTCTCATCGGGTAATTCTTCCAGTTCAAATTTAGTAAAACGCTTTAGACGTTTACAATATTCAGCAATCCCATCTTTCAGATATTTTTCCTTTAATTTACCAACTGTGATTAATTTGACTTTCATATAATTTATTATAACATCTTTTTTAATATACTTTTCCACAGTTTTTTAAATCATAAATTTTTCTAAAAAATACTTCTTTGTAAATAGCAATCAACATTTTCTGAAAGTTTTCCACAACTTGTGGATTCTTTCTTTTTTAATTATTTTAAGGTATAATTAAGTCAAATTACTTAGACTAGTCATTATAAATTTTGGAGGCTTTAAAGTGAATAATACGAAATCTCACCCTTTTTTAAAATGGTTTATACCTTTTTTAGTTATTTTTTTAACTTTTATTTTAGGGGTCATATCAACACTTACCTTTAATTGGATAACTGGTAACAAATCGTTTTCTAACAATGGAAAAACAACTGTTAGTAATGTCATTTATGATACCAAATCTAACACTACCAAGGCTGTTAAAAATGTCAAAAATACAGTTGTATCTGTCATCAATTATCAAAAAACAGATAATAGTTATTACAATTATGACAGCGGTTCTCAAGAAAAAAATAAATCAGAGGATGGTCTAGGAGTCTACGGTGAAGGTTCTGGTGTTATCTATAAAAAAGATGGCGATAGTGCTTATTTAGTTACAAACAATCATGTCGTTAAAGATGCAGAAAAGTTAGAAATCATGATGGCTAATGGTAAAAAAGTTGTCGGTAAATTAGTAGGTTCTGATACTTATTCTGATCTGGCTGTTATTAAAATTTCTTCTAAGTATGTTACGACAGTTGCTGAATTTGCTAATTCGGATAAAATAAAAGTTGGAGAACCAGCAATCGCTATTGGTAGCCCTTTAGGCAGTGATTATGCTAATTCTGTAACAGAAGGAATTGTTTCAAGTCTCAGTCGTACAGTAACTTCACAAAATGAAAATGGCGAAACAATTTCAACTAATGCTATTCAAACAGACGCAGCTATTAACCCTGGTAATTCTGGTGGCGCTTTAATTAATATCAAAGGACAAGTTATTGGTATCAATTCAAGTAAAATTGCATCAAGTAATAACTCAAATAGTGGCGTTGCTGTTGAAGGAATGGGCTTTGCAATTCCTTCAAACGATGTTGTCTCTATTATTAATCAATTAGAAGAAAATGGTGAAGTTGTTAGACCCGCTCTTGGTATTTCAATGGCTAATCTTAGTGAAGCTTCAACAAGTGGAAGAGATACTTTAAAAATACCAAGTGATGTCACAAGCGGTATTGTTGTTCTTTCAACACAAAGTGGTATGCCAGCAGATGGGAAGCTGAAGAAATATGATGTCATTACAGAAATTGATGGGAAGAAGGTAGCGTCTATCAGCGATCTTCAAAGTATTCTTTACAAACACAAAAAGGGAGATAAAATTAAACTCACTTTCTATCGCGAAAAAGATAAACAAACAGTTGAGATCCAATTAACTAAAACAAGTCAAGATTTGAATCATTAAGAATGGACAACTATACAATACAACAATAAGTCTGGGACAACCATAATCCCAGTCTTATTTTTAGATAAAACAGCAGCTCTTTATAAATGATAACTGATAGTCAATACAAATCAAATAGATTAAGACGTAGAAAAGTTAATGGGTTCTAAGCGCCACATTAACCAGTGACAGCTAGTATAGATGTTCTGCCTAGCCCACAGTACTAGTTCGTTGTCAAATACTGATCTCGTCCTCCATAACATCACAACTGCCTACAATTTACAAAACAATACTTGGAGTACGGCAAGTTCAAAAAGTCCGAGAAATTCTTTGAGGTGAGATATGAAGACAACTTCGTTGACTTTTAGTATTAGGCAGATAATAGAGATAACCTAAATGTCTCTAACCAACTGTGAAGGGGCGGGATAATTTATCTAAGTGAAGGATTTTTATCCCACCTCTTCTATTTTTATTATTGGAGTAAATGATGACTGAACAATTAAAATATCTTAATACTAAAGATATTAATCCAAATCCCTATCAACCTCGACTGCAATTTAAAACTAAAGAATTGGAAGAGTTAGCACAATCTATTAAAGAAAATGGCTTAATTCAACCCATTATTGTTCGAAAATCTGATATTTTTGGCTACGATTTGGTTGCAGGAGAAAGGCGCTTAAAAGCAGCAAAATTAGCTGGATTAAATAAGATTCCTGTTATTATCAAAAAAATTTCTGATGATGACAGTATGAAGCAAGCTATTATCGAAAATTTACAACGTTCTGATCTTAATCCTATTGAAGAAGCCAAAGCTTACCAAAATCTCATTAATAGAAATCATATGACTCATGATGATATTGCTAAAGTAATTGGAAAATCAAGACCATATATTACTAACAGTATCAGATTGTTAAATCTTCCTCTGCACATCAGCCAAGCTCTTGAAAAAGGTCTAATTTCTCAAGGACACGCACGACTTCTTTTAAGTGTAGAAAAGCAAGACTTACAAGATAAATGGTTCCAAAAAATTCTTACTGAACAGTTAAGTGTGCATCAAATTGAAAGAGCACTTAAAAGTCAAACAAAGAAAGAAAAAAAACCTTCAAAAGACATTTTTCTGGCAGAAAAAGAAAAAGAGCTAAGTCAATCATTAGGCTTACCTGTTGTTATTCATTATAATAAAAAACATCAAGGTCAACTTAAAATTTCTTTTTCGTCCGAAGAAGACTTCAACAGATTAATGAACAAGTTAAACTAGCTTGTTCATTTTGTTTTTGTTTTTAACCACTTTTCCACAAGAAAAGATGCTATCGAATCTCTTGATTAACAGAATTTATCATCTTTTCCACAAATTGTGGAAAACTTATGTCCACATTGTGGACTCATCTTTTTTCACCTGTGGAAAACTTTCTCAATTTATGGTAAAATTTTCTTATTACAATCTTGATAGGAGTACACT